>JAQUKH010000005.1 GCA_028719205.1 bacterium
TTCAATGATCGCCCACGCTATGCTTAATCCGTCAAACGTGCTCGTCCCCCGCCCGACTTCATCCAATATTATAAGGCTTTTTTCCGTAGCGTTATTCAGGATGTTCGCCGTCTCATTCATTTCCACCAGAAATGTGCTTTCCCCTTTAGCCAGGTTATCCATCGCGCCTATTCGCGTGAAAATCCGGTCCGTTAAACCGATCTCGGCCTCTTCCGCCGGCACAAAAGAACCGCAATGAGCCATAAGGGTAATTAACGCGACCTGGCGGATATACGTCGACTTCCCTGCCATATTGGGGCCTGTTATGATCAATATCTGATCGGTCCCCGAATCCATCAAAGTATCATTGGAAATAAATTCTCCCAGATTGATTATTTTCTCAACAACCGGATGCCGACCTTTTTTGATCATGATATTTTTATCTTTTGAAAGTTTCGGGCGAATATAATTATTCAAATAGGCCGTTAAAGCAAGCCCTGCCAATACATCCAATTCCCCGGTAATATCCGCCAGCGCCTGGATAACAGCGGTATCCGGAACTATCAAAGCGCATACTTTTCTGAATATTTCCATTTCAAGGCGCGTTATCTTTTCTTCCGCGCCCAGGATCTTTGACTCATAGTCCTTCAATTCGGGCGTGATGTAGCGTTCGCAATTTGCCAGTGTCTGTTTGCGGATATAATCAGCCGGTATCTGAGGAAGGTTTGGATTGCTGACCTCGATATAATATCCGAATATCTGATTGAACCTTACTTTAAGGGACCTGATCTTTGATCTTTCTTTTTCTTTATTTTCATAATCGATTACCCAGTCTTTCCCTGAAGAGACGATCTCCAGAAGCTCATCCAGTTCCCTGTCATATCCTTTTTTTATTATCTTACCTTCCTTCAAACTCAGAGGAACATCATCATTGATCGCGCTGTTGATAATTCCAATAATTTTTTGTATAACCCCGTTATTTTCTTCAATTTTAGTTTTAGCGTTTTTTATTGATCCGGAACCGAATTTTTCAAGTTTGGCCGGCAGGTTACAAATGATCTTAAGTGATTCTTTCAGCGAGATCAGGTCGCGCGGGGTGACAATATTGATATTGTTCAGGCGACCTATGATCCTTTCAACATCATAGATATTTGAAATATCTTTCTGGAGGTTATCTCTTTCAATATTATTTTTTATTAACTCACCTATCGCGTCCATGCGCGCATTGATCAGATCTTCTTTAATCAGAGGATGCGTGAGCCAGAATCTCAACCTTCTTCCACCCATGGAAGTTTTTGTGTTATCCAGAATATCGAGCAGGCTTCCTTTTTTAGACCTTGTATTTACTGCCTCTGTTATCTCCAGATTTTTTTGCGTCCCGCTGTCCAGAATCATATAATCGGAAACATTGTATTCTTTTAAACCGGATATCTGCCCTAAATTTGATTTCTGGTTTTCCTGGACATAACCGAATAACGCCCCCGCGGAAGATATTGCCTCGTCCCATTCATCGCTTATTCCATAACCTTTTAGCGAGTTTGTATGAAAGTGTTTTATTAACTTGCTATAAGCGTTTTCCCTGTCAAATTCCCAGTCATTCAGATATGTTAAAAATATTTTAGGGAAATCTTTTTGGAATTTTATCCCGAATTCTTCTTTCAGTCTTTCCGGCAGGACGCATTCGGACGGATTTAAGCGGCTTATTTCATTATTGAGTTTTGCGGATCTTTGGCTGCCTTTAAACTCAGCGCACTGGAATTCCCCCGTGGAAATATCTATAAAAGCCAAACCTGCTGAATCCTCTGAAAAAGATAATGCCGTCAGAAAATTATTTTTTGAACCATCAAGCATTCCCGATTCAAGGATCGTTCCAGGGGTTATAATCCTGACAACTTCTCTTCTTACCACACCCTTGGCCGTTTTTGGATCCTCGATCTGTTCGCATACCGCGACCTTGAATCCCTCTTTTATCAAACGCGCGATATATGAAGCCGCCGCGTGATAAGGTACCCCGGCTAACGGCACTTTACTGCCCTGCCCCGCGTCCCTGCTGGTTAACGTTATTTCTAATACTTTCGAAGCTATCTTAGCGTCTTCATTGAACATTTCATAAAAATCACCCAACCTGTACAATAATATAGCGTCCTTGTGATTATCCTTTATCTTCTGATATTGCCGCATCATCGGGGTAAGCGCTTCCATAGGAGGGATCACTCTTTATTTTTTTTAATGAATATTTCATCTATCTTATTAAATATCGCCAGGGCTTCTTCTCTTTTGCCGCTTTTGATATATATCAGATATAAATTTTTATATGCCTGTCCCAAATTACTTTTATTCTTGACGACCTCAAGATATAAATTTATCGCTCTTTCTTTCTGGCCCATTTTTTCATATATCTCGCCAAGCGCGAAATTTATCTCCGGGATATTCGGATATTTCGCGAGCATTTCCTCATAAAAAGAGATCATCTTTTCAAATTCCTGTTCTTCAAAATACGCGTCCTCTAACTTTTTAGCGATCTTAGGAAGGCTATGCGGGTCAAGATTAATTACTGTCTGCCATTCTTCAATAGCTTTATGGATCTTTTCTTCACTATAATAAATATTCCCTAGACCAATATGACCGTTAATGCACTCATCATGCAGGGCAATAGCCTCTTTATAACATTTCATAGCCTCTTTATGATCCTGTTTCTTCAGGTAATTATCGCCGATAGAACTCATAATACAAGCCAATTCCTTTTTATCCTGAGAATTTTGAAGCTTCAGGATTCTTTTCTGTACTTCATACACTTCTTCCCACTTATCCAGCTTTTTAAGAATATTTTTTAATGAAATATTTGACCCGAGATCCTTAATGCCGAATCCCATAAGTTTATTTACAATATTATTGATCTTATCCCAATCTTTATTGCTTACCAGAATATAATCGTTCAAAAGGCAGAAATACGTTTTAATAAGCATTTCCTTGGAAATTGTCTGCCTCAGGGTAATTCCTTCGTGGATCTTTATCGCTTTTTCAAGATTACCTTTTTTTCTGTAGATATCGCCTAATTTCAAATACGCCTCTACGTGATCGGTATCCAAAACCACAACCTGTTTTAAAGCGACAACCCCTGCATTGAGATTTTGTTCAATAATTAAATTCAGGGCTTTGACATAATAATCACTGGCCTCTTTTTTGTTTTTGTTCTTTAATCTCTGTATTTGCCAATTTTTATGAAAAATGATCCAGCCGAGAAAAAAACCTAATACCAGAAATCCCAATTGAGGCATTTACTCTTCTCCTTCTTTAGTGAATTCCTCTGTTTCCATAATATCTATATTACGAAAAGATTTTAATTCTTCATTTTGTTTTTCTATCAGGTCCTCCAGGCGTTTTATCTCCCGGGACAATTTGAACTGGCGCATAACTCCGATAAGGCTGACTATCACCATACCCACGATCATCGAAATAATTATTATAAAGACTAACGGAACTTCCGGAGAATGGTAGCCGAACATATGTATAGTAATAAGATTTGGATTCTGGATACCTAAAACTACAAAGATCAGGACCAAAATAAATAAAAATATTACTTTTAATTCCATAATTATCCTCCATTAAAACTGATTACCTTCCTCTAAACGCCGCTCTTTTCTGTCCATGTACAATCAGGATTTGAACATCTTGAAATATTTCCGGACTTGTTAAACTTTTCCAGAATATAAGCCGCCCCGCATACAGGACAGGGTTTTGCCACCGGTTTATCCCAGGATACGAATTTGCACGCGGGATACTTGCTGCACCCGAAAAACATCCTGCCTTTTCCTGAACGCCTCTGGATTATTTTACCGGAACATCCCGCTTCAGGGCAATTCATTCCTATTTCCTGCAATATCGGTTTTGTAGTTTTACATTCCGGGTAATTGGAACACGCCAAAAACTTCCCAAAGCGTCCTACTTTAACCACCATGGGTTTCCCGCAATTCTGGCAAACTTCCAGAGAAACCTCTTCTTTTGCCACTGTTTCGTTTTTTTCATCCCATGGTTTCGCGTTACGGCAGGCAGGAAAATTAGAGCAAGCCAGGAACTTCCCGCGCCTTCCCCATTTCACAACCATCGTCCCGCCGCATTTCTCACATACTATATCGGTAACTTTCTCCTGTTCCTTCTTAACATTTCTCATAGTATCTTCAGCTTTGTTCAAATTATTAACAAAAACTTTATAGAATTCTTCCAATACCTTCTGCCAGGGAACCTCGCCCTCCTCGATTTTATCCAGATTGCTCTCCATGTTGGCCGTAAAAGCGACCTCAACAACATCGGGGAAACTTGTCACTAATAATCCGTTAACGATCTTACCTAATTCCGCGGGGAAAAGCCTTTTTTCCTCTTTCCCGACATAACCCCTATCCTGTACCGTTCCGACTATTGACGCGTAAGTACTTGGACGTCCGATCCCTTTATCTTCAAGCTCTTTGATCAATGTAGCTTCAGTATACCGGGAAGGCGGTTTCGTAAAATGCTGGCCGGGTTTAACATCTAACAATTTTAACAATTCATTTTTAGTTAAGACCGGAAGCCTGCCGGTTTTATCTTCTTCACTCTCATCTTTTTTTTCTTCATATAGAACAGTAAAACCCTTAAATTTTTCCACCAGTCCCGTAGCCCGGAATAAAAACCTCCCTGCCTTTATGGTTACAGTTGTCTGGTCATAAATTGCCGGGCTCATTTGTGAAGCGACAAATCTTTCCCAGATCAATTTATATATTTTGTATTGATCCTGGGACAAATATTGTTTTATTTCATCAGGAATAAACCTGCAGGATGTAGGCCTTATAGCCTCATGAGCGTCCTGAACGTTTGCTTTTTCCTTGCGTTTTATGATCTCGGTTAATACATATTCATTCCCGAATTTTTCTTTTATGAACTCAACTGTCTCCTTAACTGCCTCAGGGGAGACCCTGATGGAATCAGTCCTCATATATGTTATAAGGCCTACAGGCCCCTGTTCCCCTATTTCCAATCCTTCATATAAATTCTGCGCAAACAGCATTGTCTTTTTGGCTGAAAAACCAAATCTCCTGAATGCTTCCTGCTGCAGGCTGCTTGTAATGAATGGCGCAGGCGAATTTTTCTTCTTTTCTTTAATATTAATATCTTCAATTATATAAGTTTCTTTTTTTAATTCCTCAACAATTGGAGTTACTTCATCCTGTTTTGCAAGCTCGCTCTTTTTGCCGTTTATTTTATAAAGTTCAGCTTCAAATTTTTCCGCTTCTTTCCCCGAAGACGGCAGTACTGAAATCGTAATAGTCCAGTATTCCTGCGCGACAAATTTTTCTATTTCTACCTCCCGCTCGCAGATCAAACGCACCGCGACAGACTGAACCCTTCCGGCGCTTAAACCTTTCTGAACTTTTTTCCAGAGCAGCGGGCTTATTTTATAACCGACCAGCCTGTCTAAAATCCTCCTTGCCTGCTGGGCATTAACCCTGTTAAGATTTATTTCTCCGGGATTGTCAACACCCTGTAATATAGCTTTTTTAGTTATTTCATTAAAATTCACCCGGAAAATATTTATTTTATCGCCGCCAAGCTCCTGTGCCAAATGCCAGGCGATCGCCTCCCCCTCCCTGTCAGGGTCAGGCGCTAAATAAACGTTTTTAGATTTTTTGGCCAGGGCTTTTAGTTCCTTTAAAAGCTTTTCCCTGCCCTTAATAACCTTATACTGCGGTTCAAAATTATTATCCACATCGACGCCTAATTTTGTTTTAGGCAGATCCTTTATATGCCCCATTGAAGATTTTACAATAAAATCATTGCCTAAATATTTGTTTATTGTTTTAGCCTTTGCGGGGGATTCTACGATCAATAACTTTGCCATTTCTTTCCTTCCCTGATTTAAATTTGCTTAACAAACATCTTACCAGCTGTTTGTTTAACCAGCCCTTTCAGTTCCAATTGCGTTAAAACACCCAAAACCTTCTGGATCGTATCATCTAATTCTCTGCAAATAAGGTCAATATGCTTTGGTTCATCTGATAAAATTGAAACGACCTTCTTTTCATCTTCATTTACCGATAAAGTTTTATTATAAACCAAATTACTTATTTGATCTTTATTAATATTAAATTCTTCCAGAACATCAAAGACATTATCTATTAGTTTAGCCCCTTGTTTAATTAAAACATGCGCGCCTTTATTTTGCTCCGAAAAGGCTTTACCGGGAACGGCAAAAACATCCCTTCCCTGCTCCAGCGCCAATCCCGCCGTAATTAAAGACCCGCTTTTTAGCCCCGCCTCAACAACTATCGTTCCTTTTGTTAACCCGCTTATTATCCTGTTTCTCCTCGGGAAATTGGAGAAAAAAGGCCTTGTTGATAGCGGGAATTCTGAAATAACCGCGCCGCTTTCAGAAATACTATCAGCAAGTGAACGGTTTTCAGGAGGATAAATAACATCCACACCTGAACCTAACACGGCTATAGTCCTTCCTTTTGCCTTCAAAGCGCCGCTGTGCACCGCGGAATCAATTCCTCTCGCCAGGCCGCTTACTATAGTAAATCCGCATTTAGCAAGATCATATGAAAACTTTTCCGCGACATCTATTCCGTAAGAAGAAGCCTTGCGCGCCCCTACTATACTTAATGAAAATTTATCCTCTTTTAAAAGCTTGCCTCTGATATACAGAACAACGGGAGGATCAGAGATCTCCTTTAAAAATTCGGGATATTCTTTATCACTTAAGGCAATAAAATAAAACTTCCGCCTCTCCAGTTCTTTTAATTCTTTTTTTAAAATCGGTTCAATTTTTTCTATTCTTAAATTTTCCAATAGGTCTTCTTTTGAACCGATTACTTTTGAAAGCTCCTTGCTATCTTTTGAAAAAATATTTTTAGCCGTTCCAAAGGCGTTTACCAGCTTTCTTATTTTATCTACTCCTAATCCGGGAACTAAATTCAGGGACAGCCAATATTCCCTTTCATCCATCTACTTTGTCTCCCAGATAACTTTTGAAATAAACTTATTAACCAGGTTCCTGTTCGACTTCTGGATATAAGCTACTTCTTCAAGCAAATTATGATAAAGACGGGTCCATACCTCTTTTTCTTTTGTTGTAAATTCATTTTCTTCTTTATTTTGCCAGTACAGGTCTTTTATTATATCAGGTATTGCGAACGGATCGCCTTTTTTCATAAGGCCAATATAATTCGCGTACCTTTCCGTCCAGACGGTACTTCCTGTTAAAACAACAGATTTTTTTAACTGGTCAATGAACGCCGCAAGTTCCTCTTCTGTCTTAATTGCCCTTATTCCTAATTCCGCGGAACGTTCAACGGGAGCCATTATCTTTGTTCCTTTGGTATTAAACACATAAAATTGTTCTTTTTTCCCGGAAAACTCCGTTGATTCAATTTCATCTATACGGACAATCCCATATAACGGGTAAAATACATCCTGATCTACTTGAAACATAATTCCTCCTTGAAATTTTCATTTATTTTTTTCTGCTACCCGGCTTATCGACCGGTATTCCTTTTTTACATAAGGGACATTCAGCCTGTGTAAATTTTTTAACATCTAAAGTAACTAAAACTTCTTTTCTTACCCCGAAGTCAACCTTACCGCCGCTTCGATCAACGATCGATCCGACACCGACAATTTTCGCCCCTCCATTTTTTGCTAATTCTATAACTTCCTTTATTGACCCTCCTGTCGTAATAACATCTTCTACAACTAAAACCTTTTCTCCTTTTTTAATAGAAAATCCGCGCCGAAGGGCCATTTTATCATCCACTCTTTCAGTAAATATTACCCGCAAACCCTTCTTATTTTTTTGGTCCAGATAATCCCCGATTGCGCACGCTATCACTATTCCTCCTATCGCAGGGGCAATAACAGCGTCAATTTCTTCATTTAAAAATCTTTCGCCGATCAACTCTCCCAGTAATCTTGCGTACTTTGGATCCTGCAAAACAAGCGCGCATTGGAAATAACTATCGCTGTGAAACCCGGAGGTTAAAGCAAAATGTCCCGACAACAACGCGTTTGTTTCCCTAAAGATTTTTAAAAGTTTATCTTGTAATTCCATTTATTTCCTTCCTGACTTCGCACTTTCGCGCTTCCGTTCTTCCGAGCTGAACTTATTCATACATCAGATTCTTCAATTTCATTTAATATCTTTCTTATTACCGCCAACTTATCTTTTGCTTCTAATATCGGCCTGCCGACAACAAGATATGATGCCCCGTTCTTTATTGCCTTTGACGGCGTATCTGTTCTTTTCTGATCGTTCAATGAATCACCTGCCAGACGGATGCCCGGAGTAACGATCTTAAAATCAGGCCCGCATTTTTTTCTTATTTCCAGGCATTCCCTGCTTGATGAAACAACTCCATCCAACCCGCATTCTTTTGCCAATCCGGCTAAACGCAATACAAATTCTTCAGATGAATAATTTATCCCCATTTCACGGAGATAATTCACATCAAGGCTTGTTAAAAGAGTAACACCAACAATCAATGGCGCTCGGCCGCTTTTTTCTCCCGCTGTTTTAGCGGCCTCCACCGCCCGGATCATCATTTCTCTGCCGCCCGTAGTATGAACAGTCAGCATATCCGCGCCGAGAACCGCCGCCTCTTTTATCGCCGACGCCACAGTATTTGGTATATCATTAAATTTCAGGTCAAGAAAAACCTTCCCGCCGTTCTTCTGTACCAGCTTAACTATAGACGGCCCGCAGGCAGTAAATAACTGGCTTCCTATCTTATAGAACTTAATGAGATCCTTTACTTCATTAATTATCTCTTCCGCCTTTTTAAGGCTATCTGTATCCAGCGCTAAAATTAATTTATTATTCATAATTAAAAACTATGTTTATCCTTGTCAGGAAACTTGCCATTTTTAACTTCCTGGCTGAACGCCAAAAAGGCGTTTGTTATTTCTTTATCCAGGTCCGCGTATTTTTTAACAAATTTCGGTAAAAATTTTGAAAATAAGCCCAGCATATCATAAGTAACTAAAACCTGGCCATCACAAAATGGCCCGGCCCCGATCCCGATAGTCGGTATAGATATGCTCGCGGTGATCTTTTTAGCGAGCTCTAATGGTATCTTTTCCAGAACGATAGCAAACACTCCCAATTTTTCAAGCTCTTTTGCGTCAGAAATAATTTTCTGAGCCTCTTTTTTATCCACTCCCCGGGTTTTATAACTTCCAAACTGATTAATAGCCTGCGGGGTTAATCCCAAATGACCCATAACCGGTATATCCGCTTTAATGATCGAAGATATGATATCGGATATTTCAGCGCCGCCTTCAACCTTAACCGCGCTTGCCCCGCCTTCCTGTATCATTCTTCCCGCGTTGCGGACTGCTTCTTCTTTTGAAATCTTATAGGACAAAAAGGGCATATCGGCTACAATCAAGCTTTTTTTATTACCCCTGACTACCGCCTTTGTATGATAAATAATATCATTAACGGTAACAGGCAGTGTATTATCATATCCAAGGACTACATTACCTAATGAATCGCCGATAAGCACCACTTCTATCCCCGCTTTTTCCGTTATATAAGATATTGGATAATCATAAGCAGTCAACATAGTGATCTTCTCACCCTTTTGCTTCATTTCCATCAAAGTTGCTGTTGTGACCTTTTTTTCCATATTATCTCCTCTTTGACACCGGCACGTAATATTTCTTTCCTTTTCCCATTTCCTTTATTTCTTTAACCAGATTATCCAGATCCTCATGGCTATTAACAAAATCTATCTCATTCGTATTAATAACAAGAAGCGGAGTTTCGCTGTAATGAAAGAAAAAATTATTAAAAGCCTGGTTTACCGCCTCAAGATATCCCTGAGAGATATTTTGCTCAAAAACTATCCCGCGTGTTTTTATCCTCTCAATCAGGTTTTCAGTGCTTACCTGTAAAAACACCACCAGATCAGGAAGTATTACTTTCTTTTTTAATAACGAATGAAGATGCCTGTACATCGACATTTCATCTTCGTCCAGATTCAAATGCGCGAATATTTCATCCCTTTCAAAAAGATAATCACTTATTGTGATCCGTTCAAAAAGATCCTGCTGTTGCAATTCCATCTGCTGCTGATAACGGCTTAACAAAAAAAACACCTGTGTCTGAAAAGCAAATTGTTCCGGATTCTTATAAAATTTTTCCAGAAAAGGATTTTCACTCGCGTTTTCCAAAACAAGTTTTGCGTGCAATTTATCTGTCAGCAATTTTGCTAAACTCGTTTTTCCCGCGCCGATCGCCCCTTCAATAGCTATATATCTTAATTGCTCCATAATTATTCTGCGCGATGCTAAAAATCTGTGTAATGTTTAATGTAAGATTTTCACCATTTCTTCTATTCTAATATCCGTCCCCGGATATACCAGATCCGGCGCTAGCTCCATTAAAGGCTCCAGTACAAAAAGCCTGTTTTTAGCCTCCGGGTGGGGAACGATCAATCCTTGTTTTTTTATAACCAGATCATTAAACAAAATAATATCGATATCAATTTTTCTCGGGCCCCATCTTAAAGATTTTACCCGGCCCATTTTCTTTTCTATAGATTTAATAAAAAAAAGCAATCCGTCCGGGGTCAATCCGGTTTCTATCTGTATTACAGCATTAATAAAATCAGGTTGATTTTTTTCCCCTAAAGGAGATGTCTTATAAAAAGAGGAAATCTTTTTAACAGTTATCAATCCATATTTTCTAATTTCGTTGACAGCATAATATAGGTTATTTCTTCTATCCCCAAGATTCGACCCCAGGCTTAAAAATATTCCTGCCATATAAGTTTATTTATATTTCCCTGCAAATCTCAACTGCCACATAATCTAATTGGCCGCCGATCAAAACCTGCGGTTTTTTAATTTGTAAAAATATTTTTTTGACATTACCTTTTTTCAGGACTTCATCTGCTATTGTATCAGCCAATGCCTCCAATAGATTATATTTTTTCCTTGCCTGAATATTATTTATTAATTTATAGATCTCCTGATAATCCACAGTGTCCTTCAGATCATCGGTTTTACCGGGTTTTTTTAAGTCTAAAAACAATTCTATTGAAATGATTATTTTTTGACCGATTTCTTTTTCAAAATCCTTTGTCCCGTGGAAACCATGGAACACCATATCTTTTAGAACTATTTTATCCATAATAATAAGTCACACGTCACAAGTTTATTAAATTTTTAGCTTCCCGATTCTGTCCAATGCTTCCTGCAATCTTTTTTTCTCTGTGGTCAGAGAAAAACGAATATAGCCTTCGCCCGCGCTTCCAAATCCCGCTCCCGGGGTAGCAACAATTCCGCATTCTTTTATCAACGCAGTAGTTAATTCTCTGGAGGTCAATCCTTTTGGAACCGCAACCCAAACATAAAAAGTGGCCTCCGGATAAATTACATCCCATTTCAATTTTTTTAAGCCATTAACGAAAAGGTTCCGTCTTTCCTGATAGACGTTGACTATCTCTTTTTTTATCTGTTTAGGCGACCTTAAAGCCTCAACAGCCGCTAATTGAACCGCCTGAAATATACCGGAATCCAGGTTGGTCTTGATCTGTCCCAGCCCGCTTAAGATATCTTTATTGCCGGCGGCAAAACCTATTCTCCAGCCGGCCATATTATATGTTTTAGAAAATGAATGAAACTCTATGCCTACATCCTTTGCTCCGTCAACCTCAAGAAAACTGATAATTTTCTTATCGTAATAAATTTCGGAATACGCCGCATCATGGCATACAATAATATTATTTTTTGACGCGAATGCGACTACCTCCTCAAAAAATTCTTTATTCGCGACAGCGGTAGTCGGATTATTCGGGTAATTAATGAACATTAATTTAGCTTTTTTTAAAACTTTCGGATCTATTTTTTTAAAATCCGGAAAGAAATTATTTTCTCTTAAAAGCGGCATAAAATATGGAACCCCGCCCGCGAAAACAGTTCCTGCCTGATAAACAGGATACCCGGGATCAGGAACAAGAACAACATCTCCTTCATTAATAAAAGCTAATGGAATATGTCCGATCCCCTCTTTTGAACCAATAAGCGCGAGAATTTCTGTTTCAGGATCCAAATTTACATTAAACCGTTCTTTATACCAGGAAGCCGTAGCTTTACGAAATTCGATCATCCCGATATATGACGGGTATCCGTGATTATTTTTATCAGCTATTTCATCCTGCGCCCTTTTAATTATATTGGACGGCGCAGGCAGATCCGGGCTTCCAACTCCAAGATCAATTATATCAATACCCTTTTTTTTTGCCTCTGTCTTTAAATTATCAAGTTCAGCAAAAAGGTAAACCGGCAATTTTTTTAAACGCTCAGCCTTCTCAATTCTAATATTCACCATTTTCTCCTATATTATAAAAATACACCACCCCTTTGTCCCCTCCTTAATAAGGAGGGGATTCAGGGGAGGTTATGAATAAACTACAAAACAATTTCTGCCCTTATTTTTGGCTTTATATAAAGCGACATCGGCATTTTTGATCAATTCAACAGCATTTAAAGAATTCTTCGGATAATTGCTTATCCCAATACTTACACTGACTTTCCTTTTATCATTTCCCCTGACAAAAAGATGGTTATCGATCTTTTTAACTATCCTGTCCGCGATAGGATGAATTTTAGATTCTTCTAACTGCGGCATAATCACGGAAAATTCATCGCCACCATAACGGCATAAAATATCTATATTACGGATACTCGCCTTCACAACTTTAACCAGTTCTGTCAATAAGGCATCCCCTTCAGGATGGCCGTGAGAATCATTATATTTTTTAAAATAATCAACATCGATCAACATAACACTTAAGGGAATATTATGCCGCTCCGACCTGTCAAACTCCTCTTTTATCCTGCTCTGAAAATAACCAAAGTTATAAACATTAGTCATCGCGTCGATGATCATTGACTTTTTTGCCTGCTCATATAACCTTGTATTTTCTAATGCCACCATTGTATGAGCCGTCAAGGTTGAAAGAAGCTGGATATTTTCTTCAGAATAATCAACTCCCGCTTCTTCAATAAATTTACTGAGAAAATGAGGTTCGTTTAAATAATTCTTATCGGATTCCAGTTTGTGCAATGAGCCAGTCGCGTGAAATTGGCAGTATTTGTCTCCCAACCCCCAGCATTTAGTCTCCTTAACAGACATCTTTTTCTTAAAAATATTCTCGGTAATACCCGCGATTATACCGGATTCAAAATAACAAATCGGCCTGCCGATCGGGAGCAATCCGGCGCAAGTGGCCGATTCATATAAATTAACCACCATCTTTTCGTCATCAAATTCTACGACTTCCATGCGGCCTAATTTAAGCTTTTCAATAAATTCTATCATCTCCCTGATAGACCTTATAGGAAGCCTTACGCCTAACTGCTTGCCGCCATGATAACTAAAACTTGAGAAACTCTCTCCTAAAATACCCTTTAAACCAAGAAGCCTTATAAAACGATACAACAGAACAGATGTATCGTTCCCTAATTCTTCACGAGTTATCTGTTCAATATTATCAATATCCAGCCTTAAGATATTGTCTGTTTTTTCCATTTTTTCCACCCCCCCAGTATTTACCTTTGCCGTCCCGTCAGCAATTATAGTAAAAAGCCGGTTTACCGCGCTTTTTTTGTCCTGATCCCTGATATCCCCGTTCATAGCTTTTTGATGCCCAGCACATCCTGCATATTATATAACCCGGGTTTCGCGTTAAATATAAACCTTGCCGCTTTTATCGCGCCAAAAACAAAAACCTCACGGTTGTGAGCTCTATGCGTAACCTCTATCCTCTCACCTGGCCCGGCAAAAACTATAGTGTGGTCCCCGACAATATCTCCTCCCCTGACCGCGTGGATCCCTATTTCATTTTTATTACGCGCGCCTGTAATTCCGGACCTGCCATAGACCCCGCATTCTTTGAGATCCCTGTTTAAACCGTCAGCAAGAAGTTCGGCAAGTTTCAAAGCTGTTCCTGACGGCGCGTCTTTCTTGAGATTATGATGCGCTTCAATTATTTCAATATTATAATCATCCCCAAGCATCTTCGCCAATTTTGGAGCAAGATAAAAAAGCGCGTTAACTCCTATACTCATATTTGGAGATAGAACACAAGGGATATTTTTTGAAATATTATTAATAATTGTAAGTTCAGGTTCGCTGAAACCTGTAGTCCCGATAACGATCGGTTTTTTAAAAGAATCAGCTATTTTTAAATGGCCAATGGACGTTTTCGGATTAACGAATTCAATAACTACATCCGCCCTGTCAATAACCTTTTCTAAAGACGGAGAAATATCTATACCCGACCTGCCTATACCAAGTATTTCGCCAATATCTTTATTAATATTTTTATGCTGTGGATTTTCAACCGCGCCGGATAATTTCATATCAGGCTGATCCGATAAATGCCGGATAATAGCTGAGCCCATGCGTCCACAGGCACCTGTAACAACAACATTGATCATATAAATCTCCTTCCTCCCCTACGAAATCAATCCGTTTGCCTTTAATGCCAGTTTAAGGGCATTAATATTTTCATCAGTCATCGGGCAAAGAGGAAGCCTCAATTCAGGCGATACCATACCCATCATTGATAATGCCGTTTTAACCGGAATAGGATTAGTTTCTAAAAAACACGCCTTCGTTAACGGAAATATCTTATAATGTAATTCTTTCGCCTTCTTTGTGTTGCCGCTGATAAATTCCTCTATGAGCCTGCTGACCAATCCGGGAACAATATTAGCAACGACCGATATCACGCCATGGCCGCCGATAGATAAAAACGGCAAAATCGTATAATCATCGCCGGAGAGCATAGTAAATCTGTCACCGCATAATTTAATGATCTCCGATGCCTGTTTTAAATCACCTGTGGCTTCTTTGATACCGACAATATTCTGGATCTTTGATAATTCATAAACCGTCTGAGGTAAAATATTTGTTCCTGTCCTTGTCGGAACATTATAAATAATGATCGGAATATCCACGCTTTTCGCGATCTTTTCATAATGCATAAATAATCCGCGCGGCGTCGGGCGGTTATAATAAGGAGTTATCAATAACGCTCCGTCAGCTCCTATACTCTTGGCAAATTTTGTTAATTCCAGAGCCTCTTCGGTATTATTTGATCCCGCGCCGGCAATTACCGGTACTCTTTTATTTACCGTAGATACTGTTATTTCCACTACCCGCTTATGTTCCGCGAAAGCGAGAGTAGCCGATTCTCCTGTCGTACCGCAGGGGATAATGCCTTTTATACCGTTTTTAAGCTGAAATTCTATTAATTTTTGTAATGCACCTTCATCAACTTTTCCCGCTTTAAAAGGGGTAACGATAGCTGTCATCGCGCCTTGAAACATTTTTAAACCTCCTGTGTTTTTGTAGGGGCAGCCCTGCGTGGCTGCCCTCTTTCTATTTCAGGGCGACCACATAGGGTCACCCCTATACCTGTATTATACCTTCATAAACAACTGACGCTTTTCCTTCCAGCAAAACATTATATATTTTCCGGTCCTTTTCTTTAAAATGCACGCGTAACATGCCGCCTTTAGTTATAACACTGACCGGAGCCGTTAAATTTTTCTTTAAAAATGAAATGATCGCGCTTGCCACGGAACCTGTCCCGCAGGCTAAGGTCTCATCCTCAACGCCGCGTTCGTAGGTCCTTACTTTTATAACATTATCCGAAATGACCTGAACAAAATTTACATTTGTACCGTGAGGGGAAAACTCCGGATAATTCCGTATTTCTTTTCCCAATTTGTTTACATCGACTTTGTCCAGATTATCAGTAAAAAATACCACATGAGGCACGCCGGTGTTAATAAAAGATACCTCTTTCGTCATCTCCCTGAATTTCAAATTTAAATTCAGCCTGATCTGTTCAGGTTCAGGCATTGACAGGCTGATCATATCTTTTTTTACCTGCGCTTTTATCGGCCCGGCTTTCGTCTCCATGGATATATTTTGTTTTTTACAAAATTTTAAATGCGCGAACCTGGCCGCGCAGCGGGCACCGTTACCGCACATTTCCGCTTCACCGCCATCAGGATTAAAAACCCTCATCTTAAAATCACCGGTTTCAGAACGCTCTATCAAAAGCATCCCATCAGCCCCTATCGACCAGCGGCGTAAACATAATGTTTTCGCGAGATTAGATTTATCCTTTTCTAAAATACCATCATCCCGGTTGTCTACAACCACGAAATCATTTCCTGTACCGACCATCTTGGTAAAATTTATTTCTACCATCAATTTCCTTTTTATTGCTTTCATACTCCAACCGCTGTTTTCTGATTAACCAGTAAATCACTCAAATTTTCCCTGTCCCGGATCAAATAATATTTATCACCTTTTACTAATACTTCCGCCGGCTTTAAACGAAAATTATAATTTGAAGCCATGGAAAACCCGTAAGCACCGGCTGACCTTACACAAAGATAACTATTATTATTAACAAACGGCATGGCCCTTTCCTTTGCCAGAAAATCACCTGATTCACAAACTGGCCCGACTATGTCCGCCTTGATCATCTTGTTACTTTTATTTACACACGGAATGATTTCATGATACGCGTCATATAATGAAGGGCGTATAAGATCGTTCATCCCCGCGTCAATAATGACAAAATTTTTATTGCGTTTATTTTTCAAATATAAAACCTTTGTCAGAAGCACCCCTGTATTGCCGACTATAGACCGCCCGGGCTCCAATATTAATGTTACACCTAATTCCTCAATTAAAGGTAATATTCTTTTAGCAAGCATTGAGAGCGCCGGCACTTTTTCATTTTTATAAGTGATACCGAGCCCGCCGCCCAGATCCAGTAAACTTATCTTTATACCTTTTTTATTCAGTTTTTTTACCAGGCCAACCAGTTTATGGGCCGCTTCAATAATCGGTGAAAGCTTTGTTAATTGCGATCCAATGTGCATCTGGCACCCGACAACCTCTATTCCTTTTAAACGGGCCGCTTTTTGATAAAGCTTCTCTGCCTCTTTTATATCGATCCCGAATTTGCTGAGTGCTAAACCTGTGGCAATATAATGATGTGTTTCAGGGTCAACATCAGGATTTATCCGGAAACTTATCCTGGCTTTTTTATTCAGGCTTATCGCAATCCGGTTTATCTCCAAAAGCTCTTCCTCGGACTCAACATTAAACATAAGAATATCCGAATTTAAAGCGTAAAGGATCTCATCCCCTCTCTTACCGACACCGCTATAAACGATCTTTTTCGGGGAAATCCCGGCTTTCAAAGAAACAAATAACTCTCCGCCGGAGACGATATCAGCCCCAAAACCTGATCTTCCTATTATCCGTAAAAGTTCAAAATTACTGTTAGCCTTGCAGGCATAACAAAACAGTGTTTTACAGGAAGAAAATGCTTCCTGATATGCCTTAATATTTTTTGTTAATTCGGAAAAACTGTAAACATAGAGAGGTGTTCCAAATTTATTAACCAGTTTTTCAAAATCAACATTCTCAATAAATAATCTTTTATTTCTATAATTTAAATATTCTTCTGCCATTTTAATACTATTTTACTTAATTATTGATTTTATTAAAAAAATCTACTACTGTCAAATAAATAATGCCAAAAATAAAAAACCTTCGAATATCAAATCGAAGGTTTCTTCTAAAAAAAAAGCCGACGATTAGTCAGCTTTTTCTATTAATCAGATAATAAAAATTTTTAGTGGTGCGCTGCGCCGATCCCCAGATACACGACAACCACGTGTTTAACCATTCCGACTAAAAAATAACCTAAGAGAGATCCGTAACTGACAAGTTCAATCCATATCAAAGCTTTTTTGCCTGAACTCAATTCACCATGATGAGCGTTTTCTGACATATCCTTGTCCTCCTATTTGGATTAACATTTTTTACTTTTCAAAATCCTCAAAATATCATAACACAAAAGAACACATTGTCAAGAATTTTTTAGTATAATATTTCTACTTTGAAGTACCGGGATTTTTTTTCTTATAATCTTCTATTGCTTTATGCAGGGCGTCCGCGCCGAGATTAGAGCAATGAAGTTTGCTCGGAGGCAAACCTCCTAATTCATCTGCAACCATCTGGTTGTTTAATTTTAAAGCCTCTTCTATGGTTTTACCTTTTGCCAATTCACTTACTATACTGGAAACCGCTATAGCCGCGCCGCAGCCGAAGGTCTTGAATTTTACATCCACCAAAATATTGTCTTTTACTTTGATATAAAAAGTCATCAAATCCCCGCAAACAGGATTTCCTACCGTACCCACGCCGTCGGCATCAGGTATCTCTCCGACATTTCTTGGGTTTTTAAAATGATCTAAAACTTTTTCTGTATATTCAAACATGATTTATATTCCTCCGCCGTCTATCCACGTATTTGTCTCTCTTTTATAGCCGGTCAGCATATCAGATGAAAATATATTGTGATCTTTTTCCATCCGCTTTATTCTGTCTTCCAATTCTTCCTGCATTTTCAAAATGATTTTCACTACATCAGCGATAGGGTCAGGCAAAACCCCGTGATCCAAATCTAATGGGTGCGCCTTAGGGTATTCAATGATCCTGCCCGGGACACCGACCACCGTAGCATCATTAGGAACTGATTTCACAACCACTGAGTTGGATCCGATCCTGACATTATCCCCTATTGTAATCGCCCCTAAAACACAGGCATTTGAACCGACTACAACATTCTTGCCGAGAGTAGGATGCCTTTTTTTCTTTTCTAAACTGACACCTCCAAGCACAACCCCCTTGTAGATCAGACAGTTTTCCCCTATCTCAGCTGTTTCCCCGATAACAACACCCATCCCATGATCTATAAAAACTTTTCTTCCTATCTTTGCACCCGGATGTATCTCTATTCCTGTCAAAAATCTTGCAAAGTGCGATATCAAACGGGCTAAAGTATAAAAATTATTATTATACAAAAAATGCGCTATTTTATGGAACCAAATAGCATGCAGCCCGGGATAACAAAACAAAACTTCTATAATATTTTTAGCAGCCGGGTCTTTTTCAAAAACTGATTTAATATCTTCTTTAATTATCTGAAACATCGCTTGCTTCTTCTAATTCCTCGATATTATCCTTTTTGGATTTTTTACCTTTTTTCTCTTCCTCTTCGGAATGCTCCCCTACTTTTTTAGTCCTCTTTTTCTTCAACGATTTTTTAACCGCGTCGGCAAGAGTAATTTCTGTTGACCCATGAGTTTTGTTATATTCTTCTACTATTCTTGCTTCTTCTTCTTTGGCAAATGCCTTCTGGCTTAAAATGATCTGTCTTGCTATCAGGTCTACTTTTACAACTTTTGTCTCTAATGTTTTCCCTAAAAGTTCAGATTTGTCTTTTTTTATCAACCCGTCTAAAACTTCGCTGAATGACAAAAATCCTGAAAATTCATTTTCAAGTTCAACTACATAACCGTTGGAAGTTATTTCATTAACTTTAGCATTAAATATCTGCTTGTCTTTGTAGGTCTTCTCAAATTCAGCAAGAGGATCTTCTGTAAGCTGTTTGACTCCCAGAGATATTTTTTCTTTTGCTTTATCGACATTCAAGATCAAAGCTTCGATTTGCTGTCCTACTTTATAAACCTCATTCGGATGGTTTATTTTTTTGGTCCAGGAAATATCAGTTATATAAATTAATCCCTCCAACCCTTCTTCCAGCTCCACAAAAACTCCAAAATCCGTAATGTTGGAAACTTTACAATTAACCCTGGATCCTATCGGGTATTTTCTGTCTATTGTTTCCCAGGGATTTGGCTGAGTTTGTTTTAAACCAAGCGACAACCGCCTGTTATCTTTATCAATAGATAAAATAGCGACCGGTGTAATTTGCAAAACTTTCAGAACCTGGGACGGATTTGTGATCCTTTTCACCCATGACATATCCGAATTATGGATAAGCCCTTCAATACCTTCTTCAATTTCCACAAAAGCCCCGTAATCCATAAGGTTAGTTACTTTGCCGTTCACAATCTGGCCTACCTGGTATTTCTGTCCGATTATTTCCCATGGATCAGATGTTTTCTGTTTCAAGCCCAAAGATATTTTATTTTTTTCACGGTCAAAACTGATTATTTTGACTTCTATTTTCTGGCCGAGTGAAACTTTATCCGATGGATGTTTGATCTTTCCCCAGGACATATCTGTAATGTGTAATAATCCATCCATGCCGCCAAGATCCACAAACGCGCCAAAGGCAGTAATATTTTTAACAATACCTTCTTTTATCTGGCCTTCCTGTAAAGTAGAAATAATTTCTCCGCGTTTAGATTCTCTATCTTCCTCCAAAACTATCCTTCTGGAAAGAACTATATTATTTAATACTCTGTTAACCTTTATAATTCTCATCGGGAAAACTTTCCCGACAACATCTTCAATGCGCGATATCGGCCTTACGTCAAGCTGTGAAGCCGGAAGAAAGGCTTTAACTCCGATATCCACCTCAAAACCACCCTTTATCTGTTTAATGATCTTACCATCCACCATTTTCTGGTTGTCATAGGAATCAACAATTTTATCCCACGTAACCATATACGCGGCTTTTTCCCGTGACAGGACCACTAACCCATTTTTGTTCTCTATTTTTTCCAGGAATACATTTACTTCATCCCCTTCCTTTATCGTAAGCTTTCCTTCACGGTCAAGAAATTCGGTTTTAGGGACAACACCTTCCGATTTATAACTAATATCTATGATCACTTCATCACTCTTGATCTTTACAACCTTCCCCTTAATGATATTCCCTTCTTTTAGAGATGCCATTGATGAATAATAAGCCTGTTCTAATCCCAGACTATCAACATCCATTAACACCTCCTGCATACCTTCTCTCTTCCCTTCCATAGCCGTATCCACACTTTCTTTTTCAACTGTTTTTACTGCTTTTCTGCCTCGCTCCATTAAAAAAATACCTCCCCTTTCCTAGAATTAGCCCCGCTCTTTTTTATACTTCAAGAAGGGCTATTTGTAAATTTTTTATTACTCATTTTCTCTTAACGCTTTTATGGCTGACATTATATCATTTCCAATTTGCGAATAAGTTTCTTTTGACCCCTTTTGCGAAAAATAACTGTCAAAGTATACCGGTTTACCAAAAATAACCTTAACTTTTTTCGGCCTCGGTAACCATGCGCCTTTAGGAAGCGCTTTATCTGTCCCTTTCACCAAAACGGGAACTACAGGGACTTTGCTATGATAAACAATAAAACCTATCCCTGGTTTTGCCTCATGAATATCTCCGTCAAGGCTTCTAGTCCCCTCCGGAAATAATAACAGAACATCTCCGCCTCTTAAAACATTTATAGAATTTTTAAGAGCCGCCATATCTAATGAGCCTCTTTTAACCGGAAAGGCCCAAAATTTTTTCATTAACCATCCCAGAACCGGAACATTAAACAATTCTGCTTTTGCCATGGAATGCATACGGCGACTGCTTGCAGTAGGAATAATCATCGGGTCAAGGAAGCTGATATGATTAGACGCTAAAATCACCGGCCCTTTTTCAGGAAAATTCTTAATCCCTATTTTTTCCAATCCAAACAATATATGGGCTAATATATTAAAAACTATATGTACAAATTTATAATAAATCAAGAATTTATTACCCTCAATGCCTCTTCCACCATTTCAGGGATATTTAAATTCGTTGTGTCAAGATAAACAGCATCATCAGCTATTTTCAGCGGCCCATATAATCTGGTTTTATCTTTTTTGTCTCTTTCAGCCAGTTCTTGTTCAATTTTCGAAGTTGTATATTCAAAGCCTTTTGCTTTGAATTCTTTAAATCTGCGATTAACCCGCTCGCTCAATTGCGCGTCAAGATATATTTTTTTATCTGCCTCAGGAAATACCACAGTCCCGATATCCCTGCCTTCCATAATAACCCTGTTCTCTTTCACAAAACTTCTTTGCTTCTTTACCATCTCTTCCCTGACCTCTTTGATCTGGGCAACATAAAAAGTGTTTTCTGTCACTTCAGGGGTTCTTATTAGATCCGTTACTTCATCTCCATTAATAAATATTTTAAGGTCTTTACCATTAGGCCTTAATATAATATCAACTTTTCGGGATAAATCTATTACCAAATCTTTATTGTTAAAATTAATACCAAGTTGCAGGATCTTCCATGTCAAAGAACGATACATTGCCCCTGTATCAATATACAACAATCCCAGTCTTTCCGCTAATAATTTGGCTAACGTAGTTTTACCCGCGCCTGCCGGGCCATCAATGGCAATTACTGTACTTTTCATAATAAATTTATTTTATTGCATTAGATTATATCATTTAGTAAATAAAAGTCAAGATTATTTGACAAATTTAAATAAATGATATAACATCTGACAAATAATGGCCATATCTTTATCAAAAATACTTAATAACTCACTTAAAGGAATAGTTCCAAATGAAGAGGAAATAAAGCTTCTTTTGGATATCGAAGATGAAGGATCTTTAAATGAACTGACTTTTATCTCAGGTAAAATAAAGGAGTTAATTTACGGCAAAAGGATCGTTCTTTTCACTCCCCTTTATTTAAGCAATGAATGCCTTAATAATTGCCTTTATTGCGCTTTTCGACGCGATAATAAGGAAATACAACGAAAAACACTTTCCACTGATGAAATAATTTTGCAGGCACAAACGCTTGAAAAAACCGGTTTTAAACGTGTCCTTCTTGTTGCCGCCGAACATCCAAAAAAATGTTCCCTTGATTATTTAATAAACGCCGTTAGGACAATTTACGAAAATACCGGTTTGCACATAGTGCATCTCAATGCCGCGCCATATTCAGAAGAGGAATTTATAAAATTAAAAAGTTCCGGGATCGGTGTGTTCCAGCTTTTCCAGGAAACTTATCACCGCGAAACATATAAAATAATGCATCCCGGAGGTAAAAAAAATGATTTTGACTGGCGCAGGCTCGCGATGGATCGCGCTATTTCTGCCGGCATAAAAGATGTCGGAATAGGCGCTCTTTTGGGTTTATTTGATTACAAATACGAAATACTTGAACTTATACGCCACAGCCGCGAACTGGAGGCAAAATTTGGTTTCGGGCCTCACACTATCTCTGTACCGCGCCTGAGGCCGGCTCATGGCTCAGCATTACTAACTCCGCCATATCCTGTTTCTGACTTCGATTTCAGAAAAATTGTCGCGATACTCCGTTTGGCCGTACCTTATACCGGTATTGTTGTAACTACAAGAGAACATTCTTTATTGCGGGATGAAATTATTTCTGCCGGCGCGTCACAGATCAGCGCGGGCTCTCATACGGAACCCGGTGGTTACAGTGAAAAAGGTTCCTCCCTCACCTCTGAAGACGGCCAATTTTCAACTGCCGATAAACGCACCCTTGAAGAAATTATCAAAATTATTATAGAAAAAAAACTTGTTCCCAGCCTTTGCACCTCCTGCTACCGCGCGGGACGAACCGGGGAAAATTTTGTAAACAAGGCAAAAAACGGTGAGATCCAGGGATATTGTCTCCCAAACGCGTTGTTGACACTTGAAGAGTACGCCTTGGATTTTGCCCCGGCCGGAACAAAACAAATAATAGATAAAATGATCAACGATAATATGAAAAATATCCCGGATAAATTATTTAACCAGTTTAATTTAAAACTAAAAAGAATAAAAAATGGTGAAAGAGACCTATATTTTTAGGGAGTTAAATGAAAATAATTTTAAATGGTGAAGAAAAAGTAATAAGTGAAGGTAAAAACATTTTACAATTACTTGAGGAGTTTAAGCTTTCCCCAATGATGGTTGCCGTAGAACTTAACGAGAAAATAATCAAAAGGGAATATTTTAGTTCTACCGAAATAAAAAAAGATGACAAAATTGAAATTGTCCGTATGATGGGCGGGGGATAAAAAAATACAGGCTCCAGGATCTAATGGGAAAAAATCCATTCATCCACGGAGCCTGAAATTCTTATAACTATATCTTTAAAAATTATTCAGCGGCTACTGTAGCGTTTTCAATAATTACCGCGTATTTGTATCCGGATCCAAAATCTTTATCTGTAACAACTGTCCCGGTAACAACTATTTTATCCTCAACTTTAGCCTGTCCGTCTGTCGTTATAGTAATATCGTTTGTTCCTGCCGCGCCGGTACCATCCTGTAAATGTATCCAGTTTTTGCCCATGATACCCATATTAACTTTCACAACTTTTCCGTGCACAGTAATATTTTTGCCGTTAAGTTCACCTTTTTTAGCGAAAATATCAGCAACTTTTACTAACTCAGCGGGACCTGCCGCAGGCGCTGAAGCCGCTACTTGTGCTTCCTGGGTAACTGGTGCTTCCTCTGTTTTCTCAGCTTTCTTCTCTCCGCCCTTACATCCCGCGACCAATACCCCTGCGAAAATTACACTTAACACTGTTTTGAAGATTTTCATGAAAATAACTCCTTATTTAAATTGTTAGAAAAATTTTGCTTTATTATAACAAAATTTAAAAAAAAAGAAAGAAAATAATTTTAAAAATTTTTTTTCTTTCTTTTCTATAATTTATCAAAGATTGCTGTATAATATTAAATGGAAAAAATAAGATATTATTCAAGGAGAAAAAGAAATGTTGAAAAATGATTTTCTGGAAATCGGCGGGAAAAAATTCAAGTCACGGCTTTTAGTCGGTACCGGGAAATACCCGACTTTTAAAATAATGGCTGAAGCACTTGAGATATCAGGCGCGGAAATTGTTACTGTCGCGGTCCGCAGGGTAAATCTTACTGACAAATCCCAGGAATCACTGCTTGACTATATTGACACAAAAAAATATACGATCTTGCCGAATACCGCCGGATGTTTTAACGTTGAAGATGCAGTCCGCACCGCCCGTTTGGGCCGTGAAGTCGGATTATCCAATATGGTTAAACTCGAAGTTATAGGTGACCCTAAGACACTTTTCCCCGATACAGCGGGTTTGATCGAGGCTACAAAAATCCTTGTCAAGGAAGGTTTCATAGTTATGCCCTATACTAATGACGATATTATCGCCGCGCGTAAATTAGTCGACGCGGGTGCCGCCTGCATTATGCCTTTAGCCGCGCCTATCGGTTCAGGACAGGGAATCCTGAACCGCAATAATATTATGATAATCCGGGAACTTATTAAGATCCCGATCATTGTTGATGCCGGAGTTGGTACCGCGTCAGATGCCGCCATCACTATGGAATTAGGCGTAGACGGGGTTTTAATGAATACCGCGATTGCCGGCGCGAAAGATCCGGTCCTGATGGCCGAGGCGATGAAACAAGCCGTAGAAGCTGGGCATAAGGCATTTATGGCAGGAAGAATACCTAAAAAACTTTACGCGAACGCGTCCAGTCCAATGGATGGAAAAATAAACTAATGTTTTCAAAAAATTATTTTTTAAAATCTAGGCTCTGTCTGGTTACAGACAGAAATCTATCAAAATATCCGTTAATTAATGCAATAGAAGAAGCTGTCAGCTCCGGCATTGATATGGTACAATTGCGCGAAAAAGATATGCAGACAAAAGAATATTTTGAACTTGCGCGCCAGATAAAAATTATTTGTAAAAAATATTCAGCCCTTTTTATTATTAACGACCGTATTGATATAGCCCTGGCCGTTGAGGCGGACGGCGTTCATCTCGGCTGGAAATCTTTACCTTTTCATATCGCGAGACACCTTTTAGGCAAAGAAAAGATCATTGGGCTTTCCGCGCATTCCAAGGATGAGGCTGTCGCGGCGCAGGAAAAGGGCGCGGACTATATTACTCTTGGCCCTGTATTCCCTACTGCTTCAAAAAATGGATTAATTGAACCGCTCGGCTGTAATATTTTTTCTGATATTAGAAAATCTGTTCGTTTGCCGGTATTCGCGATAGGCGGCATAAAAGAAAATAATATTGGAGAAATAATCAAGGCTGGTGCTAACGGTATAGCGGTAATTTCGGCGATTTTACAGGCAGACAATATTAAAGAAACAGTAAAAAGATTAACTCCCCCAGGGGGCGTTTAAAATATTCACAATGAAACAAAAAAACATTCTCCCAGTTGTTTTAACCATCGCAGGCTCTGATCCCAGCGGCGGCGCGGGTATTCAGGCTGACCTGAAAACATTTACCGCGCTGGGAGTTTATGGAATGAGCGTTATTACGGCTATAACTTCACAAAACACCCGGAAAGTAAACTCGGTTTATCCCCTTCCCGCGAAAATAGTCAGGGATCAGCTTGAGGCAGTTATGTCCGATATTAAACCGGATTTTATTAAGATCGGCATGCTTTCTAACATTGAGATCATAGAGGCGGTCACAAATATACTGAAAAAATATAAATTTAAAAATGTTATTCTTGACCCGGTAATGGCCTCCAAAAACGGAGACTGCCTTTTGGAAAAAAAGGCCTTTAATATCCTTAAAGAAAAATTGATACCGCTGACTTTTTTAATTACTCCCAATATTATTGAAGCTGAGATCCTTACCGGTATAAAAATAACCGGGTTCGAATCAATAATAAAAACTGCTGAAAAATTAGTAAAGATGGGCTCAAAAAATGCCCTCATTAAAGGCGGCCATTTAAAAGATGATAATTGTAAGGATTTATTATTAACCGGAAATAAATATGTTATTTTGTCCCGCCGGAGAATTAATACAAAAAACACACACGGAACAGGATGCACTTACAGCTCAGCTATCTCGAGTTTCCTGGCTAAGGGAGAAAAACTGGAGATCGCGGTCCAAAAGGCCCGGGATTATCTGCACCTTGCGATAAGAAATTCTATTACGTTAGGAAAAGGCAATGGCCCTGTTAATCATCTCGCGCTATTACAAAGACAGGAAGAAATTTCATTAATTCGGGAAGAAATGAAGAACGCGGTCATAAAATTAAATAATTCTAAAATAGCCGGATTGATCCCGGAAGTTCAATCGAACTTTGCCTATGCTTTAAAAAACGCGGATAATTTAAACGAAGTTTTTGGCTTTCCCGGACGGATCATCCGTTTTAAAGAAGAAATACAATACCTCGCCGAACCGGATTTAGGCGCGTCAAAACATATGGGTAAGGTCGTCCTGACAGCAATGAGGTATAACCCTTCTTACCGGGCTGCCATGAATATAAAATTTTCAGATGAAATAATCGGTATTTGCAGAAACGTAAAATTCAAGATAGCGGAGTTTGACCGCAATAAAGAACCTTTGATAATAAAAAATAAGGAAGGCCAGACTCTCGAATGGGGAACAGATATCGCTATTAAAAGATCAAAAACAGTTCCTGACATTATTTTTGACCGCGGCGCGAACGGCAAAGAACCGATGATCCGCGTGCTTGGGAAAGATCCGGATGATGTCGCGAATAAAATTATAAAAATCATTAAACAGGAGCAATCATAAATGACTTTAAGAGAAAAAGCTATTAATAAAATAATTACACAGGAAATGATAAAACTTTCTAAGATCGAAAAAAGAAATCCTGAGGAATTGCGCAAAAAGATCGCTGAAGGCAAAATCGCGGTTCCGCGTAACCGGAAACGAAAAACAAAGATCTGCGGTATCGGCGAAGGGTTACGCACAAAGGTTAATGCCAACATAGGCACTTCACCGCTTGCTTCTAACCTGAAGATCGAAATAAAAAAACTGGAAACAGCGATTCGGGCCGGGACCGATACGATCATGGACCTAAGCTGCGGCGGGAATGTGGATAAAATAAGAAAAGAATTAATTTCAAGATGCCCGATCCCGTTTGGAACAGTTCCAATCTATCAGGCCGCACAGGAAACTACAAAAAAAGGGAAAAAAATTACTGAGATACCCGTAGAATTATTTTTTGAAGTAATAGAAAAACAGGCTGAAGACGGCGTGGATTTTATGACCATACACTGCGGTGTAACCCGGCACGTCCTTGAAAAACTGGCTTCGAAAAAACGGATCACGGGAATCGTAAGCCGCGGCGGCGCGATCATGGCTTCCTGGATGAAACAAAATAAAAAAGAAAATCCATTTTTTGAAAATTATGACCGTTTATTAAAGATCACAAAAAAATATGACCTTACCTTGAGCCTGGGCGACGGATTAAGGCCCGGATGCCTCGCCGACGCTACTGATCCCGGACAGATCGAGGAATTAAAAACACTGGGCAAACTCTGCAAGAAAGCTTGGAGTGAAGGAATTCAGGTCATTATCGAAGGGCCCGGACATGTTCCTATCGATCAGATCAAAAAAAATGTGGAATTAGAAAAGAAATATACTAACGGCGCCCCTTTTTATTGCCTAGGGCCTTTAGTCACGGATATCGCTCCCGGTTATGACCATATTACCTCGGCCATCGGAGCCGCGCTTGCCGCGAGTTATGGCGTGGATTTTATTTGTTATGTTACTCCCGCTGAACATTTAAAATTACCATCGATAAATGATGTAAAAGAAGGCGTGATTGCGAGCCGTATCGCGGGACACGCCGCTGATATCGCGAAACGTGTTCCGTTCGCTTTAGAATGGGATAAAAAAATGGCGCGCGCGCGAAAAAACCTTTCATGGAAAGACCAAATGAGGCTGGCTATCGATCCGGAAAAGGCTAAATTACTTCATTCGTTATCTCAGGGAACAAATGGGGAAGAATGCTCAATGTGCGGAGAATTTTGCGCGATGAAGGTAAAAATATAAAGTGATCCTGAATTTATTCAGGCGTAACTGAAAGAAGATCAGGATAACACTCAAGGCCGGCCCGAGCGACAGTTTTAATTAAAATATCTTTTGGCTTGTAACGTTCTTTTCTATATATAACAAATTCCGCTTCGTCATTTTCAGGAGTACCGTCATGCAATGTTACGGCATTAGCCCCTGCCATTAATCCTAAATATTGCCCGTCTTTAATAAGTAATTCCAAAGAACTGGTGGAGGGAATAAGCATATTCGGGCACAGAATTCTCAATATCGCCATGGAATTAAGCGCCGTCAAAATATCGCCCGGCGGGCAATTCGCGTAATTTGACATATCATTTGGAATAAATACAGAAGTACTGCCCATAGGAATATCCAATTTTTTCATCAGCAAAAGGTCATCGGCCATGCTATCCGTTGTCTGTCCCGGCAAACCCGTGATATTACCGGAACTTACCTGGAAACCAAACTTTTTCAACATTTCTATATGAGCTAATCTATTTTCAAAACTATCAGAAGGTTTTATCTTTTTATAAAGTTTTGGGTCCGATGTTTCAAATTTAAGCAAATATCTTTCGACACCGGCCTCTTTCAACTTTTTGTATTTATCCGCGGACAGGTTCCCAAAACTGCAGATAAAAGTCAGATCCAAATATTTAGCCTTCACTTCTTTGAGTAATTTATACAGCCTTTGGAAGTAAATATCCGCAGATATCTCTCCCGCCTGGATCATTATCACTCTGCGCCCGTTGCAATAAAGTTTTTCAATCTCTCTTAATAATTCACTGTCGCTTAAAATATACCTTTTTATACTCGAATATTTATTCATACCGCAATAATTACATGCCTGCTCGCATATATTTGAATATTCAATAACGCTTCGGACTTCAACTTTTTTCCCAAAGACTTCATCCCTTATTTTTCGCGCGTATTCAAATAAACCTTCCTGCTCACCGCCGCGGAATAGCAAAGCTTTTACAATATTCGTTTTTTTATTAAGATCATTAAATATATTCTTTTCTGATCGCATTATGTCCTTGACTAAATTTCCGAATTTAAGTATATTCGATCGGAATGTTTGATTATACAATAAATTTATATTAATTTATTTTTTTATTATGATGCAATCTCATTTAATTTATGGAATGCTTGGGGGGCTAGCCGCTTTAGGTTCAGCCGTCGCGTGGGCCTTCGGTTCGATCTTATTCGAAAAACTCGGGAACGATGTTTCTCCGCTCGGCATGAACCTTGGGAAAGGAATAATAGGTATTTTGTATCTTGGAATACTTCTTTTGCTGATCGGCATGGAACCGATAAACAACCGTGATTTTTTATTTCTTGCGCTAAGCGGCTTATTAGGAATTGCACTTGGAGACACCTTTTTTTTCAAAGCCTTAATGCATTTAGGCCCGCGCTTAACGATCCTCCTGGAAACTCTGGGCCCCGTACTCACGGTTATTATGGCAGTCCTTTTTTTACATGAAAGGCCGTCTTCTCTTGCATGGACGGGAAGCATATTTACGATCGCAGGAGTTACATGGGTACTTTTTGAATCCGCTCCTATGGAAAAACTAAAAGAAAACTGGATATCCGGAGTCAAATACGCGCTGTTATCTTCTTTCTGCATGTCACTGGGAATAATTTTCGCAAAAATAGGCGTATCATCAACTTCCGCGCTGCAAGGTACATTAATCCGGTTTTTGTTCAGTGTTATCGGCCTTACGCTCTGGGGAACAGCAACCAGAGAAATCAAGAACTGGCTTCTGCCTTTTAAAAATATCCGGTCGTTAAAACTGCTTCTTCTTACGGTTTTCATCGCGGTTTTCGGAGGTTTCTGGCTTTTTCTTGTCGCCCTTAAATATATTGATGCCTCTATCGCCACGATACTTAATTCAACCACCCCGTTATTTATCCTTCCGATGGTTGTATTTATATCAAAAGAAAAAATATCTCCCAGGGCGATCATAGGAGCAGTTATCGCAATAGCGGGGATCGGATTAATATTTGTCGGATAGGATCAATTAAGGCTGAAAATCGTCATACGGATTTAATTTGCCTTGCGCGTATGCCGTTCTTGCAAATGGCATATAGTCAGGATGGTGAAACTGGTGGCATATTTCGTCCGCAAAAAGGATCCCAAGCGGGGTAAGACCAAGCATTTTATCGTTTTCATAAAGTAAATTGAATTCTTTTAATTTTTCTATCTTCTTCCTGAAAATTGTATCCAATGACACTCCGGTTATTCTCTGGTAATATTTCTTGTTAACTTCCCGGTTTTTTAAAGGTAATATAAGCGCCCAACGCAATTGGGCATCCCTGTTTCTTACCAGCCCCCTGTCAACGGGCAGTTTACCCTGGTTTATCAAATAATAATATTTATCAAAATACTGGGTATTCAGGCCGAATCTGTCTCTCAGGCTGCTGAACGCGGTCAGCCCAAAACCTATCTCATCAAAAAGGTTGCAGCACTGGTTATTCGCATAGTGGGAAAAATCATCTTGTGTTTTACTGAAAACACGCCTCAAATTTTCATTATACCCGTTTTGAGATAAAAGTAAGATCGCAATTTCTTTCATCATAATTGCCCGTTTGAGCCCAAAATATTCCTTTCTCTCTTTAACGGATTTTTTCAAGATCGATCCCATATGATCCCCATATGGAATAATTTTGAGGCGATATAACTGGATCTCATCCGCACCAAGGGAAACAGCTTTTTCCACCGTCTCGATCCAGGCTTCAATTGTCTGTCCGGGATACCCATAAATAAATTCTATATTAACCTTAAATCCCATTTTTTTTGTAATATCGATAGCTTCAATTGCTTCTTTCACGGTATGCGGACGGTTCATCTTTTTTAGTATTTCATCATCAAGTGACTGGATCCCTATAGTTAACCGGTCCACACCAAATGATTTTAATATTTTAAGCCTCTCCCCTCCTTCCTTCCCGAGAAGCGTTAAAGGATCTACGTCATAAGAAAATTGAGTGCATGAGTTCAAATCCACCCTACTTGAAAATGAACGCAGAAATTTTTCAAGCCTTGCAGGAATCAGGTAGGTGGGAGTCCCGCCGCCTATAAGGATTGAACGGGGTTTGATCGTTTTTAAACCCAGGCGGTTCATATAAATATCCATTTCCTTCTCCAGCATATTCAGGTAATGGTCTTTTTCCTCATCAGGGGCCCCGATCTTAACCGGATAGTGGCAAAAAACACAATATTTCATACAAAAAGGAATATGAACATAAATGTCAAACAAATTACCGGATGGGTTGGCATATCCTTTAAACAAGGTTTTTTCATCAATGGGCGGATACATATTGATCGGAGGGTAATGGACAGAAGGGAAAAATTGCCCGTCGAGACAAATAAGCCCTTCTTTCTGCAATTTATTTAAATCTTTTATTCGTTCTTCCGCGTCTTTAAGCAGCTTTGCCTTTATCATAATTCCTGCTATGTAATAACTATTTCACAAAAAAAACCCCCATATCAAACACGACAAAACTTTTGTCCATCTTTAAAACTAAGCATAATGAAAACGGACATAATCTGTTTGATATGGAGGTTACTTATAACTGCCTGGCATAAAAATTAACAAGGATGAACATAAGAACTAGCTACAATTTTTGGAGCAAAATACTTAATTTTATTTTTCATTTACTACTCCTTCCTTTTAAAAAACTCTTTCTAAATGATTATACTTAATTACAAGAAAAAAGTTTCCTTCTTATTTGTTTTATTTATCGTCACATTTGTCAATTATTTTATACATAAAAAAGCATTCGGTTTATTATTATAATATGTTTTATTACCTTTAGTCAAGGAAAAATATGGGACCTAATAGGGATATGGAATCAGTATACGCTCAGCATCTTTTCCCTTATCCTTAGCTTTGTGTTTTTCAATATAGCTGTCCCACTCCAGCAATTTTTCCTTCAGTTTTGCTGTTATATCAGGTTTTTCAGAAGCTATGTTTTTTTGCTCAAATGGATCATTTTTTAAATCATAAAGTTCAATCTCATCTATAGCTATTTTCTTCCTGGAAATAAAACTCCACCATGAAACCCTTTCCAGAAGAGATTTATCTTTGCGCAATATTAATTTCCAATCATTGGTTCTTATCGCAATATCATTGGGAGGATATTGCGGGTCATACTTTTCAAAATTTTGTCTAAGTATATTCCCATATTCCAGTTTTTTTTCATTTCCAAGGGATTGATCCATTTTCCACCTGAAATCCGTTCCCTTAAAGAACATATATTCCCAAAATGGAGTCCTTGTAGAATAAACAAATTCATTCAACCCGGCGCTTTTATCATTTTCAATCAAAGGCATTAAATTAATGCCCTGGGCCTCATGATTAATGGGAATATCCAGATAATCAAGCAGTGTAGGCATAATATCAAGACCCTGGGCCTGTGCAAGAATTCTCTTCCCTTTAAATTTACTTCCGGGAAATTTAATAATTAAGGCATTCTTTACTTCGGTATCATATATATCATAATGAGTAAAATATCCATGTTCACCTAAATCTTCACCATGAATGGAATGCAGAACAATAATAGTATTATCGCTCAGGCCCAAACTCTCAACCAGAGAAAATAACCTTCCAATAAATTCATCGGTATAATATATACCCGCGTCATATCTTCCGATTATATGTTGAATATCTTTTTCCGATAAATTGTAACTGTCGGAAGAATCAAAATAATAAACATTTTTATAAATATGTGATATCAAATTGTAACTGATACTGCCATCTTTAGGCCAAATATCCTGTTCATTGCCAAAACGGTAAAAAAACGGAGTGTAATCCGGAGCATCAAATTTGTTTTTATAAGAGGGAGGTATATCTCTGGCATACGGCCAATGGACTGTCCCTATTGGTATCCATAAGAAAAATTTCTTATCTTTATTATCCTTAAGCCATTGCAGTGCTCCTTCGGGATTTTCTCTTTCACCTGCAAATTTTATTTTTCCCCCGGGAATTCCTGCTCTAGTGGTATCCGCAGGCTCAAAAACGTCAAACGATTTCCCAAATATTTTTTTAGATTGTATGACAAGCCCGTCTTTTCTTGTTACTTCAACAATAAATTCAGGACAACCTAAAAAAGCCGCATTTGTATAACCATAGTATTTCAAAATAGAAGGAAGTGTTTTTTCTGAAACATTCGCCGATAATGCTTCATATGAAGTCATCCCGTTCACGCGGGGCTCCTGTGATGTAAAAATACTCATTTGGCTTATAGGTGTAAAAGCGGCTTGAGTTATAAAATTTTCAAACAATACCGATTTTTCAGCAAAATCATCGATATTTTTACTTGTTTCCCTCTTATAACCATAACAGCCCAGATGGTCGTTCCTGAGAGTGTCTATGGAAATAAATATAATATTTGTATTTTCGTATTTTGGGCTGACCGCTTTTTCATTCTTTTCCCCATTAACAGACACACCGTTTAATAAAAAAAGAATTGTTAAAAACAGAAATACGATCTTTTTCATTTTTTGTAATCCTCCCCTATAGACTTAAGGTGTTTAAATAGTTTTTGCTCAAGTTCATAGGCGATCCTTTTTTCTTTTTCAGCCAGATTATTCAACTCTTTCGGATCATCTCTTAAATTATACAACTCTCTTTCCCGTGTGTCTATTGAATGTATATATTTCCATCCATCGCTTGTCCTTAACGAACGTTTAAATGTATACGATAAATAATCGGTTTCAGAAAAAGCATCTAATTTTAAATCCTCTCCATTCATTAAAGGAACCAGGGTAACACCCTGCATTTGATCTTTTATGATTTCATTATATTTAATATCCAGCATATCCAGCACAGTCGGCATAATATCGAGTGTTCTTACCTGGTTTTCTATTACACTCCCTTTCTTGTCCGGAACTTTGATTATCAAAGGGACTCGAATTAATTCTTCATAGAGGCTGAATCCATGGTCAAATCTTTTATGTTCGTAAAACTCATTTCCTGAACCGGATGAAACAACTATTATTGTTTTATTCCCCAATCCCATTTTATCAAATTCATCAAAAAAAGTACCTAATTTTTTATCCGCTTCATATATTTTCGCGTCATACCACGATTCCCAAAACTTTATATCTTCATCTGCCATATTTAAAAATCCCTCATTTACGCTTAAATCCCTTAATTTCCAATACTCATCCACTGTACCTTTATATTTTCCCTTGTAGTTTGGATCAGCAAATTGGTTCTTGAAATCAGCGGGAAGTTGATAACGTCCGTGTACATCATAGCCCTGAATAAATAAGAAAAAATTTTCATCCCTGTTTTTATTGATCCATTCTAAGGCCATAGGTAAAACGAGATCAAACCCCGCAAAAGTAATCTTATCATAATAAATATCAAACCCTAAATTATATCCGAAATTCCCGGCTACTCCGGCATCTCCGGTAAAACCGGCAGTTGAGTAACCGTTTTTTTTCAAAACTTGCGCCAGAGTAACAGCGGAAGGAGAAAGTTCAGACAGATTAGAAAAAACCTTCTCTTTATCCGTATATATGCTATATTTATTAAGGATCTTATGTTGTGAAGGATATAAAGATGTAAACCATGACATAAACGAAGGCAGCGTCCAACTGGAAGGGCTGACAGCATTTTTAAACAAAAAAGCGTTTTTAGAAAATTTATCGAGATTGGGCGTAGTATCTCTAAAATAACCGGAGGCTCCTGTATGATTTACCCCCAGAGGTTCAAATCCAATTATAATCAAATTATAATTTTTATTCGCATTCCTGTCTTTTTTAATGTCAGATGATTTTTCTTGTACGGTTTCAACTTTTGAACGGCGGACAATCGACCCGAAGATGCTTAAAACATCTTTTTTATCAAATTTCTCTTTAGGAATAAATAGCTCGATCTGATACAATTTTTTTTCTTTTTCGTTATAAATGAATATTAAAGCTCCGCGGTATGCTATAAGTTCCTCCGCACCGACTCCATATGTAAACCTGGATGTACTCGACAAAATGAGGAAAGCAGTCTTTACCCCCTCTATTTCAATATATTCAACTTTGGGTTTAAACTCATCCGGGTATTCTATGGTATTTGAAATCATCCCCGGATAGGGGGAAGGTGTTTGATAATAGAGTGAATTTATTATATACTTTTTTTCTTCGATGCGCCTTTCCGCGGAATTGTTATCAATATTATTTATAACTTCAATTTTAATTACACTCCCGTTTTTTTCCGCGGAAACCGTAAAAAAAGTATTTTCCCATTCATACATTGATATATTTTTTTGAATGACAAAGTCATCCGCTTTGCTTATTGATATCCCAAGCTGATCAAAAACTTCTCCTAAACTTGAGTTAAACGGTCCCGATTTATCGGGATCGCTTTTACTCATTGTTATCCTCGGAGGGGATAATTTCTTTGTATCACAGTCTGTCCTGCTTAAGAAAGTATGTATAATTAAAAAAAATACGAACAATGGAATAGCAGTTCTATTTTTTTTCTTCATATATTTCTTCTAATTTTTGCCCTTCGACAAAATCAGGTATTTTCATACCCATAAGTTGCATGATAGTAGGATACTGGTCCACCATTTTGATCGGGTTTTTTAGTTCATAGTTCTTTTTAACTCCCGGACCCATTATTACAAAAGGCGTCCACACAGCTTTTGTGTCATTTGGTAAGATCCCCTGTTTATAACCGGTTATTAAAGGAGTTTCAAAAACAGTTAAGCCTGAATTTACCTCTTCATTCCAGCCAAAACCTTCTTTATTTGCAACTGTCAAATCTCCAACCCTATCTGTAGGAAGATCATAAAATTTTCTGGCGTCTTCCCATTTTACGACAGCAGCCACGGGCTTTTTGCCATCTTCATCTTCGAGATTATTGAGCATCTTTATAACTCTATTTCTTAACTCTTCATATTCCGCGCCGCTTGCCCTTGTCCATTTCCCGGCCAAACCTTTGGGGCTGATATAAATATTATACATATTTAAATATATGACTTTGGAATTTTCCCAATCAATTACAGGTTCTCCTGTTTTTTCATTTATAGTAAATTTTAAAAGGCCTTCTTTAGCAAACAGGCTGTTAAGATGCACCAGCCTGTTGAGAGGCGACATACCGTGATCCGAGCTTAAAACAATTAATGTATTTTCGTCAGCCTTTTTCAAATACTCTCCTAAAATATCATCAAGCCTCTTATACATATTTAAAACTTCGTTCCAAAGATCCTTTCTCTGGTCGTTATCAACCATTTCATACCGTTTACTCGCCGGATCTATTGAACCAAGCCACCATCGGCTGCTGAGCATCTGGTTTGGCGTATAAATATCCTGGATAAATACATCCGGCCGGTATTTTTCCAGAATAAACTTTGCCGCTTTTGTATGCCATTCAAAAGACATATCCGCTTCTTCCTTAAATGTTTCCTTATCTTCAGGATAATATATAAGCTGGGCGGGGAAATTGTCGGCAAAATCAACCATAGGCCCTGCATTATTTACAAGTTCATCAGAAACTTCAGGCGGTTTTGTTATATATTTATTCAAATTATTGTAAAAATATCTTACCCTGAAAAAAACCTTATCATCCAACTCGTCTTTCTTTAATTTAATTATTTTTATCTTAAAATCAGAATTGACATCAAGCTCTCCCCATTTGAGCTGGATAGGATTCCACTGGCTCCATTGCCCCTGGGCAAGATCAGCAATCACATTTTTTTTATCCAGAGAAAAAGCGATCCTGTTGTAATCTACTTTATTGTCATCCACACTGTCATATATATAAGCAAAAATATCCGTCCCCCAGCCTTTCATCTTTGCCTCTAACGGCTGGCTGAACGAGGCCGGTATATTATTCCAGCCTTCAGCAGGTTTAGCATCAACGTACATAGTCAGTTCCGGCCCGAAATAAAATAATCTGACGGAACGGCCTTGTTTTTTTCGCTCCGATAGGTCTCTTTCTGACTGGAAATTCAGCGCGTGAAAATCAGCTCCCCAACCTCCCCATCTTCCCCTTATGGTAATACCTTCATCAAGCTCGGGTGGAGTAGACCCGGGAATAGAAAGTAAAACAACTTTCTTGCCGCTTTTTTCCAGATTTATCCAGATAGGAGGAACCTTTTTCGCCGTTGAACTGAATCCCCCAATCGCCACTTTGTCTAACGGACGCCCTTCTATGTGCATCGGGCCGTCAGCAACACCATGCGTCTTAGGATAACTTCCTGTAAGAAGAGTGGCAAAATTAATCGGAGTATGCGAGGGGAACACAGGGATACAATACCCGTAAGAACCATTATCCATCATTTTCTTAATATTGGGAAGCTTTCCCTCTCTTGCCCATTCAAAAATTTTAAATAAGTCAGGCTCTGCCCTTACACCATCGGGAATAAACCAATATAACTTTTGGGCCTTCGGAGAATCAGAGGTCGAATCTTCCGAAACGGCTATTACCCGTGGGGGGAAAAACTGAAACACCATAAAAAAACTTAAAAATAACATTTCTGTTATTATTCTGAAAATACTTTTCATTACAATATCCTCCATCTTAGAATTGGCAAGTCACCTGACCTGTTAAGGCATTATTGCTGATTTCAGTCCCGCGCTCATTTTTAAGTTCATAATTAACCTGTAAAAATACTGATTTGTTAAAATACAGGTTAATACCATAAGTGTAGATATCCGTTTCATCCCCGTCTATTCCCGTATCCGGGTCATAAGTATCGAATTTGATAATATTCTGAAATTTACCGGGTATAATAAAATAACCCGCTTGTACGTACCAGCCGTCTTTTTTCGTTACACTATCTTTACCTTTAAGATATTCCGCCTTTAACGAAACTGTATCTTTTACATAGCAAATTTCCGCGCCAATTCTATCGCGGGTATTTTTGCTTAACGTGGTATCCGTACTTAAAGTGTATTTTCCTGTATAATAAGAACCGCCTATTGATAAATTCTTTAATGGATGAAAAACCAGCCTTCCAGCTATGTCTTTATGATTATTGGTATCGGGAGTGCTTATCCCTGAACCGTTAAAAACTCCTATGGCATAATCAAACAGGCCTCTTCCCTCAACCTGGATTCCAACATCACGGACGCACTGGTTACCGATAACATCTTTGCTCCTTGATACCAAAGCCTCCACTACTTGCGAAAAATTGATAGTTTCCAGTTTCACGCTCGGGGTTAAATTTTCCTGGCTGATCGGAATTAAAAATTGGCCTACCTTTAACTTAAACTGTGAATTAAATTTATAACCAACCCACTGATCAAGAAGTTTAGCGGAAGAACCGCCAAAAATTGCGTGAAACTGATAATCAAAGCCTTCAATATCTCCTGTAATGACCAATCCTGCCAGCTTAATATCAAAGGAATCATTAATACTTTTATCCTGACGGTAACGTATGTGAGTATACCCGCTTAATTTAACAGGGTTGCCTGTAATTACATAAAACTTATCAGCAGTATCTTTTTTAACAACCGCGCTATCCATACCAGGTTCTGCCGCAAAGGACAACGATACAACAACTAAAAAACAAACTGCTAACCAACTGAACATTTTCATTAAAGCCTTCTCCTTTTTTATTCTTTTTTAAAATTTGTTATAATATTTTACCAATAACCATGTTCTCTGGCATCCTTAATAATTTTCTCCGGGATTTCTTGAGTCGATGGACGGGCCGAGCTAAACTCTTTTGACCATTTAGCCCACTTTTCCATCTCTTTTTGTAAATTTTCTTTTATCACCGGATGTTTATCAGTAAGATTGATAAGCTCATCAGGGTCATTTTTAATATCGTATAATTCGTAGGTCTCTTCATTTACTTGTTTATCTTTGTTTTTATCGGAACCCGAAAACTGAATCTCGTGGATCAGCTTCCATTTATAATCTCTTATAGATTCATTTATACTCTGTAATATAGGCCGCGGCGGCGCCGATACGGCTGTTGTTGTGCTATCATGAAAAGGGCTATTCATGTTAAACTCTGAACCTGCATAGACATAATCATTAACGGAAATATTGCTCTTTATCAACGGAATTAAAGTCTTTCCCTGCATCCCCCCGGTAAAAGGAATATCCAATAATTCCAATACCGTAGGCATAACATCAATTAACTGCGCCAGGCCATTTATTCTTTTACCTTCTCTCTGCGGTATCTTGATCATTAATGGAACATGGACGACGTCATCGTAGAGAGTGCCTCTTGCTATGCCGCCGCGGCCAAACCGGCCATGCAGAGCAAACATCTCTCCGTGTTCAGAAAAAATAATAATAATCGTCTTTTTAAGAACATTCTCATCGAGAGAACTTAAAAAATCGCCAACCTTAGAATCCACAGACAAAACCTCTTCATCATAGAGATCCCTCAGATAATCAATATCGTCCTGAGTCAAAATAACTGTCATTTTCTCGGGTTTGGGGATCGCCGGCTTTTGTATTCTTGCAGGTTGAGTCCCTGCAAAAGGGTCAGCTAATGATATATAAGAGGCAACATACTTATTATCAGAATTCTTAATGCCTATTAGGCTAAATCCGGAGTAAACGATGATATTTTTCCCTTTAGGATCGCTGAATATACCTTTAAATTTTTCAGGAGGGGTAAAGGGAGGATGTGCATCATAACCATGAATAAATAAAAAGAATTTTTTATCCGAATTTCTGGAAAGCCAATCCCTGGCTTGAGTTAACGTTACGTCAAATCCCGTAAAATTAGGGTTATTGTCCGTTTCTTCAAATCCCAACATATGGCCAAATTCTTTATAATAGTCCAATCCACCGGTAAAAGCCGCTGTTTTATATCCGCTTTTTTTTAAAATATCCGGCAAGGTACTGATACTCTTATTAAGCAGGTCCGTCCTGTAACGCTGCATAACTTTATGGGTATAGGGATATAAGGACGTAAAAAGAGATGTTGCAACCGGTAGTGTCCACGAATCAGGGGAAAATGCATTATCGAAAACTGCCGCATTTTGTGACCATTTATCAAGATAAGGGGTCGTGTTCCTTTTATAACCGTAAAGGCTCATATGCTTTACGCCAACGTTGTTTATCGAAATCATGATAAGATTATAACCGCCATAGCGGCAGGATCCAATTTCTTCTTTTTCAATCCCTAAACTGATTGTCGTAACAACGAAGAAATTAGATAAAAAAACTACCATGAATATTTTTGACAAAACCGCCGTCTTTAAATTTCCCGTTATCAATAATTTCATCTGCTATCCGGATCAGCCCCTCCTCTGATTATTTTAAGACCGGAAATTTCTGAACCATTCTGTTGTTTTACTAAGCCCCTCTTCAAAAGAAACTTTTGGATACCATCCTAATTCCTTAGCCGCAAGGCTTCCATCAATAAATATTTTATTTATTTCCCCCAGCCTGGCAGGGGCATATTCAGGTTTTTCGGAAAATTTAATTATCTTTTGGAGAGTAGAATATATCTGGTTTACGGAAATACCTATCCCCCAACCCAGATTACAAAATTTTTTATCTCCTTTTTTTAAAGCAAGAATATTCGCGTCAACTACATCGCTGACATAAACATAATCCCTTAACTGCTCGCCGTCTCCATAAATAACCGGTATCTCTCCGCTCAGCATCTTCTTAATGAAAATCGCGTTTACTCCGGCCTCACCATGAGGATTTTGCCTGGGGCCAAATACATTCGGGTAACGCAGAACGGTAAAATTCAAATTATAAAGATAATTATATAAAAAAAGGTAATGTTCAACGGTATGTTTCGAAACACCATAATGGCAGACAGGATTGATAGGATGTTTTTCGTTTACAGGAAAATATTCAGGTTCTCCATATATAGCCCCGCCGGTAGAAATATAGATAATCTTTTTTACTTTATGTTTTCTGCAGTTTTCAAGGATATTAATTGAACCTAAGATATTTACATCCGCGTCATACTCGGGATTCTCGATGGATTTACGGACATCCATCTGCGCGGCATGATGGTCAACATAATCCGGTTTTTCTTTCGCGAAAATTTCATCTATTTTTTTGTCACGGATATCGATCTCGTAGAACCTGGCCTTTTTATTGATATTCTCTTTAAAACCGGTTGTCAAATTATCAATAATTACTACTTCATGCCCTTCCGCAATCAAACGATCCACCAGGTTAGAAGCGATAAATCCGGCACCGCCGGTGACGAGGATTTTGGACATAGGATTTTATTTTTTGAAAATGTGGCGTCCCCAATCGGATTTGAACCGATGCCGTCGCCGTGAAAGGGCGATGTCCTAGGCCACTAGACGATGGGGACGCAAAAAAAATTAAATGGTGAGCCATGTTGGAATCGAACCAACGACACTCTGCTTAAAAGGCAGATGCTCTACCAACTGAGCTAATGGCCCTGCATACAATAAATTAAAATAAAAATAAAATATAAAAAATTCAGTTTTATCTTTTTCTTTTATTTAAAAGCAAACAGTGTACTACACTTTTTAGTCTTTGTCAATACTTTGTTCACGCCCTTCGCCTACAGAGATAAGCGAAACTTTTACTCCGACTAATTCTTCTATTTTTTTTATATATTTCTTCGCGTTTTCCGGCAGTTCATGATAAAACTTTTTTCCGACCAGACTTTCTTCCCATCCCGGAACTTCTTCATAAACAGGCTTACTCCGTAAAAGAACCCCCATCTGGCTTGGAAATTCTTTCAGAATTTTATTTTTATAACGATACCCCGTACATACCTTTATTTTTTTCAATTTATCTAAAATATCCAGTTTTGTCAGGCAAATTTCATTTATACCGTTGATTCTCACCGCGTAACGAACTACTACCGCGTCAAACCAGCCGCATCTGCGCGGACGGCCTGTTGTTGCTCCGAATTCTTTACCTTCATCACGCATTACCTCCTGCATCCCCGATGGAAATTCAGTAAGCATAGGCCCCTCACCCACTCTGGTCGTATAAGCCTTGGCTATCCCCATGATCCTGTCAATCTTGCGAGGATCTATCCCAAGGCCAGTGAATAAACCGCCGATAGTTGAATTAGAAGATGTTACGTAAGGATATGTCCCCCAATCTATATCGAGCATTGTGCCCTGCGCGCCTTCAAAAATAATATTTTTCCCGTCATTCATGAAATTATTCAGCAGCAGAGAAATGTCACAGGCAATTTCCTTCATCCTTTTGGCATATCCCATATACTCATCCATAATTTTCTTTTTGCTGAATCCGGGGTGAAGATACATTTTTCTCAATAAAAAATTTTTCATATTGAGGTTAAGGTCAAGTCTTTCCTCAAAACCATCTTTGTCAAACAGGTCCCCTATACGTATACCGGTCCGCGCGTATTTATCAGTATAAGCCGGCCCGATACCCAACCCTGTTGTACCGATCTTTTTACCTTTTTTTGCTTTCTCAGTCAAAATATCAAGCGCCTGATGATAAGGCATAATAACATGAGCTGAATCACTCACAAAGATCCTGCCTTTAAGATCAATACCCCTTTTTGTAAGCATGTCAATTTCATTAAATAAAGCCTTAGGGTCAATTACAGCGCCGCTGCCGATAAGGCAGATCCTGCCTTTATGCATTATTCCGGAAGGTATAAGATGAAGAACATATTTTTCACCTTTTATGACGACAGTATGCCCGGCATTATGCCCGCCCTGATAGCGAACTACGCAATCCGCGCCTTCTGTAAGCAGATCAACGATCTTGCCTTTTCCTTCATCTCCCCATTGAGTTCCAATTACTACAGTATTCATATTCCTCCAAACACCCTTATACACAGAAAAAAACTCTGAGTAATAATTTATACACCCAGAGTTCCTTAGATCTTATAATATACTATCTTTTTATGCTTGTCAAGACATCTACAAAATAACAAGTTTTATTTTAGTAATTCCTTCCACTTGTTCGATCTTTTTCAAAATGGCCGCGGAAATATCGTCATCAACATTAAAAACAGCAATTGCCTGCCCGCCGTTTTGTGTCCGGGCATATTTCATACCGGCAATATTGATTGAATTTTCACCCAAAATCGTACCGATCTTCCCTATCACCCCGGGCTTATCGATATTAAAACAAACCAGCATATATTTTGAGAATGTCGCGTCGATCATAAAGTCATCTATTTTAACCAGCCTGGGTTCAGTTTGAGAGATCAGAGAACCTGCCACTTTCATTGTCCTTTTATCTGTAGTCACTTTTACCAAAACTAAATTTGCAAATGAATTCGCCTCACTGCTTTTGCTTTCCACGATCTTTATCCCGCGTTCCTGAGCGATTACCGGCGCGTTAACTAAATTTATCGTCTCAGAAAGCATCGGTTTTAAAAGGCCTATTAAAACTGAAAGTGTTATAGGGGAAAGATCATAACAGGTTATTTCACCGCTATACTCAACATAAACCTCTTCAATATGGCCTTCATTTATCTGAGAAATAAACTTGCCGATCTTTTCAGCCAGATCAATATACGGCCTGAGTTTATTTAATATTTCAGGTTCCAATGTAGGAATATTTACGGCGTTGCGTATCATTTTACCATTAAAAGCGTCAACCATTTGTTCAGCGATCTGAATTGCCACATTCAACTGGGCCTCTTCTGTCGACGCGCCCAAATGAGGCGTTACCAGGATCTGAGGCGATAAAATAGCCGGGCTGTTAAATGGCGGTTCCTCTTCAAAAACATCCAGCGCCGCGCCTGCGACCTTTCCGCTTTTGATCGCCTCACATAAAGCTTTTTCATCCACAACTCCGCCGCGCGCGCAATTAATTATCCGCACTCCTTTTTTCATCATGTCAAATTCCTTTGCCCCGAGCAAATATTTTGTCTCGGTAGTTAACGGAATATGAAGAGAAATATAATCAGCCTGCGGTAAAATATCCCGCACGCTCATCAAAGTAATACTTAAATTTTTTGCCTTCTCGACTGACAGTACCGGATCATATCCGATAACCTGCATGCCTAATCCCTGCGCCCGCTTGGCCACTTCACGGCCGATACGGCCCAATCCGATAACCGCGAGTGTTTTCTTATAGACCTCTGTTCCCGTAAACTTTTTACGTTCCCATAATTTATTTTTCATTGAGGCATCTGCCGCCGCGATATTCCGGGACATCGCTAAAAGCAGAGTAATTGTATGTTCCGCCGCGGAAATAGTATTCCCGCCCGGTGTATTCATCACAACAATACCCTTTTTAGTCGCTGCCTCAACATCAACATTATCCACGCCGACACCCGCCCTGCCGATAACCTTCAGTTTATGGGCCGCGGCAATAATTTCTTTTGTCACTTTAGTTTCACTGCGGACGATCAAACCTTCATATTCACCAATGATCTTTATTATTTCATCCTGAGGAAGTTTTAATTTAACATCCACTTCAAGGTTTTTATCACTCTTGAGGATCTTTATTCCTTCTTCTGATATCGGATCTGTAACTAAAATTTTCGCCATTTGTTCTCCTGTTGTTAACGTAGGGGCGAACCCATGTGTTCGCCCTTCATATATTGGGCAGACACGCGGGTCTGCCCCTACAATAAATTTATGCCATTAAAACTTTTTGCGCCGCGCCTACACCTTTGCCCAGTTCAAGTTTATATCCCATTTCAACGAGTACCATTTCCATCGCGGAAATAACTATTACAATATCAAACACATCCATATATCCGAGATGCGCGATCCTGAATATTTTGCCTTTCACATGATCCTGTCCGCCGATTATAGTAACGTCATATTTGCTTTTCAATTTTTTGATAAATAAACCGCAGTCAATTCCGGCAGGAGATTTTACCGGCGTTACAGCATTGCTTGGAGCATCAGGCGCAAAAAGTTCCAAACCCATTGCCTTAGCCGCTTCACGAACTGCTCTTCCCATTTTTTCGTGTCTTTTGATCACGTTATCCAGGCCTTCTTCCAGTATCATTGATAAAGACTTGTTTAAACCGATAACAAGGGAGATTGCTGAAGTAAAAGGCGTCTCTCCGTCTTCCAGAGATTTTCTGGCCTTTTTCAAACTGTAATAAAATTTAGGCAGTTTGGATTTTTCGGTCATTTTCCATGCCTTATCGCTTACTGAAATAAAAGCAAGGCCTGGAGGAAGCATTAAAGCCTTCTGAGAACCTGTTACCGCTATATCAACATGCCAATCATCCGTACGGAATTCTTCAGCGCCAAGCCCGCTGATAGCATCAACAACGAGTATCGCGTCTGTATCTTTAACTATATTCCCAACCGCCTGAATATCCGTTCTCGCGCCGGTTGAAGTTTCAACTAAAGTTGTAAAAACAGCTTTTATAGCTTTATTTTCCTGCAAGTGCTTCTTAATATCATTCGGATTTACCGCCTTACCCCATTCTATATCTATATAAACTACATTTACGCCGTAAGCTTCCGCTATTTTGCCCCATCTTTCCCCAAATTTTCCGCCTTTTACCACAAGAACGGTATCTCCGGCAGAAAGGGTATTAACCACAGCCGCTTCCATCGCGCCCGTACCGGAAGAGGTCATTACAAAAACATCGTTTTTAGTTCTGTAAACTTCCTTTAAAGCAACGTTCACCTTTTTAAATAATTCAATATAAACAGGTGTCCGGTGATGAATTATCGGCTTTGCCATTTCTAAAGAAACTTCCGGCGGAATCATCGTCGGCCCGGGTGTTAATAGATAATTTTTTCTCATATCGCAGTCTCCCTTTTTATTATATTAAGTGTATATTATATCTTAGAGGTAAATGTATGGCAAGCACTTTTCTTTAATCTTTTTTTATCAGTTTCAAGAACTTTCTTTTTCCAACTTTCAAAAGAGATTCTTTCTTATTTCCAAAATCATATTTGTCTTCTGATACTTTTATCCCGTCGATACTTACTCCACCCTGCTCTATAAGTCTTCTTGCCTCGCCTTTACTAGATACTAGTTCATTTTGCACCATTATTTCACCCAGACTGCATCTTGAACTTGATGAAGATGATGATATAATAAATTCAGGAATTTCATCCGGCTGGCCTTTTTTCGAGAAGATCTCGTTAAACTCCCTTTCCGCGTTATCCGCCTCCTCTTTCGGGTAATAATCAGTTATTATAAGTTTAGCGAGCCTGCTTTTTACAAATTTTGGATTGATCGCGCCTTCTTTCATCTGGCTTTTTAATTCATTTAATTCTTCTTCAGGAACATCCGTCAAAAGCTTGTAATATTTCATCATCATTTCATCAGAAACAGACATTAGCTTACCGTATATTTCTCTCGGCGGTTCGTTTATTCCTATGTAATTCCCGTAACTTTTACTCATTTTTCTGACACCGTCTGTTCCTTCAAGCAAAGGCATTGTAAGAACAACCTGCGATTCCTGTCCGTATTCTTTCTGCAGGGCGCGCCCGACCAGCAGATTAAATTTCTGGTCTGTCCCGCCTATCTCGATATCCGCCTTAAGTTCCACTGAATCATATCCCTGTGCTAACGGATACAAAAATTCATGGATGCCGATCGGTTCCTCTTTTTTATACCGGTTGGAAAAATCATCGCGTTCCAGAACCCTCGCGACTGTGTAGTGCGATGCCAGTTTTATCACATCGCTGAAATTCATCTGGTTCAGCCAATGGCTGTTATAAACGATCTCAACTTTATCGAGGTCAAGGATCCTGCCGATCTGTTTCACATAAGTTTTTGAATTATTTTCCACGTCTTCTTTTGACATGGGCGGGCGTGTCACTGACCTGCCGCTTGGATCGCCGATCATTGCCGTAAAATCACCTATCAAAAAAATTATCTTGTGCCCCAGGTCCTGAAACTGTCTTAATTTTCTGAGAACTACCGTATGCCCCAGATGAATATCCGGCGCGGTCGGATCAGCCCCGAACTTTACTTTGAGAGGCCTTTTCTCTTTTCTGCACAATTCCAATTTTTTCAGGAGTTCTTCTTTTGAAATTATTTCTTCCGCCCCTCGTTTAATTATTTCTAATTGTTTATTAACATCCATAATTTCACCTCTTCGTTTTTTTACCTAACAATTTAATTAAAACAATTCCCGCGATAAATCCCCCGATATGCGCGAACCACGCAATACCCTGGGTTTCTCCGATCCCTAAAGATGTGAATCCATTCAAAAACTGAATGACTATCCAAAACCCTATAACAAAGAATGCCGGGACCTGAATAAATTTTAAGAATATAATGATCGGGACAACCACTAATATTTTAGCGCGGGGATAAAGTAAAAGATACGCGCCCAGGATCCCTGAAATAGCGCCGCTCGCTCCGATTACAGGCACGTTAGAACTTATATTTACAACAGTATGCGTTACCGTAGCTAGGATACCACACGCGAAATAAAAAAGCAAAAATTTTGTATGGCCGAGATAATCCTCAATATTATTCCCGAAGATCCAAAGGTAGAGCATATTTCCCAGAAGATGCATCAGGCTCGCGTGCAAAAAAATCGATGTAACAATATTTACATATACAGGAAGAGAACTTTTTATTAATATATGCCTGCCATGTAAAAGTTCAGACGGGATCAATCCCATTTTATCGATAAAAACACGCCCGCCTTCACCCCCCAGAGACATCTCATAAATAAAAACTCCGATATTCAATAAGATCAATAAAATCGTAAAAAACGGAAATGTCTTTGTCGGGTTATCGTCTTTTAAAGGAATCATTTTCCACAGTTTTGAATTTAAATATTAAATAATTCTATATTTTATATTAAATCCAACTAAAATGATAATAAAATATTAATTGATAAATAAATAATTTATTGATATATTCAGGCAAATAACAGAAAGGAAATATTGTGCCCCTGAAAAAATATTCGATATTATTACTTTTATGTATTTTTTACACTTATTATTTTACCGCTGCCCTTTACGCTGACCAGACGGAAGAATTGTTATTTTCTGCCGGTAATGGCGATACAAAAGAAATGAAAGCTGTCCTGGATAAAGACCCAAATATAATAAACTCAAAAAGCAGTGAAGGGATAACAGCTTTAATGCTGGCGGCTCAGGAAGGACATTTAGAAAATGTCAAGGTCTTACTGGAGAAAGGGGCGGATTTTAATATTAAATTCTCTGACGGCAGGGATGCTTTAATGATCGCGGTCCAGCATAACCATACTGAAGTAGTTAAAGTTTTGCTTGATAAAGGTATGAACGTGAATACTATGTATAATGACGGAATAACTGCCCTGATCAGCGCGGCATGGGAAGGATATAATGAAACTGTAAAAGCGTTACTGGAAAAAGGAGCGGATTTTAATATTAAATTGCCTGACGGCAGAGATGCTTTAATGATCGCATCTCAACAAGGTCAAACTGAAACAGTCAAGATTTTGCTTGATAAAGGTATGGCCGTGAATACTATGAATAATGACAGGATAACTGCCCTGACCAGCGCGGCATGGGAAGGACATACTGAAACTGTAAAAGCGCTGCTGGACAAAAATGCTGATATAAACATGCAATCCAAAAACGGTTTAACACCTTTGATAGCCGCAACCCAGAACGAACATGCTGAAACAATAAGAACATTAATAGATAAAGGAGCAAACCTGGATTTAGAAGCTAATGGAATGACTGCATTTCTGACTGCCGTACAAAAAGGGAATATTAATATCATCCAGATATTTTTAGATAGAAATATAAACATTAATAAACCAAGCAAAAATGGCCTGACTGCTTTAATTGCCGCGATACAAGCAGGTAATACCGATACCGTAAAATTATTGATCAAAAAAGGGGTTGACCTGGATATTACATACGGCAGAAGTAAAACAGCTTTAATGGTTGCCTCTGAAGAAGGCCGTACTGAAATAGTAAATCTGTTATTGCTGAATAAAAACTCAGATATAAACGCGCAATTCGGACAAGGTATTACCGCATTAATATTGGCAGTCCAGCAGGGCCATACGGAAACTGTAAAAGTCCTGCTGGCAAACGGTGCGGATGTTTACGCGGTATGCGGCAATAATACTTCTGCTTTAATGTTCGCTTCACTGTTCAACCATGTTGAAATAATAAAACTATTATTAGATAAAGGCGTTGATATAAATGCTGTTGATAATGAAGGATTTACAGCCTTAATGTTTGCCGCGCAAAAAGGCAGTACCGAAGCTTTTAAGATCTTATTGGATAACGGCGCTAAAACAAATATTGAATCGCATAACGGCATGACAGCTTTTTCAATCGCAGTTACGGAAGATCACACTGAATGTATCATAGCGCTTTTGGAAAAAATAAATGAAAAAGATTTTATTAAGATCGAGGAAGACCTGATCCGCAAATTGTCTGATGATGATATAAATGTTATTTTATACGCCGCAAAAGCGTTAGGAGTAATAAAAGGCACCTTAGCCATTAAATTTTTAATAAACGCCTTAAGCCATGAAAATCAGGAAGTTAAATATGAAATATCAAGATCTTTAAGAAAGATTACAGGCGTGAGTTTTGGCTCAGATCAGGCAAAATGGCAGGAATGGTGGAAAGAAAAAAATAAAAAACAGTAAAAGGGCATAATAATAAAATATCCATTGACTTTAAAAGAATAATTGATAAAATGACTGATAATCAAAATACGCCGGAGTGGTGAAACTGGTAGACGCAGAGGACTCAAAATCCTCCGGACGCAAGTTCATGTCGGTTCGATTCCGACCTCCGGCACCATCAAATGTTGTTTATTTTCAATGAGTTGTGTCTTCCCAAGGTCTTTCTTATTCATCACTTATTTCGGCTGTTTTATCCAAACTGTGCCCAAAACGTGCCCATCAGAACACAAATGGACACATTTCCACACAACACATACCTCATAAAGATACATCCTTTACCCACAACATTATTGAAATTTCAAAATTTAAAATCTATGATTTAAGGAAATTCCAATTGAAGGCATTCCTTTTGAATCGGGAAGCATTGCAAAACCCACCCGTGTGTTTTTCTCGTAAGGAGCATAAGCAAGTTTTGGACCTTCAATCATTCCAAATCCAAGACCTGCAATAGAACCACCTATATATCCCCAAGCCATACTTTGCCAAATATGTCTAGAATTGTTTGTATTAGAATAAGATATTCCCCCAACTGCTGTACCAACTGCCAGCCCAAGAGCCCCACCTAACCACATATCTCTAATAAGAAATGCTCCAAAACCTGTTTGATCGTTATGAAAATCATAAAATCCAATACCTAAACCCAATGCTGTTCCACCAATTACGCCATATAATGCACCGTTTGTAATACGTTTTCTTTTTCCTTCACTGTTTAGTTTGTCTCTTCCCTCATATACCCGGATACTTCCAATTGATAAACCAAGAAGTGCCCCATGCTGCAACTCTGCCCATCCATAGTTAATTATTGAGGGTCTATCTTTTGGATCAATAGTTCCAAAAAAATCATTGCCTGCCCTTGCATATCCTGTTAAAACAAAGATAATAACGATTACAACTAAAGATTTATTTATCATTTCTCCTCCTAATAGTTACTTTTATATTTATCGTGATTTTATAATCATGATCCACTTAAGTCAATATAAATATTGTAAATTATTTATAAAACTACACAAAAAATCGGTATATTCCTAAAATAGACATTATAATATGGAATACTTATAATTATTAAGATTTATTATTTCCCAATGATATTCAATAAAAAAAGGAGAGCATTTCGCCCTCTCTTTTCTGTGCCTAAAACGTGCCCATCATTACAAAAAAAGGCACGTTTTCACAAATCTCCAGCCAACATGTTTCATAAAGATATATCCTTTATCAACAATATTTTGCCTTATTTATTAAGCACTTACTTGAACCTCAAAAACACCCTGATTAGGGCTCAAAATCCTCCGGTCGCAAGATCATGTCGGTTCGATTCCGACCTCCGGCACCAAAAATTTTCGTTTCACTCAAATTTTTATGTATTTAGTAATTTGTAATTAGTATTTTGGACGTGGAATAAGATTTATTAAAACGAAAATTTTTTCCTAAATACAAATTACACACACTCACACAAACTATATTTCCTATGTTCGATTTTGAAAATCTGGAAGTCTACAAAAAAGCTAAAGAACTTAATAAGGAAATTTTAAGTTTTTAAGAAAAAACAAACAGATCGATTACTATTTGCGTGATCAATTACGAAGAGCATCAATAAGCATGGTTATTAATATTACAGAAGGAAGCGACCGATTTTCCAAGCGGATAAGAAAAACTTCTATATTATTGCCAGAGGTTCAACTTATGAATGTGTTTCTTGCTGGAAATAATTTTAGAAGAAAAACATTTAACAGTACAAATATTTAAAAGTTTCTATCAAAAATTTGAAATTATATCTAAAATGCTTTTAGGCTTAATAAATAGTCAAAAGATTTGATGGTTTTCTTTAAGTGGTGACAAACACCAGCCTTCCGCCGCAGGAGTAAGGGGCAAAGCCCTATGTAGAGCGCATAGCTAGATTCCAACCCCCGGCACCATTCCTTTATGTGTTTTTTCTTTTAAAATTTCAAGTTTATTTCTTGGCTGATTCTTGTTTTAATTATTGTTTCCCTTAAAATTTTATTCACCATGCGTCATGGGTTTACCTTTAACTTTGCGAAGATGATAAATCTCCGGTATCAATTCCTCTGCAATCTTGGGACTATACATTTTTTCACCTTCTTTTTTTTAAATTTAAATAACCATTGTCACTATAGGCCGTTGTAATGAGAGTGAAAAGAGAGGAAAGTTGATAAAAATAATAAATAAAACAACTAACCTAGGATTAATTAAAATTTAGTTGGCAATTCTTTTAGATTAGGTGTAAAATTTTGTATTATTTAAATAATTAATGTTTACAGAATTACCAAAAATCCATGGAAGATCATCTTGTTGTAGACTTCTTAAATGATTTAAGACTCGAAATTCGTGAAACAAAAAAAGAGCGAGCAGATTTTATACGTCAGAAGTTTACCTATGTGATAGGATTATTAGGAATTGGAAGCATTTCAATTGGAAGTTTCAAACCCCTGATTCTTCTATATCTTGCTCCGATTATTGCGTTTACTTTCGACCTATATATTGTTGGTGCAAGTTTTAAAATCAAAAGAGCAGGTGGTTTCCTTTGTCGGGAAGATTCTAAATCATCAAGTGAAGAAAAAAAATGGGAGGAATGGGTTAGACAAAACAGGGATCCATTCCCCCAATTAGCAGGCTTGCTTGTGTCAATTATGGTACTCTTCGTATCAATGATAGTGCTTTGGTTAGAAGACAAAAATAATCTTTTTTATTGGGCATGGATCATAATTAATCTCCTGATTCTTATAGGAGTGTGGACATATAGTTATATACTTAATGAAGCAATTCACAAATTTGAAATAAAAAAAATAATAATTTTATTTATATCAATTTTTAAATCGAGGGGAAAATGATCGATTTATTGGAATATATAAAAATTCAATGGGAAGATATACATCATTCTCGAAATCAAGAATGGAGAGTTCTAGCAATAATTATTGGAATTTTTTATGCCCTTTTTAATATAAATCCAGCAAGCTACAACGAATTACATATAGCAATTACAATTTTAGGATTAATTGCATGTGGAATGGGTGTATATATGAGTGTTATTCATTGGTTTCTTTTTTATAATAAACTGCATGTAATTTCGGCTTGTGAAAAAGAATTAGGCCTTGAAGTAAATTTTTATAAACCACCCTTTGCCGTTCAAGGGCTAATATTATTAAGCTATTTTTTTGTTGCAAGTATTTTAATCGGATGGTTAACATGGCTAATATCAGAAACAATTTGGATTTCTTATTTCATTTTTACTTTATGTTTTTTAATCGGTTTTAGCATTTGTATCATTATTAAAATCAGGATTCAAAAGAAAATAGAAGAGAATACATCGATTACTTTCAAAAAAGGGAAAAAAAATGAGGAAAAACCAAAAACAACAGTTTCCATTAATAGCGGAATTGAATGATTTGACTAATTGCCTCAATCAAATGGGAACAAAACCGCTTAAACTAATTGCTAATAAAGTTTATAGAGAAGTTAAAGAAACCAAATGGGATGTTCCTATGTGGAGTTTTATAAGCAACAAAGGAATTATTAAAGATAAAAAGCTACTCACCAATCCAGAAGATACTTTTCAATTCTCACTTGCTAATCAACATTCAAAACAAGATTTTCATGTGCACAAAAAAATATTTGAGATTTATGTCTCTTATTCAAAAATAGAAATATTGTATATCAATAAAGAGAAAACAAAAGAATCCTTAAAAATTTTCAGAGGGATATTAATTGTCCCTCCTATGTTGATACATAAAATTAAATTGCACGGTATCACCTTTGTTTTCCAAGTTGGGGCTAAAGGATCTAAAGTCCATAATGATAAAAAAATATTAAAATCTTCAGCTTATAGATAGTATTGTTTTGCAACATAGGCTATCTTTTAATATAAAATTATATTTTATAAACTTAATATATTTGATCATTTGGCAATAATTTGCTTATAGCTATTTTCCAAATTATAAATAATGATGTTTGTTTTTTGTTTTTTATAGTAAAATTATAATATCCAATTAAAGGGGTGTTCATGTCTAGTTTAACATTTATTCACCTTTCTGATCTTCATATTGGGCAAAAGGACGAAAAGGGAAATGAGCCGCCACAGGATTGCGCCGGACTTAATGCAAAAAAACTAATTAATGATTTACTAAAAATACGAGAAGAAAAATCTATCTCATTTCGTCCAGACGAAACATTTTTTTTAATCTCTGGGGACATTACGAATACATGTAAGTGGGATCAATTCGAAATTGCAATAATGTTTATTGAGCAAATTCGGAAACAATATTCTCTTAAATTTGGGGGATTTGAGCTATCTTCTGATCACTTCATTTGCATTCCAGGAAACCATGATTTAAAATTAGCTGAAATAAAAAATCCCAAAGTATCTTTTTTTGAAAAATACTTGCCATTTAAATCTTTTTTGGATTTTGTAACAGACTATTCATCTTTTGCGCGTAGTTTTACTCACGAAAATCCATTTATTAATATAAGATTTGATACTCCACTTAGTACACAAATAATTTGGATTGATACTTGCAGGACTATAGATTATTTTGACTCTCGCCCCAAAGAAAAACGAAAATCTTTATTACAGGGGACTTTCGGATATATAACAGAAGATTACTTAAGCTCCTTAGAAAAGACTCTTTTACTCGAAGATCAAAAAGTCCTCAGAATTGCTTTAATGCATCATCCATTAACAGACTTATCTACTGGGGATAGTACCCCATCGGATGGAATTTCTATTAGTAAATTAATTTCTTGGCTAACAAAACATAAATTTGCTTTAATTTTCTCTGGACATATTCATTATACCGAGGCAACTGGATATTCAAAACCTGATCATAAAATGCCAGAATACCCTGGAAGCATTAGTGAAAACAGTGTTGGGCATTCATTTCCAACAAAACCTTCTGTTGAACCAATTAGTTATGAAATAATTCAGATTGAAGAACACTTTGGAAAAACAGTTAGCAGGAAATATACCAGGCAGTTCTCATGGAGCACAAACACATTGGCAGATGAAAAAAACAAATGGACTGATAATAGCGAATCGAAAAATCCTATAAATCTACCAAAAATTTATAATACAAAAGATTTTCTAGGTATTAAAGGATCAAATGTATGGCACGTAATATCACATTGCAAACCGGGAAAATTTGAAAATTACGGAGCACAATCACCTGGTGAAGTCGTTAATAGTTTGATGCTTCACTTACTTAGCCAACCACAAAATGATTTAATTCATGTAACAGAAAAAACCAAAATTAATTGGAATATTTTTGCAGGAAACAATCTGCTATTTGTTATAGATTCTCCACATTTTAATCCTTATACAAGACAATTACTAACAGACTATAAAACCTATTTAGCTGGCGGGAATGTTGAATTCATTGATGAACCGAATCAATTAAATGTTAAACAAAGAATTCAAATCGGCAACCAACCTCCTTTAGCTTCAACTAAACAACCTGAGCAAACTCTTTTTGATTGTTATGAAGATTACTTACTGATTATGCGCCTTCCTGGCTTTGAACCTCATAAAAAAACCAAGAAGTTGGAAATAAAAGATCTTGACGAGAATAAAGTTATTTGGATAATTGCAGGTATCCATAGCAAAGCTAGCTATGCTGGAACACAGATATTTAATGCAGATAATTTGCAAAAATTCACTTCCAGTCTAAACAAATTAAGTAATGGTAAAATTCCTAAATATTTTGAAATTGTATACAAAGTCCCTCAGGAAAAACCCAAAATAACTGATTTTTCCTCACTGGAACGCGTATATTTCAATGTTTTACGTCTAAAAAAAGATGTTGCAATGGGAGATGATTTACCATCCGGAGTTGCTGTTATCTTATCCTCTAATAAGAATGTTTGGGCAAAAACTCCGGTCCATATAGTTCATTTAGATCCAGTTGCAGGATGCAATTATTCATGCCCAGAATGTATTGAAAATGAAATGAAAAATAAAAATTTATTTTTATCAATTAAAAGTTGTATACGTATTCTTTGTGATTTAAAAAAAATTGGCTGTGAACGTATAAATTTTTATGGTGGTGAACCGACTCTTCATCCAGAATTTCCCGAGTTATTAAATGCTACTTCTGCAATGGGATATAATTCACTTCTAGTAACTAACGGTTCACAATTGCATAATCAAGATATAACTAATTCATTAATTTATGCTTCTTCCAAAATTCATATTCGGGTTTCCTTAGATGCACATAATCAAAATACTTACGAAAAGATTCATGGAATCAATAAAAATACAGCTGACGTTGGAGTGATTAAAGATACGATTAAGTTTTTAATTAATCAGGGAATCCCTGTTAGTATTTCTATTTTGGTAAGGCCAGAAATTGTAAACGAATTAGAATCTGCCGTTAACTTTTGGAGAAATGCCCATGCAACAGCAATAATACTTCGTCCCCTTACCGCAAGAAATGGCAAAGGACCTATCTTACCGAGTAAAACCGATGATTCTCAAACAATACTAAGTATACTGAATAAAAACAAGGGATTTGTTCTCACACCTTTTTGGTTTCATAATTTACTTCAAAATCACCCAGAAACTCAGAAAAAAGATTATTATACGTGTTATTCTGGTTATTATCGTATAGCCATATCTCCATATAATGAATCATGTCCAAAAGCGGAAAAGGAAATAGAGAGTATCCCACTTACGCAAACCAACGATGCATGGATTTCCCTTTGCACATATCGCCGTTTTGACCCCAATTTTGGTTGTAAATACCCCTCAGATTTAAATCAATGGCTTAAAGATTACAGACAGCAAATTTTAAATAAAATTGATCCTTCAAAAAACTGTAACGAAATATTTTGTTGCAGAGATGGATATAATCGCCAGATATCCTCTCTTACAAGGTAATATTTTATAGAAAATTACTCAACTTTACCCCCCATAGCCTTAAAATAGAAGGACTATGAATAAAAACAATAACTACAATCTAATCACCTTCTTTGCTGAAACTAATTTCCGCGGGGGGCAAAGCCCCTATGGAGAGCTAAGCGAAGATTAGGACCTCCGACACCATACCTTAATGTATTTTTCTTTCAAATCAATAATCATAAAAAAAGAAAATACTTTCAAATTTGATAAATAGTCCAAAATATTAGTTTTCATTTCTTCTCTTTATATTCATCAATATTACTTGACTAATATTAAATACAGGATTAGAATTTTAATAATTTGTTTGAGCTTCTCAACAACAAAGAATTTCATATATTAATTGTTAGTACTATAAATAAAAAAAATGAATAAATATATTTTATATTGTATTTTAATAATATCTTTGTTAATCATTCCAAAATTTATTTGGGCTAGAAGAGAAATACCCGATAACAATCTTGATTATCCTGTTCTTATTACTTTATCTAATAAATATACTGGAAGTGGATTTTTTCTCCTATCCAAGAATATAGTTTATTTTGTAACAGCAAGACATGTATTATTTAGCGATCTTCCGAAACAGATATATAAGAAATATTTGCTTCCGAAAGATAAAATATTGCCAAACAACATCGATAAAATAAGTTATGATAATTATAATAAATCAATTATATTTAACGGACGAATGACAGAAGATGAGTTACGTACCCTAATTGATTGGGCAACAGATATCGAATTGAAAAATATTATTCAAGAAATTTATAATGAAACACAATTTAAATTAATTTCTGATTCAGCCGAATTGCTTTATTATTCAAATAATAATCAAAAGGTAATAGATATTAACCTTTTAAACCTTTTTAATTCAAAAAAATTAAAGTATTCCGATAGTTGTGATATTGCTGTTGCAGAAATTGTTCAGTTTGCCAATGAAACAACTATTGTATGGAATACGAAAAATGTATCGATAAAGAATATAGAACCAGACATTAAAAAGGCAAGTGCGGTAACTAAATATGATTCTATCTTAGTTAGTAATGAAATTTATGTTTTTGGATACCCTACATCTTTAGGTTTAAAGGATTTACCTCAATTAGACAAGAAAAAACCTTTGCTTCGCAAGGGAATAATAGCCGGGAAAAATGATAAATTAAAAACTATAATAATAGATTGTCCAATTTATTATGGCAACAGTGGAGGTCCTGTTATCCAAATAGAAGATGTTGATGCTAGCATGAAAGTCTTTACTGTTATTGGAATAATTAGCGAATTTGTTCCTTTTGTTGAAGAGCTACATAGTTCAAAATACGGTTACACAAATACTAATATTTCAAATTCTGGTTATGCAATAGTTGTTCCAATAGATTTTATTCTCGAACTAATTGAGTCAAAATAAATTTTGGCCTCACAATTCATCTGAATATTAACCACCTTTTGGTGTCGGTAACCGGCAGGCAAGCTTAAATATTATTTGCTCATTGTAAAGTTTGTAAAATATGGAATTATATAATAATTATAAAAGGAGGCTAATGTTGCCTAGCTATAAGAAATTGTTTTCACTCTTTCTTTTCTTGATTTTGATACAAGTCAATTGTGCCCATACTCCCCAAACCTTAAAAGATTGGGTAAAAGAAAGGGGCTATACTTATTACACAGACTATTCAACAATAAACATTTTAGGTTACGAAGACCAAAAAGGCAAATTACAAAGCAATCCATACTTATCTGTATCTTCTGAAAAAGGAAATGTCCCAGATGTTTCGCAAGAAAAAAAACATATATTTAAAATTGAAGGTAAAGCCGAAATTGAACGCTTTTTAAATACTGCTACAGAAGGCAATATAACAGGCAAATTTGAAAGAAGTGCCGAAGCAGAGATAAAATTGGAAATGCCCTTCAAAAAAGAGGCATCAGCCTTTATTCCACTCGGCCCCTGTGATAATCGAGTAATATCAATTGTTACTAAGGTATTAAACACAGGGAGCATGAAATTAAGGATTAAGGATAAAAGCGGTATTGATATAACAAGCACATTTAAGCCAATACTTGCTAAAACTGAGAGTGGAGTTCTAATTGAATCTGGAGATGAAATAACCATTTCCGGGAATAACTTCTATGTTGGTTATCAAACAGAGTTAAAACATTGTTATTTGGTTAAAGAAAAAGAAATAATCCTTAAACTAAGGGAACAATATCATGACAGTGAACTTGGTATTTATGCATTACTTTCTGATTACAGGGAGGAAAATTTTAGGGGAGAAGCATTAGTATATATAATCCCAAGTAATTTTACTGATTCTAAAGCAATTGGGGAAAATATAAACTGGACACCTTTTGGTGAAATAAATGTAAAGGCAGGGAATCCATGGGAAGATGCTATAAACCTTTCTGATAAAAAAGGCAACGAAGAGCCTTGGAGGTTTACAACTTCAAATGGATTTAAATTAAAATTTGGAGACCATTTAGGCCTTCCAGGAATTTCTGGGATATCAGGATTTTACATAGAGGTTGTATCATTGAACAAGGAAGAGGTAAAATTAAAAGTGCAACATATAAAATATGAAGTTGTAGAGAAAAAGGAGAAATGAGCATAAAGTCGATCCAAAAATTATTTAAACAAAAATGACCGCAATGGTAGATGACACAAAAATACAAGACCACAAGTGACATAATATTTTTTGCCAAAGCAGGTAACAAAAACAATCATTCCTCAGGAGGAGATCTTTTAGCCGGTTCTAAAAGAAAGCAATATATAACAATCCAGACTATCATTGCCAACAACACCTTACCCCCCTCCTTCCAATGACGAAACCTGTTTATTATGTATTCCATAATATTTTAATCGTCAATTAGAATTCAGGATTTTTGGCAGGCCAAATGCAGCAGCAAACTAAAATTTAACAAATTTTATGATTCTTTTCGATCTTTAACAGGCAGATAAACAGTAACGATAGTCCCTTTCCCGATTCCCTTAGAAAACACTTCAATTTTCCCGTTATGCATTTCAACTATTTCTTTACTAATTGTAAGGCCGAGGCCCGTGCCGGGCACCGCGGGATGGCGTTTAAAATAACGTGTAAAAATATTTTCCTTAATTTCAGGCGATATTCCGCATCCGGTATCTTTAACCTCAATTTTTATAAATTCACCTGCTAAACTTACTGATACAGTTATAAAACCTTTCTCAGTAAACTTTATCGCGTTATCAATAATATTATTTAAAAGAATTTTTATTTCCAGCGGATCGGCAAAAATATTTTCTGCTTCTTTTTTGATATCTATTTTAAATCTAAGCTTTTTTTCATATAATATATATTGATTATTTTTTAATATCTCTTCTATCAGTTTTTTTACCGAAAAGATAATTTTATTTAAGCCTTTTTTCCTTTTTAACACAAAAGTTGCTAATATATTATTCACATCTTCGCTTAAACGTTTCAGATTATTTGATATTATTTCCTGAGTTTTCATTATCTTATTCATATCATTATTTTTTATTGCCTGCTGGTTTATATCCTGAGCCATCTTGATCATCGCGATCGGAGTTTTTAATTCATGTGATACTTCACGGAACGCGTTTTCTTTCATTATTTCTATTTTTTTCCGTTCAGTAATATCAGCACCGTACAAATTGATATACTTCTGATCTAATATGGGCTTTAAGGTATATGAATATATTTTATTTCCGACTACAGTTTCCAGGTCACTAATAGTTGTTTTATTTTTAAAAGCCTTATTGACCATATTGATTATATTATTCGGAAGTATATTAAATATATCTTTTTCTGAAAATCCTATTTTTTTCAAAAGCTTTAACGTCGCGGGATTTTTATATAAAATTTCACCTTTTTCGTTCATTCTTAAAACAGGATTTGGATTTTCAAAAGGGAATTTAGAAGCCTTAGATATTTCATCTTCTATTTGCTTGCGGCTGGTAATATCTTCAATAACAGCTACTAAATATTTAATACTGCCTGAAGAATCGTGTATTGCGGAAACTGTTAGATCAACCCAGACAATTGAACCGTCTTTGCAAATATATCGTTTATCTCTTTTGTAATGATCTATTTTTTTACTGATCAACCGTTTAAAATTCTCATAGTCGATATTAATATCATCAGGGTGAGTTATATCCTTAAATGTTTTTTTTACAAGCTCATCATGTGTATAACCGACAATATCACAATATTTCTGGTTAATAAAAATCCATTTGCCGTCAAGCCCTACATGGCTCATTCCGACCACGGCTTGTTCAAATGTGTTACGAAAACGTTCTTCACTTTCTTTTAATGCCTCTTCTATCTGCCTGCGGTCAGTAATATCCACGATGGTGCCGGATACAACATCACCTTCTATCCGCATGCATAAATATGTGAATATCTCTTTTCCTGTCTTGCTGACAAATTCAACTTCATTACCCTCAACATAATGCTTTTTATTAAGCAAACTAACGATTTCATCCCGCTCTTTAGGATTTTTATATAAAATCCTGGCTCCACCGCGCTTATTTATTTCCTCTATGGACTTATATTCAAGCATTTTAAGCAATGGTTTATTCATAAACAATACTTTCCCTCTCTTACTGCTCTTAAAAACCCCCACTAATGTATTATCGATAATACTGCTTACTATTATTTCTTCGGGTTGTTTATGTTCAGCTTTGTCAACTATTAATTCTTTTACTTTTTTTTTCATATCAGTCACTCCTTAAAAAACCCCGTCTATCCCAAGCCGTAGACCGTATATTTTCCTGAAATTTTCATCCGCGGGGAATTCCAGTTGAGGCGCAATGTCAAAAAACATCCAGGGATCGATCAATTGCACTCTGTAAACAATATCTGTCCTGTATTTATCAACATCATAAAAAGGTTCAGTATGCGCAAACCCGCTAACCCGCCAGAAAATAATCCTCTCCCTTTTTACCAAGTCATAACTTAATATAAAACTCTGTTCCAGCGCGAATCCCTTTGTCGTCTTTGAATATAAACCGGCTGTGATCGCCCTGAAAAGCATTTTTTCTGAAAACGGATAATCAAAGTCAACCTGGGTTAATTCTCCAAAACCATTATCACTATACCAGAAAACAGACTGGTGGAAATTCGCCGTCCAGCTTTTGATCTTAATACTGCTTCTTAACAATTTCACACGGCTGTATACAACTGTCCTTTTATCACGGATAGTAATTCCGGTTCCGAGAGAAAGTACTAATCTTTTTAATTTAAGTAAATAAAATTTTATTCCTGTGCTTACTTCTTCAGCATTTCCGTCAAGAAGCTCCGAACTGGGTAAATTATCCCTTTCATTGTTATTTATTAATATCGATAAATACGGAAAATACAAACTAACATTTATTTTTGTCTTGAATTCCGGATCTTTCCCCTCTTCCTTAAGGCCCTCATACCTGAGCAGGAACTTATCTTCCTGCTGTATATCATCGTATTCCTTATCCTGAAAAAGGTATTCATCTATTTTCTGGGTAATTGACCTGAAATTTTTTCCGATATTTTCTCTTTGCCTGCTTAAGAACCTGGAGGTATTTGTTTTGTTATTGGTATTGTTAATTACCGGTTCTTCTTGAGCATCGGTAATGCAATTAAATATAATTATAAAAACTAAACCAAAAAATATGATTATTTTTTTATTTTTTATATCTTCCCAAGAATGTCCCATATTTTTGGATTATACCAAATATTCAAGGATATTTAATATAATAAAAAAAGCAGCACAATAAAAATCTGCTGCTTTTTTTTCCAGCATACACTCACGTTTATGCTGGATTTATATTTCTTTATTTAACTGTTAAAAATAATCTTTCTTTTATGCCTTATTCCTCTTAAATTAAATCTTTCAATACGCATTTTTTTATGCACAATAACCGTCATTACGCCATTATCACAATTATTTTCTTCAATAAAATCCCTTATTGATTTAAGCTGGACCCATGTCAGGAATTTCTGGCATTCACGAAGTATCTCTCTGATCTCCTGGAAACCCAGTTTAGCCAGGACAACCATTGAATCACCTGTATCCCAAAAACATTCTTCCATCGCGCTCAAATCCATTTTTTCAACACTATGCGCCGCTATTTCGACAAATCTTTCAATTTTGCCATTGTCCATCCACACGAACTGTTTCTTTAAATGGATCCTGATCAGGTCAGCCTGGCAAGTAACTTTCACATTTTTAACTTTTAGACGGCTATCTTCCATAATTTTATAATGCAGCGGTTCATTAATATTATTGCGCCACTTTTTTATCAAAAAAACTTTTTTACCATTGGTAGCTTTAAAATATCCGACTTGCGCCTTATCCCTGCAGGACATTTTGCTGATGGATGAATCTTCTAAAACACTTAATTCCCGTAAATGATGGCCCTTATGTTCAATTGTAAAATCTTTATAATCATCTTTGGGAACCGAAATAAAATCATTTAAATTCTTATCAAAAACAAAAATCGGAGCATTATCATGATCTGTCTTTCTCAAGATCTTATTGCATTCCAGACAATGTATAATATCTTTATTCATTAATCATCCTCCTTTTATCGGAATTATTGTCTCCCTCTTCTTCTTCCAGCAGAATTTCAATAAATACTGCTGCGGCATTAGGATCAAACTGTGTGCCTGAACAGCGCTTAAGCTCCATAATTGCCTCTTTTCTGGTTTTTGCCTTGGAATATGGCCTATGGCTCGTCATCGCGTCATAAGAATCAACTATATTTATAATTCTTGCCCCCAACGGTATATCTTCACCCTTTAATCCAAAAGGGTATCCGGTTCCATCATAGTTTTCATGATGATGTAAAACAATCCGGATAACTTCTCCCGAACCAAACATAGGTTCGAGTATATGCGCGCCTTCTTCCGGATGTTTTCTTATAATTTTCCATTCTTCAGGATTCAAAGCCCCGCGCCTGAGAAGAATATCATTATTAATTCCAAGCTTGCCAATATCATGAAGAAAACTGGCCCTTTGAAGATCCAATCTCAATTCAGACGTGATATTCATCTTGTTGCAAATTAAACGCGTATAATAATTAACCCTGTCCGAATGGCCATGCGTGCATGTATCCTTTGTTTCCAGGGTTCTCGACAACACTTTAATGAAATCCAGATAATCACCTTCTTCATTGCCATCTGTCCTCTGTACATAATTTTGTATGAACGTTCTTGCCTTGTTAATGACTTCTATTTCCTGTATTTCCCCTTCTGTATTTTGCGTTACAGGCCCTTCAGCCATTCCCAACTCTTTAAATAAACCCTTTAATTCAACATTCATACGATGCCGGCGGATACTCTTTTTTACAACACGGTTAACTTCTTCCACATCGAATGGTTTGGAAATATAATCGAACGCCCCATATCTAATCGCCTCTTTTGCCGTATCTAATGTGCCAAAACCTGTTACAACTATAACTTCAACATTAGGGTTATAAGTCTTAATGGCCTTTAAAGTAGTTATTCCATCCATCTCCGGCATTCTAAGGTCCAAAGTGATCAGGTCATATTCATCTCTATACAATTTCACGAGAGCGTCTTTACCGTTAATTGCCAAGGCTACGTTATAAGTATTTTTTAAAACCTGCCTCAAGGATTCACGGGCTCCAAGCTCATCATCCACTATTAAAACATTTGCCTGAGATTTCATAACTGTTCCTTTCTTTGTACACCAAGCGGTTATGCTTTGATGTAATTATATCCCCTCGCTAATATTAATATGCAATTAATATGCCAGAGAACTATAAAAGCGGAATATATTTTGATAACTACTTATAAATAAAAGATATTTATTTTTTATGGATTTTTTTTACGAATCTGAATACGAAGCCTGGATGTGGTATTTATAACACACTGATAAGGTTTTTATACCACAGTTAGGGGGGGAAGGTTACATAAACTCAGTTTTATCGAGATTGAACTTTTTTAGTTTTAAAAAGAAATTTTTCCGGTCCATATCTGCTTCTTGCGCGGCGTGACTGATATTCCCGTTATGCTTATTCAGTAATTCAATAAAATATTGCTTCTCAAATTTTTCTTTCGCGTCTTTAAATGTGGATGCGGTTAACTCCTGATTTATTATAGCATCAGAATTCTCCATTTTAAATTCGTGAGGAAGATCTCCCGCCTTAATAACATTATCCGGACAGATAGTTGCCAATCTTTCCATAGCATTTTCTAATTCACGTATATTGCCGGGCCAATGGTAGCTCTTCATTATTTCCATAGCTTCAGGCGATATAATTTTCTTTTCTTTATGTTCTTCACTGCTTATTTTTTCAAGAAAATGTTCCGCTAATAAGGGAATATCATTTTTTCTCATTCTTAAAGGGGGAATAAAAATAGGAACAACATTTATACGATAAAATAGATCCGCTCTGAAACGGTTCTCATTAACTTCTTTTTGAAGGTCTTTATTGGTTGCAGTAACCAAACGGATATCCACTGAAATATTATCGGATCCTCCCACTCTCGTAAATTCCTTTTCCTGCAGGACACGAAGGATCTTCGCCTGAGTCATAACGCTCAACTCCCCGATCTCATCCAGAAAGAGCGTCCCCTCATGTGCCAGTTCAAACTTTCCGGGCCGCTGTCTGAAAGCATCCGTAAACGCGCCTTTCTCATGCCCGAAGAGCTCAGATTCGATCAAGGTATCAGGAATTGCCGCGCAATTAATCGCGATAAAGGGTTTATTTGTCCTGGGGCTGTGATAATGGATCGCTTTTGCCACTAATTCCTTGCCTGTTCCGCTCTCGCCATGAATAAGGATCGTAGCCTTGGTTTGGGCGGCTTGCTTAATTAATGTATTGACATCTTTTACATCCCGGCTGGTGCCTATAATATCTTCTATTCTATAGGACCTCTTTACCTCAGACCTGAGATGTTTGACTTCTTCATATAATTCCTTATCCTTTAACGATTTTTTAACTACCAATTTCAATTCTTCAATATTAAAGGGTTTAATAATATAATCATACGCGCCGGCTTTCATCGCGTTAACCGCAGTATCAACCATTCTGGTGGCAGTGAGTATAATAACCGGCAAACTGCGCTGGGTCTGCTTTATTTTCGCCAGTGTATCCAATCCGCTCATCCCGGGCATAACAATATCAAGCATGACCAGATCAAAATCTTTCTCTTTTAAACAAATAATAGCGTCCTCTCCGTTACCTGCCATAACAATATCATACATATCATTAAAAACCATACGGAGCGATTCGCGGCTGCTCATCTCATCATCAACTATTAATAATTTCTTTTTTATTTTATTTATCATGACTTTTTATTTTATTTTGTTCTACAGGAAGGTTTATCGAAATCGTAGTACCCTGGCCTTCCACGCTTTTAATTTTTATTATTCCATTGTGCCCTTCTATGATCTGGTGAACAATAGTTAAACCTAATCCCACGGCGCCGTATTTTGTAGTAAAAAACGGATTAAAGATCTTATTTAAATTATTTTCATCAATCCCGCATCCGGTATCCTGAACGATGATCTCAACAAAATCACCTTCTGTAAGAAAAGATTCATCATACAGCTTTTCGTCCAGATTCCTCAATTGCCTTAATTTCTGATTTTTTACAACAATTGAAACAACTCCTCCTTTGGGCATTGATTCAATCGCATTAGCTAACACATTACAAAAAACAATTTTAATCTGTTCGGGATCCAGTAAAATATCAAAAGTATCTCCCTCAAAATCCTGTTTTATCTCTATCTTTCTTTTAAGGATCTCATCTTCCAGAATATTCAGAGATCCAAGCACAATCCCCTCTATTTTGTGCCTGCTGAAATTCGGATTACCTAAATGAGAAAAATTTACCAGTTTCTCGATCAAATTATCCAGCCGTTCGATCTCTTTGGTTACAACCTCATAATAATTATTCCTGAACTCTTTATCATTAAATTTCTGCGGCAAAAGCTGAGTAAAGGTTTTTATTGAAACTAACGGATTTTTTATTTCATGAGCCAAACCCGTTGCCAGTGTAGTTAAAGATTCCAGCCTTTCTGTCCGCCTGATCTGAGTTTCGATCTGCAGGCCTTCTGAAAGGTCAGCAAAAACAACAATCACTCCAACCAGATTACCGGCTTCATCTCTTAAGTGAGATGTGCTCATGCCGATAGTAACCATCACTTTGTCTTTGGTTGGGATCTTCAATTCAACCCGGACATAAGCTTTTCCTTCTATCAAGGCGCCAGATATGATCTCAGCAAACTTACTGCCTATTATGCTGACATCTTTGCCTAAAACATCTTCTACCTTATATCCTGTTATATTTTCGGCACGTTTATTAAAAGTTGTAACCTTATTTTTTATATTAACGGTAATTATCCCGCTCATAATGTTTTTTAAAATATTTTCCTTGGCATCTTTTGTTTCTAAAATATGGCTGTAAGTTAACGCGCTCTTTATGGCGCTTGCAGCCTGGGCGGAAAGAATATAAAAAAGCTCCAAATCAGGCACTGTATCATTTTTTAGCTTTTTATCAAATCCTAAATTACAAAATCCGATAAGAAAACCCTCGATGATCAGCGGAGCACAAATATCAGCATTAATATCCTCCATAAACTTGGCCATCTCACTATATTCCGGATATACTAATTTATTTTTTAACTCACTGAGGATCAAGATCTTACCATCATCCACTAAAAGCTTGACTAATTGTTTGGAAGGTTTAAAATAAAATTTTTCTTTTAACTCTTCGGAAAGGCCAACCATATCTTTTATACTATATTCCCAATCGGAATTATCGAGAAGCAGGAGAGATATACTCTCTCCATGCATAACCTCAAGGATCATATTAATAATAGTTTTTAACAATTCATTTATATTTAAAATGCAATTGATCACATGGCTGAATTTTTTGATCGTTTCACGGTAATATAAATCATCAGAAGGAGTTATTTGTTTATCTAAAAAGGAGGTGTCAGATTTTAAATTATCAATTAATATTCCGGAGCTGATATCACAGGGAACAGTTTCATTTTTAATTTCAGGGATATCTGATAAACGTTCTTTGGGAAAGATTATGTCTCTTGGGGATATATATTCATTTTCAGCTAAAACAGCCGCCCGTTTTATCACACTTTCTAATTCCCGCATATTACCGGGCCAATCGTATGCTGTCAAAACCTCCAATGCTTCTTTAGAAAAACCCTTTAAAATATTTTGTTTATTATTCCTGATTATTTTTTCAGCTATTAACGGAATATCATTTTTTCGATGACGGAGCGGAATAAGATTAATAGTCAGGACCGAGAGCCTGTAATATAAATTTTCATTAAAATTATTTTTTAAAACTTCGCTATAAAGATCCTGCCGGGTAATACCTATAAATCGCATATCTACCTGATACGGATAAAGGCCTTCCATGACATCCAGCAATCTGGCCTGAACCGCAGTATCAGTCTTATCGATCCCGGAAATTAATAAAGTCCCCGAATCAGCCAGAGTCAGGGCATAGATATTTTCGCTTTTGGAATCCAAATCTTTTTTGATCCCGAAAAGCTCGCAATATAAATCCGAAGGAGAAAACACCGCGCAGTTAACGCTCACAAAAGGCCTGCCGCAGCGCGCACTTCCCCTATGGATCGCCTGAGCTATGATACCTTTACCTGTTCCTTTTTCCCCTTGAATCAATACAGGTAGGTCACTTTGGCCGGCTTTTTCCACTAAATGGCTCAATTCCTGCCCGGACGCACCGATACCGTTCAAATAAATTTCTTTTGCCTCTTCGAAACTAATCATTCCAATCCCTCGCTAATGATTAATCATGCCGGTAAGGGCGTTAAATTTAACGCCCCTGCTTATTCAATTTTGCCTTAACCTTTTCTGCCCAGAGATGTTCAGGGTAAAGCTTTAAAAAATTTTCATAAGATTTTATTGCCTCAGTATTAAGCCCTTCTAATTCATAACATAAACCTATATAATACTGCGCCTGCGGAGCTTCTTCTGAATCAGGATATTCAGTAAGTACGCGGTTAAAGCTGCCTCTTGCTTCTTTATAGTTCTTAAGGCCATAATCAATCAGTCCAATATTATAAATTGCCTTTACGTCCCAGTATGATCTAAATTGCGAATTAACTATCTTTTCAAAGTAGGATTTTGCATTTTCATATTTTTCCTGTTTATTCTGGCTATCTCCCAGGCTGAAATATATTCTCGGGACAACTATATTTTTTGATAACTCTTCCTGCGGATTAGGGTTTTCTTTATTAACCTCCCGCAGAACCTCATTTAATATTTTATCAGCCTCAGTATATTTCTTCTCAGAGACTAACTCATCTCCCTTTTCCAATTTTTCCCGAATTTCATCGGGTGTAAAACCTGACAATAAAATAAAACTGATCACTCCAATAAAAAATAATTTAACATTTTTACGGTTAGCATCCATGATTCCCCCCATTTTCACCTGTAAAAACAAAACACCCATAATAGGATATTATACCTCAAGTAAAAATTATGTCAAGAACTGGTTTTTTTCGAAGAATTATGGACGGAATATCCAGAAGAAAAATAAAAAAATAGCGCTCATTTTTAAGAGGAGAAATATTATTTCAGTAACTTCATCTTGTTTGGTTTTAAATATCGGGCCTACCCGGACCTTTTTCACATTTTGCTTTATTTTTTTCTTTTTGAATATTTTTTTAAATTGCATCTTGAATTCATTATCGGAAAAGATCAATTTACCTTTATATCTTCTTCGAAATTTTTTTATATTTATTTTTAGCTGTTACATGTTCCTGTAATGTACGGCTGAATTCATGAGTTCCGTCCAGACGGGATACAAAAAACAAAAAATCGCTCTTGGCAGGATTAAAAACACTCTCCAATGCGGATCTCCCGGGATTACCGATCGGCCCGGGCGGAAGTCCATAATGGAGATAAGTATTATAAGGCGAATCTATCCTTAAATCATTATTATACAAACTGTTTTTATGCCTTCCAATAGCATACATAACCGTAACACACGATTCGAGTTTGATCTTTTTACGCAAACGGTTAAGAAAAACAGAAGCAACCATTTTTCTGTCATTATTAGCCTCCTTTTCAACAATAGAGGCTAATATTACACATTCTCTCAGGTCTAAATTAATTTCTTTATCCTTCCGGGCGGCCAGGGGTAAAATAATATTATTAAATTGTTCTCTCATGAGATCAATGATCTTCTGTTCACTTATACCTTTGTAGAAATAATAAGTATCCGGGAACAAAAAGCCTTCTTCTTTATTACTTAACGCGACAAATTTTTCTTTATCTACTAATTTTAAACTTGCCAAAAGTTCCGCTATCTCAACATTCGTATAACCCTCGGGTATGGTTATCCTTATCCCCTTAATTTCACCCAGATGGACTTTTTTTAAAACTTCCTTTGTTGATAAAGGTGAAAAAAATTCATATTCCCCGGCCAGAAGGCTTGAATCCCAGCCCGTTATTTTCAGAAAAACTCTGGTAATAAATTCATTTCTGATAATTCGGTTGGATTTTAATATTTTTATGATCTCTCTTGCTGAAACAGACTGGGGAATGGTTATTATTATTGACTTATTTCCTTCGACAAAATCAAACGGGGAATAAATATCATAAAAATATGATCCCGCGAATAGAATAATTATTACTGAACAAAATATTAATATTTTAGTTTTCATCGTCATTTTGCCGGAAGGTAGATTTAAGGCTGTCTAGGTATCCCTGTAAGATCAAAACCGCGGATAATTGATCTACGAATTTTTTTCTATCTTTTCTTGAAACATCCCCGCCTATAAGAACATTATTTGATTCTTTGGAAGTGAACATTTCATTCCATTCATAAACCGGTATTATTATTTTCCCTTTAATAAAAGCAATAAATTCTTTAACTTTAAGGGTTTGCGGAGTCTCCTCACCCTTAAGATTTTTCGGCAGGCCTATAACTATTCCGTCAACTAAATGTTCGTTTATTATCCTTTGCAATTCGGAAACCGCGTTGCTCCATGAAAGATTCTCAAGTGTCTTCAGTTTTCCCGCTATAATTCCCAGTTGATCAGAAATTGCCAGGCCAATCCTCTTTTCTCCGTAATCTATTCCTAAATAACGCATATTTTTTGTATTAATTAAATTAATTGGCTGTAATCGGGCCTTTTGAGCTCCCGGTTATAAATTGCTTGATTACGGGATCGGTTGTACTTTTTATCTCATCCGGCGTCCCGTAAAAAATTACCTTTCCTTCATAAAGCATCGCTATCCTGTCGGCAATTTTGTAAGCGCTCCTCATATCATGGGTAACAGTTACTGACGTGACATTAAGGCTTCTATTGAGATCACTGATCAAGCTGTCGATCGCGTCTGCCATAATAGGATCCAAACCTGTCGTAGGTTCATCATAAAGCACTATTTCCGGATTTGTGGCGATAGCCCTTGCTAATCCGACTCTCTTTCTCATACCGCCGGATAATTCGGAAGGGCTCAATTTCTCAACCCCGGGTAATCCTACTAACTTTAATTTTTCAGCTACGATCTGGTCAATAAATTCCCTTGGATATTTTTTCTGTTCATTTAATCCGAAGGAAACATTTTCTCCCACGGATAAAGAATCAAACAACGCCGCGCCCTGGAACAGCATGCCGAACTTTCGCCTGAAATTATTTAATTCCCGTTCTTTAAGGCCTGATATATCAACACCGTCAATAAGGATCTGCCCTTTATCAGACTTCATGATCCCGATTATCAATTTCAGCAAAATACTTTTTCCACAACCGCTTCTTCCAATAATTACTACGGATTCACCCTTTTTTATTTCCAGATTTACGCCGTTTAAAACTTTTTTTTCATCAAAATTCTTATAAGCTTCAGAGATCTTTATCATATATATTCCTTTTCAGCATTCATGCCAAACCGGCAGGTTATCTCATAATTGATTGTCCCGCTTTTTTTAGCTATTTCTTCAGCGGTAATTATCGCCCTGCCCTGCCTGCCCATAAGCACAACCTCTTCTCCCCGTTCAGGTTCTGCCTTACCAAGATTAACCAAAAGGCTATCCATACAGATCGTACCCGTCTGGGGATATTTTTTCCCTCTAAAAATAATTTCAGTTTTATTGGATAGAACCCGGCTGTATCCATGCGAATATCCTATCGGAAGCGTGGCAATAACCGCCTTCTTTGTCAGATGATATGTATGATTATAACTCAGGCCGCATCCTGCTTTAACTTCCTTCGCAAAAATTATTCTCGACTTCAAACTCATAACCGGTTTCAGGGATATTTTTTTCGGATATTCTTTCGCATCATCAGGATAAAGGCCGTAAAGTATCACTCCCGGCCGCACTAAATTGAAATGCGAGTCAGGATAATTCAGTATACCGGCGCTATTAGCCATATGCCGGCAGGGAATATGAATACCCTTATTTTCAGACCCCTTAATTAAATTCTTAAATAATCTTAATTGTTTTTCTGAAAAATCATTATCGCTGTGCGCTTTAGCAAAATGTGAAAAAACACCTTCAATTTTTAAGTTTTTAAGATTTTTAATTTTTTCAACAAATTCCCAAAAAGAATCTAATGAAACACCAAGCCGTCCCATTCCCGTGTCAACTTTTATATGTACAGGATATGATTTATTTCTTTTTTTTGATATTTGATCTAATTTTTTCGCGAAATCCAGAGTTAAAACAGTCGGAGTAAGATGAAAATCAATAATTTCCTGCGCCTCTTCAGGAAAAGACGGCTGTAAAAGAATAATGGACCCGGGTATCCCTGCCTGGCGAAGTTGTTTTCCTTCTTTTAAGTTAGCCACGGCAAACTTGCTTACTCCGTTATCAGCCAAAGTTTCAGCTATTTTTTCAGCTCCGTGCCCGTAAGCGTCTGCTTTAACAACAGCGCAGATTTCAACCTTTGGGGCGACTACTCTTCTCACTTCATTAAGATTATGAACTAACGCCGATAAATCAATCTCTACCCAGCTATATTCCATTTTGTTTATCATCAACCATTCTCTTCCTGATGTGATAAATTTTCAAATTTAGTGTATTCTTTAATAAAAGTCAACTCCACGCTTCCAATAGGCCCGTTTCTTTGTTTACCTATTATTATTTCGGCAATATTTTCAATTTCTGGAGAAGGTTCATCATCATAGTATTCTTTCCTGTAAATAAAAATAACAAGGTCGGCATCCTGTTCGATCGAACCAGATTCCCTTAGATCCGACAACTGGGGTTTATGGTCAGTTCTTGACTCCACTGCACGGCTAAGCTGTGATAAAACCATTACAGGTACATTTAATTCTTTTGCTAATGCCTTTAAGGAACGGCAAATATTAGTAATTTCCTGCTGCCTGTTTTCTGTCCTTCTCGCGGACTGCATAAGTTGTAAATAATCCACAATGATCAAACCTACATTTTGAGTGCTCATTAACCGCCGGGCCTTGATCCTCATCTCTAATTCCGACATCATTGAACTGTCATCAATATATATAGGTGCCTCCGCCAATTTTCCGCCCGCGATCGTTAATTTCGGCCAATCAGAGTCCCTTATAAATCCGGAACGGACATCATGAGCATTGACCCTTGCCTCCGCACAAAGCAAACGCTGAACTAATTGTTCACGCGACATTTCAAGGCTGAAAATTGCTACAGGGATTTTTTGTTCCACAGCTATATTCTGCGCCATTGTTAAACATAAACTGGTTTTCCCCATTGACGGACGGCCGGCTACAATGATCAGATCTCCTTTGTGTAAACCGGCTGTTAACATGTCAAATTTTGGGAAACCTGTTGATACCCCGGTAACATACTCTTTCCGCTGATACATCTTTTCAATATTATCAAAGGTCCCTTTTAAAATATCTTTTACAGCAACAAAGCCCTGCTTCATTTTTTCTTTTGAAACATCTAAAATAAGGCGTTCTGCATTTTCTAATATTGAATCAGTTTCCTTTTCATCAGATAAGCTTTCAGACATTATATGCCCCGCGGCATTAATGAGTTCCCGAAGAGTTGATTTTTCCTTAACAATTTTAGAATGGTGTTCCACATTGGCAGTCGTATCAGTATTCTCTAAAATAGCGGTAAGCGCGGCCGCGCCGCCGATCTCCTCCAATAAATTATTTTTACGCAGGTTCTCAGTTAAAGTTATCAGGTCAACAGGCTGATTTAGTTCATAGAGTTCAACAATGGCAGAAAAGATCTTACGGTGAGCGATCCGATAGAAATCATTTTCTTTTAAGATCTCTAATACTTTTCCCATAGCCTCAGGATCAAGTATCATCGATCCGATGACTGCCTGTTCCGCCTCATAATTTTGAGGAAGCTTTTCAAAATTCGCCTCGGAGGTTTTCATAAATTACATCCTTATAAAAATAACTTTTTAAAGAAATAGTATATCACAAATGTCAAGATTATTTTATCTCTAATTTAAACAAAACAAAAATATATTTAATAATTTATCCATTAATATCTGATATAATTAAAAAGGAGGCAGTGTGCGTTATTCTCCTTATATTATTTTAATAACTGTTTTATATTGTTTAAATTTATTGTCTGCCGGCATAACCTGCGCGCAATCTTCAGATAATAGAAACTCATATGATAGTTCATCGCAATATGTTTTAAATATATTGACCGGAAAGGCCTGGGAAAGAGATAAAACAGATGAAGAAGATTTTATTGAAAATATTGAATTTGGACAGGGGTGGCTGTATTTCAAAGGTAAATATAGCGGAATTATCCGCAAGGATATTAACCAAATAGATATTAAAAATAACCGGTATATTAATTTCAATTTTGTAAACAGCGATTTTGAAAAAATTAATAAAAGCGATTATGGATCAAATGTATATAGCATTAATATTAAGCTCATCAATTCGGATGGCGAAATAGTTGTGGAAAAATATATAGAGTTTCCAAGCGATATTGAAGAAAATCTTGTTTCTGTCAACCTGCGTGAATTCTCCCATTTTATCAATACGAATACAATAATAAATAAATTTATTATTTCCAATCCTACATATCCGGGAAAATGGGGTTTTAAAGAGATAACTATTACTCAAAAACCCGCAGGTTCTTTGCTCCGGTATGACGGATATGGTTACGCGCCGGAAGAGAGTGAGGGAACATCATTGATACCCCAGCCTTTTATATCTAAAAATGTGATCGATCAATATAATAACCTTATTATGGAAGGAGATATTCATCCGAGAGAAGGAACTGTATATGATGATGATGGCGGAATTATTTCATTATTTGGATATGAAATGCCGGTTTCATCCGGCGGATGGCTGGATATTGTTATACCCGATGATCTTGTTATTAATATTAAAGAAAATCCCATAATGTCTCTGGATGTAAAAACAGAAGCAGATCTTTTTAATTTTAATATTATGGCCAGGAATACAGACGGAGAGCTCATTATCGGCGGCAATAATGACAATAAAGCGCTTGTTGAAATCCAAAACACGAAAAAGGAATGGGAAAATTATAAAATAAATCTTGGAGAAAAAATCTCGAATAAAATATCAAATACTAAGATCAAATCAATAAGGTTTTACGATCTGGAAGTAAAAACCAAAGGCGAAAAAATCAAAAATTATTATGAAATAAAATTATCAGGTTTACATTTTGAAAAATAACAGTTAAAAACAAATAGGGAGAAGGCTGTATTTGCACCATCTCCCTATATTTTATCTGATTTTTTCTTTAACTATTATTCTTTTACAACTGAAACTTTAATATTGCAGACAACATCTTTATGAATTTTATATGGTAGAGTATGAACGCCCAGTGTTTTTAAAGGTTCATCCAGATGGATGTCTCTTTTATCGATAACAACACCCTGCGCTTCTAAAGCCTCCTGTATATCAGCCGAAGTGACAGATCCGAATAATTTATCCTCTTCGCCGCATTTTCTGGTTATTGTTAAAGTTAAACTTTCTATTTTGCCGGCTAAAGTTTTCGCGTCTTCAACTTTTTGCTTGTCAAGTTTCTCGTAGCGGGCTTTTTCCGCTTCATAAACTTTAATGTTAGAAGGAGTTGCGACTAAAGCTAATTTTTTTGGTAATAAAAAATTCCTTGCATACCCTTCCTTAACCTCAAGGACTTTTCCTCTGTTGCCTAATTTTTCAACATCTTGTATAAGTATGACTTTCATTGATCCTCCTGACCTATTCTGCTACAAATGGTAATATTGAGATATCTCTGGCCTTTTTTATTGCCGCTGTGATCTTACGTTGATGTACAGCGCAGCTGCCGGATATTCTTTTAGGAATAATTCTTCCTCTCTCAGACACAAAACTCCTAAGACGGTTTACGTCTTTATAATCTATTGTCCAATCCGGATTTGTACAAAATTTGCAAATTTTAGGCTTTACAATTATCTTAGCCTTCTTTAATTTCGCATTTTTTGCATCTTTAGAATTTTTTGAATTTCTTGAATTTGTATTTCTTTCCATAAACATATTAAAGCACCTCCCCGATTAAAATGGCACATCTCCATCATTGTTTTTTAAATCATCCGTTTCTTCTTTAAAACTATCAGCAAAATCATTGTCGCTGGAAGCTGATTGCGGTAATTTTCCTAAAAATTCGATTTTATCGGCAACTACTTCAAGATTACTTCTCTTTTGCCCGTCTTCTGTTTCCCAAGACCTGCTCTGGAGCCGGCCCTCAACAAGTACAGGGCTTCCCATTTTAAGGTATTCTCCGCAAAGTTCAGCCAGTTTTCTCCATGCCACAATATTCACATAACAAACCTCTTCTTTTTTCTCTCCGGAGGTCGTTTTGTATAAACGATTAACCGCGATCCTGAAATTTACCACTGCTGTCCCGCTTGGCACAAAACGCAATTCAGGATCTCTGGTTAAACGCCCTATCAAAAAAACCCTGTTTAACGTTCCTAATCTTAAGTCGGCCATTTTCTTCCCCTGTCTTACCGATATTATAATAATTTATTCCACTTTTGTAACTAAATGTCTGATGATACTATCGTTCAATCTGAAATTCCTAACAAGCTCATCTAAAGTCTTTGCTTCACAGTTGATCTTCATAAAAACATAGTTTCCTTTACCTTCTTTTTCGATAATAAAAGATAATTTCCGCCTGCCCCACTTTTCAATAGTTTCAATTTTGCCGCCAGTGGAAATCACTATCTGCTGGAACTTGTTAATTATTTCTTCTGCCTCTTCATCTGTCTTGTTATGATTAATAATATAAATTACTTCATAATTTCTCAACACCGATCACCTCCCTGAACTTTACAAAAATATTTTTTTATGTAAATCCATTTATTATTGAAAAAGACATATTATATATAAAATTATTTCATTTAGCAAGAAATATTTTATTTTTTTTTAAATTAAAGTCTGTTTATTTTAAACCGATAATGTCTTAGAATTTAATTATTATATTATTTAAAAAAAACATTGTAAAAAATTTAATATTAAAATATAATCTAAACAAAATGAATACAAGAATAATTGCAATAGTTAACCAAAAAGGCGGCGTCGGTAAAACCACCTCCGCGGTAAATTTAAGTGCCGGGCTTGCGATGATGGGCCATAAGACTTTGCTTATTGATATAGATCATCAGTCAAATACCAGTTCAAGCTTAGGGGTTCGCCCATTAACCCAGGAAAATACCGTTTGCCAGCTTTTTACGGCCCCCGCGGAAACTTTTAATATCTCCACAATCATTCTGGAAACTATGGTGGATAATTTGTTTTTAATACCTTCGCACAGGAACCTGTCGTCGGTAGAATTAGACCTGCCGTATAAAACTAATATTGATAATAGAATTATGTTAAGAGACCGGATCTCAATTATCTCTAATAATTATGAATTTATTATTATTGACTGCCCGCCATCACTAAACCTTCTGGCAATTAACTGCCTTACCTGCGCTAAAGAAATATTGATCCCGATAAAAAGCGAGGATAAATTCTCATTGGACGGAATCGTCCAGCTGCATTCAGTTATATCCAGCATAAAACAAAATCTTAATCCCGATATTGAAATAATGGGATATTTACCTACATTTTACACCGCATCCACTAATCTGGCCAGAGAAATTCTTGACCAATTAAAAAAACAATTTGACAAACAAGTTTTTGAAACAGTTATTGGAAAACGGATCCATATCGCAGAAGCACCAATAGCACATCAACCGGTACAGTTATACGCCAAGGGATCATATGGGGCAAAGGCATATAACGAACTGGCTAAGGAGGTAATTAACCGTGGCAAAGAAAAAATTATTAGCTGATGATTATCTGGCTACCCAGCTTGCGATCTTAACCCCCTCTCCTAATATTTCATCCACGCTTGTTCGAGGGCCTTTAGTAAGACACTTAATAATGAAAGAACATCTCGAGGAAGAGAAAAAAGCGGTTGAAATTATAACAATCGATATAAATCCGATAAAAAGAGAGATCGGCACGTTAGCTGTTAAATTTATGGGAAGAAAAGGCAAGCTCATTGAGGAAAAAATACAAAAAGCCAATACCCCCCGTGAAATTATGCAATCTCTCAAAGATATTGAAAAATTCGCGTCGATCTTTTTAAAAACAAGCATAGCCGAACAAATGCTGGAAGAAATGCATTGGACGGCAAACCAATTTATCCAGCCATAAACAAGACTTAAGCGGAAGGTTCTGACTGAAAGTCAGGTTCTTTCCGCTTCTAGTTCTTGTTATCCTCGAAGGGGATAAACCTGAGTAAAAAAATAATTTACTTTACTCCTATCCTGTGTTATCATAACTAATATTTTTTTTGAGGATAGAATGATAAATAAACCCGTGAGTATTTTCTTATTTTTTTTGATTTTAGTAATTGAACTGATATTCCCTTCCTTTATGCAAAAAATAGAATGTAAAGAATTCCCGGCAATCATTATGATATCTTTAAACCGTTCAATTATAAAAACAATCGCCCGTGATTCCCTTGGACAGGAGCAGGACAAGATAATAAAAGATTTCGGTAAAACCAATATTCATATAAAAAATTTTAGTTATACCCATGTGGATACTTCAGTTTTGTTTAATATTACCACCGCCAATTATCAATTTATCGGCACCCCTCCTCCCGGTGTTAAAAAAGAAATGAAAATAACTTTTTCGTGCAGTAAATTTACACTTTACAAAATGTCGATGGCTGATTATGAATTCAAAGACAATGATATGAATGAATTCAATGTAGGCGGAAACCCCATTGAATTTAAAATAATACCTGAAAGTGACTCGTATAATTTCTATTTTACATATAATATTACACCTGAGGAGCAGATAATACCAAAAGTGAAAGAGATAAAAAAAGAAGAACCTAAATCAATCCCTAAAGAAAAAACACCTCCTGTTAAAAAAGACAACGTTGTCTATTCATATGAAACAAATCTTACACCGGTCATCGACGGTAAAGAATCAGATAGCGCTTGGGATATAGCACCCTTTACTATTATAAGCCTTTCGGGTAATCTGGATATTCAAAATATACAGGTTAAATCCATCCATACAAAAGAAAAAATATTTTTTATTTTTAAATGGCAGGACTTTAGTAATGATTATTTGCATAGATTATGGGTATGGGATAAAAACAGAAAAACCTATTTAGAAAATGACAGCCGCGAAGACAGGCTGGTTATTAAATTTTCAATAAACAGTAATTTCGCTTCCTGCCCTGATGAAGGAATAGATTCCATAGCGGACATTTGGGACTGGCGGGCTGCGTTAACTAATCCATCGGGATTTGCCGATGATAAAAAAGAAATAATGAGTTTAAGAAGATTACCCCGCTCATACGAAGTCAAAACGAAAAATAATAAAAAAATATATCTTCAATATCTGCCTGATGAAGGAAATTCTCCTTACCGGCAGGATATAGCAACCGCTTTTTCAGGGGAAACCATCCCTCAATTTCTTACTCAAAAACCTTCCGGCAGCCGGGCTGATGTTCTTGCTTCCGGATCGTGGGATAAAAATTACTGGGTAGTAGAATTTGAACGCACACTTACTACTTCCGATACGGAGGACGTTCAATTTAATTCAAAAGACAACATTGATTTTTTAATTGCGGTTTATAATCATTCAGAACTGAGCAATCATAATTTTTCGCAAAAACTAAATTTTATTTTTAAATGAGGAGTTATTTATGGGAGAAAAACCTGTCGGAAGTCAAATTCAATATTGGTTTTCAATACTTGTAATATTGGTCATTTCGATTAATATAGTAGGAATAACCGGTGTATTACAAATAAAGAAACGGCTGAATCAAACTATAGATAAATATCAGCCAATGGTAAAACTATGCGAAGGTATATATACAAATATACTTTCATCACAAATGGAAGCATATAAATTTCTTTCAGGTTATACCAAGAATACAAATTCGCTGACACCTTACATTAAAGAAACCCGAAAACTTATTGATGAATTATCAGAATTGCAGTTAAGTTCCGCTTTAAACACACAAGTCCAGCTGATAAAAGATACACTTGACAAATATGATAAAACTTCATCCCTTCTTGAAAATTCGTCTACATGGGACCAAAAAGATCAGATTGAGAAAAATCTGATAAGCATGGGAAAAGAAATTACAGAAATGGCTTTGAAATTAAAAAATCAGGCGTATAATGAAATCTCCGATAATAATGATCTCTCCAATAATACTATGAAAAGAGTAATTTTTCTTTTTCTGGGACTTTGCGGAGTAAGTATAATTATTACATTCCTGGAATATAAATTCTGGAATAAACTTCAAAAAATATTATTAAAATTATAACAAAATCATGAATATTATATTATCAAAATTAATTGACCTCCAAAAAATGGATACTGAAATTCTGAATTTAAAAAAAGATTCACTTAAAATACCTCTGGATATAAATAATGATCTTACTGTATTTCACGCGAAAGAGAAACAATTGCTGGATACAAAAAATTTAATTTCTGAACTTCAAAAATTGAAGAGAGATCAAGAACGTGAAATAGAGACAAAAGATACTGAAATAACTAAATTAAACAGCCAGCTTTCTCAAATATCCACGAATAAAGAATATTCCACGCTTATATTTGAAATAGAAAATAAAAAGAAGGAAAAGGTAAAAATCGAGGAAACGGAATTGGAAGTTATGTATAAAATAGAAACGCAGGAGAAAAACATCAAAAACGAGGAAAAAATATTCTCTGAAGAAAAAAATAAGATGGACAAAGAAAAAAAAATAAAAGAGGAAGCATTAAATAAAATAAATAATGTTATTGAAGAAAAAATACAGCAAAGGACTGTATTAATGAAAGATATCCCTAAAGAAATATTATTCAAGTATGAACAAATACTACGATCTAAAGAAGGAATAGCTGTAGCAAAAATTAATTTTACCAGAGAAGTTTGTCTTGGATGTCATATGAGCCTGCCTCCTCAACTTATTAATGAAGTAAAACCTAACAAAAAACTTCTAAATTGTGATAAATGCGGCAGGTTTTTATACTGGGAAGATGAAACGCATGGCTAAATTAAAAGTCAGATATGTATGCCAGCAATGCGGATTTACTTCCCCAAAATGGCTGGGGAGATGCCCTGACTGCAGCCAGTGGAACAGCTTCATTGAAGAAATTGAAGAGGATCTTTCTCCACATATACAAAACATATCCGCGGCAAATTCACCTCAACTGCTCCACAAAATAGAGATCGGATCCGAAGAAAGACTAAGTACCGGCCTGAAAGAATTTGACCTGGTGCTTGGCGGAGGTATCATACCAGGTTCTTTAATCCTGATCGGTGGAGAACCCGGTATCGGAAAGTCCACATTGATCCTGCAAACAGCCGATAACCTCGCAAAAAAATACGGTAAAATACTTTATGTATCAGGAGAAGAATCTCTCAAACAAATAAAACACCGGGCAGAACGGTTATCGATAAATTCCGAATCCATTTACCTGCTTTCAGAAAATATTCTGGAAGTCATTTTGGACCAGATCCAGAAAACTAAACCCAAACTGGTAATTATTGATTCAATCCAGTCAATATATAAAAATTCAATACCATCCTCACCCGGGACAATTACCCAAATAAGGGAATGCGCGAATCACTTAATGACGCTGGCTAAAAATGAATCAATAGCAACCATCATAATAGGCCATGTAACAAAGGATGGAGCCCTGGCGGGCCCTAAAACACTGGAACATCTGGTTGATACTGTATTATATTTTGAAGGAGACCTGCATCATAATTACAGGATACTCAGGACTATTAAAAACCGTTTCGGTAAAACTTCAGAAGTGGCGATCTTCAACATGGAATCAAAGGGATTGACGGAGGTGTTAAATCCTTCCTCTGTATTTATAACTGAACGGCCAAAAAAAACACCGGGTTCTGTAATTACAGTAATGATGGAAGGAACACGCCCTATTCTCGTTGAAATACAAGCGCTTGTAAGTTCCTCCAGTTTTAATATCCCGCAAAGAAAATCAACCGGCATAGATTATTCCAGGCTTATTTTGATCGTGGCGGTCCTTGAAAAACGCCTCGGGCTTTCCCTTGCTTCACAGGATATCTTTGTTAATGTAACGGGAGGACTGGATGTATCAGAACCTTCCGCGGACCTTGGAATTGCCATGGCTATTTATTCTTCATTCAGAAATATTCCGCTCAATGAAAAAATGGTTGTTATGGGAGAGGTCGGGCTTGGCGGCGAGGTTAGAAGCATAAATTATATTGAAAAAAGGATCAATGAATCCGAAAAACTTGGTTTTGAAAAAATAGTCCTTCCCAAATATAATCTAAAAAATATTAATAAAATTCCGAATATTACATTTAAAGGGATATCATCTGTTGAAGAAGCAACAGATTTTGAATAGGAGATAACATGGGAATAACACTTATAAGATTTATTTTTATTATCATCTCAGGCCTGTTAAGCTATAGGCTTACAAATCAATTATTCACAAAATTATCCCCTTATATCGGAACTACCATAGGGGTTTTAATTGCTTTAATTATAATAGCTGCTGAAGAGCGGCTGAAAAAAGTATCACTTAAAAATATTCTTATAATTATTTTAGGGCTTGCCGCCGGGTTAACTTTGGCTAATCTCGCGTTTACCTTATTTCTTCCCATTAACAATGAAGAACTTGCGATCTTTGTCCGTATTTTTCTTAATCTTATTTGCGGGTATTTTGGTATCACTCTGGCAGTTAAAAAAGGCGGGGATCTGACTATTCTTGGTTCTAATATTATCATTGGGCCCAGAGATCAAATGTTCAGCTATAAAATCCTGGATACGAATGTGATCATAGACGGGCGTATAGCGGAAATAGTTGAAAGCGGTTTTTTAGAAGGAACCCTTGTTATCCCCCAGTTCGTTCTCAATGAATTGCATCATATAGCGGATTCAGCTGATTCCCAAAAGCGAACCCGCGGCCGCAGAGGGCTTGATATATTAAATAAGATTCAAAAAAAACAAAACTTAAAAGTTGAAATAAGCGATAAGAATTTCCCTGATATCCGGGAAGTGGACGCGAAACTCGTGGCGCTTGCTAAATCTCTTTCATGCCCTGTTGTGACTAATGATTACAACCTTAATAAGATCGCGGAGCTTCAGGGAGTCCGGGTTTTAAATATTAATGATCTCGCTAACGCGGTTAAACCGATCGTTCTCCCCGGCGAAACCATGCATGTCAGGATAATCAAGGAAGGCAAGGAATTCTCTCAGGGAATCGGTTATATGGATGACGGAACCATGATCGTGGTAGATAACGGCAAAAGATATGTCGGCCAAAAGGTTGACGCCCTGGTAACAAGCGTCCTTCAAAACACCGCGGGCAGGATGATTTTTGCCCAATTCAAACAGGAATTAAAAAATGAGGAAAATAAATGATCAGCGTTATTATCCCCTCTGCCGGCCTGGGCAAACGTATAGGATTTAAAAAACAATACTATCTTTTAAATAAAAAACCGATTCTCGCCTACACCCTTTCAATTTTTCAAAATAGCCCTCTTATCTCCGAAATTATATTGGCAGTGCCAAAAGATGACATTAAATTTTCAAAAAATAATATTGTAATAAAATATAAATTTAATAAAGTCAAAAAAATTGTCGCCGGCGGGAAAACCCGCCAGATTTCAGTATCCAACGGACTTAATGTTTGTGATCCAAAGTCAGAATATATTCTTGTCCATGACGCGGTACGCCCCTTTTTTGATAAAATGTTGCTCCCTGAACTAATAAAGGAAGTAAAAAAATACAAGGCTGTTGTCACAGCTGTTCCCGCGAGGGACACAATAAAAATAGCTTCACCGGATAAAATAATAATAAAAACCCCTCCCAGAAAGGATATATATCTTGCCCAGACACCTCAAATATTTTCGCATGAATTAATTAAAAAAGCCTATCAAAAAGCCTTTAAAGAAAAATTCGCGGGAACTGATGACTCAAACCTTGTAGAACGAACAGGTAAGAAGGTAAAAATATTTATCGGAAATGAAGAAAATATTAAGATCACCACACTAAATGATCTGGAAATAGCAGAAATTTTAGCCGCTAATTTTTTTCCCTCAACCTGCGGACCGCAATGGAAAAGGCATGATTATCAGTGTAAGGGTTAAATGTCATGTCAATTGTACCATCGGTATTGAGCCTCGCTACATAGCTTTCCCCCGCACTCCCTATGCCTTTAAAAGTTCCACATGCAAGTATTTTGCCGTCAGGCTGCACTGAGATCAAATGGCCATCATAACTATTATTATTATCCAGATTAAATGTCGTATCAGCGGTTCCATCAGAATTAAACCTCACGATATGGTTTATTTCTTTCCTTTCAATGCCGGTTAAAGACCGGCCCGCCAGAATCTTGCCGTTTTGTTGTACTGCAATGGAGATAACAAAGTTGCCTTCAATGTTTGAGGAATCTACTGATATCTCCCAATGCGGGTTAAATGTCATATCAAGAGTTCCGTCGGAATTAAGCCTTGCGATACGATCCCTTGACTGGCCCCCAATGCTTGTAAATCCTCCCCCTGTTAGTATCTTCCCATCAGGCTGGACTACGATCGAGTAAACATTGTTATCAGGATTCGGATCAAATGTTGTATCAAGGGCCCCGTCTGGATTAAGCCTCACTATATGATTCCTTGTCTGGCCCCATACGCTTGTAAAAATCCCTCCAACGAGGATCTTATCGTCAGGCTGAACCTCAATGGAAGTAACATAACTGTTAAAATCAGGATTAAATGTCTCATCAAGGGTTCCATTGGAATTAAGCCTGGCTATACCTTCTCTTAACTGGCCTCCGATGCTTGTAAAATCTCCCCCTACCAGTATCCTGCCGTCGTGCTGAACTGCCATGGAGAACACAGCATTATTCGCATCCAGGCTGAATGCCGAGTCAATGGCCCCGTCGGGATCAAGCCTTACTATATAGTTTCTTCCCTTGCCGCTAATACTTTTGAAATTTCCCCCAGCCAGTATCTTTCCATCAAGCTGAACCGCAAAAGAATAGACATAGATATTAGACTCCAGATCAAAATCTTCAATGGCTGAAACCTGATGGATTTTTCCTGTAACCCCCGCCAAAAATAATAATGCTAAAAGAATTATCCTGAATTTTTTATCCATAATATAATCCTCCTAAGAAAAACCCGACACAGTAATTCTATTCTTCTTCTTACTTCGTGTCAATAAGTTTTAAGAAATTGCCAAGCCAATTCAGAAACATGTTGAGTTTTTTGAGGAATATTAAGTAATATTTCGGTTTAAAATTGAATAGTATATGAAACTTTATAGACATCCCCTAATTCGCCGTAAGGCAGATAGGCAATATCAATATACCCGATCCTGGATTCACTTTTATGAACGATCCCAAGGCCGAAAGAGACCGCATCCATCCCTTTCTGGTCATAATTTAACCGGTAACCGCAGCGTAGAGCTATCAAATCCGCGGGACAATATTCTAATCCGATATTATAACGCTGTTTCGCGTCATTAGGAAAATTACCGTCAAAGGCAAATGCAAGCTTATCTTTCCAAGGTAAAATAGCTATCCCTGCTTTATAATTTAACGGCAGGTCATCTTTTTTATCCAAACCTATTTTCCCGCCAAGATTTTGAACGGCAAATCCTAACCGGAACTTTCCATCCATAAAACGGCTAAGATAGCCGACATCATACGCTAACGCTTTAATTTTATCGCTATCAAGATCTTCTTTTATATATCTTAGATTAACACCCCATGAAGATTCTTCACTAAAAAGATAACTATAATTTATGGTTCCCGCGAAATTATTAAAATTTATATCACCTGTATTCTGGCCTAATGTATCCCTGCCTTCAATTTTTGTGGTCAAATAAATCCCGGTAAAACCAAGCGTAACATTGGAACCAACGGGCTGCGCATAACCTAAAAAACCATAATTAATGTCCGCGATCCATTTCATATATAACGCGGAAAATTCTTTATCCCCGCTGAATGCTATCCCCGCGGGATTCCAATGTATCCCGCTGACACCTTCCGCTAAGGCTGTATATGCCCCACCCATGGCCTGCGCGCGCACTCCGGGTAATATCTTAAGAAAAGCCGCACCGCTGGTACCCGCGCTGCCCGCGTATATTTTGCCATTAATTGCTAAAAATACTATTAAACAACAAATTATTTTTTTCATATATATCTATTATTTATTTAATAAATAATATTTTCCCTTTGAAATTTCCCTGCGGGCTGTCTATTAAATAAATATATAAACCAGTGCCGACTAAAACTCCATCGTCATTTTTTCCGTCCCAAAAGGCCTCGCCTCTTGATGTGATCAATTCAGTGCCCGCTTCATCAAGCGTCCTGACAATTTCTCCCGCAATATTATAAATTTTCAAAGTTATCGGCAAATCATTCGGATATTTAATAATTATTTCTTTTGTAGACGCATTGAGTTTAAAAGGGTTAGGATAACAGAAGGTCTCACCAAGGCCGGTTATTAAAGGCCCCACAGTACCTGCAGTAAAACTTACTAAAGAAGCAGAACTAATATTAACAATAGCTGCACCGCTTTTTTCTCCATTATTTTTATTACTGGAAGGATTACTTGCCGCTGTAAAAGCCGTATTCCCGGTGGTTCCTGGATAAAAATCTCCGCCATCACCTTGATTACCGCCGTTATTTTCATTTTTTTGCAGATTAAGCTCACCATCTGCCTGCATTAAACTAATACTCTGAGCGGATTCATCATCGTTAAGTTTTCCGCTTAACCAGTTACTATTGATCCTGTTTTCATCAACATGCCAAATAAGAAGTCCGCTCCCCGGTAAATACTTATCAAAACCCGATTTTTGGCGGTTACAAAGCAGAAAATATTCCTTGGAACTCCCATACACCTCAATTTTAACAATGTCATTACTTCCTTCAACCTGCGATAAGTTTTTAACGCCGTTAATTTTCGTATAATCATAAACATTAGCCCATTGCAAATAATATTTGCTCCACGCGGAAAGTTGCGTTGGAGTTTCAGGATGTTTTCCATCTCCTCCCCATGCCCCACTGGACATAAGGTCAAACACTCCATCGCCTGACGAACTATAATCGGTATCATACAGGTCTGGCAGGCCCAGCAAATGACCGAATTCATGGCAAAACACACCAATTTCTATCATAATTCCTTTTGCGTTTGTTTCCGGCTGCATAATATATTCATTGATCCTTACACCATCATAGGTTCTCGCTGTACCGCCGCCTGAAGTTATATCCCATTTATGCGACCAGATATAATTTCCCTCATCGGCTTTTGGAACTGCTTCAGCTCCTGCCCCCTGATGAACGACAAAAATACCGTCTACCTCACCATCGCCATCATTATCAAATTTTGAAAAATCTACACCCGCTGCCTCAGCCGCGTCAATAGCCTCTTCAACAAGACTAACCGCGTTATGGGGATAAACTCCAAGCCCTGAGTTTCCATCTGTATAATATGAATAATCTTTTTTGGCGGGATAAAATCCAAAAACACTGCCCTCAACATTAAATTTATTATTTGAAACTTCGGCAAAATAATCCCTTAAACTGCCGGAAGAAAATGTCCCGTTTGAAAACAGAAGTTTTTCAAAATCCGTGGAATCATAAGTAGCAGGTTTGTCTAATGCTTTAATAAGAATTACTAAATATTTTTTTGTTCCTGAAACTGACTGTTTATTTAACTTTAAGGGCCTGTTTAAATTTCTATTTTTATTAAGCTGGCTTGAACGGCGGGATAAAAATAATTTTTGTTCTTCTTTTAAAAGAGAAGGATCTTTAGGCATAGCGGAAACAGAATAAACCAGAAGCAAAATAAATATTTTTACTAAAAATATTTTATTTTTCATTTTTCTTTAGTACTTTAACGATTTCTTTGATTAAATCTTTCAAACCTTCTCCGCTAACACCGGATATAGTCAGAAAAGGTATTTTTTTTCGTTTAAAAAACTTTTCCGCCTTAGGCAAAATTTCTTTTGCCCTCGGCATATCGATCTTATTCCCGACTACGATCTGTTTCTTTTTCAATAGCATCGGGTCGAACAATCCCAATTCATGAATGATCGACTCATAATCCGACTGAAAATTTCTTCCCTCTTCTTCATTAGAAAGATCAATTAAATGTACCAAAATTTTTGTGCGTTGTATATGACGTAAAAATTTGTCGCCAAGCCCTTCTCCTAAAGCCGCGCCATCTATCAATCCGGGCATATCCGCGACAACAAATGAAAACCCATCTCCCAGATCCACCACCCCTAAATTCGGGAACAGAGTGGTAAACGGATAATTAGCGATCTTTGGTTTTGCCTTGCTGATACGGCTTAACAAAGTCGATTTCCCCGCGTTAGGCAAACCGATTATTCCAACCTCAGCAATAAGTTTCAGGTCTAAACGAATTTTATATTCTTCACCGGGTTCACCTTTTTGAGAGAACCTGGGTGCTTGACGGGTTGATGTAGCAAAATGGGCGTTTCCTTTACCTCCACGGCCTCCTTTGGCAATTAAAAACTCCTGTCCCTTTTCAACAAGGTCACAAAGGAGATCACCTGTTTCCATGTTGTAGAGCATCGTCCCTAAAGGAGCAAGCATAACTATGTCTTCGCCGCTTTTCCCGCTGCAGTTATTCCCCTGCCCATGGCCGCCCCTTCCAGCTTTATATTGAGGGCGATAATAAAAATCAACTAACGTCTTAATATTTTTATCGGCCTTTATTATAACACTGCCGCCGCGGCCGCCTTCTCCCCCATCAGGGCCGCCGCGAGGCACATATTTCTCCCTGCGGAAAGAAACAGCGCCGCTGCCTCCATCACCCGCCTTAACATAAATTTCCATTTGATCAATAAACATATACTCGCTTCGCTCCGTGTTAGTGTACTGACATTATTCTATGCTGCAACCGGAGTAATATTAATAAGCTTTTTCTTACCCCTTACAACGTATTTCACTAAACCATCCACCAACGCGAATAGAGTATCATCTCTTCCTATTCCTACATTTAATCCGGGGTGATATTTAGTTCCGCGCTGGCGCACCAAAATATTTCCGGCTTTAACAATTTCTCCACCGAATTTTTTTGGGCCTAAACGCTTTCCCGCGCTGTCTCTGCCGTTTCTAGCACTACCTGATGATTTTTTTGTAGCCATTACTTTCTCCTTCTACATATTAATTTCATTTATTTTTACTTTAGAAAAATCTGAACGATGACCAATAGTTTTTCTATAACCCTTTTTCGCTTTATATTTCGTAACCCGGATCTTTTCACCTCTTAACTCCTCAACAACTTCACCCTGAACCTTGATCTTTTTCAAAGCCTTGTTATCTGTAATAAGTTTTTCTCCATCCTGAGCTAAAACTACATTAATAAATTCAATTTTTTCTCCCGGCTTTTGTTTTAAACGGTCCATTGTTACAACATCTCCCTCTTTTACCTGCAACTGGCTGCCCTGAGCCTCAATTACTGCCTTTTTCATAAAATTTCACCTCCTTCTGCTGAATAATTTCATAATTTTCCATATTTATATCCTTATCGGCCTTAATAAAAATGTCCCGATTCAGTAATTTTTCTAAATATCTTACCTCCGAGATCGCCTCCCGAAGTATATAGATCGCAACGCTATTATGAACCTTTACCAGTATCCTGTTTGTAAACTGGTCATATTTTTTATGCTTTATTTCATTAAATACTTCACCTGCAATAACAGCAACCGGCCGTACAATCCCCTCACCGCGGCAGCAGGGACAAACCTCCCCCAATAATTTTTCAAGGCTCGGCCGCGAACGTTTCCGGGTCATCTCTACCAATCCTAATTTGCCGTATGCTACAACATTGGTACGGGAACGGTCGCTCTTTAACGCTTCACGGAAAGTAGCAAGCACTTTGCCCTTATTTTCCTCTCTTTCCATGTCTATAAAATCCACTACAATAATACCGCCAAGATCCCTTAAACGCATCTGCTTTGCTATTTCAACCGCGGCTTCAAGATTGGTTTTCAACGCGGTCTCTTCCAGATCCTTCTTGCCGATAAATTTCCCGCTGTTAACATCAATAGAAACCAATGCCTCAGTTTCATCAATAACAATATGGCCTCCGCATTTTAATTTTACACTGCGGTTCAAGGCCTCATAGATCTCATGTTCAATTCCATAAAAAGAAAATAAAGGTTCCTGTCCCTGGTAAAATTCCACTCTCGACTTCAAATTAGGCTGAATATATGAAACAAATTCCATTATTTCTTCATACTCGCTGTGAGAATCTATCACGAGCTTCACAACATCAAACGACATCAAATCCCTAATTACCCTGAATATTATCCCCAGATCCTGATGTATCAAACTGGGCGCGCGGACAGAATTAGACGTTTTCTGGATCTTATCCCAAAGTTTGCTCAAAAATTGAACATCGCTCGACAGGTCTTTTTTCGATCTTTTTCCCGCTACAGTCCGGATGATAATGCCTTTTCCCTGAGGTTTTATCTCCTTGACGAGTTTTCTGAGCCTTGTCCTTTCTTCCTCGCTTTCGATCTTCCTTGAAATTCCAACATGGTCTTCCGTCGGCATAAAAACCAGATATCTGCCGGGAAGCGCGATATGTGTTGTTATCCTCGCGCCTTTTTCACCCAATGGTTCTTTAGCTATCTGAACCAGGACTTCCTGATTCCTTTTCAAACTTGAGTTAAACGGTCCCGATTTATCGGCTCTTGACGCGCTTATTTTTTCTATTTCACCATCGCTGTCATCTCCCAGGAATCCTGCGTCAGACAAACTCAAATAAGCATTTTTTTCCAGCCCGATATCGACAAAAGCCGCCTGAATTCCCGGAATAACTCTGGATATCTTGCCCTTATAAACGCTCCCGACTAAACGTCCGGTTTCTCTTTTTTCCCAAAATATCTCGCATAATCTTCCGTTCTCTCTTAACGCGACACGTGTATCTTTTTGCCCCACATTAATAAAGATTTCTCTTTTTACTTTTATTTTACTCATATCATCAAATCCTATTCCCGTCTTTATCATAGAACGCAAGTCTTTTAACAAAGATATAAAACCATCCTGAAGATTCAGTAATTTCATTTAAAACATCCTTCATTTTCACAGATTCTTCAACTTTCAGAACAAAATAATTCTTTGTCAGATCGTTCCCAGAACGGCTTTCATCATTAAAGATCTCAATCTTCTTATCGGCAAATTTTGCGCTTAATTTTCTCTCTAATAATTCTTTATCAAGATCCCGCGGCAAACTAAGCCTGTAAGCTATATATTTAATTTCTTTGTTCAGCAAACCTTTTTTACTTACAAATACCACTTCAGAAAGCATTAAACCTTCAGGAAGATTTTTATTGATCTTTTCCGACAGATCCTTCCAGTCATTTTTCCCCGCAAGTTCGATCTCCATCATCTCTGTTTCACTTTCCCATCCAAGCGATAACGGCGGACCGAAGGAAATTTTCGGATGCGGGCTGTACCCCTGGGAATAAAGAAAAGGGATATCCGCTCTTCCCATCGCCCTCAATATGGACCTGGTAAAATCCAGATGAGATATAAAACGGACCAAACCCTCTTTTTTAAAACGCAGCCTCACTGAAAAAGTAAATGAAGGCGGATTGTTCCCGCCTTTATTCAGCAGCATTTTTCCAATCCGCAAAAATTACATCCCGCTTTACTGCAGTCTAAAGTAATTTCTGAATCCTGTGACTTTTTATGTTCAGATATAAGGTATTCCTTCTTCACACCTGTATCAATATGATCCCAAGGGAAAACCTCGTCATAATCTCTCTTTCTATTCGCGTAAAACGCGGGATCCAGATCGTTTTCTTTAAAAGCATCCAGCCATAAAGAAAATTTAAAATGTTCATGCCAACTGTCAAATCTAGCACCTTTTTGCCACGCTGATAATATTACGTTTCCAACCCTGCGGTCGCCTCTGCAAATAACCGCCTCCAGAAAAGACTGCTCAATATTATGGAACTTGAGCGGATACCTTACCCGCTTTCTTAAATAATCCAGCTTTTCTTTTAAAACACTTATTTCAGGCTGTTCACACCATTGAAAAGCCGTATGGGGTTTAGGAACAAAAAATGATAAACTGACATTTACCTTACCACCGTTCCTCTTCCTCATGATCTTCGATACTTTATCTAAAAGCAGTCCTATCTCTTCCAGATCCCGCGATTCCTCCTGAGGCAGCCCGACAATAAAATAAAGCTTAAGTAAATTCCAGCCCAAACCCGTGACCTTTTCCGCTATCCCCAAAAGGTCTTCTTCAGTTACCTGCTTATTAACCATATCCCGCAAACGCTGAGACCCTGCCTCCAGCGCGAAAGTAAATCCGGTCTTTTTAACCTTTTGTATCTTTTGCGCTACCGCGACAGGAAAATTATCAATACGCATCGACGGAAGGCTTACAGAAACCCTTTTCGCGTAAAACTTTTCAATCAAAAGGTCAACCAATCCTTCCAGGTCCGGATAATCACCCGGACAAAGGCTGGAAAGAGAAATTTCATCGTATCCGGTATTTTTAATACCCTCTTCCGCTAAACGCAGGATCCGTTCTTTGTTTCTGGATCTATATGGACGATAAAGCATCCCTGCCTGGCAAAACCTGCAGCCATGCACACATCCCCTTGAGATCTCAACCATCAGCCTGTCGTGTATCGTTTCAATGTATGGAACAACAAATTTCTCAGGGAAAAAACTATCTGAAAAATTTTTAACAAACCGTTTTTCTATTCTTGACGAAATCCCGTCTTTTTTCGGCTTTATTTCTTTAAGCCTGCCGTCAGGCAAATAACTCGCTTCATAGAAGGAAGGAATATATACTCCCTGAATTTTAGCCAGATCTTCGAGTAAAACATCCTTCTTTTCTTTTTTTTCTCTCCAGCTGGAAAAGGCCCGGATCAGTTCTTGTGAAACCTCTTCCCCTTCGCCGACAACAAAAGCGTCAAAAAACAGGGCTAAAGGTTCGGGAGTAAAGGCTCCAACCCCGCCCGCTATAATCAGAGGATAATCCCCTTTTTCCCTCTCAGATGCTAAAAAAGGGATACCGCATAAATCCAATATTGTAAATATATTAGTATAGCATAATTCATATGGTAAAGTAAAGCCAATAATATCGAAATCCTTAAGATCTTTCTTTGACTCCAGGCTGAAAACAGGAACCCTTTTTTCCCTTAAAAGAGCTTCCATATCTGCACTGGGCGCGTAAGCCCTTTCAGCTATACAATTATCCATCTCATTAAGCAAAGAATAAAGTATTTTCAAACCAAGATGCGACATCCCAACCTCATACAGGTCAGGAAAAGCAAGGGCAATTTTCACCTTTTCATCATCCCAGGGCTTTTTTACTATATTCCATTCCTCTCCGATATACCGCCCCGGCTTATAAACTTTATTCAATATTTCTTCTAAATTCACTTGATTCCTTTAATTAAATTAGATATTGTATCATTTTTTGAGACTTAATAGGTAAAAAAGATGAAAATCTGGTAAGAAAGGCGTAATATTAAAATTTTATTGAATATTGGTTGTATATTCTTTCAATTGACATTTTATGTAGCCGTATTTTGTCTTAAACTTTACCTGGACGGGAAATGTCCCGTTTTTATACGCGAACCATATCCAGGTTCCGCTCGAAAGCCTTAATTGATTCGAACCGCCTGATCTTATATAAAATTCAACAGCCTTTGTTTCAAATCTGCCTGAAGGCACGTTAATAATTTCTTCTCCTAAAACTTTTCCATCCAGTGTTTTTATCCCCCTGTCCGTAACATAATTCAAGTTTATACTTTCATCTTTATTTAATTTAAGGAATCTAAGATAAATCAGAACGGATAAAGGATCCTGACAATCGGAAGGTATAAAATATTTCCCGCCGGGAGTAATAACCGTCTTTCGGCCGCTGTCAAAAATGTATTCACCTTTGCTGTGGCTCTTGCCCTCATTTATATCCTTAATATAACGCCATGAATAATAATTTTCAATATCTATAAAAGTCTCTTCAAGATCCCTGACCTTGAAGAAAAGATCGGCTATTCCCGTCGAATAAGTCTCACTTACGATATGATAGGTTTTATGCCCGCCTGTTTCCATTAAACCTTTCACGTAAAAAATAGTTTTGCCTACCTTTATTCCTTTCCAGGTAATATCATAAACTAATTTCTGGCCGGGACAAAAATACTCCTTCCCGTAATTCCCTGCCGTGCAGGTAAATGTTAAAAAAAATAAAACAGAAATCAGTAATTTATTTTTTTTCATTAAATTGTCAGGCAATTTTATCCTTCATCCTTGATCTTTTCCAAAACTCCGATCATAATTAAAAAATTCAGTAAATAGGACCCGCCGTAACTTAAGAAAGGCAGAGGCACGCCGACAACGGGCGCGACTCCCATTGACATTCCGATATTTACAACGATATGAAAAACAAATATCACTGAAATTCCGCTGGCAACTAATGTGCTGAATTTATTTTTAGCCTGAAGCGCTATATCCAATATTCTTATTATTAAAATAAAAAACAATATCAAAAGCAAAAATCCGCCGACAAAACCCCATTCTTCGCCGATAACGGAAAAAATAAAATCAGTATGATGTTCAGGAATAAAATTCAGGCGGTTTTGCGAACCATGAAGCCAACCTTTGCCAAAGAACTGCCCCGATCCTACAGCAATCTTTGACTGAATTACACTGTATCCGCTTCCCAGAGGATCAAGCTCAGGATTAAGAAAGATCATGATACGTTTCTTCTGGTAATCTTTAAGGAAATTCCATAATAACGGCTGGCCGATCCCTGAAAGAATTGAACTGATAATAACTATCCACGCGTCAATCCTTGAAGTTTTATTAAAATAAATTATAAGCGCAAGCAATACCATAAAAGAAAACCAGAGGGCCGGAAATTTAAATAATAAAAGGCTCAAAAACGGGGTTATTAAATAAAATAAATACCGGTACGGCAGGTCACAAAGATATACTGAAATAAAAAATATAGGAATAAAAGCCAGCGCCGTTCCAAGATCCGGCTGTTTTAAAACCAGAAAAAACGGGACTAAAACGATCCCGATAGGAATTACGAGATCCGCAAATCCCTTAAGTTTTTTCTCTTTATCCATCAAATATCTTGAAAGCGCGAGAATAACGGCGAATTTCATAAATTCAGAAGGCTGCATCATAAACGGCCCCAAAGAAAGCCATCTGCTGCTCCCTTTTGTAGAAACGCGTAAAACCAGAAGTAATACCAAAAGAATAATATTAAACAAATAATAATAATACGAGTAGTTTAAAAATATTTCATTATTTAAATTATAAATGGCCGCTATTAAGCCCAATCCCGCTAACGCCCAGCATAATTGTTTAAGATAAAAAGGCAGTCCTGGAGTATTAAAAGTAAATGAGGCGCTGTAAATATTAAGCAGCCCGAATGCTATTAATATCAAAACTATGCCTAATAATATAAAATCGAAATTCTTAAAGACATTTTTTTTCATTTAGTTTATTTCCATATCAAAATTTCTGGGTTCATCCTTAAGATAATATGAAATTAATTCTTTTGCTATCGGAGCGGCGGAAGTACCGCCTTCTCCCCCGTGTTCCACCAGAATAACCAGACATATCTTTGGATTTTTCATCGGCGCGAAACACGCGAACCACGCATGAGGCCGAAGTTGTGCCGGCAGTCTTTTTTCCTCTTCTTCATCCATAGGCCTCGCGACCAATTGCGCTGTGCCTGTCTTTCCTGAAACATCAAGGCCCGGGATACGCGCTCGTACTCCGGTTCCGCCGCTGCCGTTAACTGCCTGCCATAAATATGATCTTACCATGTTAAAAGCTTCAGGCGGAAAATCGATTTTTTTTAATTCAACAGGCGCAAATTCTTTCAGGATCTTATTATCATAGCTTATTACCTTACTTACCATAAAAGGTCTATATATCGTTCCTCCGTTGGCCAACGCGGAATAAGCAATGGCAAGCTGAAGCGGTGTCGCTAAAATATATCCCTGCCCGATAGCAAGCTGGGCTGTATTCCCAGGAAACCATTGAGAATGTTCCGAGATCAACCCGGCTTTTTCTGTATAAATATCGATCCCGGCGGCATTCCCGAAATTAAACTCTTTAAAAATATTAATTAATTTTTTCGCGCCAAGCTTCAAGCCAAGCTTATAAAAAAATATATTGCAGGAATACCGGATCGCGTGCCCCATATCAACTTTGCCATGCCCGTCTTTTTTCCAGCAACGGAATACCTTATCTTTGATCGGGAACTCCCCGGTACATTCATTCAGGATCTTCGCGTTATCCATATCGTCGGACAACGCGCCAACAGATACGATCGGTTTCATAGTTGATCCCGGGGGATATTGACCCTGAATGGCACGGTTCAGTAATGGCAAATCAGGATTATTAATCAATTTTTTCCATTCACGGACAGTAACGCCTCCGATAAAAATATTCGGATCATATTTTGGAGAACTTACAAGCGCCAGTACCTCTCCGTTTGCCGGGTTTAACGCGACAACCGCGCCTTTCCTGTTCTTTAAAAGATCCTCTGCGAGCGCCTGCAGGCCGAGATCCAAAGTGGTTACTAAATTCGCGCCTTTAACAGGGTCTTCCATGGCTAAAACTTTAGTCTTTCGTCCCCACGCGTCAACCTCTATTTCTTCCCTTCCATTCCCTCCGCGCAAATAATTATCATAAGCCTGCTCTAATCCGCCCTGCCCCGCCAAATCTCCGGGGTCATAATTACCTGATGGGTCTTTCAATTTTGATTCATTAACCTCACTTAAATAACCAATAATATGGCAAATCCCTTCAGACGGATAAAAACGTAAAGGCTCCAACCTTACACTGATACCCGGCAGGGAATTTTTATTTTCTTCAAATATTATAAGCTGTTTCTTTGAAATATTTTTTAATAATAACTGTGACTGATACGGACGTATCATTCTGTTTTTATAGATCAGATCAAAATTTTCTTTTTCAACGTCAAATAACTTTGTTAGATTTTTCTTCAGTTCCGCTTCTTTATTTTTTGCGTCTTCCATTGTTATATACAGAGAATAACCCACAGAGTTTGACGCCAATAACTTATGGTTCCGGTCCAGGATCAAACCCCGCGGCGCCCTGATATAAGCTATACGAACACGATTATACTTCGCCTGTTCCAGAAAATCTTTTCCCTTTATCAACTGCAGATACGCCAGATAAAAGATAAGAATAATAAAAAATATGCAAAAAACAAAAATAACAGACTGTAATTTTTCCTTCATCCTGGGATTAATTGAAGTCTGTAAAGAAATAAAAGGCATTTTTTACCCCTATTTTGTTCTAAATATCTTTTTGAGCCCAAGAACAACAAATGGAGTCAATATTGTATTGTAAATCACTAAAGGAAGGATGATATTTCTGAAACTTGAACCAAAAAAAGAAGCATATGGTTGAAACATTTTTAGCCAGAAAAAAATGAAAAACTCCTGAAAAACACTTGCTGCAAAAGCAGCTATCGCGTACGGATAGATACCTGTTTTATAAATATGCTTTCCAATAATACCTAACGCGAAACCTATCAAAGTTTTGCTTACAGTAAACAAACCTAAATACCCGCTTCCTAAAATATCTTCCGTCAATCCGCCGATAAAGCCTAAACTGGCCCCTGTCAAGGGACCTTCGTAAATTGAAATAAACACGACGATAATCAAAAGAATATCCGGTTTATAAGAACCAAATTCAATAAACCTGAATAATGTAATTTTAAGTACTACACTTATAATTACTACGGCAAGCATTAGTAATTTTGACATAAAAAACCTTTTTTATCCCCTTCGAGGATAACAATGAGTAAAAGCGAAAAGAACCTGGCTTTCAGCCAGGATCTTCCGCTTAACTCAAGTTTATTCCACTTCCGGATTTATATTTTCCATCTCAGGCCAAACCAGGTCCATATTTTTCTTGAGAATAAATACTTCCTCCAATTTTGAGAAATTTACATAGGGAGTGATCTCAATATAACGGCTCATATTTAAAGACCTTTGTTCTATCTTTGTCACTTTTCCGATCAAGATCCCTTTTGGATAAACCATTCCCAGCCCGGAAGTGATAAGAATGTCTCCTTCTTGAAGGTCTTCTTTGTCATCAAAATATTTAAACTCACAAATATTTTTCATCATACCCGAGGCTACACCATTCGCGCGTGTTCTCTGCACCATCGCGCCAACCCCGCTGTTTCTGTCAATGATCAACTGCACCTTACTCATATCAGGCCAAACCTTAGCTACACGGCCTGCTAATCCATCAGCCGTGATCACCACCATATCCACGGTAATATTATTTTTGCCGCCCTTATCAATAATAATATACTGTGACCAGTTGCTTGGATCCTGGCCGATAACTGCCGCGGAAAGTAATATTTTGGGGAATTTACTTGAAAAATCAAGAAGTTTATTCAGCCTGTTATTCTCTGACTCAAGTTCCGTGATCCTGGCCGTTCTTTGCATCAGAAAACTGTTTTCCTTATTTAGTTTCTGATTTTCTTCCCAAACATTTTTAAATTCTTTAATAAAAATATTCACGTCATTAATTTTCTTTCCAACCTTAGAAATAACCCAATTTCCTGGCAGAAAAAAACTATCCAGCCAGCTGCCCCAATCACGGCCGTGATAATCACCGACACTTGAGATCAAAAGAATAATAAATGAAACACAAATAAGAATTGAAGGCAAGAATTTCTCTCTGGACTGCTTAGAGATATCCATAATAATTTCCTATTCATAAGCGTTCAGCAATCAGCTGTCAGCGTTCAGCATTTAAAACTTAGTAGTATTCAGCCGTCAGCTTTTGAGTAAAATTAGCTGATAGCTGAACACTGATGCCTGAAAGCTTATTTTTATGACTGTTTGGATGGAATAAGAACCTTTCTTAATGTATTAAGTTCAGATAAAACCTTTCCTGTCCCAAGGACTACACAGGAAAGCGGATCGTCCGCGATACTGACAGGCAAGCCCGTTTCTTCCCGGATCAAAATATTCAGTCCGTGTAATAACGCTCCGCCGCCCGCAAGTATTATTCCCCTGTCCACTATATCAGAAGCCAGTTCGGGAGGCGTCCGTTCCAGTGAAGTACGTATCGCGTCTACCATTGCCATTATCGGTTCATTCAAAGCCTCACGCACTTCTTCTTCTGTTACTACAAATGTCTTTGGTATCCCCGCGATCAGATCACGCCCTTTTATTTCCATAGTGGTCGGGCTTGAATTTTTTCTCTCACAAGGATAAGCTGAACCTAATTTTATTTTTATATTTTCGGCTGTCCGTTCCCCGATAAGCAAATTGTATTTTCTTTTTACATGAGCGATAATAGCCTTATCCATTTCATCCCCGGCTACGCGCACTGAACGGCTGTAAACTATGCCGCCCAAAGAAATAACCGCGACTTCGGTTGTCCCGCCGCCGATATCCACGATCATATTGCCTATCGGCTCATTAATGGGAAGCCCTGCCCCGATCGCGGCTGCCATCGGTTCTTCTATTAAATAAATTTCTCTCGCGCCAGCATGTTCCGCTGAATCCCGGACCGCTCTTTTTTCCACTTCTGTGATCCCTGATGGAACACTTATAACAATTCTCGGTTTTAAGGTTATCCATGATTTGCTGGTATTAACTTTTGAAATAAAATAACGAAGCATTAACTCAGTTATTTCAAAATCCGCTATTACACCGTCTTTCATAGGCCGTATTGCCTCAATATTCCCGGGAGTTCTTCCCACCATCTCTTTAGCCTCGCTGCCTACGGCCAATACTTTTCTTGACTCCCGTTCGATCGCTACTACCGAAGGTTCAAAAAGTACTATTCCTTTATCCTTTAAAAATACTTTTGTATTCGCGGTCCCCAGGTCAATCGCGATATCGTTTGAAACTAATCCTAAAAAACTATCCAAAAACATTTAATCCTCCTATCCTAAAGTTCCTTTTCTTCAATTAATTCTCCATCAAGAAATATTTTCATTTTGGCTTCACCTGTAACCTTAACGTCCAAATTTATCCTCTCCGATGGCTTAACCGTTCTGTTTAACTCCTCACGCGATCCTCTGTCATCAAGCACTTCGACCTTAATTACTCTATCTACCAATCCGGCAGGTACAGAATAAACTATAAAAACCTGCCGTTCTTTTTCTGCTTTAACTTCCGAATCGCCCGGAACGCTTATCTTAAGATCAACAGGGTCTCCATAAGAAACCATGTAACCTGCCTGCGGATTCTGTTCCAATATGGTTCCATTTTCCCAATCGTTTGTCTTTTCCTCTTTTATCTCGCCTTCGACTAATGCCAAACTTTTTATAAGCTTTTTAGTTTCCACAATATTTTTGCCAATAAGATCCGGCATATAAAAGTAATATTTTTCCTTACCGGAACTTACCAGTAAATTAATTTTAGAATCCGGCAATACATCTGAATCCGGCCGCGGCGTCTGTGAAATAACCTTTCCATCCTCAGCGTAAGCTGAAGACACAAAAGCGATCCGGCCGACGGTCCAGCCCTCCCTCTTTAAAATACCCTGCGCCTCTCTTAAATTTGTATTTTCAACATTAGGAACTTTTGTCTGCATTATACCACGGCTTATAACTACCCTGATTATCCTGCCCTCTTTTACCTCTTCTCCAGGAGCCGGATACTGGGAAATAATATAATCCCGCGGAATAACGCTGTCAAAGGCCTTTTCAGCGATCTGCAGATTTAATTTTTTCGGGTTCAAGGCCTCAAGCGCGTCAACAACACTTTGGCCCGCCACATCAGGTATTTCAACCTTTTTCTTTTGACTGATTATTGCCCCGGCGATAAAAAAACCCAAAAAGACAGCAAATATTATAATGCCCAGAAAGCTGAAAAACAACTTTCCCCAATGTGTAGGAGTATTTTCATTTGCCATTTTATAGTACCAAAACAAGTTATTTTATCAGGATAATCGATTTTTGTCAAATTATCCAGTTTATCCTAATTGCATCCCGGTTTTTAATCTGTAGCCTGAAACAAATTCACCGGCCGTCATCGCTTTTTTCGCTTCAGGCTTTACCTCTTTTATATAAATCAGACCGTCAGCGCATAAAATGCCGATCTTTTCTTTATCCGCTGCAACTATTTCGCCCGGTTTTCCTTCTTTTTTATCTAGAACATATTCCGCTTTGATAATTTTGACTATTTTCCCATTAAAAAAAGAATAAGTTCCAGGCCAGGGATTTAACGCCCTTATTTTATTATGTATCTTTAACGCGCCGTCATTCCAATTTATCGATCCGTCTTCTTTTGTGATCTTCCGTACATAAGTTGCTGATCTTTCATCCTGCGGGACAGGGATTGCGTTTTTATTCTTTATTAAATTAACCGCTTCTTTTAACGCTTCAGCGCCAAGAAAAGCCAACCTTGTGTATAATGAACTGAAATTATCTTCACTTGTAATTTCTGTTTCTTTCTGGATAATAATATCTCCCGCGTCCAGTTTTTCTAAAACATTCTGGATAGTAACCCCTGTCTTCGATTCACCTTCCAGTATCGCCCACTGTATCGGCGCGCTGCCCCTGAATTTAGGTAAAAGAGAGGCGTGAACATTTATACACCCGAGTTTTGGTATAGATAAAAATTCTTTAGTCAGGATCTGCCCGTACGCGACTACAACGATAATATCCGGCTTCAGGTCTTTAACCTCCTGTATAAAATCCGGCTCCTTCGAGGATTCCGGCTGTAAAATACTAAGACAATTTACCATCGCCAGTTTTTTAACCGGCGTGACATCCTGCTTCATTCCTCTGCCTTTTTTCCTGTCAGGCCTTGTTACAACACAAACAATATTTTCACCGCTATCAATTAATATTTTTAAAGAAGGAACCGCGAATTCCGGGGTACCCATAAAAATAATACGCATAAATAATATCCTTTCAAATTATCTTCAGTCTCTGCAAATTACTAAACAACCTTACAGCTTCATAAAAATTTTCAGCCTGTTTTTCTTCCATTCCGCCTGTTTCCATAGTCGGTATAATCTAAATTCTGTCTACTCTTCTCAGAATATATGAAGCAAGAGAAAATAGATCTAAAGCGTCTTCTTTAGACATATCCCATGATTTTCTCGGTTCATGCGCTAACGGATTTCTAAATGTTCCAAATAAACCTTTCAGTAAATTTGAAAATCCTTTTTGTTCAGATTTCTCAGTTTCAGTTATATAATCATTAATTTTTAAAATAGGAGAATCTCCTGAAAAGACTTTATCAACTAAATCTGCTCCATCTTTGTCTAACTTGCTTTTTTGTCTAATTATCTCACCTACACCTTTTGTTGCTTCAAAGACAGCATGAAAATAATTATCGGAAAGTAGCTCTTCGCAGCAATAATTAAGAAGCTCCGGGTGTAAATTTCTATCCTTTATTCCGCTCTTTAAATTTTCCGCTCTCCTCTGGGCTTCAGTTAAAGAATTTGACTTATCTATAACATGGAATTTCCCATCGTCCCTATATTCTAAACCTTGAAATGATAGAATTACATTGATTTCATTAAGAATGGAATTAAAGTATCCAGTATTTCCAACAAAACGTGCTGGTTCAAGGGCTTTGCTAATAAACGATAATACGTGATTATCTGATTGCCGTTCGTTATGGGCAGTAACAAAAGCGTTAAAGAGCCGTTTCCATTTAGTTATTGCCGGGTCAGTATCCATAATCCGCGTCTCAGCCAGAAAACGACCTATCTCTGTACCAGTTAATCTAAACTTCGTATCTCCCAATATTTTTGCAATTTGTTCGATTTGACCTGGTTTAAAAATTCTAATTTTCGTATCTTTAGACATATTTTTATCAATTCGGGCTCACTTGTTCATTCTAAAATAATTCAAATTTGATTACTATATCTCTATAATTCTGTTTTCTATAGAGATTAATTAAAATTTAATTTTTATTCTCTCGCTTTTACACCACAGCAAGTTTTACTTAATCTATCCAAATTGTAGGCAGGTTTGATTTTATTTACCCTGCGTCAGTTTTAATATATGGTTATTTCCAAGTAATGATTTCATCTGGTTTATGGCGATACTGTTAAGCTGCTGAAGCCGTTCGGATTGGCTTAATCCCTGATGAATCAGCACTGAATTGATGCTCTCAAGATTGGATAAAACTACTAATTGCTCAATAGTTGCATAATCGCGGATATTGCCATCAATTTTGGAGTATTTATCCCGCCATTCTTTAGCCGTTATTCCAAATAACGCCACATTGAGAAGATCGGCTTCATTAGCATAAATCATCTGCATTTGATTTTTGTTCAATTCAGGCGGTATCAAATTTTCTTTGATAGCATCAGTATGTATCCTGTAGTTAATTTTAGAAATGGTTCGCTGCAGATTCCATCCCAGTTTGAGACGGTTATTTTCATCATTTTTTAATCGCTGAAATTCCTTTAAAAGAAACAGTTTAAATTCAGCGCTTATCCATGCCGCAAACTCAAAAGCAATATCACGGTGGGCATATGTACCACCATTATTGCCGGGTTTTGAGATGATCCCTATTGCATTAGTAGCTTCTATCCATTTTGAAGGAGATAGTACAAAAGAATTACTTCCAGCCTTGTACATAAAGGAGTCGAATTCGACCCCTTTGAAATCAGGATTATGAAGTTTTTCCCATAAACCCAGAAATTCAATGGTTGTTTTTGAACGCATCCAGTTTTTTACAATATCCTTTGGCTCTTCCTTATTTTTATAACGAGCTATATCAGTTAATGAAATATATTCTTCCTCTTCTTTTGAAAAAAATGTAATTTCAGTACCTTTAACAGTTATTGTTGCATTCTTTTTCATATTTTCGTGTTCCCGTGTTTTTTTAACTCTTTCAATTTATTTTGAATAAAGAACTTTTGGGCAAAGGATAAATGGTCAACGAACAGGATACCGTCAAGATGGTCTATTTCATGCTGGAGCGCCTTCGCGAGCAGATCTGACACCGTGATCTTTACAGGTTTGCCTTTAATGTTTAAACCGCAAACGGTAACTTTCGCGGATCGTTTCACGCTGGCATTGATACCCGGAAGGCTGAGACACCCTTCATCCTCTTCCATCTGGCCTTCTTTCTCGACAATTTCCGGATTAATAAGAGCTATTAAATTTTTGCCCCCGTCTTCTCCGACTGTTATGTCAATAACGATTATTCTTTTCAAGACTCCTACCTGATTAGCGGCAAGGCCCACCCCGGGGGCCTTATACATTGTTTCCGCCATATCATTGATCAGGTCAATTATTTTTTTATTAATTTCTTTTACAGGCTTAGCCTTCTCCCTGAGAACCTCTTCCCCATATATTTTTATATTCAAAATAGACATTAAATCTCCTTATTCACAAATCTCATGCTTTCATTTCTTTGTTTGAGACTTGTTTTTTATCTTCAACATGTGACCTTTTCCCGCACCGGCTGCCCCATGAGGCAATTAGCTCACCCATTTCTTTCATAACAATAACCTCGCAATGATTAACGCAGTCCTGGCATTCAAAACAGGATGTTTCAAACTCCCGTTTGTTTAAATAAAAACCTTTAAATTTCGATCTCTGGCCTGTTTTTTTTCTTTCTTTCGCGAGCAGCGCTGCCCCTATCGCGCCCATAATTTTATGCTCTTTCGGGACAAAGACCGGCAAATTCAATTCCTCTTCAAAAACCTTTTTTATCCCTTGATTCGCCGCGACACCGCCCTGAAAAATTATCGGAGCAAGGATCTCCTTGCCTTTTACAAGATTATTTAAATAATTCCTCACGAGCGCGCGGCATAAACCTCCAATAATATTTTCATTGGAATATCCTAACTGCTGTTTATGGATCATATCGGATTCAGCAAAAACAGTGCATCTCCCCGCGATTTTCACGTTAAGGTCGGCCTTTAACGCCAACGCCCCGAATTCCTCGATAGGGATCTTCAGCCTTTCCGCCTGATGATCTAAAAAAGAACCTGTCCCCGCAGCACAGACTGTATTCATGGCAAAATCAACAGGTATCCCGTCCCTGATAATAATTATCTTGGAATCCTGCCCGCCTATCTCAAGAACAGTCTTAACATCAGGATTTATATGAATAGCCGCAACCGCATGAGCAGTAATTTCATTAACCACACAATCCGCGCCAACTAATACACCCGCAAGCATACGGCCGCTTCCCGTCGCCCCGCATGCCTCAATTTCTATATTCATTCCAAGCTTATCAGCAAGATCTTCCAGCCCCTGTTTAATTACATCAATAGGCCGGCCTTTAGTCCGGAGATACGAATGAGCCAATAATTTAAAGTCCTTATCTAAAAGCGCCAGATCCACACTGACTGAACCGACATCAATACCAAGATACATAAAACTCCTTGAAAATTAAAAGTAATATAGCCTCAACCGGATAATTATGGTTTAATTATATATTATAACTTAATATAATCTAAAAATAATCATATTTTTTTATAAACTAATTTTTAGCGTAATGGATAGAATATGTTCATAGCCACCTGCAGCAATTAAATCCTTTTTCTATATCCATGCCTTGCGAAGCAGTAACCATTTTACGGTCTGAGTAAGAATAAGATAACAAAACAGTGTTAAAGCTAATAAAGGCCAGTACAGATTCGGTAATTGAGCAAATCCAAGTGAGGAAGCTATCGGTGAAAACGGCAGCCATAAACCAATCATCATAATAATTGTTGTGGTAATAGTTACCGGCCAACTGGCGCGGCTTTGAAGAAACGGTATGCGATTTGTACGGATAACGTGAATAATTAATGTTTGTGTCAATAATGATTCTACAAACCATCCGGTTTGAAACAATGACGCGTGAGATAAATCTCTGCAGTTAAAAATGTAAAACATCATGAAATACGTCGTATAATCAAATATCGAACTGCAAGGGCCGATAAAAAGTATAAACCTGGAAATTTCCTTTATTGACCATGGACGAGGCTTCGCGATTTGTTCAGGATCCACATTATCGGTAGGAATAGGTACCTGAGAGAAATCATAAAGTAAATTGTTGGTTAGTATCTGGATCGGCGCCATAGGAACAAACGGTAAAAAAATGCTCGCGCCCAGAACACTGAACATATTTCCAAAATTTGAGCTGGCACCCATTCGCACATATTTGAGAATATTCGCAAAAACTTTTCTCCCTTCCAAAATACCTTCCTCAAGTATCATCAGGTTTTTTTCCAGGAGAATTACATCCGCTGATTCCTTAGCTATATCCACCGCCGAGTCAACAGAAATTCCCACGTCGGAAGCACGCAACGCGGGAGCGTCATTAATGCCGTCTCCCAGAAAACCGACTACATGTCCCTTGCTCTGGAGAGCTTTGATAATCCGCTGTTTGTGAGCAGGTGATAGCCTTGCAAATAATACAGTCCGCTCCGCTATATCGCCGAGCTGTTCATCGGTCATACCTTCAACCTGCGATCCCAAAAGCATTTTATCTATGACAAGACCAACTTCAGTACAAATTTTTCGGCTTACCAGGTCATTATCCCCGGTCAGAACTTTGACAGATACACCATGTTTCTGAAG
>JAQUKH010000006.1 GCA_028719205.1 bacterium
AGGGCAGAAATTGTAAACATGATAGAAATACGGCGGTTACGCGTCCAAACATCAAGAATAACCGCGATGTTGAGAGGTAAGGCGATTTCCAATATACCGACAACGGTATCTCGGGGTAAATTGATTCCCATGTCACCGGCAGCGGCAACGCGATCAAGATTGAATAACTGCAGCCGCGGCATAAGGTTATTAAACAAGAGGCCAAGCTGATTAAGTATATTGAATTTGGAAGGATGAGCCGTAAAATCATTTTGTGTGTCAAAGTAGAAGGCAAACAAAGCCGCGGCGACCAAAAACACCTGTGTTAACCTGGTAAGCAATTGATCCTCGCCTCTAAGCATGACTATGACAATATACAAAAAGATGCCAAAAACGATAAGCATAAATTTAGTCAGGCTGTATTCCGGGCTGTAAGAAAAGCGGACTCCCGCCATTCCGCTGAGGAAAAACAAGGCCAGCGGTAAAATAAACGGAATTTTAGAGTTGATTCGCATGCATCATTTAACCACATAAAATTTAAAAAGTCAAAAAAATATAGAGGATATCATAATCATTTGTTATACTTAAAGCAAATGCGTTATAAATATTTTTTTATCTTTATTTTTATATTTTATCCATTGATCATTTTCGCGGAGGATCTTGCGCCGCGCGTAATTATGCAGAAGGTGGTTGACCAGTTTAAGCCGGAGACGGAGGTTCAGGAAATAGAAATGATTCTGATAGATAAAGACGGCAAACAATGGGTCCGCACAGGCACATTTTACAGCAAAAAGAAAACACAAAAAGATGATATGCATCTTTTTATTTTTCATTCTCCGCCGGATCTGGATAAGAGCGGGGTTCTGACCATTGAAAACACTGCAGGTGAGGATGACCAGTGGATGTATGTTCCCGCGTACCATACTGTCCGGAGGATCCCTCCTAATAGCCGCGGAAGCCAGTATATGGGTACGGATTTTTATTACGAGGATATAATCAAGCCCCGTCCGGAAGAATACGAATACACAATTACAGGGAAAGAAAAAATTAACGGGACAGTTTGTACTATTATAAGTTCCATTCCCATCTCAGGCCGCCTCAAAAAGGAATCGGGTTATGGAAAGATCATCGCGTGGATTGATGAAAACAAATATGTTATTTTAAAGCAGGAACTTTATAATAAAAATAATGAGTTGATAAAGATCCTGACAAGTTCTGAGCTTGTGAAATATAAAAATTCATACTATTGGAATAAACGTGAAATGGTAACAGCGGCAACAAACCATAAAACAATCATTGAAAATAAAAAAGTTGTAATTGACGGGCCGCTTGATGATGCGATTTTTACTGTAAGGTTCCTGAAGAGGGGAAAATAAAATAGTTGCAAGTCACAAGTTAAAATTAAATACTATGGTGAAAATATATTATTTGTCACTCTCATTTCTATTTGTTTGTTCTGTTTGTGTTTCCTATGCCGGAGAGAGTAAAACCAGTGGGAGTATAGATTATAGGTTCGGATATTATATGAATGACATGGAGAATGATGGATTTTCCCGTAAATGGCCTGAAATAGATTTCAGGCCTAAATATGAGAATGGTTTTTCTTCAGGCATACATGGCTATTTTGAAGGAAAACTCAGGTATAATTTTTCGGATAAAATAAGGAACCGTTATATTTTGAATGAGGGATATTTTGATCTTTACTTGAACGATCTTGATATTCGCCTCGGGCGTCAGATCATTTCATGGGGCAGGGCGGATACATTTAAACCGACAGATCAATTTAAGATCTATGACTATACTGATTTTACAAAACAAGACGAAGAAGGGATTTTAGCATTAAAGGCTGATTTTTTTTCCCCGGGCTTTGAATTGGAAGGTGTTTTTGTCCCGGAGTTTACTAAAAATTATATTGTTTATTCTGAGAAAAACAGATGGTTGCCATTAACCCTGCCTTCAAACATCCCATCAAATTTCAAAATCAGAGATGAAGAGGACGCGTCCGGCGAACCTGAACCGGATTTATCCTCCCTGCAATACGGGTTTAGATTAAATCATGAAGGCCGGGGATTTGATTATGCCGTGTCTTATTCCGTGACTTACGACCATACGCCGGTTTATTTGGACGGCTATCTGAAATCAATTGATACCACAGCGAATGAAGCGGTTTATGCTGTAAAACCGGAATATTCAAGGATCCAGACGATAGGTTTTGACTGGGCGACATTTTTATCCGAATACGGCCTGCGGGGCGAGATGGCATATACATTAACCAAAGACAGAAAAGGTGAAAAAAAGGATATTGATGATCCTTATTTTGAGATGGTTTCAGGGATCGACCATACCTTTGAGAGGGTGATAGGGCGGATAAATATTTTTATTCTGGCGGAATATGTGTTAGACAGGGAAATGCCGGTAAGAGGGGATGAAAATCAGGTTGAGAACGGTTTAAAACATTTTTTGAGGCAGGGGATTATAATAAATTCCGAATTTAAGAAAGATGATACAAAAAAATTGAATGTTAAATGGATCTATAATCTGGAAAAAAGAGATTATCTCCTTCAACCGGAATTCAAATTTATCCCGCCTCAGAAAAATTCAAGTAGAACCTCAAAAGAAATTTATATCAGGGCGGATGTTTTAAGCGGCCGCATTGGGACTTTTTTTGGAACGTTCAGGAAAAACGATAAAGTTGAAGCAGGTATAAAGGTATATTTCTAAAAGGTCACAACGTCACCAGTAAAGACTTTATCACTTGTGACCTGGTGACTTTGCAACTGGTGACTTATTTGCGCATTCAGCCACTTCGCCTTTTATTGAATAAACTGCGTGGGGAATTGCGGGAAGGATCACCTCAAGGCATTCCTTAACCGCCTTGGGGCTTCCCGGAAGATTAATTATCAGGGTTTTCTTTGCGATGCCGCAAATTCCTCTTGAAATAATACTGAAAGGGGTATTTTTCAGGTTCTGGATGCGCATTGCCTCGCTGAATCCGGGCAGTGGTTTTTCAATAACTTCAAAGGTAGCTTCAGGAGTAACGTCCCGTGGCCCAAGCCCCGTTCCTCCGGTAGTAAAGATCAGGTCAAAATTATTTTTAATAAAATTTTTAAGTTCTTTTATAATAAGTTTTTTTTCATCAGGAATAATAATAATATTTCCAACGGAATAAATTTTATTATTAAGCGCCTTTTCTATACCCGGCCCGCTTGTGTCTATTCGTTCCCCGCGGGAACCTTTATCACTTACAGTGATTATGGCAACCTTAATCATATTCAAAAAACACCTTTGCCAGGTCATAAAATTCCGGCGGAACAGTTTTAAGTTTTCCTAAAACTTCTTTTAAAGGGACGGGAACAATTTTATTATTTTGCAGACCCACCATAAATCCGAATTTATTCTCATGGACAAGGTCAATAGCCGCAAGCCCGAAACGGGTGGCCAGGATCCTGTCAAAAGCTGTAGGTGATCCGCCGCGCTGGGTATGACCTAAAACAGTTACCCTGGTCTCAAATCCGGTATTTTTTTCTATTTCTTTACTCAGGATGTCACCTATTCCGCCAAGCCTTTCATGCCCGAAATCATCCTTTTGTTTGGCTGTTGTTGAGAGTTTTCCTATGTTTATTTCTTTAGCGCCTTCTGATACAACAACTACGCTGAAATGTTTTCCTTTATTGTGGCGGTTTTTAAGATGCTGACAGACTTTTTCGAGATCAAAAGGCTCTTCAGGTATCAGAATAAGGTCCGCGCCGCCCGCGATGCCTCCGTAAGTCGCAAGCCAACCCGCGTGCCGGCCCATTACCTCCAAAACCATGATCCTGTGATGTGATTCAGCGGTGGTATGAAGACGGTCTATTGCCTCGGTGATAATACTTACCGCGGTATCAAATCCAAAGGTATATTCTGTTCCGAAAAGGTCATTATCAATTGTTTTAGGGATACCCACGACATTTATCCCCTCGACAAAAAGTTTTGCCGCCGCGCCGATAGTATCTTCTCCGCCGATCGCGACAATAACATCAAGCCCGAATTTTTTAATTGTTTTCTTGATATTCTCTATCCCGTTCTCTTTTTTATACGGATTGGTCCGTGAGGTGCCTAAGATCGTTCCGCCCTTGTGAAGGATACCGGATATGCTATCCATTGTTAACGGGGATATGTCTCCATTGATCAGTCCCGCCCAGCCGTTTTTTATCCCGAACATTTCGTAATTGTAGAATTTAATTCCTTTACGCACGACCGCGCGGATAGCCGCGTTAAGCCCCGGGCAGTCACCGCCGCCGGTAAGAATTCCGATCTTTTTTGTGGACATACTTATTCCCTCCTTGATTTTAATTGTATTAAATATTTTTTCTATTGTCAATAAATTAAGAAAACACGATTTTTCTTGACTAAGGAAAAAGCTTATAATATTATTATATCGGTAAATCCCGGATAAATTCTAAATAATTTTTTTAATATGAGAAAAAAATGAAAAAAATAAGTTCGCGAAAAGTAGAAAAAGATATTCTGGCTCTCTTGAATGAATTAAACGCTAAAATGGATACACTGGTGCTAAATCAAAAGACATTAGAGAGAAGAGTCGGGTATTTGAAAGGTGAGCTCCTTTTTTCTCTAAGAGAAGAGATAGTCGGTGAATCAGATATTCATCCGAACTATTATGTGGACAGATAAACTTGAGTTAAATGGTCTGCCACTTTTTCTCAATGCCACCCGCCTTTAAAAAATTTATAATAAAAAATAAAAAACATGGTTAATAATGTTTGAAAAAGAGCTTTGGAAGAAATTAATTGACATTTCTCCGCAGGAGATAAGTGTTAACTCAAGGGCTGTATATGATCCTGTTACGAAACAGATCTGCGTTAATGTATTTAACGAAAAATTTACTGTTGACCTGGAAAAACAAATAATTACAAGTTCCGCTCAGGGAAAGGTATCGCCTCTCTTACCTTTATTTCTTCTCCATTATTTAGCCTGCTCAAAAGATATCCCGCTTTGTAATACACTGGCTTCTCCGCATCAATTGAAAGGCGGAATATTTTTTTTCAGGGGAGCTCATGAACTACCGCTTGATAAGATAGCCGAAAAATTTGGAAATGATCTTGAAAAATTTTTAGAAAAAGGTAAAAAATTGGGCGGAGAAAAAGTCAAATTCGGCGATGCCGCTGTAAAATTAAATTTACTTCCAAGAATTCCGGTTATTTTTATTATTTGGAAAAAAGATGAAGAATTTGAGAGCCAGGTTAATTTAATTCTTGATAAAAGCGTTGAAGAACAGATGAATCTGGATATTTTATTTCTGGGGCTTATTTACGCAATAGGAAAAATACTGGAGGTTTAAATTCCAATTTTATAATTTTTGCTTAATATCAAACGATAAACGCAAAAGCTATAAAAAAAACGTATAAGTTACAGCAAGAATAATAAACACCAAACCTAATACTCCGAACATTGGCATGTATTACCTCCTTATTTCAATGTTTTTTTGTAACAACCCTCCTATTCAAATGGCCACATAAGTATTATCCGATAGAAATTAGTCTTTGTCAATAAAAACTTATAATTATATAAATTTTTCTATGCGTTTAAGGCAGGTTTCTTTTGTTAAAAGCGGGATTATCTGGACAAGTTCCGGGCCATGCAGGTCGCCGGTTAAAGCGGCGCGGACAGGCATATAAAGATCTTTGCCTTTTATACCGGATTCTTTTTGTATTTCTTTTGCCAATTTCTGAAAATTTTCAACTGAAATTGTTTCTTCGTTTTTTATCTTTTCACGCCAAAGGTTCAGCGCTTTTCTTGAAAGCTCGGTTTTTAGCAGTTCTTCCGCTTCTTTTTCCAATGTGCCTGTTTTGTCAAAAAATATTGAACATAATTTTGGTATTTCAGAAATGTGATGTATATGATTTTTTGTAGTTTCAACCACCTTGCAAAGCCAGGGCCAGTCAACGTCCGGTCTTTCCTTTATCAATCCTTCTTTTATCAGGAACGGCAGGGCCATTTCAGCAATTGTGTTAATATCAAATTTTAACAAATGCTGGCCGTTTACCCAGTCTAATTTCTGCAGGTCGAAAATGGCAGGGCTTTTTGAAACACGGTCCAGATCAAACTGCTCTATCAATTCTTTACGGGAAAGGATCTCTTCAACCTTTCCATCCTTTTCTTTCGGCGACCATCCGAGCATCGCAAGATAATTTAAAAGCCCGTCCGGTAAATATCCATCAGAGATATATTCAGTTATCGATGTATGGCTGTCCCGTTTGCTTAATTTAGCGCGGTCTTTTCCGAGGATAAGGGAAAGATGCCCGAAATGAGGCGTTTTAAAATCAAGCGCCTGATAGATCATTACCTGCCTGCGGGTATTCGGAAGGTGTTCTTCCCCGCGTAAAACGTGTGATATTTCCATCAGGTGGTCATCGATCACCGCGGCGTAGTTATAGGTTGGAAGCCCCTGAGAGCGTATGATAATAAAATCTCCGACCATTTCCCCCCGGAGATTAACTTCACCGCGTATCAGATCCTGAATTATTATATCTTCACGTGACGCGATAAACCTGATCGACGGTTTACGGTTTTCCTTAATAAATTTATTTTTTTCATTTTCTGAAAGATTTTTGCAGTGGCCGTCATATTGAGGTACCCTGCCTTCTTTTAAGGCAAGTTCTTTTTTCGCGTTTAATTCTTCATCCGTGCAAAAACAATAATATGCCTTATTTTCTTTAATTAATTTCCGGGCGTAATCATTATATATATGCAGCCGCTCAGATTGCCGGTAAGGCGCGTGCGGCCCGCCGATGTCTGGGCCTTCGTCCCAGTTAAGTCCAAGCCAGGATAAGTCTTCCAATAAAGTTTTCTCCGATTCCTTAGTAGAACGCGCAATATCTGTATCCTCGATACGCAGTATAAAAGTCCCGCCGTGATGCCTTGCAAAAAGCCAGTTATACAGGCAGGTTCTTACCCCGCCGACATGAAGATTCCCTGTCGGGCTTGGCGCGAATCGGACTCGTATTTTGTTTGACATAGCGAGAATAATACCACATTTTCAGATAAGTTCAATACATTTTCGTTAGTTTTCATTAGTTGACATCTCTTTTTTTTTGGGGTATATTAATTTTATGAATTTGCAGAATTTACTGGAAAAGGTTCAGGAAATTAATCCCAACGCGGATCTTACCCTCATAAAACTTTCATATAACATAGCGGAAAAGGTACACCGGGAACAGAAAAGGGAGTCAGGCGATCCTTATCTTGTTCACCCTCTTCGTGTCGCGGAGATCCTGGCTGACTGGGATATGGATGTTGTTACTGTGTCAGCGGGCATACTTCATGATATTTTAGAAGAGTCTTTAATTATACCGGAAGAGATCAGAAGATATATGGGGAATGAAGTTTATCATCTGGTAGAAGGCGTGACTAAAATAAGTAAACTGGAACTGCCTTCATTTGAAGAGCGCCAGGTGGAAAACCTGCGCAAAATGCTTCTTGCTATGACCCAGGATATTCGAGTTATTATTATTAAGCTGGCGGACCGGCTTGATAATATGAGGACCTTGGAATTTTTGTCTCCCCAAAGGCAAAAAAAGATAGCCCATGAAACCCTTGATATATACGCGCCTATCGCGCACCGCCTTGGAATGGGAAAAGTAAGAGCGGAGCTGGAAGACCTGAGTTTCATGACCCTGGAACCAAAAAGTTATAATGAGCTGAGTGAGAAGGTAAATGAAAAAAGGGAAGAAAGAGAAGCTAAGATCAAGGAGATCACAGATATCCTTGAAAAAAAATTAAAAGAAGCAAATATTAAAGCGCGCATAAAAGGCAGGGCAAAACATTATTACAGCATATATCAAAAAATACATAACGAAAACAGGAGTTTTTCTGATATTTATGACCTTACGGCCGTGCGTATTATTACTGAATCGGTTAAAGATTGTTACGCGGCATTGGGAATAGTCCACACATTATGGAAACCGGTTCCCGGCAGGTTTAAGGATTTTATCGCGATGCCGAAATCCAATATGTATCAGTCACTGCATACTTCTATTTTGGGTAACCGGGGAGAAGCGTTTGAGATACAGATCAGGACTGAGGAAATGCACAGGATTTCAGAATACGGTATCGCGGCTCACTGGAAATATAAAGAAAAGAAAGGCGTTATCGAAAAAGATGACCAGAAATTTGCGTGGATCAGCCAGCTTCTGGAAATGTCTCCGGATAAAAAAGATCCTAATGAACTGATACGAAACCTGAAGATAGATCTTTATCAAAATGAGGTTTTTGTTTTTACTCCAAAGGGTACCGTAAAAAGCCTCCCGCAAGGGTCAAATGTTATAGATTTCGCGTACGCGGTCCATACGGATGTCGGACATAATTGTGTCGGCGCGAAGGTGAACGGCAGGATGGTGCCGTTAAAATACAAAATAAAAAACGGCGACATAATACAGGTTTTAACTATGCCTACCCACCGGCCGAGCCGGGACTGGCTTAAGATCGTTAAGACAGGCAAGGCGAGGACCAAAATACGGCAATGGTTTAAATCTCAGGATGAAGATGAAAGTACTAATCAGGGTAAAGAAGTTTTGGAACGGGAATTAAAAAAGGAAAATATAAGCCTTGCTAATTTTATAAAGTCAGGCGACATTTTAAAAGTTACCCAGGAATTTAAACTTAAAAGCATAAATGAGCTTTTTACCAATATAGGTTACGGAGAATTGTCGGTAAGGCAGGTAATTAACCGTCTTTTGCCTGACAGGCCTTCTTTAACCGCGAAGGTTGGAGTGCCGGATAAGAAGGCATCAAGCGGGATAATAATTGATGGGATGGATAATTGTCTGGTCCATTTTGGACGATGTTGCAGCCCGATCCCGGGTGATGCCATAGTTGGTTTTATAACCCGCGGGCGCGGGGTATCAATTCACCGGCAGGATTGCCCGAATTTATTCAGTTTCAGCCTGGAGCCAGAGAGAAAAGTAAAGATCAAATGGGATACCGCGAAGGTTTCGACTTACGAAGTGAATATAGATGTATTGGCTTATAACCGTGTCAAATTGCTGGCCGATATTTCTACGGCAATTTCGGAGATGGGTACCGCTATTACTTCCGCTTCCGCGCAGTCGGGCCCGAATAATTTAGCTAACTCGAGGTTTGTCGTTGAAATAAAAAATCACGAACATCTGAACCAGGTGATAGAAAATATCAAAAAGATCAAAGATGTAATCAAGGTCACAAGGTCGGAACCGAAATAAAATTGACAATCGTGTGTTTTTTTAATAAAATAAATAGTTTAGATGAAAATCATATAAATAGTTTTTGAAAGGGAGAAAAATGGGAAAGACAATTGCTGAAAAGATATTCAGTAAAAAAAGCGGGCAGGACGTTCATGCCAAAGACCTGGTTTTGGCTGATGTTGATTTTTGTATGGGGCAGGATGGGACCTCAAGCATTATCATTGATTCCTTCCGTGAGATGGGGGCAAAAAAAGTTTTTAATCCTAAGAAGATAGCGCTTGTGATAGATCACAGCAGCCCGAGCCCGAATTTAGGGGTTTCCGCGATCCATAAAAAAATGCGAGATTTCGCGAATGAGTATGGAATTACGCTTTATGATATCGGGTGCGGGGTTTGTCATCAGCTGCTTCCTGAAAAAGGCCATGTGGTCCCGGGAGACCTTGTTATAGGCGCGGATTCGCATACCTGCAGTTACGGCGCTATTAATGTTTTTTCCACTGGCATGGGTTCGACTGATGTGGCAGTCGGGATTATTTCAGGACAAAATTGGTTCAGGGTACCTGAAACCGTAAAGTTTATTTTTAAAAACCAGTTAAAAAAAGGTGTTTATTCAAAAGATATGGCACTGTTTATTGCCCGCCATGCCGGCGCGGACGGTTTAACTTATATGGCCGCGGAATATACGGGGTCCGCGATCGATAAACTTTCCGTGGAAGCGCGGTTTACGATCTGCAACATGGCGATTGAGATCGGGGCAAAGGCCGGAATAATGGAAGCGGACGCGAAGGCTATTAAATGGGTCCAAAGCAGGACTAATAAAAAATTCACCCCGGTGAAAGCCGACAAAGACGCGGTTTATGCCGATGTAAGGGAATATGACGCGGCCAAGATCGTTCCGCAGGTAGCCAAACCGCATGCTGTTGATAATGTTGTTGATGCTGCTGATGTTAAGCATATTGAAATTCAACAGGGTTTGATCGGAACCTGCACTAATGGGAGGCTTGAGGATCTGGAGATAGCGGTATCAATTTTGAAAGGCAAAAAAATAAAAAAAGGCCTTCGGCTTATTATTGCCCCGGCCTCGGCTGAGGTTTTTATTCAGGCAATGAAAAAAGGGCTGGTACAGACGTTAATGGAATCCGGAGCGGCTTTTGTTACACCCGGATGCGGGCCTTGTGTCGGTACGCATAACGGGGTGCCGTCGGATGGTGAGCGGGTTATTTCCACGGCAAACCGCAATTTTAAAGGGCGTATGGGAAATCCGAATTCTGAAATATATCTCGCGTCTCCGGCAACGGTCGCCGCGTCGATGCTGACAGGGAAAATAACGGATCCGAGAAAATTTATTAAATGATCAATGCCCCCTTGATCCCCCTTTAGGGGGAAGGGGGCGTTTTAATTACAGGAGGAATAATGATTGTACAAGGCAAGGCACGCAGATTTAAGCAAGATAACGATATTAACACGGATTATATAATTTCCGGCAGATACAAATTCAAGATCCAAAATCCGGAGGAATTGGCGCAATATGTTATGGAAGACCTGGACCCGGATTTTAAGAACCGGTATCAAAAAGGAGATTTTATCGTCGCGGGTAAAAATTTCGGATGCGGTTCATCGAGAGAGCAGGCGCCGCAGGCTATTAAATACGCCAAAATGGGCGCGGTTATAGCAAAATCGTTCGCGAGAATATTTTACCGCAACAGTTTCAATATCGGGCTTCTTTTGATCGAATGTGATACGGACCCGATCAAAGAAAATGATGAATTGGTTCTGGACCTCGAAAAAGGCGTTTTGAAAGATATTACGCAAAATATAGATATCATAATTAAACCCCTTCCCGCGGTTATGGCGAAATTACTGGAAGACGGCGGGATCATTAATCATTTCAAGAAACATGGGGGTTTTAAATTATAATAATTGTAGGGGCGAACCCGTGTGTTCGCCCAAAAAGAGGGCAGACACATAGGTCTGCTCCTACAAAAAATGTTATAGGAGAAAAATGGTTTATAAAACGGTTACATTAATTCCCGGCGACGGGGTTGGTCCTGAGTTGACAGAATTGACAGTAAAATGTATTGAGGCTACAGGTGTGAAGATAGCTTGGGAGGTTGTGGATGCCGGAGAAAAGGCTTTAAAATTGGAAGGAACGCCGCTTCCAAAAAAAGTGCTGGATTCCATAAGAAAAAATAAAATAGCTTTAAAAGGCCCGATTACAACACCGGTCGGGACTGGTTTTCGCAGTGTGAATGTAAGTTTGAGGAGGGAGCTTGACCTGTACTCATGCCTTCGGCCGTGCAGGACTTATCCGGGTGTCAGGTCGAGATATGATAAAATTGATCTTGTAATTGTCAGGGAGAACACGGAAGACCTGTACGCGGGAATAGAATTCGAACAGGGAAAAGAAGCCACGGCGGAAATAATAGACCAGATCGACAAATTGAGCGGCTCAAAGATCAGAAAAGATTCAGGGGTGTCGATAAAACCCATATCCATTTTCTGCACTGAACGGATCGTTAAATTCGCGTTTGAATACGCCATAAAGAATAACCGTAAAAAGGTTACCGCGGTACATAAGGCGAATATTATGAAATACAGCGACGGTTTATTCCTTGCTACCGCGCGAAAAGTGGCGGAAAGATATCCGGATATTAAATTTGAGGACAGGATAGTGGATAATATGTGTATGCAGCTGGTGCAGAAGCCGGAACTTTATGATGTTCTGGTACTGCCGAATTTGTACGGAGATATCATTTCCGATCTATGCGCCGGGCTTATCGGAGGGTTGGGAATAGCCCCGGGCGCTAATTTTGGGGATGATATGGTTTTGTTTGAACCGGTGCATGGCAGTGCCCCGAAATATAAAGGATTAAACAAGTCAAATCCAACCGCGATGATCTTATCCGGGGTGCTTATGCTGAGATATCTGGGAGAAGAAGCAAAGGCTGATAAATTGGAAAACGCGGTCAGTGAGGTGATCAGAGAGGGTAAGACAGTAACTTATGATCTGAAAAACAGCCCCGCGGATCCGGGAGTAGCCGGGTCGAAAGAAATGGCAGCTGCCATTATCAGTAAAATAAAAAAATGAAAAAAACACTGAACGAAAATATTGATAACGAAATATTGAAAGACGAAAACAGGATAAAAGAAGTTAACAATGAGTTATTTTTTAGAAAAAATAAATTTGAAGCCATACTTTCGAGTATGGCTGACGGGTTATTTACAATTGATGATAAATTCCGTATAACTTCTTTTAACCGTGCGGCGGAGGAAATAACAGGCTATAAGGAAAAAGAAGTGCTTGGCAAGCCTTGCAGAGAGATAATTCACGGAGAATTGTGTCATCGTATTTCCTGCGCGCTTAACAGATCCAGAAAAACCGGAAAACCTCATCTTAATGTAAAGACCTTTATAAAAAGTAAAAAACGCGGCCTTATTTATATCTCGGCCAGTACCTCCGCGTTAAAAGATAAAGACGGGAATTTTATCGGCGGCGTGGAAACCTTCCATGATATGACTGAGTTGTATAAGATAGAAGAAGAAAAAAACAGATTGATCATTGAATTGCAAAATATAAATAAAGAGCTGGACCGTTTAAATAAAATGAAGTCAGAATTTATTTCCGTAGTATCACATGAATTGAGAACACCGTTAACAGCCATTAAAGGTTATACTGAACTGCTTTTAAGCAGTAAATATGGAAATGTTACAAAAGATCAGGGGAAGGTACTGGAAATAGTCGCGAAAAAAGCCAATCAACTGAATAAACTTATTATTCAATTACTGGACCTGTCCAGGATTGAGCTTGGAAAATTTGAATTGGAAAAAGAACCTTTGATACTGGATAAAATCTTAGAAAGTTCTTTGGAAAATTTTAAAACTATTTTTGAAGAAAAAGAAATAAAATACAAGGCGAATTTATTGAAAGAGCCTGTTTGGGTGATAGGTAATGAATTAAGATTGATCGAGGTTATGGATAATCTTTTAAGTAACGCGGTGAAATTTACCCCGGTTAAAGGCAGGATAGTTATTAATTTCAAAAAATTACAGGGTAAGGTGGAAGTTTCCGTCCAGGATTCAGGGCAGGGTATACCTGAAAATGAATTTGAAAATATATTTAACAGTTTTTATCAGATCGATAGTTCTTCCACGCGTAAATATTCCGGCGCGGGCCTTGGGCTTGCTATTGTCAAACATATAATTGACGGCCATAACGGAAAGATCTGGGTTAAAAGTAAATTAAATAAGGGGAGCACATTCACTTTTACTCTTCCTATAGCTGAAGCAGATAGCGTGCTTAAGATAAGAGATATTATCAGGGAAAAAAAGAAAGAATATAAGGAAAATAATAAATGAAGAACGGGGTAAAAATAAGTATAATCGGAGCGGGCCAGGTTGGCTCGAATACAGCTCTTTTTTGTTTGATGAAAGAGTGCGGGGAAAAGATTGTTTTGCTGGATGTTGTTCCCGGAGTTCCTCAGGGGAAAGCTTTGGATCTGAACCAGTCCGCCATCGCGTTCGGGTTGCGAGGCCGTGTTTATGGAACGAATAATTATGAGGAAACTGCTGCTTCTGATATTGTTGTTGTTACCGCCGGATTTCCGCGGAAAGAGGGCATGACCCGTCTGGACCTGCTTAAAAAAAACGCGGAGGTAGTTTCGGGAACAGCGGAAAATATAAAAAAATATTCTCCTGAAAGTATTGTTATCCTGGTCACCAATCCGCTTGATGTAATGTCTTACCTTTTTTATAAAAAGTCAGGATTTCCCAAAAACAAAGTTATGGGAATGGCAGGGATCCTGGATACAGCCCGTTTCGATCATTATCTTGAAAAAGAAACGGATACTTTGTCAGATAAGATCAGTTCAATAGTTTTAGGCGTTCATGGTGAAAATATGGTTCCCATTATTGAAGAAACAAAGGTGGACGGCAAGGCGTTGACAAAAATTATGCGGCAGGATAAAATTGACCAGGTAACCGCGAGCACGCAGCAGGGAGGCGCTGAAATAATACGCCATTTAAAGACAAGTGCCGCTGTCGCTCCGGCCGCGAGTGTTGTAAAAATGATCGAGGCAATAATTAATGATAAAAAAGATACCTATCCGGTTTCAGTTCATCTTAACGGAGAATATGGTTATAATGATATTTTTTTAGGCGTGCCGGTTAAATTGGGAAAAAACGGCGTAGAAAAAATAGTTGAATTAAAATTATCCGGTGAAAGAAAACAGAAGCTGGATAAAGCCGCGGAAGAGGTGAAAAAGGGTATTGAGGATTTGGGAATCTGATTGTTAATGAATAAGGAGGAACAAATCATGGGTAAAATTACAGGTAAGAAAATACTTATTGTTATCGCCTCTGACAGGTTCAGGGATGAAGAATATAAACACCCGAGGATAGTTTTAGAAAAAGAAGGCGCGGAAATTACAGTAGGTTCCTCAAGTCTGAATGTCTCAAATGGGGTAAAAGGTATGGAAAAGGTAAAACCTGATATCCTTTTAAAAGATGTATCGACTTCTGATTATGACACGGTTGTCTTTGTGGGCGGCGCGGGCGCGCGGGAATATTTTAATGACCCTGTCGCTCAAAGAATAGCGAAAGAAATGTTTAATGAAAATAAAATTGTAGGTGCGATCTGTATCGCGCCGGTTATTTTAGCTAACGCGGGACTATTAAAAGGGAAAAAAGCCACAGTATTTTCTTCAGAGATCGATACGATTAAGGCTAAAGGCGCAAATTATACAGGTAATCCGGTTGAACAGGACGGGAAGATCATTACCGCTATCGGACCTGAGGCGGCATATGATTTTGGAAAAAAGATCGTAGAAGCGATAAAATGAGAACAATAAATACAGAACAGATCACAAACGAAGTATCCCGCCTCTGGCAGGACGCGAATTTTTACCTTGACAAAGATATTATTAATGTAATAAAAAAGAAATTACAGAAAGAAAAAGATCCCAGGGTAAAGGACGCTTTAAGTATAATATTAAATAATGCTGAATTGGCCCGGAAAGAAAGACGCCCGATATGCCAGGATACAGGGATACCGATAGTTTTTTTAGAGATCGGGCAGGATGTCATGATAAAGGGAGGGGATCTGACAGACGCTGTTAACCGGGGAATACGTCAGGGTACGGGAAAAGGATCATTGCGGCCATCGGTGGTTAATTGTCCGTTTGACAGGAAAAATACAAATGACAATACGCCGGCAGTTATTCATACTGAAATAGTTAAAGGAGATAAATTAAAAATAAGCGTTATGGCAAAAGGGGCAGGGAGCGAAAATTGTTCCCAGACAAAGATGCTGCTGCCTACTGACGGTGAAAGAGAGATCGAAAAATTTGTTCTAGAATCAATAAAGTTGGCAAGTTCTAATCCCTGTCCGCCGATAATCGTCGGGTTGGGTATTGGCGGGACGCTGGAAAAAGCGGTGTATCTTTCAAAAAAAGCACTGCTCGCTCCTTTAAATAAAATAAACCCCGATAAAAAGATCAGGGCGTTGGAAGAAAATATTATTAAAAAAATAAATAAGCTTAAAATCGGGCCGAACGGGTTTGGCGGCGGAACAACAGTATTAGCTTTGAGGATCGAAAAATTTCCCTGCCATATCGCAAGCCTGCCCGTGGCGATAAATATCAGCTGCCATGTTCACAGGCACAAAGAAGTTATTTTGTAGGGGCGAACCCATGTGTTCGCCCGATTCATTTTTATATAAACAGAAAGGAGAAAATATGGATAGAAATTTAGCATTAGAATTTGTAAGGGTGACAGAGGCGGCAGCGTTAGGGTCCGCGAAATGGATGGGCCTTGGTAATGAAAAGGCCGCGGATCAGGCCGCGGTAGATTACATGCGCAGGGCTTTTTCAGCGATTAGTTTTGAAGGAACAGTGGTGATCGGGGAAGGAGAGAGAGATGAAGCTCCGATGCTTTATATCGGAGAAAAGATCGGTAAAGGCGGAGGCCCGAAACTTGATATTGCAATCGATCCTTTGGAGGGGACAACACTGACCGCTCAGGGCAGGGCAAATGCTATATCGGTGGTCGCTGCCGCGCCAAGCGGCCATTTTCTCAACGCGCCTGATACATATATGAAAAAAATTGCCGTTGGCCCCAATGCCGTGGGAGCCATAGATATTAACGCTTCAGTAAAAGATAATATTAAATCAGTTGCAAAAAAACTGGGACGAGATATAGAAGAGATCACGGTAGTTATTCTAGATCGGGAACGCCATGCGGGAATTATTAATGAAGTCAGGGAAGCAGGAGCAAGGATCTGTTTGATCCAGGACGGGGATGTGGCGGCCGCGGTCGCTACAGCGTTTCCAAGTGATTCAGGGATCGAGATGCTTATAGGTATCGGAGGGGCACCGGAAGGTGTATTGGCCGCAGCGGCATTAAAATGTTTAGGCGGTGATATGCAGGGGCAGTTGAAACCCAGGAACGAAGAAGAAGTCCAGAGGGCTCACAAGATGGGTATCAAAAATATGGATAAAATATTTACAATAAATGAATTAGCCAAAGGTGATGATATTATGTTCGCGGCTACCGGGGTAACTAACGGCTCATTCCTGAAAGGTGTCCGGCTTACGGCAGAGGGAGCAATTACCCATTCTATAGTTATGCGTTCTAAAACAGGAACTATTCGTTATATCGAAGCTCATCATAAATTCTCGAGAAAACCGGTCTATTAAAAAGCATAATGCATGGAGCATAGAGCATGGCGTGTAAGATTGCCTTTAACTCTTTGCTCCATGCGCCATGCACCATGCACTATGCAAAAATCCTGGCGTTTGTTGCCGCTTGAAAAAAACAATCCCTATTGGAACATGGCTGTGGATGAGGCTGTCCTTATTTCTCAAAGCAGGGAGAGCCTTGCTCCAACTTTACGTTTTTATACCTGGGATCCGCCGAGTGTGTCTTTAGGATATTTTCAGAAGATAACCGAAGAAGACAAAAAAAAATGGAAAAAATTAAAGATCCCTGTCGTACGCAGATTAAGCGGTGGCAGGGCTGTTTTTCATAATCATGATTTGACTTACAGTTTTATTATCAGAGAGAACCTTAATTTGCTTCCCAAGAATATTAGTGCCTCCTGCAATTTAATAGGAGAATGTTTATGCCGGGGGCTAAAATCTTTTGGGATAGATCAAAAATTAACTGAAGTTAACAATACGTTAACATTAAATATTAAAAATAAAAACTGTTTTAATATTTTTTCCAAGGGTGAAATACTTATTAATAAACGTAAATTGGTCGGGAGCGCTCAGGTCAGGAAAAAAGGCGTTATTTTACAGCATGGGTCAATATTAATGAATGATCTGCCTGTCTGGGAAAACACAGATCCATCAAAAATGATAACTCTTAAAGAAATTCTTGGACGGGAAATAAGATCCGAAGAAATTATTCCTTTTATAGTTTCCGGATTTGAAAGTGTTTTTAATTCTAAATTTGAGGCCGGCTGTTTAACAGATGAAGAAAAGGTATTAGCAGTAGACTTGGAAAACAAATACAAAGAACAACAATAATATGTCTTCTAATAACAAATGGTTCCTAATTCTATCCTCTCTTATGTTTGCCTTGATGACGATGTTTATCAAGGTGGTTTCAGGCACTATACCGGCAATTGAACTCCTTTTTTTCCGTTTTCTTGGAGGGGTGATAGGATGCCTATTAATAGATAGATCCTGTTATAAATTTAAAGCCGAAAATTTCAGCCCGATCTTTTTTAGAAGTTTTTACGGCGTAATAGCGACAATCGCGTTTTTTTACGCCCTGGATTATTCATCGATAAGCCGCGTTACGGTTTTACATCTTACATATCCGCTTTTTGAAGTTATTTTTTCACATTTCTGGATAAAGGAACGTTCGGAAAAATTTATTTATTTTTCCCTGCCAATATCATTCCTTGGTGTTTATCTTATTACTAATCCTGAATTGGGGATCAATAAAGGTGATGTTTTAAGCCTTTTGTCAGGAATTTTTGCGGGGCTTGCGATCATCGGTGTCCGTATTTCAAGGAAAGACGATTCAGCCGCGACAGTTTATTTTTATTTCAGCCTTTTTGGTGTGTTAATTACCGGTATTCCGGCTGTTTATAACTGGGTAACTCCGCCGGTTTCAAGTTTGATCCCTGTTATCCTTGTAGTTTTATTCGGAGGATTAGGACAGGTTGTTATGTCTTATGCCTATAAGTTTTGCAAGGTAGGTGAAGGAAGCATTATTTCCCTTCTGCATATTGTTTTCAGCAATATCCTGGGTTTCATGTTTTTAAAAGAAATAATTACCATGCGTCTTTTACTGGGAGAACTGTTAGTTTTTACCTCGATATTTTTGATCTTTCTGAAAAAGAAGGAAGATAAAGAGTTATATTTAGAATAAAGTATGGTAAAATAAAAAGATGTTATCAATTATTAATAGCTGTGCTGTTTTTGGAATAGAAAGTTATCTGGTCCGGGTTGAGGTGGATATTGCCGGAGGCCTGCCGAGCTATTCTACGGTTGGGTTGCCGGACGCGGCGGTCAAGGAAAGCAAGGACCGGGTAAAGGCGGCGATAAAGAACTCGGATTTTGAATTCCCGAGCAAAAGGATCACGGTCAACCTCTCGCCGGCGGATGTGAAAAAAGAGGGGCCTGATTTTGACCTGCCGATTGCTATCGGGATCCTTGTGGCCACGGGCCAGCTAAAATCAGAAAAAATAAAAGAATACGCGATCCTCGGAGAACTTTCACTAGACGGCACGGTGCAAAAAATTAACGGTGCTCTGCCTGTCGCTTTGGGAATAAAAAGAGAAGGTTTAAAAGGAATAATTTTACCTCATGCCAATTCTGATGAGGCCGGCGTAGTTGAGGGTATTGAAGTTATTCCCGTAAAAGACCTTTTTGAAACTGTTAAATTTCTTGAAGGCGAAAAAAATATTTCGCCTCACAAGGTTGATCTGAATGAGATATTTGATAACAGCAGAAATTATGAACTGGATTTTTCCGATGTTAAGGGCCAGGAGCAGGCAAAGAGGGCTTTAGAGGTAGCGGCGGCCGGCGGGCATAATGTTATTATGGTTGGCCCCCCGGGTTCAGGAAAGACCATGCTGGCCCAGCGTTTCCCGACGATCCTGCCGGATTTTAGTTTAGATGAGGCTTTGGAAACGACCAAGATTCACAGTGTGGCGGGAATACTGGCCTCCGAAAAAGGGCTGATAGCGGTACGGCCTTTCCGGTCGCCGCATCATACCATATCAAGTATAGCGCTGACAGGCGGCGGACAGTATCCGAGGCCTGGCGAGGTAAGCCTCGCGCATCACGGGGTGTTATTTTTGGATGAACTTCCTGAATTTCACCGGAGCGTATTAGAAGTTTTGCGCCAGCCATTAGAGGATGGCGTTGTTACAATTTCCCGCGCGGCGGCTTCATTGACATATCCCGCGAGGTTTATGCTGACCGCGGCGATGAATCCCTGCCCCTGCGGATATTATGGTGACTCATTCCATGAATGCAGGTGCACGCCAAACCAGATCCACAGGTACCGCTCAAAAGTTTCAGGCCCTTTATTGGATAGAATTGATATTCATCTGGATGTTCCCGCGGTGAAATTTAAAGATATATCAAGCAAAGCTCCTGCTGAGAGTTCAGCGGATATAAAGCTAAGGATAAATAAAGCAAGGAATATCCAGAAAGACCGTTTCAAAAACCACAAGAAAAAGGTTTTCTGCAACTCCCATATGGGCCATAAAGATATTAAAAAATATTGTGAAATAGATGAGACCTCACTAAACCTTCTCAAAGAAGCCATCCAGAAAATGGGTTTCTCCGCCCGCGCCTACGACCGCATCCTGAAAGTCTCCCGCACGATCGCGGATCTGGATGGAATAGAGAACATTCGGCAGGATCATATCTTAGAGGCTATTCAATATAGGAGTTTGGATAGGGGGGAGAATAAATTTTAGGCTATTGATTTATTCATTAGTTGAATCATTTAGCGGTATAGATTACAATGGTGGCAATGAAATGAGGAAAAAAGAGAACGAATTGGAAGTAAGGGGGGAAATATGAAAAAGTCAATAAATTTTGCGGTTTTGATACTGTTTGTTTTTTCATTAGGGGCTAAAATAGAAGCAGTGGGAGAAAGTAAAAAGGCAGAGGAAGCCAAAAAATATAGTGCTACACTTTCTCAGGCTTTGATCCAAACAGAAAATTCATCATTTAAACAATTTGGCCCCGATGGTAAACCGTATATTCATGGGGATTCAAAATATTGTGGAATAGGAAATATTAGTTTAACACAGAATCCGAATGGTATAGATGTATGGGTTACTAATGACAAAGGAGAAAAAATTCACATTGTTGCTACAAAAGAAGAAATAGAGAATGATATATATAAAAATATTGAAGGTAGTCTTGCCAAGTTTAAAGACGCTCTAGAAAATGTGGAATGGACTTATGATCAAAAAAACATAACTATATCAGATGAAGAAAAGGCTGCGATTACGTATAGTGAGTATATTGGAGGAGCATGCAGCCGATGGAAAATAGATGTACGCCCAGATGAAAGTTATTGGCGTGAAAAAGCTAAAATAGATATAACCAATACCTCAAATACTATATTGGATATATTAAATCGTAAATCCAATTACATGAAAAATTATGGAATATTGGATAAATGAAAATAATTTATTAGGAGAGCAACAATGAAAAATATATTAAGGAATCTAAAAAAGATTATTAAAAATATTTTTAAAATATTTTCGGGATTAATTCTAATATTATTTTTAGTATCTAATGCAAATGCCCAATTGATTGGGTACACTTTTAATGATAATGGGAAAATATATGAAATTGATTTCGGATCTTGCAAAATTTTAAGAGAAATGAATGTTGGGAGATCAATGGATGCTGCAAAAATAATCTATGATAAAAATAACATTAAAAGTTATATTGTTTTCAATAGTTATGAAATTATAATTGTTAATTTGATAGATTTTAAAATTGAAAAAACAATCAAATCACCGGATTTATATAAATTTTCAAGGGCTACTCCTATATTTTTAAATTTAATAAAAAATCAAATATACATTGAAACAAAAAAAATTATAGATGTAAATAAAAAGCAAGAAGAACATCGACTTCTTTCTTATAACACTAACGATTATTCCTATTCCGAAGTTGATAATAAATTTTTTAGATATTATCAATTTACATCTGACGGAAAATATTTATATCGAATTTGGGACAATAGTGATATTAAAAAAATAGAGAAAAGAAGTACTAGTAATTTCGAATTAATAAATACTTTTCACCTCCCGGAAATTCCCAAAATTGATGATATTGAAAGTTTCATTTTATCTCCCGATAATAAAAAAATTTATATAAATGGATTTTTAAGGCAGGATTCTTATAAATGCTATGAATTTGTTTTAGATGCAACAAATGGAAACTTATTAAATTTTTTAACATTTGAGGAACATGTAGCCGCTATTTCTGAAGAAGCTAAGTATTTATATACGACAAAAATAGATACTGCAACTTCAAATTTTGTTCTTAAAAAAATAAATACTGATAATTTTTCCCAAGAAGAAATACCTATCGTATCTGACCATATTACTGTTGATAACATTTCTATATCGCCCGATGGGTCGGTTTTATTGATAGGCAGCGACAGTGATGTTAAAAATCCTAAAGGATATGTTACAGTAGTAGATCTAAAAGAGAGAAAAATTAAAGGGCAAATTGAATTAGAGACATTCCCAATTGCAATTTATTTCGAATAATGAAATAAAAATAGCCTACTTTTTTGTGAGCCTATCTAGCTTAAATTGAACCATTTGTTAATAGGGAGCAGTATAAATAAGGACAATTAACCTTCCTCTCAAAACCTTATTGATTAAAAATAATTGCGATTAAAAAGATAAAATAGATAGAATTGACATTCATTTAGATGTTCCCGCGGTAAAATTTAAGGACATATCAAGTAAAATCCCGGCCGAAAGTTCCGCGGATATAAAGTTAAGGATAAATAAAGCAAGGAACGTATTCAGCAGAATCATATTTTAGAAGCTATCCAATATCGGAGTTTAGATAGGGGTGAGAATAAATTTTAAAAATAATTTCTGTCTCTTTATCTGGGCCAAAAAACTTTTGTGTTCATTCCAGAAATCGGTTTTCGGCAAAATATGGAATTTATCTATGTTTTAAAATTAGAATTTTCCGCGAAACGGTCTATGACCTCTTTTACATTATTATCTATTCTTTCAAAAAAAGTGGCTATTCCATAAATCGGATTTTTTTTATATCCAGCATTATATTGCCTGTCTTCATCTATCCGGCATACCTTACCTAAACAATTAACTGGTTCATTAATAAAAGGCAGTTTAATGTTTAATTCTATTCTTGTATTTACAGGGATTTTTTTATTAAAATTAAAACATATCCCGCTTGAGCTCAAATTTTTTATTGTTACCATATGCCACTTGGAAAGATCATCACAGAATGCTATTTCTCCACTAATACGAAATCTTACAATAAACAATTTTTGAATTCTCTTAGCTCTTTTAGGTAAAATTAAAGGTTCCATAGGTATCTATTATAAAACAAAAAAGATAAAAAAAGTGATTTAATGAAAATTTTATCAAACAATAACGTTTGTGTCAATTGTATCAGCAATATTAAAATGTTTGATTTACCCCTTCAAATCAAAAGCTTATCCAATTTCCTTTGACTCAGATTCAAGAGTTGTCTCTGATAAATAATTTTCTCACTAAGGGTTTTTTTCTGGTAAAATGTTTTCCGGCGTATAAACAGGAAATTTAATTATTTTGGGAATAAAGGGCAAAATGGAAATACAGGTATGATAAATATCACCAAACATAAGAAGGCTGAGGACGACATAAAGGAGTCCGAAGAGATATTTGAAAGCGTGGTGGATAATATCGGTATTGGTGTATCGCTCATCAGTCCGGCTATGGAGATATTATCCATGAATAAACAAATGAAAAAATGGTTCCCGGATATTGATGTTACCAAAAAGCCGGTTTGCTATCGAGCTTTTAATAAACCACCGAAAAAAATTATCTGCCATTATTGCCCAACCCATAAGACCTTAAAAAACGGACAGGTTTATGAGTCTATTACTGAAACTCCCGCAGGCGGCAAAATTATTAATTATAGAATAATTTCTTCCGCGATTAAAAATAAAGAAGGGAAGATCATTGCGGCGATAGAGATGGTGGAAGATATTACTAGGCGCAAGGAAGTAGAAGATGCCCTGAAAAAGTCTAAGGAAGAATTGCGTAAACAAAAATTGGTTTTGGAACAGAAAAATTTAGCCCTGAAAGAAATGCTGGAGCATATTGAGAGAACAAAAATTGATATGAAAGAAAACATAGCAATTAATGTAAATGAAATATTACTGCCAATTTTAAAAAAACTGAAAATAAAAGGAGCATCCTCTAAGTATACTAATTTACTCCAATACCATTTAGAAACCTTAGTTTCTTCTTTTGGTTATAAAATTACAGAAAAAAACACTAAATTAACAACCCGGGAAATTGAGATCTGCAACATTTTAAAAGGTGGTCTTACAAGTAAAGATGCCTCTGAACTTTTAAATATTTCTCGCCAGACAATTGAAAAACACCGCAAAAATATAAGAAAAAAGTTAAACATATCTAATGAAAAGGTTAATTTAATTTCTTTTCTGCAAAGACTCTAGCTAAAAAATATAAAAATCTACCCTAGCCTCTTTATATATTATGGGTATTATCTATACCCATTATGTAACCATTAAAACCCTGTTGATGTTTCTAAATTAATAAAATAGAATCTTATAGTTATAATTAAAATCATATAAGGAGGTAAGGTTATGGCAAAGAAATTATTCAGCAAAAAGAAAAAAGTTTTATTTCTGCTTAATGCCCCTGACGCGAAAGAAGTATTATTAACGGGTGATTTTAATTCGTGGAAAGAAGCCGGGCTAAAAATGGAAAAGGGTAATAATGGGGAATGGAGTACAGAAGTAAATCTTGAACCGGGTAGATATGAGTATAAATTTATTGTTGATGGCCAGTGGTGGACAGATCCTTTAAATACTAGTACCGTTACAAATTCAGTTGGCTCATTAAATTCATTAAAAGAAGTAATTTCCTGATTCTCTGTTTTATTTTAATTTAAATTTTTTTTCGGTAAAAAGCTTCTGGCAAATATCCACAACATCCGGATCATAGAGGATGCCTTTATTGGAGGCGATCTCTTTTAATGCTTTCTTTATGCTGTAAGAAGCCCTGTAAGGCCGGTGCGAAGCCATAGCTTCAACAACATCAGCTACTGCTATGATCTTGGCTTCCAGCAGGATGTCTTTGCCCTTAATACCGCCCGGATATCCTGAACCGTTTTCTCTTTCATGATGCTGCAGAATAATTTGAGCGATAGGCCAGGGGAAATCTATATTTTTTAATATATTGTAACCGGTCTGAGGGTGTGTTTTAATTATGTTAAATTCCATATCAGTTATTTTGCCGGGTTTAGTGAGAATTTCAGAGGGAACGGATATTTTTCCTAAATCATGAACACTTCCAGCTATACGAATTCCGTCAATCTGTTTTTCAGAAAGACACATTTCTTTGGCTATAGAACGAGCAAGATCAGAAACTCTCCTTTGATGTCCGGCTGTATAAGGATCCCTTGTTTCAACAGTTGATACTATGGCTTGAATAGTTCCATTTATTGCTTCCCGCAGTCTTCCCAGGGTGCTGATAAGTTGTTCCTCGTCCTTTTTACGCACGATAACCCCGGCTAAAGTGTCAGCAATGGCTTGAAGAAAATTCTCTTCTTTTTGATTCCGGATATGTCCGTGTATTAAGTGCAAATTCAGCACCCCGAGAACTTTATTGTCGTATATTATCGGGACACAATAATGCCCGTGAGGAGTTATTGCCTTATACATAACGCTATGGCGTTTGTCAATGCAATTTGAAAATTGTATTTTTCGTGTTAACGCGGCCTGGCCACAAAGGCATTTACCTAAAGGGACCTGTGAACACGCTTTTAACATTTGGCTCGGGATATTTCTTCCTGCTTTCATTACCAGGATCTCAGTATTATCTTCAATGAGAAATATACAGCCCCGGGGGCTGGAGGAAAAGCAGGGAATTGATAATATAATATCAATAGTATGTTCTAAATATTCATTAAAAACCATATTTGTTTGTGAGAGGTGTAAAAATTTGTTCAGGATGATCTGGTCATCATAGTTTTGCTGGATTTTCGTTTCTACCTGTTTGTATCCGTCATTCTTGATATATTCCCATTTATCTCCCTCTTTAATAAGAGTAAACTGGTGCCTGCTTACTATTTTTACAATTTCAGATTGATCACATTTATCAAGGGAATACGCGCAAACGGTTTTTATCTGATGCTCAGAAATTATCTTGTTTACTTCATCTTCATAATCAACAAAGCTTTTCCAATCTTTTCTCGCAAGCCAGGCCGGATTATTTATTAACCTCATTCCATCATAACCTTTGAGTAAGGCTTGATTTAATTTGTTGATCCAGATGTTAGAAATCCTTTGAATATTAAAAAGATCATTCTCAATATACCATTTGTCATGGAAGATTATTTCTATTTGTCCTTTTTCAAGGTATTTATCGAAATCAGGTACAGCATTTCTTATCGCTTCTTCACCCTCCTTACAAATAACAGGTTCTGAAGTAAACAAGATACAGAATTCATTATTTTTCAAACCTGTTTTGAAATATGGCACTAAAACGTCAATTAAATCTTTTTTATTCTGATAAAAATGACATAAATGAGTGCCCCACGGGATATCACTTATAATATTATTTTCTGTTTTTTTTACGGCTGTTTTTTCCATTTAATTATCTCCAGATTTTCATTTTATTTTCTAAAATTACTCACTGAGATTTTTGTTTCTCTCCAGGAAGAGTACTCATTTATTATATATGTCATAAATAATACACGGTTAATCGATTTATACCTTAAATAGGCTTTCCTGCTTTTATTTATTTACGATATAGAATCTTTGATATATATGTGTAAATAATGTGGTATGGTTATTTTTATCTTTTTTGCCTTTCAAGGCTTTTTTTCTGTTAAAATAACTCCTTAAGTATAATTCCGGAAGGTTCGATAATCTTAGATAAGAGGTTTTATCTTTAAAATAATAGAGTGATTTGAGGTAAAGGGGAGTAAAATGCAGTTACTGGTTATGGTGCTAAATAGAGAAGAGTATATGGAAGAAGTACTTACAATTTTTGTTGAGGCCGGTGTTTCAGGGGCGACTATTCTTGATTCCGAAGGTATGGGGAGGGCCGTTTCTTATGATATCCCGATCTTCGCGACCCTGAAAAATATAATGAAAGGGACTCATTTTTATAATAGAACTATTTTTTCGGTTTTTGAAGATGAAGAACTTTTAGAAAAAACTATTGATATGATACGAAAAACCATTGACCTTGATAAAGAGGGGACAGGTATTCTTTTTACGGTTCCAGTCGGCAAAGTTTACGGATTGACAAATGAAGAGTTGAAATGGTAAAAGGTTCCAGGTTGTTAAGTTTTAGTTAAATTATACCGATTTTGTTGAGGAAGCTTATGATATTAGGTTTTTTTGAATCTATAGGTAAAAATCTTAGTATTTTCGTTAAAGAAATCGGGCGTTTTACAATTTTTTATTTTAAATCCTTATTTCTTGTAGTAAGCGGGCCTGTTAATTTTAAGCAGACATTTATTCATATGGAACGGATAGGTGTCAGCAGCCTTCCTGTGGTTTTGATCACCGCGGGTTTTAGCGGCATGGTTTTGGCTGTACAGACTTTTTACGGTATGAGTTTCATGAATATCTCGCGGTATGTCGGCCCGATTGTCGGTTTGAGTATGACCCGTGAGTTAGGGCCGGTGCTTACAGGGCTTATTGTTGCCGGGCGTATAAGTTCATCAATGGCCGCTGAACTGGGAACAATGCAGGTTACGGAACAAATTGACGCGTTTTGGACCTTAGCGGTTAATCCTTACAGATATCTGGTTGTTCCAAGGTTGATCGCATCAATTATTATGCTTCCTTTATTGACAGCTATTGCCGCTGTTACAGGAATTATGGGGGGATTAGTTGTTTCAGCCAGTAAATTTAATGTTAATCCCATTCTTTATTATGAAACAACGCGGAATATTCTGGTGCTCAGGGATATTTATAACGGATTGATAAAGGCTTTTTTCTTTGGAATGATCATAGCGATCGTTGGATGTTATAAAGGTTTTTCTACGCGGGGCGGCGCGGAAGGTGTTGGTTTATCGACCACGGGCGCGGTAGTTTTAGCCTCTATACTTATTTTGGTTTCTGATTACTATTTGACGATTATATTTTTTTAATGAATCCCGATTTTAATCGGGATGAATTTACCCCGATGTAACATCGGGGGTTCAATTCGCACTATCATTTCTGTGCGCACTTCGTGCTTCATAAACGATGTGCTCATTGAAGGAGAATTTTATGTCTGTTTCAGCTGAGGCAAAAGTTGGTATTATGATTTTTGTTTCTTTAATTATCCTTGCCAGCATGACTTTTACTGTAAGTAAAATATCTTTGTTTAAAAAGCCGGGGGATAAAATAAAGATACAATTTGAAGATACTGGCGGGCTTCGTCTTTATGATGATGTCAGGATAGCGGGTGTTATTGTCGGGAAAGTAGTTGATATTTATCTGGAAGGGGCAAACGCGATAGTTGTTATCCAGCTAAAACCGGAATTTCATATTCGGAAAGGCGCGAAGGTAATTATTAATTCGGCAGGCCTTCTGGGAGAGGCGTATATCGGTGTTACGCAGGGGCCCGAGAAAGAACCTTTTCTTACTGAATCAAGCCCGCCGATACTCTCAGAGCCGACTGTACGTGTGGACCAGGTAATGGCAAGTATGAACCGTTTTATGGACAGGGCGGAAAACGCGATGAATTTTGATGTTCGCCAGGTAATCAAAAATACTGAAGACCTTATCGCAACCATGAATCTGCTTGTTAATGAAAATCGCGCGAATATAAAGGAAATTTCCGGTAATATGGGCGCTATTTCTAAAGGGCTTACTGAGACCCAAAAGGAATTTCAGACAAAATTAGTCTCGATTTTAAGTAATGTCGACCAGTATTCCCAGACACTTTTTCAGAGAACCATCGCGATTTCCGATGAAATGCTTAATATTACAAAAGATCTGGATAGGGGAGTTAACAAGACCAGCAATGATGTTTCCGCTCTTATCAATAATTTTAACGAAACAAGCACGGAATTTAATAAGATCGTCAAAACATTAGCTGAGACTATGAAGAAGATCGATAATATTGCCGCACGAGTGGAAAAGGGAGAAGGTGTTATTGGTAAATTAACTACAAGTAATGAATTGTATGATAATTTAAATGGCGTGCTTATTGAGATCAAAGGGATAAGTACCTCGTTGAATCAGGTAGCAGGCCGTATAGAAAGAGGCGAGGGGACAATAGGCAAGCTGACAAAAGAAGATACGCTTTACAAAAATCTGGACGAAACTATCGCGAGCGTGAGAGACTTGACCGGCAGGGTTAATGAATATAGAACTTATTGGGGTTACAGGATGGATTATCGTTTTATAAAACAGGAGGATCAGAAAGACTTCAGCAATACTTTTTCTTTCAGGTTTGATCCGAGACCCGGGAAATATTATTTGCTGGAGTTAACGGATATCGGCGGCAAAGAAAAGGTTTCCCTTTTGATCGGAGCCGCGGTTAAAGATTGGCTTACTTTGAAAGCCGGAGTGATCCAATCGACCGGCGGTGTAGGTTTAAATTACTATCCATTTGGCAAAGATTTCAATCTAGGGGTTTCCGCGTTTGATTTTGGAAGGTTGTCTAAACCTCAGGTTAAAGTGGAAGGTTCTTATCAGTTAACTAAAAATGTCTATTTTAATGTAGGCGCGGAAGACCTTTTATTAGACAAGTCATATTACGCGGGATTAAATGTTTTTATAGAGGATAGAGATATTAAATATCTTTTAGGGCTTGTGCCGTATGTGAAATAAGTCACAAGTAAAAGTAACAAGCAAGGAAAATAATGTTATCTAAAAAAATAATATGTATATTAATATTTACCATTTTATTTGCCGGCTGCAATTTATTCGGAAGCAGTGTTGATGTGGAGCTTGTTGAAATAAAAATGGGAAAAACATTCAATGACAGTACAGGGGTAATTGGTGATTTAACTGATACTTTTTACCCCACTGATGAAGAGATAGTTTTGTGGCTTTCATGGAATCGCGTCCAGGGAGAAAATAACGGTGTTATTGAATGGCATTCGCCTGACGGTAAGCTTTACCAGGAGGATGACTTTAAATTTACCGCGGCTAAAGAGACTTGGGCAACATGGCACAGGCTGCCCATCGCGAGAACGGATGCCGCAAGAACACTTGGAGACTGGATAGTATATGTATCGTTAAAAGGTAAATATATGGGAAAAAAGAAATTTACGATTACGAGTACCGGAAGTGGGCCGGCAACAATTTCAAGAAAAGGCAACTTCAAATAATAATATGTCAGGAACACTTTATCTCGTCAGTACCCCTATTGGAAATCTGGAAGATATTACTTTACGAGCGCTCCGAATATTGAAAGAAGTGGATCTGGTCGCCGCTGAGGATACCCGCCATACGATAAAACTTTTAAATCATTATGAAATCTCTACGAATTTAACCTCATATTTTGAGCATAATAAAACTGTAAAAGGAAAATATTTAAAGGATTTGCTTCTTGAAGGTAAGAACATCGCGCTGGTCACGGACGCCGGCACCCCGGGTATTTCAGATCCAGGGGAAATGATAGTAAAAGATTGTATTTCAGCCGGGATAAAGGTAGTTCCGGTTCCCGGGCCGACCGCGCTTATCGCGTCTTTAAGTATTTCAGGCCTTTCTACGGATAGTTTTTTGTTCCGGGGATTTCTTCCTAAAAAAACAAAAGGAATAAAAGAGGTTTTGGAAGGCTTAAAAGAAGAGAGCGCAACACTTATTTTTTACGAATCCCCTCACCGCGTAAAAGAAACGCTTAAAATAATGGCGGAAATATTCGGCAAACGGCAGGCGGTAATAGTCCGTGAACTGACCAAATTTTATGAAGAGATAAAAAGAGGGAGTCTGGATGAATTGGCAGAAATTCCTTTTGTTCAGAAGGGAGAATTTTGTATAATGGTCGCGGGACGCGATAAAAGTCTGGACCAGAAAAAAGTTCTTACTGATGATGAATTAAAAATAGCAGTGCTGGATTTGCAAAAGGAAAAAGGCTTATCTTTGAAGGAAGCTGTCCGGGAGATCGCCCATATGAATGGTCTTTCAACGCGGGATGTTTATCAGTTGATGATAAAATCCTCTTTCCACCCCCCAATTTTATGAAAAAATGTTCGGTCATTACAGCAGTTTATAATTCAAATAAAACTTTACCCAGGTTTTTACTGGCCTTAGGAGGCCAGACCGAACGCGATTTTGAATTGATAATATGCGATGACGGTTCCAGTGAAGATTGTCTGCCTTTAATTAATGAATATCAGAAGTATTTTCAGAATAAAATAAAATACGTCAGGCATGAAAGGAACGGGATAAGAAAAACTATGACGCTTAACAGGGGTGTTTTAGCGTCGGAAACGGGTTATTTATTGTTTATTGACCCTGATTGCCTCGCGGATGAAGATTGGGTAAAGATCCATCTGGAAGAGCGCGAAAAAGGCTGTTACTTGATCGGGCGCAGGGTGGGTTACAGGGAACAAATGGCGCCATATATAACTGCTGAATTTATAACAAGCAATAAATATTCAAAGGTGAATCTCTTTAATATTTATCACGCGATGGCGGGCCATATCAAGTATATTGAACAATTCCTTAAAATAAAAAATACGCTTTTACGGAAAATCCTTCATCATAAGAAAAGCACCTACCTTATGGGTTGCAATTTTTCCTGCTGGAAAGAGGATATGTTTAAAGTGAACGGATGGGATAATGATTTTCACGGCTTGGGCAGGGAAGATGTTGAACTGGACGGCAGGTTGAAAAAAAGCGGCCTGAAACCAAAATCCGTAAAATTCCTGACCAGGGTTTTTCATATCTATCACGCCCAGCGGAAAAACGACGAGTGGGAGGACTATTATAATAAGGCTGCCGGTAATTCGGGTTTCGAGGCGAAAAACGGATTGAGGGAGATCCTCTAAATATTGCTTGACTCATATTATAAAAAAGAAGAGAATAATACAAATATTTATATAAATAATAAAGGAGACGTATGGAGTTAGGTGTTTCAAGTATGATTTTTGAATATAATGACCTGATCGACTATCTTCCGATCATGGAAAAAGAGGGGATTTTTAATGTGGAGGTCAGGGGGTATCCGCCGCGGGTGGATTACCATAATAAAGATTATATAAAAAGATTAAAAGACGCGCTTGTGGAAAATAATGTTAAGGTTCACTCTTATCATTTGCCGTTCAGTCCCGAAAATGGATTTGACATCAGTTTATCCGACAAAGCAAAGGCAGACCACGCGATTGAGGAGTTTAAATTGTCTTTGGATGCAATGTTATATTTAGGCGCGAAAATAGCGGTTCTTCATCCGGGAGATACGGTGGCCTCATCAGAAGAAAGAGAAGAACGTTACAAACACAGCAGGGAAAATATAGGAAGGATACTGGAATATTGCGAGAAGAATAAAATAAAGCTCGCGGTAGAAAATATGCCTTCCGGGAAAATGGGTGAGAGGGTTAGTGATATTTATGGTCTCATATCCGGTTTTAATTCGGAATATATCGGGATTTGTTTTGATACGAGCCACGCGAATATGACATCCGGGAACGCGCCCGCTGAAATTAAAAAATGCAAAGATAAACTATTTACGATACATGTTTCCGATAATAACGGTAAAAAGGATCAGCATTATCTTCCTTATAGCGGGAATATTGATTGGCCTTCTTTTTGGAGGGAACTGAACAATTTAAATTACAATAGCGTTTTTATGATGGAAGTTACAAGGCATTTAGAAAATTCCCGTTTTATGCTTCAAGAGGCTAAAAGGCGGTTCGAAAAGATCATTTCCGGTAAATAAAAAAGGGAGCGAATGATCATGCGCTCCCTTTTTTATTAAACGATTATTTACTTTTTTGAACCGTAGTCAAACATTATCTCAGCAATATTATGAATTTTATCTATGTCTGCGTCCGATTTGTCTTTTAAGAGGTAAACCAGTTTTATCATCTTCTGTTTTTTCTTTTCATCTTTTATTTTATCATCGGGTATATCTAAAAGAGTTTTTAATGATGCCCCTAAAATTGTTTCAATATTTTCCAGGATCGCAAGCGACGGGCTCCGAAGGCCTCTTTCCAGAAGAGATATGTATTCTGTGGTTAAATTCAGGCGTTTCGCGAAATCAGTTTGTGTTAATTTTTGTTTTTCTCTCAGTGACGATATTTTTTCACCGAGTTTTTTAGTTTTTTTATTCATGATTATTCCCTCTCCCTCTTTCTGTAGTTTTAAGTTCCGGCCGCTTTATATTTTAAATATTTTCAGCAAATGTTTCAACAAAAAAATTGTTTAAAAAATCACTTGACAGAAAATATCTTATATAATATTATATCATTCTTTTTAATTTGCAAGTAAAATATTTTAGGATAGGGGCTATAGAAATATGATAACTGCGGAAATAATAATAAATAAGCCTTTGGATATGGTTTGGAGCTTTTACACAAATCCAAAGAATTGGGGAAAATGGTGGCTGCAGGGGATTAAAAAAGTAATTCCGGGATGGGAAGAGGACGCCGTTGTTCAATGGGCCGATAATAGTGAATGCAGTGTATGGAGCATAACCCCTAAGAAGATAGTGCAGCTAAACAGCCAATGGATGCGGACAACTTTTAAATTCAGCACGGTTAGTGAAAAAACCACGTTACAGGTAAAATTGGACGCGAGGTGGGGGGAAGGTTTTGAAGACAGGGGTGCTGTTGAAAGGGCCGAGCTTGTAAGCGCGTTGTCAAAACTTAAGAAATGTATAGAAGAAATTGAACCGTGAATCGTCATTAGTTACTATTCACTATTTTTAAACTTCTTTCCTCTAAAACAAAACATTGATCCGCCTGGCTTATATCCGGTTTTCTGCTTGTTAAAATAATAACAGAAGTTTCTGTTTTCTTTTGGTATTCAATAATTGACGATAGAAATATATATTTTTCTTTTACGTCTAATCCTGTTAAAATATCATCTATAATAAGGATCTCGGGAAAAAGGACAAGCGCTGACGCGGCGGCGATCTTTCTTTTATTTGCCAAAGAGAAGTACAGCATATCCTGTTTTTTGATAAAATTATAATTTAAAGAAAACAGGTCAAAGATCCATTCAATTCTTTTTTCCCTTTCTTTTTCAGGAATATTAAAATTTATCAGGCCGAAATTTATTTCCTGTTCGATATTTTCTGTTAAAAATTGATTTTCCGGTTCCTGAAAGATCAAACCTATTTTTTGATTCAATAATTCTTTATTCATTTTTTTGGAGGAAAAAGACGGGAAATTGATATCTCCCGAAACGGGTTTTATAAGGCCGGCAATAAGTTTAGCCAGGGTGCTTTTTCCTGAGCCGCAATTACCCTGTATAAAAACAAGTTCCCCTTTGGAGGCTTTTAAATTTACTTTTTCTAAAATACACCTGCTGTCGGTAAAAAAAGTCTTTTTCGTAGAATATGTCATGTCTTTAATTTCAAGAAGGATAGAGGAGCCGGAACTCTTAACCAGGTACTTCGGCCGTTCCGGCGGGACCTCCTCAGAATAGGGTTTTGAGGATAGAACTCCCCGGGAACTCAAATAAAATAACTCGTCACAGGCAGGAATAAATGTTCCATTGCTGAAATATATGACGCTCATTTCATAAGATCCACGGATCTTTTTTACTATATCCCAGAAATTATTTTCATCTTTTTCATCAAATAGAGAAGTTGGTTCATCAAAAATAATATATTTTGGTTTTAATGTAAGGAATGACGCGAGAACGGCCAGCTGTTTTTTCCCGCGGGGCAAAGAATAAACAGGAATATAACGGAATTTATCCAGCCCGGTTATCTGCAGGGATTGGTTGATCCTTTCTGATATTTCTTCTTTTGGTATGCCGAAATTTTCAGGGCCAAAAGCAGCCAGTTCTTCTAATGATGTAGTGAATAGGTTATTGTAATCGGAATTTTTGCCGACATAAGCCGGTTTTTGCCGTAAATGCCGGTTATTTTCCGGGCTATTTATATCAATTCCATCGATTAATATTTGCCCCCCGCCGGGAGCGATTATTCCCGAGAGTATTTTCGCGAATGTCGTTTTCCCTGAACCACTTGGGCCTATTATTGTAATAAATTTATTTTCCGGGATATTCAGGCTTATTTTATCCAGAATATTGCCGTTTTGACCAAAATTGAAAGATACCTGATTTAGTGTTATCATTCTGCCCTGGATTATAACAAATATTAGATTTAAAATTTTATATAAATGTGATATAATATCTACTTTGAAATTTATACAGAAAATAGAGGTGTAAAAAGTTATGAAAACAGAGACCAGCCTGACGGAAAAACAATTAAAAAAGATAGCCTGCGGTATTCGTAAAAATATAATAAAAATGTTGACTGAGTCAAAAAGCGGCCACTCGGGCGGGTCTCTTTCCGCGGTTGATATTTTAACGTCGTTATATTTTTATAAAATGAACTATAAGCCGGCTGAACCGAATTGGCCTGAACGGGATAGATTTGTTTTAAGCAAAGGGCACGCGGCGCCCGCGTTATACGCGGTATTAGCTGAGGCAGGATATTTCCCGACAGAAGAGTTAAAAACCTTGCGTAAATTTGGTACGCGCCTGCAGGGACATCCTGACAGAAGAAAACTTCCGGGTATAGAGGCGTCAACAGGTTCTTTGGGCCAGGGGATATCTATCGCGTGCGGTATTGCTTTATGCGGTAAACATATTGATAAAAAGAATTATCGTGTTTACGCTCTACTTGGAGACGGTGAAAATCAGGAGGGTGAAGTATGGGAGGCGGCAATGTCAGCGGCTCATTATAAGCTCGATAATCTTTGCGCTGTATTGGATTATAATGGCCTGCAGATAGACGGATTTGTCAAGGATGTAATGAATATTGACCCCATAACTGATAAATGGCGGGCGTTTGGATGGAATGTAATAGAGGCGGACGGGCATAATATTAAAGAACTTATTAAAGCGCTTGATGATGCTGAGCAAATAAAAGGCAAACCCAGCATTATCATCGCGAAAACTATAAAAGGAAAAGGTATATCCTTTATGGAAGGGAAGGTAAAATATCACGGTTTGGCGCCTACCTATGAGGAGTGCGAGAAGGGTTTGTGCGAGCTTGAGGAGTATGAGAAAAAAATAAGTGAGGAGGCATAATGGAAGCAATAGCGACACGAGAGGCTTGTGGTTTGACTTTGGCTAAACTTGGCCGTGTGAATAAAAATATAATTGTTCTGGACGCGGATCTTTCTGAATCGACAAAATCAATAATTTTTGCCAGGGAATTCCCTGAGAGATTTTTTAACTACGGTGTGGCGGAACAGAATATGACGGCATCAGCTGTAGGGATCGCGTCATGCGGGAAAGTGGTATTCATAAATACATTCGCGATATTCGCGACCGGCCGTACATGGGATCAGATACGTAACGGAGTAACTGCCGGCGGTTTTAATGTTAAAATCGTGGGGAGCCATGGAGGCCTTTCCGTGGGCCCTGATGGTTTGTCTCATCAATGTATTGAGGATGTTTCGCTTATGAGGGCAATTCCTGAAATGGTTGTTATTGTCCCTTCTGACCGTATAGAAACTGAAAAAGTTATTGAGAAAGCGGCTGAATACTATGGTCCGGTTTACATAAGAACCTCCCGCGCGAAATCACCAAATGTAAATAATGAGGATTATAAATTTGAAATAGGCAAAGGAAATATTTTACAGGATGGAAGCGATGTTACGATTATCGCGTGTGGGGTTATGGTTGAGCCGGCGCTGAACGCGGCAAAAGCGCTTATTGAAAAAAAGATCCATGCAAGGGTAATAAATATGGCATGTATCAAGCCAATCGATAAAGATATGATAATCAGAGCGGCTAAGGAAACAGGGGCAATAGTTACAGTGGAAGATCATACGGTTATCGGAGGATTAGGAAGCGCTGTTGCTGAGGTTTTAGGCGAGGAATACCCGGTTCCTTTGAAAAGGATAGGGGTTTTGGACCGGTTTGGAGAATCCGGCGAGCCGAATGAACTTTTTAAGAAAAATGGAATGACCGCCGAAAATATAGCTGAGGAGGCTAAAAAAATAATATTAAGGAAAAATAGATAAAAAGAATATATGATCCGTCTTTACCATGTTTGTAAAAAATATGATTCTTCCGGGGTTGTCTTAAATGATATTAGTTTATCGATAAAACAGGGTGAATGGATTGTTTTAAGGGGCCGTGAAAAAGCAGGAAAAACTACGCTCTTTAAACTGCTTTATGGGATGGAAGAGCCTTCAAGCGGAGAAATGATCGTTTGCGGACAAAATATTTGCCGGATAAAAAAAGAGAAATTATATTTTTACAGGCGGCAATTGGGTATTATCCCGCAGGATGGATATTTATTAAATGATAGAGATCTTTACTCTAATATTGATCTGGTTCTCCGGTTTTATGGTTTTTCCTCAAAGGTAAGAAAAGCGCGCGTTTATGAAGTATTGTCTATAGTCGGCCTTGAAAAGAAAATAGATATTATATCAGCCAAACTTAGTGATTTTGAGAAAAGAAAGCTGATAATCGCGAGGGCAGTAGTGAATAATCCGCGTATTATTTTGGCCGACAGCCCTGATGCCGGGTTGAATTTATCCGAACAGGAAGAGATTTATCAGATCTTTAAACGGTTGAAAACACCCGATATGGCTATTTTATTTTCCACAAAAGAAGAAAAGTGCTTATTGCAGGGTTTAAGAGAAGTTGAATTGGCTGATGGTATGATCCGGGAAACCAAATTTGTATGAATATTTTTTATTTTATTTATGAAGCAATATTAGGAATTTTGAAACGCCCTTTAATATTTATTTTGAACTTATTTATTTTTATAATACCGATTTATTTCACGGGCACGTCTTTTTTCCTTTACAGAGAAGGCAGAGTGATTTTAAGCCGGGAAAAAGAAAAATGGGGTAATTTTCTGGTTGAAGTTGATAGCGGAGCGGATATCCGGTTTTTAAAAGAGCAGGTAAAAAGTTTAAAAGAAATAAAAGGATTAAAAGATACAGCGGATACCGGCTCGGGGAAAATAGTTTTTCAGGCGGATCTTAATATTGACCTGAATGATGCCCTGAAGATAGAAGAAACAAAACGAATGATCACTGACCTGAAAGGAGTAAAATTTGTCAAATATCAGGGTGAAGAGATCGAATATATGGAAAACAGAAATTTATTGTTTGCGGGTATATGTTTATTTTTAGGTATAATATCTTCAATTTTTGTTGTAAAATATATCAGAAGCGCATTAAAAAAAGAGTCTGAATTAAATAAAGAACGGATCAATATCCTGGAATTGGCAGGAGCAACTCCTTTTTTTATCTATAGCATATTTATGGCAAAAGGCTTACTTGCTGGAGCGGCAAGCATTTTATTAACCCTTTTATTTTTGAGGATAAGTTTGGAAAATATATTTATAAGCAGTCATTTACAGTTTTTTATTTACCCATCGACTTTATTTATAGTCGCGGCGGGCAGTTTGTTTTTAATTAATATTGATTACTATATGACAATAAAAAAAGAAATTAAAATATAAATAGCTAAATTTTTAGCTTATTTAAATGGGGGTATCATTCCAATGAAAAAGAGATTATTTTTTTCAGCTATATTAATATGTCTTGTTGTGGGAAGCTTAAATTTTGCTTTTGTCCATGCAACGGCGCCTGCTTCAAAAAATATCTTTCAGGACCTGCGTTTATTTTCAGATGTTCTTTCCCTTGTTCAGGGTAATTATGTCGAAGAGGTTAAAAGTTCCGATTTGATTTATGGAGCAATCAGAGGAATGATAGGGACTCTTGATCCTTACAGCCAATATATGCGCCCGGAGGATTATAAAGAAATGCAGATACATACGAAGGGTAGTTTTGGGGGATTGGGTATTGTGATCGCGGTCAAAGATAATTTACTGACTATTGTTTCACCTATAGAAGGAACGCCTGCGTTTCGCGCGGGTTTGCATACTGACGACAGGATCATTAAGATCGACGGGGAACCTACTAAGGATCTTACCTTAGAACAGGCAGTTAATAAAATGCGGGGGCCGAAGGGTACAAAAGTCTCGATAAGTATTTTACGGGAGGGTGAAGATGAGCTTTTGGAATTTAATCTGATCAGGGATATTATTAAAATAAAGAGTATAAAGGCCAAAATGTTTCCGGATGGTATCGGATATATCCGCCTGATGGAATTTAAAGAAAATAGCGGGGAAGAAATGGGAAAGGCGATAGAAAAACTAAAAGCCGAGGGTATGAAATCATTAATACTGGATTTGCGGCATAATCCCGGCGGTTTATTAAATGTTTCGGTGCAGGTTGTGGATTATTTTATTCCAAAAGGAGAGCTTGTTGTTTATACAAAAGGGCGAAACGCGGATCAGACAGTGGAGTTCCGTTCAGACAGGGAACCTATTGATAAAAATATTCCTTTAGTGGTTCTCGTCAATAAAGGGAGCGCGAGCGCTTCAGAGATCGTTGCCGGAGCGATCCAGGACCATCATCGCGGAATAATTGTTGGTGAAAAGACTTTTGGAAAGGCATCGGTTCAGACAATTATTCCACTTTCTGATGATTCAGGGCTGCGTTTAACTACCGCGCACTATTATACACCAAGCGGAAGAATGATACACGGTGTGGGTATAACACCGGACCTCGTGGTTGAAATTTCTCACGGTACCCAGATGAATATAGCTCAGAACGCGCAGAAAAAAGAGAATGAAGATGTTTCTATGGAGCAAAGTAAATGGGAAGAAAAACATGATAGTTTAACGCTTGAGGAGAAACTGGAAAGTTCAGATGAGGATGAGATAAGTGTAAGAAAGTCAGCTACATGGGAAGATGTTTACGGAGTTGATGGAAAAGAGAATTTTGATATTCAGTTAAAATGGGGTGTGGATGTTTTATTAGCCCAGGAAGTTTATAAAAGTTTATAGAAGTTTATAAAAATCTCTTAGATAAATAGTTTTAATCGCAAACAAAGAGCGGGGTAATACCCGCTCTCTTTTGTTGTAGGGGTTCAAAATTTTGAACCCTTGCAAATAAAATATGGTGGCATATGTACATTCTCGGTATTGAAACTTCCTGTGATGAGACCGCCGCGGCGGTTGTAAATGGCAAAAAAGAATTATTATCAAATGTGGTATTTTCGCAGCTTAAAATACATAAACCATATGGCGGTGTAGTTCCCGAATTTGCAAGCCGTAATCATTTAAAAAAAATAAATACTGTTATTGGTCAAGCCATTAGAGAAGCCGGTATAAAGTTAAGCGATTTAAACGCGATATCAGTTACTTATAAACCCGGGCTTGTCGGTTCTCTTTTGATAGGTATCTCAACCGCAAAAGCGTTAGCTTACGCCTTAAATATTCCGCTTATCGGGATAAACCATATTTACGGACATATTTACGCGAATTATGTTAATGATAATAGAAAAAAATTTCCGGGAATAGCTTTGGTGGTTTCCGGCGGGCATACCAGTTTGTTCCTTTGCAGAGGCCATAATAAGTTTTCTTTATTAAGCCAGACGAGGGATGATGCCGCGGGTGAGGCGTTTGATAAAGTCTCAAAGAGCATGAATTTAGGTTATCCGGGCGGGCCGTTGATTGAAAAAATGGCAAAAGCAGGTGATCCCGGCGCGTTTAAATTTCCTTCTGCGCGGTTTAAAAAAGGAAATAAATTGGATTTTAGTTTCAGCGGCTTAAAAACTGCTGTCTGGTGCACATATAATAAGAATATTAATGTGAAAAATTTTAATTTACATGACCTTGCGGCCGGATTCCAGAAATCGGTCGTTGATACTCTGGTTCGTAATACATTTGAATCCGCGAACCGGTATAAGATCAAAAGTATTCTATTATCCGGCGGTGTGGCGTCAAATTCTTCTTTGCGTGAGGCAATGCAGGAAAAAGCAAAAAAGGAAGGCCTGGATCTTTTTTGTCCTCCTAAAGAATTTTGCACGGATAACGGGGCGATGGTCGCGGTCGCGGGGGCGTATAAATTTAAGAAAGGTATGAAATTTGAGTTTGGTCTGGAACCAGACGCTGCATTTTAATTAAAATGGAATTTATAATATGTTAAAAATAGGTAATCTTGAATTAAAAAATAATGTTATCCTGGCGCCTATGGCGGGGTACACGGATCTGCCTTTCAGGTTATTGGTAAAAGAAATATCCGGCTGCGGTCTGGTGTGTTCAGAAATGATAAGCAGCGACGGATTAGTGCGTAAAAATAAAAAAACACAGGACCTGTTAATAAGCTCAAAAGCGGAAAAACCTGTCAGCTGCCAATTGTTTGGAAATAATCCGGATATAATGGCTGACGCGGGGATGCTTTTAGAAGAAATGTGGGCGGATATTGTTGATCTGAATTTTGGGTGCCCTGAACCCAAAGTTGTCCGTTCGGGAAGCGGCTCGGCTTTAATGAAAAATCCGGCAATGCTTTTTTCTATTGTTACAAAAGTAAGAAAAAAGATCAAGATCCCGCTGACTGTAAAAATCCGTTCCGGCTGGGATGAGAAAAATATCAACGCGGTAATGATCGCTAAGGGCTGTGAAGATTGCGGGGCGGACGCGGTTGTGGTCCATCCAAGGACAAGGAGCCAGTTTTTTTGCGGCCATTCCGATTGGCAGATAATAAAAGATGTTAAATCAAAAGTGAAAATCCCTGTGATCGGGAGCGGAGATATCAAAAATATTTGTGACGCGAAGGATATGACAGAAATGAGCGGTTGTGACGGAGTAATGATCGGGAGGGGCGCGATAGGCCGGCCATGGTTTTTGAAGCAGATAATCCATTATTTAGGAACAGGGGAAAAAATAGAAGAGCCTTCACTGGATGAGAAAATAAATATCCTGCTTAAGCATATTGAATATTTTTGCTGTTTGAAAAGTAAAGATAAGGCTATATTTGAAATACGTAAAAGTATTTCTTTTTATTTTAAGGGAATGTTCCACGCGAAATTATGGCGCAAGGAATTAATGGATATGCAAAAAATAAATGATGTTAAGGCGTATTTAGATCAGATAAGGGTATATGAAAAGTCTCAGCCTGTTTAATTTATTTTTTTTGCTGCTGTATTTATCAGGAACCGCGATAGGTCTGGATGTTGAATTTTACCGTGAAAAAATTTTCTCGGGAAAGACGCTGGTAGTATTAATAAAAGATAAGGACGAAAAAATAGGTAATGTAAGAGGAAATTTCCTTGGGTCTGAATTCGATTTTTATCGTGCTGGAGATGGGAAATATTTTTGCGCGAGGGGTGTTAATATTTATATGAAAAGCGGGAAATATCCTTTTTCTCTGGATGTCCGGTGTAGAAATGGAGAAGAGGAAAAAAGCGAATATAAAATTATAATCGAAGGCGGAAAGATAGAAAAAAAAGATAAAATTAAAATTGCTGAAGAAAACATAAAAGATGTTACTAAAGAAAATTCAGATAATGAAAATATTTATATCAGCTTAATAGTCAGGCAGGTTACAACAAATCGCCTGTGGCGGGGAAATTTTATGATGCCTGTTAAAGGTGTTATTACTTCGCCTTTTTACGGATTCCGTTCAATAAATAACGGCGCGAAATTTTTTCACCAGGGATTGGATCTTGCGTGTCCGGAGGGGACTGAGGTTAAGGCCTCAAATGACGGAGAGGTGGTTTTGACAGAAAAGTTGATTTCACGGGGGAATACAGTTATAATTAACCATGGGCAGGGGATCTTTAGTGTATATTATCATTTGTCCAGGATCGAAGTGAAAGAAAAAGATATCTTAAAAAAGGGTGATCTGCTCGGGCTTTCCGGAATGACCGGCATATCTACAGGCCCGCATCTTCACTGGTCAATTTTTGCTAATGGTGTCGCGGTTGATCCCGCGGATTGGATCGATGGCAGTATTGAAAAGTTTATCTTTGAGGATTAATTGACCTTTTATCGGGAGGCAAAATGTCAGGTAAAAAACAAAATATATTGATAGGAATAACCGGAAGTATCGCGGCTTATAAGATCTGTGAGCTTATAAGGGCATTAAAGAAAAAAGATGTTTCCGTAAAAGTAATTTTGACAAAAGCAGGCGAGCAGTTTGTTACACCGCTTACTATTTCAACTTTAACTGAAAACAGGGTGTATAAGGATCTATTTGTTGATGACGCAGGGGCACACCGTGACATGCCATTACTGGAACATATTAACCTTTCTGATTGGGCTGATGTTTGTGTGATCGCTCCGGCAAGCGCGAATACAATCGCGAAAATTGCCCATGGTATAGCGGATAATCTTTTAACTTCAACGGTGCTTGCTTTGCCTAAAGAGGTTCCTTTAATTATATGCCCCGCGATGAATGTAAATATGTGGGAGAATAAAATGGTCCGGAAAAATATGTCGGTTGTTCAGGAAATTGCGGATATTGTCGGCCCTAAAAAAGGCCGGTTAGCCTGCGGTGTTGAAGGCATGGGCGCGATGGCGGATGTGGAAGATATCTTTGAAGTTATAGTTAAAAAGTTAAGGAGTTTTAATGGAAAATAATGGACAGCCTGTTTTTAGTACAAAAGAGATAATATACCGGCTTGTAATAAGCGGCCTTTTGCTTTTTATTGCCGTTATTGGTTATATAACGCTTCTTTTGTCAAAGGAGCTGATATCCTATAAAATTCTAATGGGGATTATTTTAACTTTATGGAGTTTCAGCGGCAATAAAGCTAAAGGAAAAGCTTTAAATTTGTGGGTGATGCGTATCGGCGGAATCAGTTTGCTTTTAACAGGTATTGCCAACTATTTTAACTGGATATTATGAAATTAAAGAAAAAAAACGGTTTTTTTATTACTTTCGAAGGGCCTGATGGAGGCGGTAAGAGTACGCATATCAAACTATTGGCTGAGTTTTTAAAGAAAAAGGGATATTCAGTTGTTCTGACACGTGAACCCGGCGGGACTGCGTTAGGCGAGGATATCCGTGACGTGCTTTTGGATCCAAGGATTAAAAATCTGTCTTTATGGAGCGAGCTTTTTTTGTATCTTTCGTGCCGCAGTCAGATATTGGAAGAGGTGATAAAGCCGGCTTTGAGATCACAAAAAATTGTTCTCTGTGACCGTTTTACTGACGCGACAGTTGCCTATCAGGGTTTTGGAAGAAAAATAGATATTGATCTGATCAAAAATTTGAACGGACTGCTGGTCGGGGAATTTAAACCGGATCTGACTGTGCTTATTGATATTGAGCCGGAAACAGGTTTGGAAAGAAGCTGCGTCCGCGGAGGCAAAGTTGACCGTATAGAAAAGGAAAAGATCGCTTTTCATCGGCGGGTTAGAAATGGGTATTTAGATCTTTCCAAAAAAGAATCAAAACGGTTTTTGGTTGTCGCGGGCGGGGATTCACTTGAAAAAAATAAAGCTATTATCCAAAAAGGGGTTTTGAAAAGGATAAAAGATGTCCTGGGATAATGTAATCGGGCAAAAAAGAGTTATTGAAATATTAAAAAGAACGATCGAAAACGGGCGTATCCCGCAGGCGTATATTTTTACCGGTACCGATGGGACCGGTAAACGTCTTGTCGCGAAAGAATTAGCTAAGGCCCTGAATTGTGAAAAGAACACCGGAAACGCTTGTAATATTTGCCTTTCCTGCAATAAAATAGACAGGGATATACATCCGGATGTAGAGGTTATTTCACCCGCGGGACAAAGTGGCGGGATCAAGATAGAGCAAATCCATGCCATCAGGGAGCGGATTTTTTTAAAACCGCTGGAGGGAAAATATAAATTTTATATTATTGACCACGCGGAAGGTTTAATAAAACCTCAGGAGGCGTCAGGAAACGCGCTTTTAAAACTTTTAGAAGAACCGCCAAATGATACAATTTTTGTTTTGATCCCTACAGAGGGCCAGGCTTTGATACCGACAATTGTATCACGCTGTCAGAAAATAAAATTTGATTATCTTTCAATTGGCGAGGTTGAAAAGGTTTTACGGGACAAATTTTTTTATAATGAAGAAGACGCGAGGTTATCCGCCGGATTTTCTTTCGGGCGGGTTGACAGGGCATTATCTTTCAAAGACGAAAAAACAAAAATAGAACGGGAGGAGGTTTTTAAAAATTTAAAAAGCCCTTTTTTAAAGAATCTTTTGACCTGGGCCAGGGAACTTAGTTCAATGCGGGAAAAGGCAATAGATGTTTTAGATATAATGATATTGTATATGCGCGATATATTGATATATAAAATTACAAACGAAAAAATGTTTTTAATAAACGCGGATTATTTTAAAGAGATAGAAGCAGAGCAAAAAGACACAGTAGCCGGTATTTTAAAAAAAATAAAATTAATACAAAAAACTAAACAATTAATTGAACAAAATATCAATCTTCAGTTAGCCTTGGAGGTTATGTTCATGGAGATAATAGAAAATGAATAAAATGGTAGGGATAAAATTTAAAGATGTATGCCAGATATATTATTTTGGTTTAGAAAATATTGAACTTCAGATCGGAGATGATTGTATTGTCCAGACTAAGGATGCCATTGATTTTGGCAAAGTGGTTACCGAAATAAAGACAGTCTTAGACGCAAGTATGAACGATAAACTTTCAGGAAGAGTCCTTCGCGTGGCAAACGAAAATGATTATAAAAAGATCGAAGAAAATAAACAAAAGGAAAAAGAAGCCTATGATGCGTGCCATGTGAAGATCAGGGAACGTAATTTACCGATGAAACTTGTATCGGTGGTATATACCTTTGACGCCAAAAAAGCGGTTTTTTATTTTACTTCAGAAGGAAGGGTAGATTTCAGGGAATTGGTAAAAGACCTCGCCTATGTTTATAAAATAAGGATCGAGCTCCGTCAGATCGGCGTCCGGGATGAGGCAAGAATGATCGGAGGGTTCGGTAATTGCGGGCGGGAGGTATGCTGTGCCACATTTTTGGGAGATTTTGAACCGGTTTCGATACGAATGGCAAAGACGCAAAACATGATACTGAATCCCCAGAAAATATCGGGGATATGCGGCCGTTTGATGTGCTGTCTTATGTATGAATATGAAACCTATAAAGGCCTTTTAAAAGAACTGCCTAAAATGGGAAGCAAGATAACTGTTAAAGAAGGAGCTGGAAGGATAATCGGGATAGATCCTCTCCGGGGCATCGTCAGGATAAAACTGGAAAATGAAACTGAAATAGAAATGAACGCGCAGGATCTGGTAAAGAAATAGTTATGCGAAAAAAATATTATTTAACTACACCATTATATTATGTAAATGATAAGCCCCATATAGGACATAGTTATACAAATATCGCGGTAGACGCGATGGCCAGGTATCAAAGATCAAAAAGGGAAGAGGTTTTCTTTTTAACCGGCACCGATGAACACGGCAAGAAAGTTGAGCAGGCGGCCGAGGAGCGCGGTTTTACAGGGCAGGTATTAGCGGATCAGATGGTTGTAAGATTTCAGGATTTATGGAAAAGACTGAATATTTCTAACAATGAGTTTATCCGTACAACAGAAAAACGCCATAAGATGGCAGTCGGGGCTGTGTTCAAAAAACTATTGGAAAAAGGAGATATTTATAAGGGCGAATATGAAGGATGGTATTGCACGCCGTGTGAGACTTTTTTAACTGAAACCCAGGCGGAAAATAATTTATGCCCGGATTGCAGGCGGCCGCTCGAAAAATTAAAAGAGGAAAGCTATTTTTTCAAAATGTCCGGGTATGAAAAAAAACTTCTGGAACATTTAGAAAACAATCCGGATTTTATTATTCCACATTCCCGTTATAATGAAGTTGTGAGTTTTGTCAAGGGAGGATTAACTGATCTTAGCATCAGCCGGACAAATTTCCAGTGGGGGATCCCTGTGCCGGGTGACCCAAAGCATATTATTTATGTATGGTTTGACGCGCTTTTGAATTATATTACGGTCGCGGGATATGGCGTAGAGAATAAAAAGCTTGAAGAGTTATGGCCGGCGGACATTCATTTTATGGGGAAGGACATACTTAAATTTCACGCGGTGATCTGGCCCGCGATCCTTTTCGCGCTTGGCCTCGAATTGCCCAAACATATTGCCGCGCACGGCTGGTGGACAGTCGATAAGAAAAAAATGTCTAAATCCCTGGGTAATGTGGTTGACCCGATAGAAATGATCGAAAGATTCGGCGTCGATCAATACCGCTATTTCCTGTTAAGAGAGATCCCCTTCGGATCGGACGGCGATTTCTCGATCGATCTATTAATAAAAAGAATTAACGGCGACCTCGCGAATGACCTCGGAAATCTTCTGAACCGGACACTGGTAATGATAGAAAAATATAATGAGGGAATGGTACCGGAAAAAGGAACTCCTCAAAATGAATTAAAAGTAATGCTTGATGATGTTCTGCCAAAATTCAATAAAGCAATGGAAGGTGTTCAGTTCAGTGAGGCATTGACGGAGATCTGGAGGCTTGTGCGCCTTGCGAATAAATATATTGACACGCAGGCCCCGTGGAAATTAATAAAGGAAGGGAAAAAAGACGAAGCGTCAGCGGTTCTTTTTGATCTGGCCGAGGCCTTGAGGATAACAGCGATCCTGATCTATCCTTTTATGCCTGAGTCCTCGGAGAAGATCTTCAGTCAATTAGGTTTAACAGTAAATTCAGATAAAATCCTGCTCGAAGAAGCCGTCTGGGGAAAATTCCCTCCAAAGACCAAAACAATCCGCGGTAATCCGATCTTTCCGAGAATTGAAAAGTAACGCCATTAATTGCTTGATAAAGCTGAAAATTTGGTATATATAAATAACTAAAGTGATCAGTAAAGTTGAGATCCTTCAGGTTTCTAAAAGATGAGGTATTTATGAGTTTGAAATTGTCGGTAATTTTGATATTTTTTGTTTCGGTTTTATTAACAGCACAGGTAAAAGCCTTTGATCTGGACGCAGGTTTCGGAGCAGGGATATCCTGTTTTTACGAAAGAAGCGGCGGCAAGGCCCGAAATCTTTACAGATTGGGTGTTCCTTATCTTAAAGAAAAAAATATCAGTTTCGGTTTCAAAGAAGACGCAGGCGTTGACCTCTGGTTTCTTCCTGAAAAGAAAATTGAAGTTTCATTACTTTCCGCTATTACAATTACAAAAAACACAGATGGACCTTTCATATTCTGCGGCACTTGGAACTTTTAAAACCTAATGAAAATAAAACACAATATCAAAAATCTGCGAATTTTGCTTCCGGTTTTTATTTTTTGCCTCCTCTCGGGTTGCTTAAAAGGTTCAACTAAACTTTCTCCTATTGATAAAGACGCCGTAGTACTTGCTTTTGGAGACAGCCTCACATTCGGCACGGGCGCGAAAATAAACGAAAGTTACCCCGCGGTTTTGGAAGGCCTCATTAACCGCAGAGTTATTAACGCTGGAGTGCCGGGAGAAGTTACACAAAACGGGCTTGAAAGGCTTCCTGCTTTGCTTGATGAATATCATCCTGCCTTGCTGATCTTATGCCACGGCGGGAATGACCTGCTCAGGAGGATGGATGAAAAACAGGCGATTAATAACATTAAAGCAATGATAAATCTTGCTAAAAGCAGGAATATCGATGTGGTCCTTATCGGTGTTCCAGAATTTGGTTTATTTTTATCAAGCGCCGGATTCTATAAAGATATCGCGGAAGAATTCAATATTCCATATGATGATGAAATACTGCCTGAAATTATAAGAAAACCCGATCTGAAAAGTGACCAGATCCATCCGAATGCGCAAGGCTACATAAAAATGGCCGAAACACTGGCGAAATTGCTTAAAAAATACGGGGCAATTTAGCTGATTATTTTTTTTATTGTTCTTGCCATGATCCTCGCGTTTTCCAGGTCTTCGAGCGTATTTACGTTAAAGAAACTTTTTCCTTCACGGTCATATTTTTTTAATTCAAGTTCCTGAACATATTTAGTTTTTAAATGAGATGTGATATCAAGCACCTTTAGTTTATTGGTGCTTATCTGGTTTTCAATAACAGGAAGGCAGTTTTTTGAATAGAAACCATGGAGAGGCATTAATTGTCCCTGCCAGCAAGGGATCAAAAGGTTGCAACTTGAAAATTTCGAATAAAGAAAGCTTATAACGTTTTCATTAAGAAAAGGGAGGTCGCAGGAGACAACAAAATTATTTTTTGTCTCTGAAATACTTAGCCCTGTGAGAATTCCTCCAAGGGGGCCTTTGTCAGGAATGATATCTTTATATATTTTTAAACCTGAAGACCTGAAAAGAACCGGATTGTTGGCAATGATGATGATCTCTGAAAACAATTTTTGTAGAACATCAAATTCTCTTTCAAAAATTGTCTTATTAGCGACATCAACAAAGGCTTTATTTTGGCCTAAACGGCTTGATTTTCCGCCGGCCAGGAGAATGGCAGTTGTATCGGTTAATTCCATTTATCCTTTTAATTCTTTTTTATCTTCAGTGGTTTTTGCGCTGTTTTCTTTAGCCTTTTTATCTTCTTCATCTTCACCGTTCATTGCCTTTTTAAAATTATTAACACCTTTTCCAAGGGCTTTTCCAACTTCAGGCAGTTTTCCAGGCCCAAAAATTATTAACGCGATAACAAGTATAATGATCAATTCGCCAATGCCTAAATTACCGAACATGTTTACCTCCTTCAATGAACACATCATCCCGGCTTATTTTCGGGATGATAGTGTGAATTGAACCCCGATGTAACATCGGGGTCAATGTGGACAACAACTTATTTTTTATTATACACCTTTTCAGGGTCAAAAACTTTGCATTTTTTTATTATCGTAAGTTTATTCCCGTCAACTTTACGATAGAAACAGGTATTATATCCTGTATGGCACGCGGCGCCGCCTACTTGTTCAATCTTCAGGACTACAGCGTCAATATCACAATCAACAAGGATTTCTTTAACAATTTGTATATTTCCTGATTCTTCACCTTTCATCCACAGTTTATTGCGTGAACGGCTGTAAAAATGGGCCTTACCAGTTTTTAAAGTTTTATCCCAGGCTTCTTTATTCATAAACGCGAGCATTAATACTTCGTTTGTTTTATGATCCTGGATAACAGCCGTTATCATTCCGTTTAATTTGCTAAAATCAAGTTCCAGCATTAAATATTTCTCCTTTTTATCCCAAATTTCATTGTTTTGAATGTCCGTCATGAATAATATAGCATATTTTTGTTTAATTGACTATGTCCATTCAGAATAGTCTCTTTCCCGTTTTCTTCATTTTTCATTTGCCGGTGTTTCAGAAATTTGTTTAGCAATTTCCGTGATATCGCTGGCTGGCAGGATCACCGGCATAAAACCGCCCGCGCCTGAACCTGAAAACATGGAACTCATAATATTTGTACTTGATTGGATCGTGCGGAACACAAAGATCCCTATGCATTTACCGTCAAGTGAAAATGCCGGAGTACCTATCCCGGTCGCTCCGGAGACAATATAAAACAGCCTGGGTTTTTCAATAACAGCTTCAATGCGTCCCAACACTATGGAAGATGTCCATGAGGCAATTTTCCCTAAACGGCTTAAAATGATAATTTGATCCAATGGCTGTAATTGTATTGTTTCTTTTATGTTTGCCGATGGTAACGCGGCAACCTTTTCGGCAGGCTGAATAAAAGCCAAGTCCAGGTCTTTATCCCTTAAAACAATTTTTCCCGGGATCTCCTGTCCGTCATTCAAATGTATTTTAATATCACTGATCTCGCTTTCCCATTTTAATTCAGATGTTTGCATAGAACTGCTTTCAGATATTTTGTTCATTAACACAGAAGGTTCAGTAGTCATAAGTGAAACAACGGTAAGGCCGGAAGGATCGATCACTGTTCCTATGATCTCAGAGGGAGTTTCACTATTGCCGAATTCTTTGCCCTGCATGGTCATTTTTTGTTTGATCACCAGTTTTACTATCACTACACTGTTCTCAAATTTAGTTTTTACCTCCCTTGCCTGTGAAGCTATGTCGTCGGCATATACCCGGGTCTGGAATAAAAAAGCGGTTATAATAAGACCAATCATGATTTTTTTTGCATTGAACATTTTTTCTCCTTATTTTTTCCCCCAATCCGGTTCAGTTTCAATAAAATTATAGCTGATATCCCTGAGCACCTGAAAAACCACATATTTTGGTTTATCCTGAGAGATCTTTTGCATAACATTCTTTAATTCAAAAACATCTTTGATTTTTTCGCCGTTTATAGACACGATCAGATCATTTACCGCCATATAAGAAAGCCTGGCCCAGCCGCCTTCACTTACGCCTGTTACCAGCACTCCATTCTGTTTTTCTTCCCATTTTTCCTGCACCTGGTCAAAAAATGTTATGTCCCTGGCGGCAAATTCAAAATTATTGTCCTGGTATTTTTTCATTTCGCGGTCCAGTTTTGGCGATGGAACGAGTTCTACTTCTATTTCTTTTTCTTCTTTTCCCCGCAATATATTTAATTTCACTATGCTTCCGATCTTATATTGCCTGATTAAATTCTCAAAGGTTTCTACATCCTCGGGTTGATTCGCGGTAACCGGTTCTTTGTCGAGAAATACAATAATATCTCCGGTCATTAACCCGGCTTTTTCAGCGCTGCTTTTTGGATAAACCATCGTAACCCGTACACCCGCGTTATATTTATTTAAATCCATAATTTTCGCGATATCTTTTGTTACGGCCTGGAATTTCGCCGGAAGCCACGCTTTTCTTGCTTCTCTTCCAGGATCTTCCAGATTTTTTATCCCAAGTTTTACAACAGTTACAAATTCTTCGGATTTTCTCTCGAAAGATACTTTTACGGGAACGGGCTCGGTTTTATCTTTTACAATATCGGATGTGATTTTCAGAAGTTCATCTATATTTTTTATAGGGGTGTCTCCGATCCCTGTGATAATATCCTGCGATTGAATACCCGGTTTTGCTTCGCCGCATGGCCCGCCTTGTCTTGTATTATTAACAATAACTCCGTCCCTGCTTTCTCTTTTTAATTCTTTTGCCGTAAGCAGAGAAATGTTATTGGCGGTCATTCCCCATTCTTTTAATTCGTATTTTTTCAATTGGGCATTCTCTCTTTTTATAGTGGACATACTAAATATATTTTCTTTGCCGTCACGTAAAACAACAGAGTCTATTTTCGATCCGACAGGTAAATTAGCGATTAATTTATTAAAGGCCGGAAGTTCTTCCACTGAATTAGCCGATACTTCGGCTCCGGCAAGTTTTACCAGAATATCTCCGGGTAATAATCCCGCTTTTTCAGCTGGAGAATCTTTTATCGTACTGCTTACAAGAAGGCCTTTTTTAACAGACGATGATTTTAAGAGAGGCTGGACGTTTAAACCGATCCAGCTTCTTTCTATTTCAGATGATTGAATTATTTTTTCCGCCGACTCCCTGGCGATATTTCCCGGGATTGCTCCGCTTAATCCAAAACCTATTTCATTTATCCCGATAATTTCCCCGTCAAGATTGACCAGCGGCCCGCCTGAATTTCCGCCGTAGATCGCCGCGTCATGGCCGATCCATTTAATAAGCGTTCCGACATCTTCGCCGTCCAGGGTAAACCTGTTGAACGGCCAGAAAAGCTGGGGCATGACCATTTCGGTGTTACTGATAATCCCTAAGGTAACAGATTGTGACAATGCCAGGGGGCTTCCCATCGCGAGGCAGTTATCGCCAACTTTTACTTTTAAAGAATCTCCGAAACTCGCCGTGGGAAATTCTTTCATTTTTTCAGATTTTAATTTAATAACAGAAATGTCGGTCAGTGCGTCCGTGCCGATAAGTTCCGCCTCTACTTCCTCCCGGTTTGACATTGTGCATACGATGCGTTTTGCCTTACCGGCTACATGATGGTTTGTAACCGCGAATCCGTTTTTACTGATAATAACGCCGCTTCCGGAGGCTTCGTGTTTTTCCTCCCTTCCATCATCATATTCCACGAAAACGACATGGATCCTGACAAGCGCGGGTTTAACCTTCGCGATTGCCTCTGTTATTTTCTCATGCAGTGACCCGGAGATCTCCCTGGAATCAGGCGCGTAATATTTTTTCCCCGCGCAGGAAAGGCTTGTTAATGTGATAATTATAATAATAACTAATTCTTTTATTTGGGATTTTGAGAGCATTTGTTGTTTTGTCCTTTTCTTTTATATCATTTAAAAATATAATAATGTATTCTATCATTTATTTTCCCTTCGTCAAATGGTTTTATTGAATAGTCAATTTTTTTGGGTATCAAGAGCCGCTTTCAAACCTTTCGAGAGATCACCCGCCGGACCGGCACCCCAGAAATGCAGGAAAATCATCCTTGGATCTTCCATAAGCATATGGTTATGGATCGATACAATGTTTATTTTGGCATTACGCAAAGCCTTCAATACATCTTGGACTTCCTGTTCAAGCATTACAAAATCACCGTCCACAACCGCTTTATCATCGCTGCCCGCGAAAGCAGCCCAGGTATTCACGCCCATTGTTTCTCCCATTTCATCATCATTCATTTTTGTTGTACGTCCGATTATAACCTTATAAACACCGTTTTTAAACTCTCCCTTTTGACCGATGATCTCTTCAATTTTCTTCGGGTCAAGCGTGCTTCCGGAAGGATCCAGGGTAGAAAAAGGTTTCTCGCCTTTTCCCCCGGAAGTTTCTGTTATTTTTTTAAACATTTTTCCTATTGCCCCGGCCAGCTTTTCCGTCGTACTACTTCCGTCGAAATGCATGAACATGACACGTGGTTTATCCCACAGGAAATGATTATGCAGGGCCGTTACTTTAAGCCCGTTTTCGAGCATGGTATCCATTACGGGATTGACCTGATCTTCAAGCAGGACGGTGTCTCCCATAACCACGGCGCTGTCATTAATGATCTTAAAAGCGGCCCAGCTCGCGAGTCCCATCGAAACCGGCAGGTTTACACCTGCTACATTGACCTTTATATCCGAACGGGGGAAATTTACTTTGTAAACATTTTCTTTTTCCGTAAATTCTCCATGCGCGTTAGTCAGCCTGTCGATCATATCAAAAGTTGATTGTTCGATCTTTGCCCCGGCGGAAAGCCCGCCCGGCAAAAAAACAAACACAAAAAACATAACGATTAAAACTATATATTTTTTCATATTGCTCTCCTCTCTTTTTTTTCATTCAAATACAAAAGGCGTCAGAAGTTTTTTTATAAAAGGGGTTTTTGGATATCTCATTATCTCACCAATATTTCCGATCTGTTCGATCTTCCCATCGATTAAAATGGCAATGCGTCCAGCTAGGAAGATAGCATCCTCGTGATTATGTGTAACAAGGATCACGGGAATATGAATTTTATTAAAAAGCTCTTTCAATTGTTTCGCGATATCTGATTTTGTGACCTGATCTATATTTGAAAGAGGTTCGTCCAGGAGAAGCAGGCATGGTTCTATCGCCAGGGCGCGCGCCAATCCGACTCTTTGTTTTTCGCCTCCCGAAAGTTCCTTTATTCTCTTTTCCTTATAATTTTCGAGTTCTACCAGTTTAAGCATCTCAATGGACTTTTTTTCTCTTTCATTTTTAGGAATGCCCCTGATCCGTAATCCATAGGAAACATTTTCCATGACATTAAGATGCGTAAAAAGCCCATAATCTTGCGGCAAATATCCGATACAGTGTTCCTCTATGCTGGTATTTGTTATGTCCCTGTCATTTAAAAATATTCTGCCTTTTCCCGGGGGAATGATACCTAATATAGTAAGCAGGAGTGTGCTTTTCCCGCTTCCGGAAGGCCCCATTATGATAAGAGTTTCTTTGCCTTCAACATCGAGTGAAAGCCCATTTATTACTATTTTATCAGCGTAACCGGATTCAATATTTTGTATTGATAGGCCTTTCATTCAATTAATCTCCACTTGTTGTAAAATATTTAAAGGAAACAAGCGCAAGGGTTGAAGCCGTAGTTGCTAGAATTGTCGCGGCCAGAACCTCAATTGTAAATGTCTTGACTTGTTCACCTATAAATGTAGGTATGATTTCTGTTTTAAACGGGATAACTCCAGCAAAAACAAGGCTTCCGCCGAGTTCTCCCATTGCTCTCGACCAGCATAAAGAAACACCGGCTGCGATATCCTTTAAAGAAAGAGGCAGATAAATGGTAGTAAATACCTGGAAACGGTTCGCGCCTAACGACCGGGCGGTCAGATTGATTCCGCTGTTTCTTATCTCGCGGAAACGCCGGACAGTGAAAGAGACGACGAAGGGACAGGAGATAAAAAATTTGGCAATAACAAGAGAGGCAAAAGTAAAGGCAATGTTCACGTGAAAGGGCGAATCAGGGCCGAGCATGAGAAGAAAGATAACGCCCTCGGCTACCGGCGGAAATGTCTGCGGGACATCAATTGCAAATGCTTCGAACAGGGTTTTTCCTTTAAATTCCCTTGTAGCTAAAATATAAGCAAGAGGGATCCCGAAGATTATGGCCAGGAACGTTGTAACAAAAGCTGAAAGAAGGCTTAACCATAAAGCCGAAAGGATGCGGGAATTTCCAAATGCAGGCAGAACTTTTTTAAGAGAACCAAGCGCGGCTATATATTGATATAGAAAAGTTGAGATCGAAAAAAACAGAAGTAAGATGGATAAAATGTAAAGTATAATGATCAGGTTTTTTGATCTCATGTATTTCTCCCGCCTTACACTATTGATTTCTCCCAAACTTTTATTAGAATTTTCCGTTACTGTTTTTCCAATTTTCTTTTTTCGGGATTTCCTCGATGGTATCCCAATGTTCAACGATCTTTTTATTCTCGATCCTGGTCACTACTTTTTCCTTATTTGATAGATCCATTTTTGCCTCCCGCTATTTCTGCTCATATGCCTGTCTCAAAGTTTTTATGTCAAGTTTTTTCATTTGAAGCATTGCGCCCATAACTCTTTCTGATCTCCTGGCATCTTTATCCCGCAGCATTTTGCTTAAAATAACGGGAACGATCTGCCAGGATAAACCATATTTATCTTTGAGCCAGCCGCAGGGCCCTTCATTTCCACCTTCGGATAGCTTCATCCAGAACTCATCTATTTCTTCCTGCGTTTTGCAGTTTACAATTAACGATATGGCTTCGTTGAATTTGAATACCGGGCCGCCGTTTAACGCGATAAATTCCCGGCCGTCGAGCTTGAAGGTAATGGTCATTACCGTTCCCTTTAGCCTTCCCGATGCCTTTGCCCCAGCTTCTCCATAACGGGTAATGTTTTCGATCTTTGAATTTTTAAAAATGGAGGCATAAAAATTAACTGCCTCCTCGGCATTATTATCGAACCATAAGTTTGGAGTGATTTTTTGCATATAGTTTCCTTTCAATTATTTTGTTAATTGATTTTCTTTCAATAATATACCTTTCCAAAAATATATCCATTGGCTGTTTCCGCTTTTTTTTGATTTTTTTCCATATAATTATGCAGGTTCCATGATATTATTTAATGGATAAACTTAAGCAGGAGGTGGTGCATGGTAACAAACCCGGAATTGGATAATTCAAAATCGGTATATCATGAACATTGGCATGTTTTTATTATACATTTCCCGATATCATTTTTTGTTGCCGCTTTTGGTTTCCAGATCATGCATCTTTTCACCAGGCCGGAATGTTTTGAAGAGGCGACCAATGTGTCTTTGATCGCCGGGACCATTGTTATGATACCGGCTATATGGAGCGGCTGGCACACCTGGAAAAAAAGCTACAAAGGTGCTCATGTCCCGATATTTCAACGAAAGATCATAATTGCCTTTATCATGCTGGGATTAAGCTTTGGCCTGACGATATGGCGTGTGTTCTTTATTGAAGTCTTTGTGCACAGCCTCATTAGTCCGGAGCATTGGGTGTACCTTATCGGCAATACACTTCTGATGATGGGGGCTTCCGTGGAGGGATATTACGGGGGGCGTCTCAATCACCGCTAAAAAGAAAAAATTCTTATGATAAAGGGATATTCGGATCTTGTTTTAGAAAGCAGGGGCTGTGACCCGGGAAGTATGGGGTTCAAGGCCAGGTTTAAATTTAATACTGATATTTCCTCATTATTTCCATATATTAACGCGGTGGCAGAAAAACCATTATATTTTGATAAGCCGCATTATATTAAATTTACTTTTAATGAATTTCATTACGCGCTCTATCCGGATAATGGTTTTTTAGCGCTGGTAGAAAATAGGGCGCACGCGATTGAAGCAATAGAAAAGCTGATCGAATTTCTCAATGATATTTATTCCAGAAAAGATTCAATTAAGCCTGATCATAAGAAATTTAAACATATTCCCGCCCTGGATATTTATAAATTATTATCAAAAAGCAATTGTAAGAAATGCGGGTTCCAGACGTGTATGTCTTTCGCGGCGGCATTGGGTAAAGGAGAGGCCTCGCTCGATAAATGCCCCGATCTTTGTAATTTAAAAGGTGAAAATGTTATCAAGCTCAGATCAATGTTGTTTGAATAACAAAATTCGCTATAAGGAGGAGTATATTGATGAACAACAACACATCATTTTTACTGCTTGGATTTATAGGTATTTTTGCCGGCCTGATAGCGGGTTTTTTCGGCCTGGGAGGAGGAATTGTCATTGTTCCGGCTTTAGTATATTTAGCCGGGTACTCGCAACATTTGGCAACGGGAACCAGTTTAGCAATCTTACTTCCGCCAGTAGGCCTTGCGGCAGTTATTGAATATTATCACAAAGGAAATGTTGATCTGCGTGCCGCGGTAATCATTGCCATATTTTTATTTTTTACTGTCTGGCTGTCATCCCACTTTGCCGGTAGAGTAAATGACTCATATTTAAAATTAATATTTGGAATATTTCTTGTTCTGATCGGTTTGTTTGTAGTGATTGACAGCATAATAATGATAAAAAAAAGCTGACAAAACACGCTTTAACGAGAGGAGTCAGGAAAAAATCATGGATAACAAAATCGAAGTACTTTTAAGAAAAAATAAGGAATGGGCAAAATCGGTAAAGACCGGAGATCCTGATTTTTTTACTAAACTGACCAATGTCCAGAATCCGGAGCTTCTCTGGATTGGTTGTTCGGACAGCCGTGTTCCTGCTAACGAGATAGTCGGATTGTTACCCGGGGAATTGTTTGTCCATAGGAATGTCGCCAATCTTGTTGTGCAAACGGACCTCAATTGTCTTTCTGTTATCCAATACGCGGTTGATGTGCTTAAGGTGAAAGATATAATTGTCTGCGGCCATTATGGCTGCGGCGGGGTACATTCCGCGTTTGTAAATAATAAGCTGGGATTAATTGATAATTGGCTCCGTAATATTAAAGATGTAATGGAAAAGTATCAAAAAAAATTGTCAGCCATAAAGGATGAGGAAAAACGCCTTGATAGATTATGTGAATTAAATGTGATGGAGCAGGTAATAAATGTTGCCCAGACCACGATATTGGAAGACGCCTGGAACCGGGGGCAGAATGTCGCGGTCCATGGTTTGATCTATAGCCTCAAAGACGGAATGCTAAGGGACTTAAATGTCTGCATAAGAAATTTCTCGGATATTACGGAATTTTATAATAATATTAAAAAAGCAGGAAAATAGCAGGTTGATAATTAAATATGGGAACGTTGTTAAAAGAATAAAAGTATTTCCGGGGGGGAGCCTCTCAATTCTCCAAACTCAAATCTTCTCAATACTCTTCTCCACCGCCTTTATCGCATCCGCCGCCGAACTTGTTATCCCGCCTGTATATCCTGATCCTTCCCCAATCGGATATAAATTTTTAATGTTTATTGATTCATATGTTTCACTGCGTTTGATTTTTACGGGGCAGGTGGTTCTTGTTTCCACGCCTAACAGGATCGCGTGTTCTGAAACAAATAGAGGGTAATCTTCTTTCCATTTATTAAACGCGGCCAGGATCGTTTTGGATACAAAGCCCGGGAAAATTTCGTTCATATTGACGGGGGTGGTTCCGGTTTTACATGAGTTTTTATTTAAATTAACGGAAAGTTTTCCCTGCATAAAATCTATCAGATTTTGCGCGGGAACCTTCCATTTTCCGCCTGCAAGGTTAAAGGCCTTTTGTTCTATATCCTTCTGGAACTGGATACCTGCCAGAGGGCCGGTTGCCCCATAATCATTTAAATGGCAGGGGACCACGACCGCGGCGTTTGAAAAGGGCGAGGACCTTTTTGAATAACTCATGCCGTTCACGGCCAGGAAACCGTTCTCAGACGAAGCGTTCACTACCTCTCCGCCGGGGCACATGCAGAAGGTGTATGCTCCGCTTCCTATTTTGCGGTCGGTGTAGTTAAAAGAATAAACGGCGGCGCCTATGCCGGGGAAGTTTTTATATTTATTGCCGTACCTGATCAGATTTATTATTTCAACGGGGTGTTCAACTCTCATGCCGACAGAGATAGGTTTCTGTTCAATAGCTATACTTTTTTTGTGGAGCATCTCGAACGTGTCGCGCGCGGAATGGCCTAATGCCAGATAGATCAATGAAGAGCGGTATTCTTTTTCGCCGTTTATTATTACGCCTTCGGCTTTGCCATCCGAGATAAGCAGATCCGTCATTTTTGAGCTGTAAAATATCTCCCCGCCATTTTGGAGGATATAGTTTCGTATATTAACAACTATTTTGCATAATACATCCGTTCCTAAATGAGGTTTGCTGTGGTACCCGATCTCTTCGGGCGCGCCGAATTTTATAAAAGTGTCCAGCACCTTGTTTGAATGATAAGAGTTGCTGAGCCTTGAAAAAAGTTTTCCGTCCGAATATGAACCGGCTCCGCCTTCACCAAATTGAATATTTGATTCGGGATCTAAAATTCTTTCTTTATTAAACCGCTCGACATCCACGGATCGGCCTTCTATTTTTTTACCTCTTTCAAATATCAAAGGTTTGATCCCGCGGTCAATAAATTCGAGGGCGGCGAACATGCCGGCAGGGCCGAAGCCGATTATTATGGGCCTGTCCTTAACTTTTTTAAATATTTTAGCCGGTTCTGTTATTTTCTTGTATATGGGGAAGTTCTCTTTATTGTCGAAGCTGTCCGCGACGCGTACAACTATTGAAATTTCGTAGAAGAATTGTTCTTTATCGTTCAGGTCAAGCGCTTTGCGGAGTATACTTACAAATTGGATCTTGCCGCGGATCTCATTCAGCTTTTGCGAAGCGGCATTTATATATTCATCTATCCCGTCTTTTTCAACGGGTATCCGTAAATTATTTATTATTAGGTCCAAAATGCCTCTTACTACTCTTCAGGATATTGACTCTTCAGAAGGTCCAGTGTTTTTTTCGTGTCTGCTACTAGTTCATGATCAGGATAATCTTTGATAAATTTCTCAAGCTCGGCGATCGCTTTGCGCATTTCTCCGAGTGAAGTATAACATAAGCCTATTTTTAACTGGGCCGAGCCGTTCTTTTTTTTGTCCTGAGTATTAAATTTCAAATATTTTTGATAATATTCCAGGGCTTCTTTTGATTTATCCTGCGCGTAATAGAGTTCCGCTATTTCAAACGCCGCGCGCGCTTCCTGAGGATAGAAATTTATGATCTTTATAAAATAATTTAAGGCCTCGTCCTGTTTTTTTACTTCCAGCGAATAATCAGCCAGGAAATTTAAAGCTGTCAGATCTTTTTCCTCCAGCTTTAGAACCTGCTCATATTCCTTTGAAGCTTCATTTTTTAAAGCATTTTCCTTATATAAATTTGCCAGTGCCAATCGTGTTTTCAGGTCATCAGGCGTGACGGCAAGCTTATCATTATATTTTTTAATTAATGACGGAACCATCATTTCTTTATAAAAAATCTTGAAATCAGCTTGTAATTTTGTATCCATATCCATTTCTTTCGGGATCTCGGGAATAACATCGTTCGCGGTTAAATTATCTTCAGGCGCGTTCACCCTGTATTCTTTCACGTTAAAAATTTCACCTTTTTCTTCCATGACAAGATATTCATTATATTTTTTTACTCCCTGTTTCCACGCGTCCGTAAAAGATGTGCCTAATAAAGACATGTCAACCGGTATCCAGATAAAATTATCCCTTTCCATATATAAGGTGGTATCGCCTGTAACTTTTTCCGGCTCTTCAATAGAGGCGCCTGTATTAACAAGCATAATAGTAAAAGATGAATTCCTGATAATGTTAACCGCGATACCTTCTTTTTCAAGGCAGGCGCTAAGCAAGATCGCGCAATCCAGGTCATTTCCTATCTTGTTTTTTAAGGTTATCCGTGGATATTGCGATCCCTTCGGCTTAATATTAAGATCAATTTCTTTGTTTCGCGCGGTGCATGTCACTCCATAAACGCTTATACCGTCGTAAATAATAAATATTTTATACAATTCATTTGTAATATTATATTCATTTTTCCCGTGGTAAAGTTCCTGAACGCGTTTTGTAAAATCGCCGACCGGCGGGTCAGAAGGAGTTATGTGTTTGACAATATTTTCCTGTTCTTTTTTTATGAAGGTGTCCAGGTCCGTGAGCGCGTTTTTATATAATAAATTATCTTTCCCCGATCCTGCCGCTTTTTTGAACAATTCACGGGCTTTGTCGAAGGCTCCATAGCGCATATAAATTATTCCCATATAATAGTAACTTTCAGCGTTGTTCGGATCAATATCAAGGATCGCTTTGTATCCTTCAACAGCTTCTTTATTCATTTCTTTCTTACTGTATGTGGAAGCAAGAAGCAAGCGGGCTTTTATATTATTTTGCTCCAGTGAAATGGCCTTCTGAAAAGATTGAATAGCGTCATTATATTTTTCCTGTGTATTTTGCACGATACCAAGCTCAATATACGCGTCTATATTGTTTTCATCTGTTTTTATCACGTCTTTAAAATATTTTTCTGACTGTTTATAGTCTTTAATTCCGGAATAAAGCCTTCCCAGAGAAAAATTAATGGAAACTATATCTTTAGGATTTTTTGCCAATGCCTTTTGATACGCGTCTATCGCGTCGGGAATACGGTTTTTCTTTTCGTATAATACCGCGAGTTTTAAATACACATCCTGATAATTTGGATTTAGATTTACCACCGCGTTGAATTCATTTAAGGCCTTGTCTGTATCTGTGTTGAAAAACGCGAGCCCCATGTAATAATGGTAATCCGGATTTTCAGGTTCTAATTTTGTTGCCTCGCTGAATTCACGGATCGCGGCTTCTTTATCATCATTATAAAAATAAGCTAACCCGAGATTGTATTTGTAAAGCGGATTTTTAGGGCTGATCGTCCCGGCAACTCTGAATTCGGTAACAGCATCTTTATAGCTTTTCTGGTTAAGATAAATTAATCCGATAAGAAAAAATATTTCATGATTTTGCGGCTCAAGTTCCGAAGCTTTTCTGAAAGATTTTATAGCCGGGTCATTTTTCCCCTGCTCGGCATATACTTTTCCAAGATAATAATGGGCATTAAATTCTCCCGGATTATTATCAGAGTAATTTTGTAATTCCTCCGCGGCCTGGTCATATTTATGCTGTTTATAATACGCGAATCCGAGTTCGTAATGCTTTTTTTGATCGGTTTCGCCAAGCAGAAAGGCATTTTTAAAAGCCGCTATGGCATCATTATATAATTCTTTGTTTAAATACGCGGTGCCCAGTTCGGAATATATTATAAAAATATTTTTATCTGTTTTAAGGGCGTCTTCAAATTCAAAAATTGCTTTGTCATAAGACTTCTGCCTGGACAACGCGGCTCCGAGATAATAATGCGCGGATCCATTTTGGGGCTGCAGTTTTATTGTTTTACTGAATTTGTTTTCTGCTTCCGGCCATTTACCCTGTTTAAAGTAAATAATACCTAAATAGTAATACGCGTCATAATTATCAGGATAAAGTTCAATTTCTTTCTGTAAATTCAGGGCGCCTTCCTGGAATTTGTTCTGTTTGAAAAGGTTATATCCTAAGATAAAATGATCCGTGACAGGCGCGCCCGGAGAGCTCTCGATGCCGCTTGGGGTTACAGCAGAGACCTTATAATAAGGGGACCGCGTTAAAGTGCTGTCCAGAGGCGCGGAGATAATAAAAAAATTTTCCCGGGTTTTATCAATAAAAGTATAATTGCCGGTGAGTTCATCATTTTTATAAATATTATATTCAGATACAAATGATTCAGGATTTTTTTTCCATGTAAGTTTTATTTCTTTTTCATTTCCATAAGAAGCCAATTCGCCCGGAGCCTGCGGAGCTTCATGCAGGGCAAAAATCTGGACGCGCTTATTTTCCGTGTCCGCGACGTATATGTAATTTTGATTGTTCAGATTTTTTACCGCAAGGCCCTGAGGGGTATTAAATTGCCCCATTCCTTTTCCTTCACTGCCGAATTCCATAATAAATTTAGCAGTATTGTCAATGATCTGTACCCGGTTATTTCCTTTATCAAGCACATATATCTTTTTATCCTTATCCGTGCTGAGGCTGACCGGTTTATCAAATTCCACTTTTCCCTTTCCGTTCTTGCCAAAAGATAATTCATTGTTAAAATTAGCATAATATTTCTGTACGCGGTCATTCCCGGTATCAGCTACATAAATTATTCCATCCTGATCCAAAGCTATATCCTCAGGGCTATCCAGTTGATTCACCTTATTTCCTGATACCCCGAATTTACTTAAAAATACCCCGTCTTTATTAAATATCTGAACGCAATCATTTTTTTTATCGGATACATAAAGTTTTTCACCTTTTTCATCATAAACAAGCCCGGAAGGGCTTAAAAATTCACCTTTTTCTTCTCCTTTGCGGCCAAATCCGAATAAATATACTCCTGAAGAATCAAACACCTGGATACGATAATTTTTATTGTCGGATACGGCTATGTTGCCGCCGGGGCTTACTGCCAGGCCTGTCGGGTTTTCAAATTTTCCTTTATCTTTTCCTTCCCCGCCAAAAACAAATTTTGATGTTCCGGCGGAATCAAATACCCCTATATTGTTATTTTCAATACTGGATACGTAAATATTGCCGTAACTGTCTACTGTTATATCATTTGCCCTGCAGGGTATTTCGCGGATAAATACTACTTCAATAGGCCTCTGGGCGGAAAGTGTGTTATTTGTTTCACCATCGGATATGATCTCGTAAACTTCCACGCGGTTATTCTTTTTATCAGCGATATATAATCTATTTTTTTTGTCCATATATATGCTTGAAAGTTCCAGGAACTGGCCCCGGCCGCTTCCTTTACTTCCAAAAGAATATAAAAAATCGCCCGTATTTGAGAATACATGAATACAGTTGTTTTCTATGTCCGTCGCGTATAGTATCCCGTTTCCGCTTATCGCGGCGGAAGAAAGCTGCTTGAATTTTTTGCTGTCTTTATCCCCGATCTTTAAAACAAAATATCCCATTAAATTTAATTTTTGTATACGGTTATTATCCTGGTCAACAACAAAAATATTACGTTCATTATCCACGACTACGCTTGACGGGTAATTGAACTGAGTGGGCAGGTTACCTGAAACACCAAAGGACGCAATAAATATCCCCTGGCGGGTGAATACCTGGATACAGTCATTGCCGCTGTCCGCTATATAGATAAAATCATATAGATCTATGGCGATCCCGCTTGGAGAGTTAAATTTGCCTTTTTGATTTCCTTTTTCCCCAAAAGCATAAAGATATTTACCGGTATCATCAAAAACCTGAATACGGTGATTGCCGTGTTCGGACACATATATTTCATCGTGACTGTTTACAGCTATCCCAAAAGGCGTATTAAATTCTCCGTTGCCGGATCCTTTTTTACCGAATTGATAAAGAAATTCCCCTTTGTTATCGAATACCTGTATACGGTGATTATCACTGTCAACAATATAGATATTACCTTTGCTATCGCCGGCAACCCCCTGAATATTTTTAAATTCTTTTGGATTAATGCCTTTTTTCCCTGAAATTTCAAAAAGAAAATTTACTTTTTCAGCATAAAGATAAGAAGAAGTAAAGTGTAAACAGCATAAGACATAGAATAAAATAATAGAAATTGTTTTTCTCATAAATGTCCTTTTACGGTTATTTGGTTTTTTCTTTCAAAGATTTTAACGCGTTTTCAATACTTTGTTTTTTCTTGAGTTCTTTCTGCGCTTTTTCTTTTTCCGCTAATTCCAATTCCTTTTTCTTTCTTTCTTCCTCAGCTTGTTTCTTTTGCTGCGCTCCGAGAGTTTTCTGGCGCCCTATCTCATCTTCGCATTGAGAAATATACCCTAGTATCTGGTCTTTGTCTTTACTGTTCGGGAAGGCTTGAAGTATTTTATTATAGGCTTCTATAGCTTCAATATATTTGCCTTTTTTCTGCAATTCCATCGCGGAGCTTAATGAATTTTCAGCCTGATTGCCGGTCAGCGAATCTATTCTTTTATTTATTTCCCCGGATATGTAGGAACCCGGGTTTTTATTGATTAAATCTCTCAGGATAAATAAACCTGCGTCATTATATTTTTCGTTTACAAGTATATCCGCGATCGAAACTGTTTTTTCGATCTCCATTTCTTTTTCACAATCAGCTTTTGATTTTTCAGCTTTCTCAACCAGGCTGCTTTCGGAATATTTATAAATAATGATCCCGTATTCCGAAATAGCTCCGGCAAAATTTCCATTTGCTTCTAATTCTTCCCCTTTACGAAAATGATCTTCCGCTTCTTTTTCAACATTTACGCATCCGGCCATAAGAAATAAAGAGAAAATAAAAATAAAAATTTTACGCTGCATGATTTATGCCCCCTTTAAATTAATAAGGATGAAATTGAAAAATTTAATCAATTATAATACCTATTTTGGTATAATCAAAGGGAAAAAATAGAAATAATTGATGGTGTATAATTTAATTAAAATTTTGGACGTTTTTGCCGATATATAAAATTAAAAAAGGGGAATATAATGGCTAAACTAAACTGCTGGGAATTCAAGAAATGCGGACGGGAGCGGGGAGGTGCCAAGGCCGGTGAATTAGGTGTTTGCCTGGCAAATACGGAGGTCCGTGTGAACGGGATCAACGGAGGCATGAATGGCGGCCGTGCCTGTTGGCCGATCGCCGGGACACTATGCGGGGGAGCGATCCAGGGAACTTTTGCGATGAAATTAGGGAATTGCCTGAAGTGTGAATTCTATCAATTGGTTACGGCTGAAGAAAAAAAGAATCACCAAAGTTCAAAAGATATATTGAAGAAACTTAAAAATATTTCTTAGGCGGTTGTATAAAATCCCTTTGCTGTTTACGTTCGGCAAAGGTTTTTGGTACATAGACCTTTTCCCCTGTAAACGGATGTTTTTCTGTCCAGTATATACAGGTGGATAATGTTGAAGGGGACGGGGTAAAATCCTGGATCTGTTCAGGCCTTATATGTTTTTCTAAAAGATATTCCCTGAGTTCTTCAGCCTCTTTAAGGCTGGTTCCTGGATGGCTTGTAATGAAATAATTGACGACAAAAATATCCTTTTCGATCTTCTTTTTTATCTGATTGAATATTCCGGTGAATTTCTCATAAACCGAAAGGGGCGGTTTATTCATGATCTTTAAAACATTGTCATCTATGTGTTCAGGTGCGACTTTCATCTGCCCGCTGACATGAAATCTGCATATTTCTTCAAAATAATCCAGGGCTTCATCTTCGACTAAAAGATCATATCTTATCCCGCTTCCAAGAAAAATATGTTTGATACCAGGGATAGCGCGGGCTTTGCGGTATAATTCCAGGCATTCTTTATATCCCAGTTTGAGATTTTTGCATTTTTGAGGGATCAGGCATTTTTGTTCGGAGCAAAAATTATTTTTCTGCCATAATGAACATTGCGCCTGATAAAGGTTAGCCGTAGGGCCGCCGATGTCTGAGATCGTTCCTTTAAAATCACTTTTTTTTGAAAGAAGCGCGGCTTCTTTTAAAATAGACTCCATGCTTCGGCTCTGGACGATCCGGCCCTGGTGGAAATAAATACTGCAAAAAGAACATTCTCCACAGCACCCGCGATGCGCGGTGATGGAACATCTTACTATTTCAAATCCCGGTATGCCGCCGGATTTGTTATAAGAATAATGCCAGTTATGGATAAAAGGAAGGCTGTAAAGTTCATCTAATTCTTTTGTCGAAAGCGGCAGCGCGGGAGGAAATTGGATCAGGAATCTCTGGTCATATTTTTGCGCGAGCGGTTTAGCTGTTAGAGGGTTCATTTGTTGATAACAGATATTAAACGCTTCACTGAATTTTTCCTTATTTTCTTTAACCTCTTCGAAAGAGGGTAATAAAATACATTCCTTTATAAAATCGATATTTTTTCTTATAACAACAGTTCCCCTGATATTATCCAGGTCTTTGACTTTTTCTCCCTGTTTTAGTCTTTCGGCGATCTCCCAAACCTGCCTTTCACCCATCCCATAGACTAAAATATCCGCCTTCGAATCTAAAAGGATCGAGCGCCTGACCTTATTATCCCAGTAATCATAATGGGCTACACGCCGGAGGCTCGCTTCAATGCCGCCTAAAATGACCGGCACATCTCCGAATAGTTCCCGAAGCCGGTTTGTGTAAACGACCGTGGCACGGTCAGGCCTGAAACCTGCTTTTCCACCGGGAGAGTAATCGTCATTATGGCGGATCTTTTTGTTCGCGGTGTAATTGGCGATCATTGAATCTATATTTCCCGCGGTCACGCCGAAAAAAAGGCGGGGTTTCCCTAGCCTCGCGAAATCTTCTTTGTTTTTCCAGTCAGGTTGCGCGATTACGCCGACTTTAAACCCTTTGCTCTCAAGAAAACGCCCGATCAATGCCGTGCCGTATGTAGGATGGTCCACGTAGGCGTCCCCGCTGACAAGGATAATATCAAGCTCTTTCCAACCGCGTTCTTTTAGGTCTTCTTTTGAAGTTGGTAAAAATTTATCTTTCATAATGAACTATTTCTTTGGATATATCACCTTGACAGTCAGAACAAATTATGTTTTAATCCTTACTTATTAAAAACAGCATTAACTCTAAAAAAATTAAACATAAATATATAATTTATTATAGCCTATTATGCAGAAAAAAGCAGTAGTTTTATTGTCAGGCGGGCTGGATAGCACATTAGCCCTTAAATTAATGATGGAACAGGGGATTGAGGTCTATCCTTTGAATTTTGTCTCCATTTTTTGCCGGTGCAACCGGAAGGGATGCCATGAGGCGACCAGGGTAGCGGAAGAATTCGGATTAAAAGTCAAGTTAATGGAAAAAGGGCCGGAGTATCTGGATATCCTGAAAAAACCACCGCATGGTTACGGCAAGAATATGAATCCCTGCATTGATTGCCGGATCTTTATGCTGAAAAAGGCTAAAAAATATATGGAAGAAGTAGGCGCCTCGTTCATGGTGACCGGTGAGGTTCTGGGACAGCGCCCGATGTCGCAAAGGCGGGAGGCAATGAACCTTATTGATAAAGAGGCGGATGTCCAGGGCTTGGTCCTGCGCCCGCTTTCGGCGTCATTTTTCCCTGAGACTGAAATGGTGAAGTCCGGTTTGATCGATCTTAAAAAACTACCGTCAATTTCAGGCCGTTCACGGAAAGAGCAGATAAAACTGGCTGAGGAAAAAGAGATCAAAGATTATCCGTGTCCAGCTGGAGGCTGTCTTTTAACAGACCCCGCGTTCGGTAAGAGATTAAAAGAATCCTTTAAACATGGAGAAAATTCGTTAAAAGAAATTTTGCGTTTAAAGGTCGGTAGGCATTTCCGTTTAAAAAACGGTATAAAGATAATAGTCGGACGTAGTGAGACAGATAATAATCAACTGGAGAATATGCAGTCTGAAGGAGAATATCTTCTGCAGGTTGAGATCATTCCCGGGCCGGTGGTTCTTTTGAAAGCTGATTGTGATGAGGCGACATTAAAAATAGCCGCCGGGATTTGTATAAGCTACAGTGATTCGCCTGAGGCGAATAAGTCGGAATCCGTTTTAGTCAGGAAAAAAGACGGGAAAACAAATATAATCAGAGCTGACAAGGTTGATATGTCGGTAGTAAATGAGTTTATGCTTTAGATAGGTTGATAATGAAAAACTTTTTAAAAGGAAAAAAAATTCTTGTTTCAGCGGGGTCGACGTGGGTTGCCATTGACCGGGTAAGGGTAATGACCAGTATTTTTACCGGCAGGACGGGGCTTGCGATCGCGGAATATGCCTGTCAGCAGGGGGCTGATGTAACCCTTCTTATGGGATATGGAAGTGTATTTCCGGATAAAAAACTCAAGGATAAGGTCAGGGTTATCAATTTTAAATATTTTGATGAGTTGTATGATCTGATAGAGAAGGAAGTTACAAGTAAAAAATATGATGTTCTGATACATTCAGCCGCTGTTTCAGATTACAAACCTGAAAAAATTACTGATGGTAAAATTGGATCAGGCCGGAAAAATTTAACGATTAAGTTAAAACCCGCCATAAAAATAGTTGATAAAGTTAAAGCTTTTGATCCTTCCATATTTTTGGTAAAATTCAAACTGGAAGTTGATAAAGCGGATAAAGAATTAATTGAAATTGCGTATAAAAGTATGTTAACGTCACAGGCGGATCTGATCGTGGCAAATAATTTATCTGTCATGGAAGGAAAGGGCAATACTTATATCATTGACCCGGCTAAGAACATAGTTAAGGTAAAAGATAGAAAAAATTTGCCTGGGGATCTATTAAAGCTTGTGAATCAAAATTTATAAACCATAAATTTACAGAGGGGTTCCATTATGCGAAGATATTTTAAGTTAATTATCGTTTTGGTTTTGTTTTTTCCCGTGAGCGGATGTTTAAAAAAACCCGCACCGGCATTACCTCCGTCATATACTGAGCTTACAACCAATTTAAAGACAGGGGATATTGTTCATATCCAGACAGGCTATGTCGTCAGTGAAAAAAATATGATTGATATTATCAGGGGGTCGCGGATCATTTATATCGGAGAAACGCATGATAATATTGAAGCCCACCGGGTGCAGCTGGATGTGATAAAAAAATTGTACGAATTAGATCCGGATAATCTTTCTATCGGCATGGAAATGTTCCCAAAATCTTATCAAAAAGTGCTGGATAAATGGTCTCGAGGGGAGCTTACTGAAAAGGAGTTTATCAAACAGGTTAAATGGTATTCCACCTGGGGAACAGATTTTAAGTATTACGCTGATATCTTTAGTTTTATTAAAGAAAAAAAATTGCCTCTGATCGGGCTTAATGTTCCGCAGGAGATTATAAAAGATATGAGGATCAATGGTATTGAAAGAACAAAGGAGATATATAAAGAAGATATTCCTGAGATAGATACAAGTGATCCTTATTATTTAAGTTTTATGAAGTCTTATTTTTCCGGGCATGGAAGTACCGGAAGGGGATTAGAAACATTCATTCAGATTCAGGCCATGTGGGATGAAATTATGGCTAAAACAGTTGTTGATTATTTAGCGCGGAAGGATGGGATGAAAATGGTAGTTCTCGCGGGCGGGAACCATGTGAACTACGGGTTTGGAATTCCCCGCCGCGCTTTTCGGCAAATGCCTCTTCCTTATAGGATAATTATCCCGAAAGAAATATCTATCCCTGAGGATAAAAAAGAAAAGTTAATGAATGTAGATCTGCCGGATATGAAAATTCCTGTGGCGGATTTTTTATGGATGGTAAACTACACGGATTTTGATAATGAAAAAATCCGTTTAGGGGTAATGATAGACGATACGCAGGGTAAAATTGTAGTAAAAAGTATTATTCCGGCCAGCCTCGCGGAAAAATCAGGAATTACGGCCGGGGATGTTATCAGTAAATTTAACAATGAGATCCTGACAGAAAATTCTGACCTGATTTATTTACTGGACAAGGAAAAACCGGGAAACCATGCAGTATTGGAAATTATAAGAGGAGAAGCACATTTAAAAATAGACGTGACCTTAACAATAAGTTCTTCTAAAATTCATTAGTTTATATTTTTATTTTCCACTAATAATATTTACATTTTCGAAGGTATCTAATTTGCTTAGATCCATTTTCAGGGGAGATGGATCAATTATATTATTGTCTTTAATAGTTATTTTCCATTGTCCCGCCGCAGGTTCAAATGTTAAAATGTATTCACCTTTTTCATTAGTTGTGGCAGAAGAATAAATTTTGTTATTACAGAATAATTCCAGAGATATATTAGCGTAAAGGGTTATGGCATCCCTTTTATAGACTTTTCCTGAAATTATAACACGGGTCTGTTTAAGCGTATAATCCGCGTCTTTTATATTTTGCCCCTGTTGAAGCTTTATTGGTATATTTGGTTTTTTAACATATTCATAAGTCTTTTTCATTTTTTGAGGGAATTCAATTGACAAATAATAATTTCCTTCCGGCAGGTTTCCAAACTCATATTTCCCTGTATTGTCGGTAGACGTGTTATCCACTATGGCTTTTCCTTCCCAAAAGAACGAATCTTTTGCTTCTTTTTCAGAATAGTTCTTTAGCCAAATTTTTATTCCTTTTATGGGAGTACCGTTTGTAGATAATATTTTCCCGCTAATTGAACTGGGTTTTGCGCTTTGGGTTTGTTTGATTAATAAAAAAGCAGACAGAAATATTAATAGAAAAACGATTTTTTTCATAATATTTTCTCCTTATCGATATAATTTGTTATACCTTAAATAAGCATATTCGGTTTCTTAACCAAGGCTATTATACAATAATAATGTAATATTTGAGAAATATAATTTTATTAACAAGAATACTATTGACATTAGCAGATAAGAGAAATAGAATGTAGGGCAATTGATATAATTTATAAAAATAAATCTGGAGGTAAAAATGGAACCTTCTATTGTAAAAAAAGAAAATGTTATTTCTCTTGTAGAAAAACAGAAATCGGCCGTTTTAGAGCATTCCCCGGTATCCGCCATTAAACATGTCCGGAAACGGAATGGCGAGACAGTAGATTTTGACCAGTCTAAGATCACTGAAGCGATATATAAAGCCGCGCGGGCGGTAGGCGGAGATGACAGGTTATTGGCAGAGGAAATTTCCAATGCTGTTTCTATGTATTTGAAAAAATTGTATAAAGAAAAGGTTCCCGGCGTTGAAGAAATACAGGATGTGGTGGAAAAAGTTCTGATCGAAATGGGGCATGCTAAAACAGCTAAAGCATATATTTTATACAGGGCAAGAAGAAGTGAGATCCGTAAGTCAAAGATAGAGGCCTTAAAGGATGAAAGGCTAAGTCTCGCGGGCGATTCGACTGATATTTCGCTTTTTGTAAGGACCTCCGATGAGGATATTGTAGGCTGGGATAAATACCGGATCATTAACGCCTTGATCCGTGAAACCGGCCTCGATTTTGCTTATGCCAGGAAGATTTCTCAGGATGTAGAGGAACAAATAATAAATTCCAAGATCAAAATGATCACCTCTCCTCTTATACGTGAACTTGTTAACGCTAAATTGATCGAATACGGATTTGAGAATGAACGTAAAAAACATACACGTTTGGGTGTTCCTGTTTTTGACGCGGAGCAGATCATTGTCAACCGCAATTGTGAAAATGCCAATGTTCCTCATAATCCGGAGGCTACAAATATGACCCTGGCGGAGAACATTAAAAAGGAATTCGCGCTGCTTAATGTTTTCTCGTCTGAAGTCGCGGACGCTCATAGTAAAGGCGATATTCATCTCCATGACCTGGGTTTTATTGACAGGCCTTACTGTTCCGGGCAGTCGGTTGAATATATTAAAAAATTCGGATTAGATCTGCCAAACGCTCTTTCTATTGCCAAACCGCCGAAACATCCGGAAGTATTACTCGCGCAAATGCTCAAGATGTCAGCAGCTTTGCAGGGGCACTTCGCGGGCGCGATCGGCTGGGACGCGATAAATGTTTTCTTCGCTCCGTTTTTGGTCGGCATGTCAAAAGGCGAAATGCGGCAATTAGCGCAGATGCTGATCTTTGAATACTCTCAGCAAGCTGTAGCCCGCGGAGGACAGGCAATTTTCAGCGATATAAACATTTATTGGGAAACTCCTAAACATTTTGCCGATGTTCCGGCAATAGGCCCAGGAGGGACTTATACCGGGAAAACTTACGCGGAATATTTAAAACCCGCGCAGGATTTCGCATGGGCGTTGTTTGATGTTTATAAAGAGGGCGATGGTGTCGGAAGGCCTTTTTTCTTTCCGAAACCTTTAGTTCATATGACAGAAAGATTTTTTCATACCGAAGGGCATGAGAAATTTTTACATCACATTTCAGAGGTGGCTACTGAAAAGGGGAATACATATTTTGTTTTTGACCGCGGCGAAACCGCGAAAATAAGTGAATGCTGCCGTTTGTCGTTTAAACTTGAAGGGACGGATTTTGATGACGCGAAAGAACCCTGGCGTATGAGGTATTCGGCGATCCAGAACGTCACGGTTAATTTGCCGAGAATAGCTTATCTGGCCAAGCATGACGACGCGAAACTTTTTGAACTGATCGATAAACAACTTGAGCTTTCATGCCAGGCGCACAGGGAAAAGAAGGCTTTTATTGAAAAGATACTCAGCCTTGGAAGCAAAGGCCCGCTTGCGATGTTAACGATGAAAAGAGATGATTATCCTTATTTAAAGATGCATCGCGCCACCTATTTACTTGGGATCCTTGGTTTGAATGAAATGGTCCAATATCATCTTGGAAAACAACTGCATGAAGACAATGATATGTTGAAATTTGGATTAAAAATAATCGCCCATATGAATTTAAAGGCAAAAGAATTAAACAAAACGTACGGAATGAAACTTGTTTTGGAGCAGACCCCGGCGGAGTCTACCGCATATCGTTTCGCGAAACTGGACATGCGGCATTTCCCCGGTGAAACCAAACAGGTGATTAAAGGCAACATTGATAAAATGGAAATATATTATACAAATTCCACTTATTTGAATGTCGGGATAGAGCTTAGTTCTATTGACCGCGTGAAACAGGAAGGCTTATTTCATCCGTTGATCGACGCGGGCGCTTTGACTCATGTCTGGCTGGGAGAGAGCCGTCCGTCACCTGAATCCATAGCTAATTTTGTTGTTAAAACGTTCCGTCATACCCAGAATGCCCAGATCGCGTTTTCTCCTGAATTTACGTCGTGTAACGCCTGCGGCAGAACTACCCGCGGATTACGCGGGGAATGTTCATATTGCGGTTCCGCGGATGTTGACGGGATCACACGGATAACCGGATATTATACAAAGATCTCGAGTTGGAACAAAGGAAAACTTGGGGAATTAGCAGATCGACGCAGGGATATAAATCTGGTTTAAAACTTAACCCCCATATCCCCCTTATCAGGGGGAATATATGGATAGGAAAATTATGATAAAAATTTTTACAAAAAAGGATTGCCCGCGTTGTCCGGGAGCTAAAGAGTTAGGTCAGAAATTGCATGAAAAGGGAAAAAAGGTGGAATATTTTGATATAGATACCGCCTCCGGCCTGGCGGAAGCGAGTTTTTATACTGTTATGTCCACGCCGACTGTTATTTTAACCAACCAAAAGGGTGATGAAATAAGTTCCTGGCGGGGCGAAGTTCCAAGTTTAAACAGTATCCTGCCAAATTGCTAGAAAAATTTTAATAATTTTTGTCTTAAAATAGCTGATGAGAGTTCGTCAGCTATTTTTTTTTATGATTGTGTTTTTTTTCTTTATGGTTTAAAATAAAATAAACCGTTGTAGCATGGAAGGAGAGCTTTTATGGTGATAAAAGGTTTTATAGAAACTTCTTTTGTGGATTGGGACGGAAAAATATGCTCGGTTATTTTTTTACCGGGCTGTAATTTTAAATGTGTCTTTTGCCATAATCATAAGCTGGTGTTTAACTATAAGGACCTGCCGGATATTTCATGGAATGAGATCAAGAAAAAATTATTACATCATAAAGGATGGGTTGACGGGGTTTGCATAAGCGGCGGAGAGCCGTTGATGGATCCTGACCTGCTTTCTGTAATTGAAGAAATAAGAGACCTGGATCTTTTGGTAAAGCTGGATACAAACGGATCATTCCCTGATCTGTTAAAAAATTTATTTAAAAAGAAACTGATCAATTATGTCGCGATGGATATAAAAGCTCCGCTGGATGAGCGCTATGGCCGTATCACTCAGGTTAAGGTGGATTTATCAAAGATCAGGGAAAGTATAAAGCTGATCTTAAAAAGCAGAATTGATTATGAATTCAGGACGACCATGGTTCCGGGTTATCTGGGAAAAGATGAATTGGTCGCGATCGCCAAAGAAATAAAAGGCGCGAAGAAATTTATTTTACAGAATTTTAATCCTAAGGATACATTGTGCGATAATTTGAAGGATGTCCAGCCCTATACGGACAAGGAAATGGATGGTTTTAAAAGGGCGATAGAAAAATATGTAGAATTTTCAAAGGTACGATAATGATGTTCTGAAAAATAGTAAGATATTTATCTGTTTTTTTGGGGGAATAGCGGAAAGCTAAGAAACGAAATTTGTCTGAACAGATCGAAAAAATATTGATTGATATACTGGAAAGAAAATTTACAAAAAAACTGTTTAAATCGTACAAACAAAAAGTAATTTTGCTACCATTGGGGTATATTATTTGTCCATGCATGAAGGTTGACAAAGAAGTAAACATAATTTGAGTCGCTGAAGAACATTCTAAGATCACCATCTTGAGATATAACAAATGCAAGTGCACCTTTAACTGCTTTGCAAATTCTAAACGCAGATTGGTGTCTTGTCCCAAGTGTATGGATTTCATCTTCAGAAGCTATCTTTTTAGAGTAATAATCAGCATATTTAAGACCAGATTTATTTATTTCTTCATCATTTATCAAAATCTTCCCACCAAAACCACATAAGTTAAGTGATCTATCAATAAGAACACATCCGTCCACTTTGCTTAAAGTTGCAACTGCTTTTATTGCCTCAAAAAGTTTACGATAACCCGAATTCCATATGCGCCCCAAATTTTTGAGCTGTTCGATATCCTTTATGTTTTGTATTTCTATACAGGTTTGCCAAAAGTCTTTGATTGTTGTTGTGAGTGAAATTTCTTGAAGTTTGTACTTGAATTTTATATATTGAACATTTGTTTCAGGAAGGATAATGAAAGCTGCACCGGTGCGATTTTCTATCGCTTCGGATAGCAATCCAGACAATAATTGTACTACAAGACTATAAATACCGTCACTACCACCAAAGTAATCTTTATATTCTTCATGACCGTTTTTAAATAGTGCTTTGTGAATAATTTTACTTAATTCTGAGATCCAATTTTGGACTACTGGTACCCTAGAGAATGGTATAATTTCTTTTATTTTTCCGTATTTTAGCATTAAAGATAATCTCTTTTCAGTAATTCGTATTTCTCCCGGCATGTTTATACGTATTAACAAGCCTGGGAGGGTTGATCTTATATCAACTTCAGGTCTACCAAAAAGCCTTCCGGATTCATCATCTATAGTTGTAACAATTCCGTTACAGAAAAGCTCTTGTTTTGATTCAACGATTTCCAGAGCATAATCAAGAGAGTCGGAACAGGAAGCAGTAGCGAGACGACGCAATGTATCGATATTGTTGACCAGAATGGGAGGATTAAAAGTGATTAACCTTGGTGGATTGTTGCCAATTCCTTCCATTGGAACATAAATACGAAATCGTGGATAACGCCCTTCTTCATGAATTTGACTCACATAGTAGCTCAATTTTAAGAGTGTTCGAACTGCTCCATCGGAGGGATTAAAATTATAACTTGGAAATGTGCGTCGTGTCCAATTTCGCCAACTGATAGATATATCAGCAAGTTGATCGGGTCCGGCGAAACCTTCAATATTTGGAACAGACCAATATTCTTTCTTTTCAGAAGTCATTTGTGAAAATACTTAAATTAAAAATTAATAGAATACTTTACATTAATTATAGTTTTGGTTAATAATTTCTTGAAACCGACTACTGTTTAATTATATCATATAATTCAACAATTTCGTGTCAATGAAAATAGTTGCAAGATAAAATTATTGAAATTTGTGTAATTTGTAAGATATCTGTTGATTAGGGTAAATATTTGTCTATGTCAAGAGCACCGTGAAAGATACCAAGTATATCTACTTGGTCAGATCCTCGTATAAGGTAAGTAATGCGGTAATGTCCATATAAAAGAATACGAATGTCGCCTTCAATCTCTGTCCGGTATTTATGTCCGATATCTGGAAATTTAATGAGTATCTGTGCTTTCTCGTATATGCCTTCGATAACTGTAATAGCCGCACTTGGATTATCTATAGCTATATAATCATATATATCCTTAAGCCAACGTTCAGCTTCTTTTGTCCAGATTATTTTTGCCATGCCCGTATCCGATGCTGCATCTCGTCATTAGAAATTACTTTGCCGCTGCGAGAATCTTCTAAACCACGTTCAACCATACGTTCAAAAGCAAGTTCACGGATAATTTCTTCATAAGTAGCGTCTTCCGGCTGTTTCTGGATTATTTCCGACATTCGTGTTTTAACTGATAACATTATAATACCCCTTATTTTATATTTTATTGTAACGAACAAAATAATATTATACGATAACTAAACGACCGTCAACAAAATTTTGTTTTACCAACCTACATTGTTTCTTTGGACGATTTTTCTGACTTTTGTGCACTGGAATGGATAAAAGCCGCGACTTTTATCCAAAGTGGTGAATAATAGTCGGAATATCTACAATGTATATGCTTTGATTAAGACAAGGGGTCATGACCCCTTGTTAGCAAACTCCATTGCCGCGGCAATGCCTTTCCGGATAAATATTTCAACGATCTCGGGTATATTCTTAAGTGAGTTCTGAATTGTTTCTTTTTCCCCCGGAGAGAAGGATTGGAGCACAAATTTTTCCCAGGCAGTATTATCCGGAGAGCCGATACCTACCCGCAGGCGCGGAAAATCGGAGGAACCCAGGCACTCTATGATCGATGTCATACCGTTGTGGCCTCCGGCGCTTCCATTCGGGCGCATGCGGAATTTCCCGAGAGGCAGGTTCAGGTCGTCGTAAATAATTAATATTTTATCTAAGGGGATAGCTCTTTTTTTGGAAATAAAACGCACAACCTCTCCGCTTTTATTCATAAAAGTGAGAGGCTGCGCAAGAATTACTTTTTCGTCAGATATTTCAAGGCGCGCGCCTTCATACAGGTCCTGGTATTTTTGCAAAGAAACATCAAATTTTTTTGATAATTCATTAATCGCCCAAAAACCAAGGTTGTGCCTTGTATTTGTATATTTCTTACCCGGATTACCCAGCCCAGCAATAAGGTACACGCAGACTCCTTATTTTTTCTTTTCTTCCTTTTTCTTATCTTCTTTCTTCCCGGCGTCTTTCTTTCCCGCTTCTTTCTCTTCGCCCTCTTTTTCTTCACCCTCTTTTTCTTTCTTACCTATTACTTCAGGTTCAGCTTTCGCTGCTGCCGCTGCTGCTTCTACTTCAGTTGCCGCTTTAACTTCTTCTTTAGAAGGCGCTAACAGAGTTGCCGCGGTTTTATCTTTCGAGGTCAAAATTGTTACTCCCTCTATCGGGGTTATATTGCTTACCGTTATAGAATGGCCGATAGTAAGGCCGGAGACATCAAGCGTAAATTTCCCGGGAACCTTCAATGGAAGCGCTCTGATCTCTAAATTACGAATAACCTGTTCGAGTACGCCGCCTTCTTTGACACCGGCAGGAATTCCAACCAGTTCAATAGGAACAGTAGTTACAAGTTCTTTATCCAACGATATTTCCTGAAAATCAACATGGATTATTGAATCGCTTACTATGTCATACTGTATGTCTTTGAGAAGGGTAGTTTTCTCTATTTCTCCATCCTGTTTTTTTATAGCCAAATTAATGATCGCATGGCCGCCATGCACTTTTTTGGCTATTTTTTTAAATTCTTTCAGATCAAGTTCGAGAGGCAGAGAATTCCCGCTTCCGTACAGGACCCCGGGGATTATTGCCTGTTTTCTGATCCGGCGTGACGCGTTAGTTCCTTTTTGAGCTCTTGCTTTTACTTCAAATTGAAATACTTCCATATTTTTTTCCTTTCTTTCCTTAATTTTATACAAAAAGCGAACTTACAGAATGATTTCTGTAAATTCGGATAATAGCCTCGCCTAACAGATCGGCTACCGATAGAATTTTTATCTTCGGGGACCGTTTGTTTTCCGGCAGCGGAATAGTGTCAGTTATAACCATTTGTTCTATGGGTGATTCATTTATTTTTTCAATTGCCGATCCTGAAAGTATAGCATGTGTTCCTGCCGCGAAGATCCTTTTTGCGCCTTTATTTTTTAAAGCTATAGCCGCCTTGGTCAGTGTTCCCGCGGTATCAATTATATCATCAAGCATGATTATATCTTTATTTTCCACATCCCCGATAATATTCATAATTTCCGCTTCATTTTTTTTGATCCTGCGTTTATCAATTATGGCGAGTGATGCCTTAAGCCGTTTGGCGAAGGACCTGGACCGTTCAACACCTCCGGCATCCGGAGAGACTACAACGGGTTCTTCCAAAAGGCCGTTAAAATGGTTAAGGAATACCGGTGTGGCAAACAGGTTATCTACCGGTATATCAAAGAATCCCTGTATCTGGCCGGCATGGAGATCCATGGTTATGAGCCTGTCAATCCCGGCTTTGGTCATCAGGTTTGCTACGAGCTTAGCGGTTATCGGAACCCTGGGTTCGGTTTTTCTGTCCTGCCTGGCATAGGAAAAATACGGGATAACAGCTGTAATTTTACTTGCGGAGGACCTTCTTAAAGCGTCCACCATGATCAAAAGTTCCATCAGGTGGTTATTTACCGGATTACAAAGAGATTGAATAACAAATACTTCCGCTCCGCGGACATTTTCAGTAATTTTTACAAGTATTTCTCCGTCGCTGAAAACCGATGTCTCAGAATTTCCGAGAGGCAATTTAAGGTATTTGCAGATGTTTTCCGCAAGGCTTACATTCGCGGTTCCGCTGAATATTTTTATGTCATGATTAACAGCTGTCATGTATTCTCCTGTTTTTTATTTTTAAATTTTTTATTTGCACCGTTTTCGATATTAATTTGTTTCATCCTTGATAAGGATAAAGAAAAAGCCGGCACGTTTTTTGTTATAGTAGAACCCGCGCCTATCAACGCGCCTTTTCCGACCTTAACAGGCGCTACTAATTGGGAATCACTTCCTATAAAAGCGTCATTTTCTATAATTGTCTGATATTTTTTAATACCGTCATAATTACAGGTGATTGTTCCTGCCCCGATATTAACCTCATTTCCTATTATACTATCACCTAAATAGGATAAATGTCCAATTTTTGTTTTTTTACCGATAAAAGATTTCTTAACTTCCACAAAACTGCCGAGATGCGCTTCATTATTAACTACAGTTTGAGGCCTTATATTGGTAAACGGGCCGATCCTGATTTTGTCTTTTATAACGCTTTCATTGATAACCGAAAAAAATATTTCACTTTCATTGCCTATCTTACAATTTTTTATCTTTATTTGAGGCCCCAAAGAACAGTTTTTCCCGATAATATTTTCACCTTCAATAATGGAAAAAGGATAAATAACGGTATCCGCGCCGATCCTGGTATTTTCAGAAATAAAAGTTGTATCCGGATCAATGATCGTTATACCGGAAAGCATAAGTTTATTGAGTATTTCTTTCCGTTTATATTTTTCCGCCCACGCGAGATCGACCTTTGTATTTATGCCGCGGATCTCATCCTCATTTGTTATCAGGAACGAAGATGTTTTTAGTCCCTTGGAATGTAAAATAGCAATAACATCTGTAAGATAATATTCCTTTTTTTTGTTATTTGTTTGAACATTTTTTAAGGCTTTAAACAGGGCATCTGTTTCAAAACAGTATATGCCGGAATTAATTTCGTCAATATTCTTCTCGTCGGGATCAGCGTCCAATTCTTCAACGATCTTCAGGATCTCTCCATTTTTCTTGACGATCCTGCCGTAACCTGCCGGGTTTTTGATCCTGCAGGTAAGCACAGTAGCCGATGACCGGGAATTATGATGCTGTTTTAAAAGGCCTTTTAATGTTTTTACTGAAATAAAGGGCGTATCAGCGCATAAAACTATTAACGTACCATTTTGATCCTTAAAATAAGTTTCCAACTGGTTTATCGCGTGTCCGGTCCCCAATTGTTTATCCTGAATTACCGGTGTTACCTGCTCAGATAAGGTTTTTAAAAGTATTTCCTTCTGGTGGCCGATGATCATGAAAATATTTTTTACGGTTAGACCCTTTATTGTTTCCAAAATATACCGTATCATCGGTTTTCCGCAAATAGGATGAAGCACCTTAGGATGTTCGCTTTTCATCCTTGTTCCTTTGCCTGCCGCTAATATAGCAATGTTTATATTATTTTTATTTTTTTTCATATTCGTTTAAAATATTTTTAAGGTGTATACAATACCATATAACCTTATAATTGTCAAGATTTGGGTTTATTGGGTTTCTTAAGCTTGATTTTTGCTTGACTGGTTAACGTTATTAAAGTAGAATTACCTAAAATTATAGTGTGAAAGGATGCTTATGTGCGGAATAGTTGGTTACATAGGAAATAAACAGGTTGTTCCGATATTATTGGACGGCCTGCAGAAGCTTGAATACCGCGGATATGATTCTGCCGGCATAGCTGTTCTTTTGGATGGCAAGATCGAACGGCGGAGAATAGAAGGCAAGATCGCGGGATTAAAAGAGAAAATGGCTAAAGAACCTATTAATGGTTTTATGGGCATAGGGCATACCCGCTGGGCTACGCATGGAAGGCCTACGGAGGAAAACGCGCATCCTCATATTGACTGCAAAAATGAAATTGTTCTGGTGCATAATGGTATAATAGAGAATTATTTTACCCTCAGGCAGGAATTAATAGAACTCGGCCATAAATTTGTATCTGATACCGACACAGAGGTTCTGGCTCATTTAATTGAAGAAAACAATAAAAGCGGGAATTTCTTAGAGGCTGTAGTTAAATCATTGAAAGAGGCTGAAGGGTCATACGCGTTGGCAATTGTTTTGGATAAAACGCCTGATAAATTATACGCCGCGCGTTTGGGAAGCCCTTTGGTTATAGGTATTGGCGAAGGTGAGTATTATATAGCGTCGGATGTACTGGCGATACTTAATTATACAAAGAAGGTTATTTTCCTCGAGGATGGAGAAATAGCGGAGGTCTCAAAAGAGGGTTTTCATATATATACTATCGCTGATCTTTCGCGGGTAAATAAAAAGGCTCAATTGATCACATGGGACCCGATCACCGCGGAAAAAAGCGGTTATCGGCATTTTATGTTAAAAGAGATCTATGAACAGCCGCGGGTTATTGAAGAAAACATAAAAGGCAGGCTTTCAAAGGATAAAGAAGAGGTATATCTGGATTTTCCTGATCTTCCCGACAAAGAATTAGAAGGGATAAAAAAGGTATTAATAATTGCCTGCGGGACCTCATATCACGCGGGGCTGGTCGGTAAATTTATTTTAGAAAAAATTCTCAGGATCTCTGTTGAAGTGGATATCGGTTCAGAATTCCGCTATCGAGACCCGATAATTGACAAGAATACGCTCCTTATAGCTATCAGCCAGTCGGGTGAAACCGCTGATACGATTGCCGCGGTTAAAGAAGCTCAAAAAAGCAACGCAAAAATAATTTCAATATGCAATGTTTTAGACAGCAGTATCACAAGGTTATCACACGGGGTAATTTATACCCATGCCGGGCCTGAGGTTGGGGTTGCCTCCACAAAGGCATTCACAGCTCAATTAACCGCCCTGTACCTTTTAGCTCTATATTTAGGTAAATTAAGAAAGAGTATTTCCAAGATAGAACTGATCGAGCTCATTGATGAGTTGTTAAAGCTTCCAAAAAAGGTTGAGGCGATATTAGAGAATGATAAGGATATTATTAAATGCAGTAAAACCTATTTCAAATATAAAAATTTTTTATACCTTGGAAGAGGGATAAATTATCCCATCGCGCTGGAAGGCGCGTTGAAATTAAAGGAAATTTCTTATCTCCATGCCGAGGGTTATCCGGCAGGCGAAATGAAACACGGCCCTATCGCGCTGATCGACGAGAATATGCCCATCGTTGCGATCGTTCCCCATGGGCAGGTTTATGATAAGATGGTAAGCAACCTGAGGGAAGTACAGGCAAGACAGGGTGTTATTGTTGCCGTTGGTTATAAAAATGATGAGATAGTAAAAGAAATGTCGGATTATTTTTTCACGATCCCCGAAACAATAGATTTTTTAACCCCGATCCTTACCATTATTCCTCTACAGCTTCTGGCGTATCATGTAGCCTTGAAACTGGGAGTCGATATTGACCAGCCGAGAAATCTGGCGAAAAGCGTGACGGTGGAATGAGAGCACCAATTTGTTAACAATTGACAATTAAGCATTAACAATTTGCAATTTAAAAAATAGACATGTTCTTTTTATAACTTGACAACATTCAAATATTAAAATACAATATAACCTATTGTTAATTATTTTAAGTTAGATTTAACTATATAACTGTAGAATAAAGTAGATATTTTTGAATTATGAATTGGACATTCTGGCCGGAAATCCAAAGGTATTTAAAAGCATCTTAAATCGGTAAGTATTTTATCGATTTTAGATGCTTTTTTTATTTTGTCATATAAAGTTAACCTGTAAGAAATAGCAGGTGGTTAGGGAAAAACAGGGTGGTAAAATAAATTTTAATATTTCACTCCTGCGACGCAGGAAAATAAAAGGAGGTTTCCTTAATGAAAAGTTTTAAAAAATATAAAATTTGGGTAGTGATGTTGAGCGTGTTTTTGTTGAGTTCAATATTAGGTTCGCAGGCTAAGGCGGGGTGGGTGGAATTGAGTGGGAAGATTTATTATGATGGTGGCAATGTTGGCATCGGGACGACGGAGCCGACGGCGAAACTTGATGTGCGTGGCTATATTGCTACGGATGTGGTCAATTCATTCCAAGCTGGCGATCCCCTTGAGTTACAATATTCTATTGCGGGAGATGTCATAGTATCTGGTTCAGATAGCAATCTTCAAGTTCAAGGTACGGGTAATTCATCTTTTACAGGCAATCTCGGCATTGGGATAACGATTCCGGCGTCTAAACTCCATGTTAATGGTGGTCAAACATATTTAGTATATAATCATGCAAGTTCTCCAGCTCTTGATGTTCGTAATGCGGGTGGTGGGGCAGCAGCTGTATTTGGATTAGGTGGCGGTAATGTAGGCATCGGGACGGCGAATCCGGGTCACAAATTAATGGTTATGGGAACCACTAGTGAGTGGATGTCGCGAGTTACTACTGATTGGACATTATCTACTGGTTCCGGACTTATGCTGGGAGTGGGAGGAAATACAGGAAATACTTTTTCAGAAATCAGGGCCATGTCATCTGGAGTTAATGCATGGAATAATTTAGTGTTACAATCAGGTGGTGGCAATGTTGGTATCGGGACGACGAGTCCGGCATCTAAACTCCATGTTAATGGTGGTCAAACATATTTAGTATATGATCATGCAAGTTCTGCTGCTCTTGATGTTCGTAATGCGGGTGGTGGGCCAGTAGCTATATTTGGATTAAATGGCGGCAATGTCGGTATCGGGACGTCGAATCCAACAGCTAGATTAGCTGTTAACGGCACAATAAAGGCAAAAGAAGTTATAGTTAGCACAACAGCGGCAGATTGGCCGGATGTTGTTTTTAAAGATGATTATGAATTAATGAAATTAAACGATTTGGAACAAAACATTAAAGAAAACGGCCATTTACCTAATATTCCTTCAGCTGGCGAAGTTGCTGAAAATGGAGTGAGTGTTGGTGAAATGCAGTCTAAACTTTTACAGAAAGTTGAAGAATTGACCCTTTATGTAATAGATCAGAATAAAAGAATAGCTTTATTGGAAAAAGAAAACGAATCGCTGAAAAAGAGCTATTCTGTAAAATAGACTATTAATTTTAGAAAAGTAGAAAGTTAAAATATTATTAATTAACATTGTTAATAAAAGGGGGGCGTAATGTTTAAAAAATTAAAGATTTTTTCTTTGTTTATGTGTATATTTTGCTTTATTTTTATTGTTTCGTTAGAGTCACTTTCTTATGCAACATTGGATATCACATATAAATTAAATCCTGAGGTTGTTTTATCTGCTCGAAATATAAATGACAATTTAACCAATCCTAGCTTTTTTACTGGTGATCACCTACGATCTTTGTTTCAAGATGGTTATTACCATAGCGTTCTATTTTTTTCTATGGATAATACTCCAATAAGTCCTGAAGATATTGCACAAAACAATGGTGAGCCTCAAGCTATTTTTATTAGTAGAGATATTAATCTTCCAGAAGGAGATTATCTTGCTAGATTTTATCTTTATGTTGATGGAAATGGTTTAAGTAATTGCTCTGATTGGGATCCGCCTGGCGCGTTTTATAGTGGCTGGGAATGTAATGGTGGTAAAATTTGGAGTGTTAATTATAATAATTTAAATATGTTTTGGCCAGAGGTGAGAATATTAGCTCAACTTTTAGGGTCTGATGTTTTAGATGTTTTTAGATTAGAAGTTTGGCATAAAGATACTAATGGTGCAGAAACAATAATTGGTTCGGATACAATTCCTATCCGATATTTACTACAGCCTGAAATTAGTGATTTTAACGGAGATGATAAACTCTCAAAAATAGACTTGCGATTTTCAACTGGAGGATATCAAAATGGATCTTTTATTTTAAAGGTAAAATGGTTAACTAAACAAGGTGATGCTTATAATAGAATAATTAATTTCCCTGGTATGCCTACTACTTGGAATGATCGTGGATATGGCTGGAATGGAGGTATGGAAAAAGTTGAGCTTTATCAGGCGCCTGGAATAACAAATTTAACAGTAAATGATGGTTTAATGACAGATCTGAATAAAAAGGCGAACTACATTGATAGTGACATTAAAGCAGAGCATCTTGATAATGGGCAAATTATTAAAATACCTGGTAGTGGTGCTAATCACGATGAAGGAGACGCGGCACTGTGGACTGGTGTCTATGCTGCAACGCAGGCAATGAAATATAAGACAACAAGAGATCCTGTTGCAAAAGAAAATATGGAAAATGCATTAAGAGCATTAAACAGATTAGTTGATTATGGTGTGAATCATGGTAACCCTGGTTATGTTCCGAGATACATCGATTATAACCGTGTAGCCTATTCAGGTAACTCTAGCAAAGATACATATACAGGTGTAATGTTTGGATACGCGATGGCTTATGATCAAATCGAAGATATTTCGTTAAAAAATGATGTTCAAACAAATGTGAAAATAATAGTTAAACATTTTATTGACCATAACTTTCATTTTGTAGACCAGGCATCAGGGACAAATGTTGACCTATCACCTTATATGTCTTATTATGCGTTAAGTAATTATGGAATTCTTCAGCCATTAAACTTTGCGGTCTATCTTATTTCTACTTTTAGTCAGGGATATTTTGTGCCAGGTTTTTTAAATATAAATAATATGTTCAAATATCTGTATGAATCCCAGGCGTTTGTTTTCTACGATAGTAATTTATATAGTTTTGTTGAGAACAATACTATATATAATGACGACTTAAGTAACAAAAAATTCCCTTCTCCTGATAGTTTATTAGGATTAATGATGTTAAAAACCGCAGATACAATAATTCCTGACAGCACAATAACATTAGCTAATCCAATAATAATTGATAATATATCCGTATCAAATCCAACATATCGGGAATACTATGAAAATAATTTAAGTAATAATTACCAGTTCCTGCCATGGGTCAAAGTAACAAGTGGTTATACAGATTATAATTTAATGAAAAGCATATTCACAGAAAAGAAATTAGATTTATTGAAGGCTTGCGGGGAAACACATCATTTATCTTGGTTTGCGGCATATACTCTAATGACGCTAGAAAATAATAGTGCTATAAAAAATGAATATAAAAATTTACTAAAGTATATGTGGCTGCCATATAGTGATGAATATAATTCAATGTATAATTTTATGAATTTTGCGTGTGATCCTAATTCTACATTTTCTCAAAAAGGCAGATTAGATGGTATTTGGTCATTAAAGGATTTCCCTTATGATAAAATTGGAACAGGGCTTAGAACTTTTCCACTTACAGAACAAGGGATTCAAATAAGCGAGGAAGATCTTGGCGGTATAATAGGATATCAGAGTGATACCTCTAAAATTGTTTTGGCATCACCTGTGCCAATGCTTTTCAGATACAGAAATGCTTTTTGTTGGCAGCAGAGTCCGCGAGATTTTGCGCATGATGACGCTGGTACCAAATACTCCGGATTAGATTATTTATTTGCCTACTGGTTAGGACGAAGTAATAATATTATCACTGTTCCTCAAAATTCTGAAATAACAAATCAAGAACTTAATGGATTGTATGAAGGTGTTAATGAAATTACAATAGGGCCAAATGTTACTGTTGAAAATAATGCAAATGTTACTGTAAAAGCAGGGGATCGTATTGTAATTAAACCTTATTTTATTGCAAAAGAAGGTTCTTATTTACATTTATGTATTGAATAATAAATTTTAATATTTTACTCCTGCAATGCAGGAGAATAAAAGGAGGTTTCCTTAATGAAAAGTTTTAAAAAATGTAAAATTTGGATAGTGATGTTGAACATGTTTTTGTTGAGTTCAATATTAGGTTCGCAGGCGAAGGCGGGGTGGGTGGATTCAACAGGATGTACTTATTATATTGGAGGCTATGCCGGTATTGGGACGACGAGTCCTGCAAGGCAATTGGAAATTTCTGCCGCTGGCGGTTCAAGATTAAGAATTACGAGTACCATTGATAATAATGCTGATTTAGAGTTTTACACGAATGGAATTAGTCGAGCAATTGTTGAGGGAAATTCCATTGGCATGGCTTTGGGAACCATAGGCGCATTGCCTACGATGTTTGTTACTAACAATTCCGAAAAAATGAGAATTGACAGCACCGGAAAAGTTGGTATCGGGACGACGAGTCCGGCAAGGCAATTGGAAATTTCTGCCGCTGGCGGTTCAAGATTAAGAATTACGAGCACCATTGATAATAATGCTGATATAGAGTTTTACACGAATGGAATTAATCGGGCAATTGTTGAGGGAAATGCCAATGGCATGGCTTTGGGAACCATAGGCGCATTGCCTACGATGTTTGTCACTAACAATTCCGTAAAAATGATAATTGACAGCACCGGCAATGTTGGTATCGGGACGGCGAATCCAGAAAGGCAATTGGAAATTTCTGCTGCTGGCGGTTCAAGATTAAGAATTACGAGCACTATTGATAATAATGCTGATGTAGAGTTTTACACGAATGGAATTAATCGGGCAATTATTGAGGGAAATTCCATTGGCATGGCTTTGGGAACCATAGGTGCATTGCCTACGATGTTTGTTACTAACAATTCCGAAAAAATGAGAATTGATAGCTCCGGCAACGTCGGCATCGGGACGACTAATCCAACAGCTAAATTAGCAGTCAGAGGTACAATAAAAGCTACAGAATTAGTTGTTCTTGCGGATAATCCAACCAATTGGCCTGACCACGTTTTTAAAGCTGACTATAACCTAATGAAACTGGATGACCTCGAAGGTAACATTAAAGAAAACGGCCATTTACCTAATATTCCTTCAGCCAGCGAGGTTGCTGAAAATGGAGTGAGCGTTGGTGAAATGCAGTCTAAACTTTTGCAGAAAGTTGAAGAGTTGACGTTGTATGTAATTGAGCAAAATAAAGAGATTAGTGTGTTGAAAAAAGAACTTGCGATGGTTAAACAAGAAAAATAAGAGAATTGTTTTCTCCTTTTGCCCCCTCTTTTTTTAAAGAGGGGGTAGGGGGAGTTTCTTCTTTCTTGCTGGTTATATTTCTCACCTCAAGTATCCTAAAATTTGCAACTATTTATAAATAAACAATGTAATTGAAATTAGGCGGCAATTACATTATAATATATACAATTTTTCAATTAATTTAAGGAAATAAAAGTACTTTTTATAAAGAAATAATCAGTAATGAAGAGATTGAAGTTAATAATTTTATTATTTTTAATATGTTTCCTGCAATTCAATAATGTTCTTTTTGCTGCTTTTGCCGACAACGCCTTTGCTTATTGCAGGCTTAATCTTGAGAAAAGCGGGAATCAGGATATTTTGGGTTTGGTAAATGATATTTTACAAAAAAGCCCGGAGAGCTCTTTAAAATATGATGCTATTTTAAAGGCTGTTTCTATAGTTTCTATTAAAGATATTAAAGGTTACGTGTTCCCTGAGAATAAAAACGGCCAACTGGATTATTTAGTAATTATTGATTTTTCTGATAAATTTTCCATGGAGGTTGGAGGAAGAACAATTGAGTTTGAGATTAAGGATAAAGACAGCCTTGCGGCCGCGAGAATGGCTGCTGTGGAGAAATTGTTAAAGGAATCTTTGGGCGGGGACGCGAAATTAGGATCAATAGAGATCCTTCAAAATAAAATATTTTTTAACGAGGAAAAAGAAAATCACGGGGAATTATCTTCCTTTGTGACTATGCCCGGCAAGGTTATCCTGGCAAGCAGTAAGATATTGATCAGGGGATTTTTGAAAGAAGGTTTTATCAGCGGAGAAAAGATCGAGAGGTTTAGTGAAATTGTTAAAAAAGTACCTTTGCAAAAAGGAGGAGTTATATTTATTGATAATAAAAACGGGGATATTACGAAATTTGCCATAAAAATAGCGGCAAAAAAGAATGTTCAGGTGCCTGATATCTGGACACAGATAACAATGGCAGGTTTTTCTTTCGAGCAGGTAAACCCTGAAAAAATAAAAGCTAATTTAACAGTTCAGGCTCCAAAAAAATTAAACGAGACAGTTGAAAAACAGATACAAACTCTAACAGCATATGAGGATCTGAAAATAAAAAAAGAAAACGATCCGCAAAATAATTATTTGTTTATTATGGCCGATTTTATTTGTAATAAGGATGTTATAGATAAATTGATTGGTGTGGATACCGGCGTTGTGAGAGGGCAAAAATGAAAATAGCTATAATTGGCGCTAATGGGATGTTGGGGGCGGATCTGTGTGAAATACTTCGCGGGAATAAAAAGTTTGAGGTGGTTCCGTTCTATGGGCCGGTAAGTGAAGGCATAGGGCATAGAGCAAAGGGCATAGAGCAAGACAAAGAAGTTATTATTGATATAACTAATCAAATAGAGACAGAAGCAGAAATTGTTAAGAGTAAACCGGATGTTATTATCCATACCGCGGCTTATACTGATGTTGACGGGTGTGAATTAAACAAAGAAAAAGCTTATCTAATAAATAGTACAGGGACACAAAATGTTGCTTTGGCCGCGAAGAAAAGCGGGGCCTTTTTAATTTATATAAGCACTGATTATGTTTTTAACGGAGAAGGAAAACGCCCCTATAGGGAAAACGATACACCTGATCCGATGAGTATTTATGGAAAGACGAAATTAGACGGAGAGAAATTTGTACAAAACATTTTAGAAGAATGGGCTATTATACGGATATCATGGTTATTCGGTAAAAATGGTAAAAATTTTATAAAGGCAATTTTAAATCAAATGGCCAAGAGCCAAATTTTAAAAGTTGTTGATGACCAAATTGGTTCGCCCACTTATACTAAAGACCTATCTAAAGGTATAAATTATTTTATACAAAAAGGCTGCGAAACAGGTATATATCATTTGACTAATCAGGGATTTTGCAGCTGGTTTGAATTCGCGAAAAAGATCGTTGAGTTGACAGGAAATGCAGGAAAGATAACGGTTGAGCCGATTAATTCATTGCAATTAACCCGCCCGGCTAAACGGCCGCATAATTCTGTTTTAGAAAATTACGCGTGGAAGTCAAAAGGTTATCCGCTTCTTCAGAATTGGGAAGATGCGTTAAAAGAATATTTAAAAGAGGAGAAAAAATGAACGTTCCATTGGTAGATATGAAAGGCCAGTATAATTTGTTAAAGAAAGAGATCAATATGGCTGTGTTGAGAATTGTCGAGAGCGGTATGTACATTGGTGGAAAAGAAGTAGAAAAATTTGAAGAAGAACTGGCCCGCCATTGTAACGCGAAATACGCAATTGGTGTTTCATCCGGCACGGACGCGTTATATCTGGCATTGCGGGTATTTGATATCGGGCCCGGAGATGAGGTTATCAGTGTACCTTTTACATTTATGGCAACTACGGAAGCGATCTGTCTGACCGGCGCTACACCTGTGTTTGTTGATATCGATCCGAAAAATTTTAACATGGATGCGAGTAAGATAGAAAAAGCGATAACTAAAAAGACCAGGGCGATAATGCCGGTTCATTTATATGGGCAGGCGGCTGATATGGATCCGATAATGAAAATTGCAAAAAAATATAAACTGGTTGTTATTGAAGATGCCGCGCAGGCTATCGGCTCGGAATATAAAGGTAAACAGGTCGGCAGTATCGGCGATATCGGTACTTTGAGTTTTTTTCCATCAAAAAATCTGGGTGCCTGCGGAGACGCTGGAGCGATATTAACGAACAGAAAAGATCTGATCCGTAAACTTAAGATGCTCAGGGAACATGGTTCAGAGAAAAAATATTATCATGAATATGTAGGTACAAACAGCCGTCTGGATGCCTTACAGGCGGCAGTCTTAAGTGTTAAATTAAAATATCTCGATGGCTGGACAAAAAAAAGAAGAGAATTGGCAAAGATCTATGACAACACGATCAAACCGCAAAAAAATATGATCCTGCCGGCCGAAGAGCCTTATAATAAGCATATTTATAATCAATATACCTTGCGTGTAAAAAAGAGAGAAATTCTGCAAAAATTTTTGCAGGCGAATGGTATCAGCAGTATTTCCTATTATCCGCTGCCTATGCATCTGCAAAAAGCCTTTAAGTTCCTGAAATATGAAAAAGGAGATTTTCCTGAGAGTGAAAAAGCCGCGAAAGAGGTTCTGTCTATTCCGATTTGGCCGGAATTGGGTGAAGAAAAGATAAAATTTGTTTCTGAAAAGATAATTGAATTTTGGAGTGGACATAAATAGGCTTTTTATGTTAGTATCAAAAAACAATAAATAAAGCCATTCAGAAGAATTTAACGGCTACAGTCGTAAACGTGTTTCAAAAATACTCAAAATTTGCAGTTTATATGTAGATATTCTAAAAGAAATTTTAAAGCTGATCGGGAGGTAAAGAAAATGGATAATCCAGAGTATGAAAATGAAGAGATTAATATAAAGGAGATAATTGACGTTATTTTTAAAAGAAAAAAGATGTTTTTAGGTATAATGTTTTTTATTGTAATTTGTACAGTTGCAGTAAGTTTTTTTATTCCAAAAACTTATGAAGTCCAGGCGGTTATTCAGCGAGGAACTATTAATGCGCCTATTTTAAGTTATCCGGAAACAGTTACTATTTTAAAATCCAGTTTTTTCACAAAACCAATTTTCAAAAAATTAAATGTTGATATTTTGGAGGAAGAAAATATAGTAAAACAAATTAATATAGATAATATAAAAGATACCAATTATTTTATAGTAACAATTAGATTAAAAGATAAGGAATTAAGTTATTTATTAATACAGGAAATAATTAACTCTTATATTGAATATGGAGCTGTACTTTACAATATTCAGTTTAATTCAATAAAAAACAATATCAGCCAGTTTGAAAATTTAATAGAGAGAACTAATCTGGAAATAGATAGCGAATTGTCAAATAAAAAAGGGAATAATTTAAATGTAATTTTTCCTAATAATAAGGTGCAACTTAAAGATTTATTAACCCAAAAATTTCAACTTGAGAATCAATTGCTTTTCGCCAAAGAATTTAAATTAATAAATGAGCCTGTTAAACCAAAAAAACCGGTTTCCCCGAAAAAGTTATCAATGGTTATTGTTTCTTTTTTTATAGCTTTTGTGATTAGTTTATTTTGTGTATTTTTGAGTGAAAGTCTGGAAAAAACAAAATCAAAAAGTTGAAAATATTTTTTGTAATTCGAGAACATTAATGTGGATATTAAAAAAGAAATAATAAAAATTATAGATATTGAGATTGATTCTTTGTGCTCTCTCAGGAAAAGAATATGCCCGGAATTTGAAAAGGCCATCAATGCTATTTATAAATGCCGAGGGAAAATAGTTGTGACAGGCATGGGAAAATCAGGTGCCGCGGCGAAAAAAATAGCATCTACATTCTCCAGTACAGGGACCCCCGCTGTTTTTATGCATCCTGCCGAGGCCATGCATGGAGATCTGGGAATTATCTCCAAAGGGGATATCATTTTAGCAATTGGTAAAAGCGGAGAAAGTTCGGAGCTTACTAGCCTCTTTCCAGCCTTTAAAAAAATCAAGGTCAAATTAATTGTTTTAACTTCTAAT
>JAQUKH010000007.1 GCA_028719205.1 bacterium
GAATGTAATAAACGTCACATCCTCCAATAGTTAACTCCTTAGCGATCTCTTCTTTTAATTCTTTTGAAACTCGCTCATCAGAATCTAATGACAAGATCCATTTATTCCTGCTTTTTGATATAGCAATATTTTTCTGTGCTAGCCACCCTGGCCAGGGATTAATAAAGATCTTGTGAGTATATTCGCTTCAAATAGCCAATTTTTTATCCGTACTCTCGCCATCAACAATTATAATTTCATCCGCCCATTTCGCGCTCTCCAGCGCGCCGCGTATCTTTTTTTCTTCATTAGTGCATATTATTGTTACAGTAACTTTTTCCATTTTTCCTCTAATGCCTCAAAATACGCATCTTCCGTATTTTTTGTTAAAGTATCGATAGAGTATTTGTCCATTACTTTTGAATACGCGCCCAGTCCGATTTTTTTTATCAGTTCAGGATTCAGTACTAAATTTTTAACATGTTCAGAAAGCGTCTCACTGTCTTTAGGATCATATAGCAGGCCTGTTTCACCATCAGTTATCATCTCCGGTATTGAACCTACCCTGGACGCGATCACCGGCTTGCCGCATGCCATCATTTCCAAACATACTCTGCTGATAGCCTCAGAACCGATTGACGCAATTACCCCTATATCAAAACCTGCAGCGGCTTCAGGAATATTTTTATAAAAACCCGAAAAAATAACCTTATCCTGCAGCCCAAAAGAGCCGGCAATATTTTTCAATTCATTTAATTTAATATTTTCTTCCTGGCCGACAACCGCGTACTTCACATCAGGTAAAATATCTTTCAAACGGCTCGCGGCTTCCAGAAAATAATAATGTCCTTTAACGGGATCCAGCCGCCCGATAATCCCCACTAAATATTCATCTTTTTTTATGCCATAATTTATCCTGAATTTTTCTCCCGAAACACGCGGATTAAATATATCAGTGTCAACGGCCGGAGGAATAACTTTTATTTTCCCGGCAATATCAAAACCATTAAAATGATCTTCTTTTGCCATTCTTGACGCAACAATTATCCTGTCAGTAAACGACCTGTATAAATACCGGTTCAAAAAATTATTTTTTGTTACTCTTTGATCCCCTCTGGTCCGGATCAGTACAGCCCTGTTACCTGTTAATTTATTTGAAATAAAACCTAAAGATTGCCCTTCCGCGCGATGAGTATTTATTACATCTATGTTTTCCTTTTTTAAAATATCATTTATTTGCCTGATCGAATTACAAATATTGAACGGGGAAAGGCTATTAATATTATTTAATATTTCATACTTAATGCTGTGTTTTTTCGCGCCATCTTCCACCACGGTGCCTTTTAAACCGGCAATAACAACATTATGCCCGTTTCTTTTTAATCCTCTGCTTAAGTTCAGCCCATATTCTGTTATACCGCTCGTCCACGGCTCATTAATTATCTGTAGTATATTTAATTTTTTATTTATCATAAATAATTTAGTAAAACACTGAATTATAACATAAAAATAATTGATAAATTATACTAATATTTTATTTATTAACAAATTGCAAATCATTTAAAAATATATTATAATAATACGCTTATATTAAATAACTAAAGGAAAATTAGATGAAGGAAGTTGATTTATTACTTTTGCACGCTCCAAGCGTGTATGATTTCAGGAAATATTCTCTTTTGTTCGGACCGATAAGCGATGTTATTCCTTCCACTCCGATATTTGAGATGTACCCTATAGGCATGACTCGTATCGCCGCGTTTCTGGATTCCAACGGTTATCATGTCCGCATTAAAAATATAGCCTTGAAAATGCTTTTAAATCCTAAATATGATCCTGAAGTCTTTATTAAAAATATAAAAGTAAAATATCTTTTTGGAATTGACCTGCATTGGCTTCCTCATGCTCATGGAAGTTTGGAATTGGCTAAAATTGTAAAAAAATATCATCCTGATAAACCTATTATATTCGGGGGATTGTCTTCTTCCTATTTTCACAAAGAATTGATCCAATATCCTCAGGTAGATTTTGTCATGCGCGGCGACTCAACTGAGATTCCTGTATTAATGCTGATGAATGCTTTAAAGACCGGCGGGGATCTTTCAAAAATACCAAATCTTACCTGGAAAAAGGACGGAAAAGTAACAGTAAACGAAATGACACATATCCCCGCGGTACTTCAGGACATGTCGGCGAATTATAAATACATCATAAAATCCGTAATAAAATACCGTGACCTTTCAGGGCATATGCCGTTCCATTATTGGATATCTTACCCGATCACCGCTATCATGACCGCGCACGGCTGCAAATATAATTGCCTTACCTGCGGAGGTTCAGCCGACGCTTTTGAAAAAGTTTGCAACCGGAAAGAACCTGTATATTTTTCACCGGAATCCGTTTTAACCACAATAAAAAACGCGGACCGGATCATTAAAGGCCCTATTTTTATTATTGGAGATCCATTCCAGCCGAGCGCAGAATACGCGTGGGAACTGCTTCGCCTTTTAAAAAATGCCAAAATAAAAAATCAGCTGCTTCTTGAATTCTTTGTCCCGCCGCCAAGGGAATATCTTAAAGCGGCTAAAGAAGCGGTTCCAACGGTAAGCGTAGAAATTTCGCCCGACTCGCACGATGAAAATATCAGACAAACTTACGGGCGGCCATATACCAATGCTGAATTAGAACGAATGATCGATGATTGCGTTGAGTTCAATTATCATAAAATTGATATCTTTTTTACTATCGCCCTGCCGATGCAGACAATGAAATCCGTTGATGAAACCATTGACTATTGCGAATACCTGATGGACAAATATAAAGTACACGCGGATAAAGTTTTTCTGTATATTTCACCGCTTGTGCCTTTTATTGATCCCGGGAGTCCCGCGTTCGAAGAACCGGAAAAACATGGTTACCGTGTTTTCAGAAAAACGCTTGAAGAACACCGGACCGCCTTATTAAATCCAAGCTGGAAAGATATGATGAGCTTTGAAACAATATGGATGACACGCGATCAAATTGTGGAAAGCACCTATCGCGCCGCGGAAAGGCTTAATCAAATAAAACTTAAATATAAGCAGATCACTGAAAAAAGGGCCAGGGAAATTGATCTATCCATCAAAAAATCCATTGAAATTATAGCTAAGATCGACCAGATAAAAATATTAAAAGATCCCGCTCAGGTTCAAGAGGAACTTCTGAAAATAAAACCACTGATAGACAGGCTTAACCGTGACATACTTTGCGATAAAAGGGAACTCGACCGGCCGTTATTTTTCAGAGGGGTAAAAGTCCCAAGGCCTTTGCAGAATTTTTTTGGCGATATCCATATATTTTTCAGCAGGATAAATCATATTTTTAAGCTCCTGAATTTCCGGATAAAGTAGTAAACTTGAATTAGGAAAGATCTTCTTCTTCATCTTCCTCGTCTTCTACTTTTAACGGGCTGCTGATCTTGTACTTGCCGGTTAACCAGTGGTAAAGGTCTGTATCTTTGCATCTCGGGCTGCAAAAAGGAAAATAATTATTCCCTTCTTTTATTATTGCCGCCTTACAAACGGGGCAAATTAAACGATTTACTTTTTTATCCATAATTTTTTAAGTTCATTTGTAATATCAGAATATCTCTCATCGTACTCATTCAGTTTTTCATTGACGGCTTTCCCCTGTTTTCTTTTTGCCCTGGCAAAAAATTCAGCATTACTTTTCACTTCCGCTCCCAATCCCCGGGTATAATACCTGATCTCATTATCATCGCTTACAACAACCATTTTACGCGGATTCTTCGCTTTTTCAACCATCCGTTTTATTTTATTATCTGCCGTCTCATCCTGAGTAAAGATCACGCCTTTTTCCGAATTTTCAAACGGGAAAAAAGAATCTTTCTTCCCGTCAAATACGACCGTAAGGAGGTTACCGCCGCTTCCGGCCAATTTATGCTTATTTATTAAAGCGACCAGCCTCTCTCTCCCTGCCTGAAGGTTATTATCTTCGCAGAGCGAAAGTTTATGCATCGCGTTATATCCGTCTATTATAAAATGTTTTGACATGATGATACAATAACTTAATTTATATCATTTTGTCAAGAGTTTTAGCTGGATAACAGATCTTATTCTGCTGGTATTGTTCATTTTACGGCATAAAATAAAAAGGGATTGGTTTATATAAAAACCAATCCCTTTTCTGCACCTTATTTTATTTAATTAAAGCGTTAATATCAGATTCCAGTTGTTTTAGAACATTATAAAGTACTGATGCATCTTCACAATTTATTACCCAATCTTCATTATCAGGATTGCCGTTTTTTATGCAACCGTCAGTTTTAGAAACCAATTTGTTCACTGTATTTATGGCATCCTGATAAAGAGAGTTTTTACTGCTGATCTCCGTTTCATCCACCGCGATAGCCAAAGTTGAGATCACGCCTTCAATATCATCCAGGCAAGCTGTCTTTAACTGGATGTCTCCGTTCTTAAACGATGTCTCAGATATACTCTGCACCGCATTTTTCGCGTTAGCGACAGATTCACTCGTTCCCGCAAACACTTTACATGTTACTGAAAAAATCAACACGGTAATAAACATTACTATATTTTTCTTACTATACATTTTTTCCTCCCGTTATTTAAGACCGTTTAAGATCATTTAAAACACCTAAAATCTTATTTATTAATAAATTTAATTGATACTGGGCTCCGCAATCACCAATCCAGTCATTATTATCCGCGCTTGAACCACACCCATCCATTTTTGATTGAATATCATTTTTTAATTTAGAAATAGCCTCACCGAGAAGGTTATTTTTTGAAACAGGATCAGTGCTTGCCCTCCCCGCGCCTATAATATTAGTCAACGCGTCAATTTTATTTGACAGCGCGTTCTTACGGTTGGCGGCATTATTTTTAAACGCAGAATCACCCAGCGAATCGATCATTGTCTTAAGGTTATTCAGATCATTTTCTATTGTTGTAACAGCAACGATCGTAACAATCAGTGAATCGGACGCGCTGTTTCCCGCTTTATCAACAGCAGTTACAGTAACAGTATTATACCCGGTATGGTATGAAGAAGGCGCATCGTTTGAGCTTTTTTCTATACCCGACATAGTATCTTGAACATCAGGCACCGGTAGTACAACTGTTTCACCTTCATTAAATGTAACATCATTTCCAGCATTCACAACCGGCACTGTCTTATCTATATTTAGCGTTACAGATATTTCTGCGCTGTTACCTGCCAGATCAACCGCTGTCCCGGCCACAACCTGGTTCGCGCCTTCAGTAACCGCTGTTACAGGCGAAGTCAGAGTTCCGATCCCGGACAAATTATCCGCGCCATTAAACGTTACTGTGACATCACTGTTGTTCCATCCGCTCGCGTTTGGATCTTCAGACCGCCCTGCTGTTATCGTTGGCGCTGTCTTATCAATTTTAATTACAATAGGTTCATGGCTATTTGAACCTTCGGGATTTCCTGCATTATCTACCGCCCAATAAGCCAAAGTACTTACACCTTCAGAAGAAATAGTGATCTGCGCACTATTTCCTGATACTGTTTCCTCCATTGGTTGTATACCTGAAACGCTGTAATGAATTTCTTTTACGCCTGTACCGCCATCATTATCAACTGCATTTAATGTAACAGTTACATCATTTTTGTTCCATCCGTTTTCGTTCGGGCCTTCTGAAAGATTTGCTGTTGTTACCGGAGGAATATTATCTAACGGTATCATGGATACAACACCATTTGTCCTTGTTTCTTCGGGAACGCTCGGAAAATAAACTGTAGCAAAATTAATTATCTCTGTCCCCCCCGGAGAATCGGCTTTAACCTTTACGCTGATATTAGCATAACCGCCTTTATGAGGTCCAACTTCACCAACAAACCATGTAATAGTTCGAGTAGAGGAGTTGTATATTCCTGCAGGCGCAATCTCTGTATTTGTATCTACATCCATTACAGGCCCAATCTCTAATGTAGAATCATCCAGATCTTCATCTAACACATCAGTAAAATAGACTCCAAAAGCAATTCCCTCACCCACATTTTCAAATTGGACTTTGTAATTTAATGTTTGCCCAGCTGAAACATTACCCTCGGGCCCATATTTTATATTAGGATCGCGGGCAAAGCCATTGTTTAGCGAAGTAGTATCCTGGCCAATAATTGTGAATGGATCGTCTTGTAAAAAAATAGACGCTTTTGCACTTATAACGGGCTTCTTCACGCCGTATATGATTGCTCCATCAACATAAAGATAACCGTTTGACCTAGCGGAAATATACGGTAAAACCCAGCTTACAGTATGACTATCGGCATCATAACTCCCGCCCGAAGATGCTGATTGAAATACTTCTGCGGTATCAAATGTGAAGCTTACTGCTACACTATCTGCGGATACAAAACCATCATTTCTATATTCGATCCAATAAGAAACAAGTTGACCCGGGCTTGCATTTACCGGCCCCCAGACATTGACCTTTAAATTATGAGCCATCGCCAGGTCAACACTTTCCAGTGTCAGGTTCAGAGTTCTCGGGGATTGGGTTTCATCCAAAATAGCAGTAGCAATTCCAGAGATCGGGCCGACAAAAATACCCTTCATAAAATCTTTATTCTCAGAGGCAGGTTTATTGTAAGCCCATCCATACCCTGCCCCTGATCCAGAATTATAGGAGACAATCGTGAATCCCTCTTTATAATAAGGATTACTTTCATCTGTTACTCTGACCCGGGTCAAAACAGTATTTAAAATACCTGAATAATCGCCGTATACATTACCTTCGATATTAGTTTGTAACAAGCCAAGCTGAACTTCGGTAAACACTGATGAACTATTGTAAGTAACAATCCCATTAAGATTAACATTTATTGAAACAGCAATACCATCCAGACGGTTAATTTTCCAGACAGCTTCATATTTATTATAAATGCCGCTTCCTGGAGACAACTCAGTCAAATAACCCTCAACTGCGGCTGATACTCTGCCGGTTATTGTGCCTTTCATGTATATTTTATTTTCCGATAACTTATCAAATATCATGCCCTGCCATTCTCCTGAATACGGGTTACCTTCAACTAAAGCTTCGAATTTCCCTTTTGAAAAGCCTTTGCCGGCAAAAGAACCGGTAGTTATTTTTATTATTTCAAATTCAGTGAAATTAAGCGAACCTGTCACTCCACCGGTTACTGCAACATTATTAAGACATGCTTTTTTAACAGACAGATGCGAAAATATTGTGGTATCTGTAAAATATTTCTCTTCGCCGGGCGGCGCGGAGGCTTCAGTAACACTTACAAAAGCACCTGCCTCCTGAATTGCACCGTCATTATCAGTTACTCTTACTTTTACATTGAACACACCGGAAGTATCATAGATTTTATCTATAGTGTTTCCATAGGAACCCATTTCATAATTTCCATCACCATTTAGATCCCATTCATAGTTTGCAATATAACCATCAGGGTCAGTTGCTTCAGCTGTGAAATACACATATAAAGGTACATTCCCTGTGTCTGGATTTACATTTAAACTGACGCCGGGAGGTGTATTTATGATATTAATAACCGTAGTATCACTTGCTGACGCTCCAATATTATCTGTTACTTTGACTTTGACATTATATACTCCCGAAGCGGGATAGGTATGGCTTATAGTACTCTCATAACTGATCACATCGAAATTGCCATCACCATCAAAATCCCATTTATAACTTGCAATATGTCCATCAATATCAGAAGCATTCGCGGCAAAATCTACTTTCAATGGCGCGTAGCCAGAATTTAGATTCGTATTTAAAGTTACTGCTGGAGGCCGATTTGATATATTAACAGGCTTAACATCCATTGCTGTTTGACTATCATTATCTGTTACTCTAACTTTAGCATTGAATATACCGGATTTTAAATATGTATAACTTATTGTGCTTTCAAAAGTAGATGTATCAAAATTCCCGTCTCCGTTAAAATCCCATTCATAATTTGTGATATTTCCATCAATATCAAAAGCCCTTGCGGTAAAACTTACAGGCAATGGCACAACACCTGAATCAGGGTTTACATCTAATGTTACGGCCGGTTCTCCATAATTCAAGATATTAAAAGCATTATAATTAATTCCTTCTTCGGCAAAATCAACTACTTTAATATTATAACTGCCGCGCATAAACCCATTTGGTATTACAGTATTAATAGTATTATTATCAATAAAATTTACCGGCCAGCACATGGTCCCAGCACTAAATTTATCAATTATCTGTAAGCCCGTATGCTGATTGACAACATAAACGTACCTTCCTGCTAAACTAACTGTATTGCAGGCCCATGAACCAGAACTAGCTCCACCCAAAGTTGTAACTACTGTACCATTATATAAATCTATTACTTCCAGACCGTATGGCCCGCCGACATACGCATAATTACCATCTACATCTACTCCGTGATAACCGGCATTTTTATAGATAGAACCTGCCGGAAGAGGATTAAGAGGATCACTTATGTTAATTATATCCAAGCCCTGTGTTGTTGCAACATACGCATAATTCCCTGATACATGTAATCCTTGTGCCCCGCCGGAAGTGATTACACTGCTCTTTATCGTTGGATTGCCTGGAACACTTATATCTATTACCTGCAAGCCTGCAGCTCCATATGGTACATACAAATAGTTTTCTTTGATACATGGATTATACCCGCCGTATGCCGGCCCAGGAATAACTAAACGATTGCCCAGAGTTGGATTAGATGGAAAGGTTATATCTACAACCTGTAATATTCCTTCACCGGTATAATTAAAACCTGTAACATACGCATAATGTCCTGATACAACTACTCCTATAACATTATTAACAGGAATATCTATATTGCTAATAGTAAACGGGTCTTCTGGATCACTTATATTAACTATTTGTAATCCAGTATGGGAACCTGGTACTGCGTAAGAACCATTAACCACTATAAACACCTTATATTGTGCTATATACAATCCGTTTCCTCTACCAGTGGTTTCAACCGATCTTACATATGCCGGATGAAGAGGATCACTCATATTGAATATTTGTAACGAACTTTCTTTACCGTTTGCAATATACGCGTAATTCCCTGAGATCTGATGATAGGTCGAACCCGGCGAGCCTGCGTTAGCGACTATGCTTGGATTAACCATAACACCTATATCTATTATCTGTAATCCTGCGCTTTCTGAGAGTACATACACATAATTTCCCTCAACATATATTGATATAGCCGGACTTGGTATTGGTATATTTCTTATTAATATTGGATTTAATGGATAACTTATATCTATTATCTGTACAACGCCATTCGCATCCGCCACATACGCGTAATTCCCTGCCACATATACATCACTAGCCGGGCCTGTTATATTCACATTACTGATCTTAAACGCATTTTCAGGGTCACTTATATCTATTACCTGTAATCCTGTTGGGCCTGCCGGATAGGTATATGCATAATCAGAAACCGCCGCATACGCGTAATTTCCAGATACATATATTCCTTTTGCGGAACCGATATTGGCCACACTTTTTTCTGTATGCGGAATCACCGGATTATTTATATCTATTATATGTAAGCCTGTAGAGGTTGCCACATAAGCATAATTACCTTCAATATACACATCTTTTGCGGAACCAATACCAATCACACTTGCTGCCATATACGGATTTTCAGGAGAACTTATATCTACTATTTGTAAACCTGAATATGTTGCCACATATGCATAATTTCCTTTTACGCATACTCCTAATGCGCTTCCGGACAAACTTGCACTACCTACAATTATTGGATTCAAAGGTTCACTTATATTTATTATCCGCAGGCTTGACCCTATATCGGTGTATGGATACCGGCTGGATATAACATACGCATAATTGCCGCTTATATATAATCCATTAACTGAATCTTCAATATGCATATTGACCGCAATGTACGGTGCTTTTGTATTACTAATATCTACTATTTGTAGTCCTTTATACTCATCTCCATAATACGCGTAATTACCTTTAACATGTAATCCCCCATGTGTATATGATGATGTAGTAGAATCACAAGCACTTCCTGCTATATATGCGCCGCCGGCACTGATATATATTCTGGAATTATTAGAAAAATTTTCACCGTTTATTGTAATGGGAGTTGTTGAATTATTATAACCTAGATCAGGAGTAACTGAATTTATTACAGGAGGCTGGGCAAAAACAGAATTTAAACTTAATAAAATACAAATTAATAAATAATAAAATTTCTTTTTCATTATTTCCCCTCAATTGTTTTACTTGTTTAATATAGATAAAAACACCGGCCACAACTCGCGTTTTTATTCACATTTAAAATATCCTCCTTTCTTTAAATTGAGTTACTTTAGTAATCTGATTTTTCATTTTACGCCTCAAAAGATATATGTCAAGAAAAAATATTTAGTAATATTAAATAAAATTTATAAATAATGAATATATATAAGGTGCATTATATTGAGATCACAGTTGATTAGGATATGAACATTCTTAATAAACCATCAGCACTTAGAATATCCGCAAGACTGGCACTTGACGCAGCCTTCTTCATGACGGAGTACTTCTCCGCAATCGGGGCACATACCCACGATAGTCATACTTGAATTTTTTTTATGAGTATTACCTTCATCGTTATAGGCATGTTTCATAGTAAGCTCAGTTTCATCGGGCATAACCGCGGCATTTAGTGCAACACCATTCATTAGCCTTTTTTCAATAACACGCGTGATCGCGTCCGCGCAGGAGAAAATCCTCTGGCCCTTATCCCATGAAGGACTGGGGCATCGTATATTACGCAATTGTTCAATAATAGATTCTACTTCTATACCTGAACGGAACGCTAAAGATACAAGCCTGCCGATCGCCTCTAATTGTGACGCGGCGCAGCCCCCCGCTTTCCCCATTTGAGTAAATAATTCAAAGGGCATTCCTGCTTCGTCAATATTTATCGTAATATAAAGATTCCCGCACCCGGTTGCAACCTTTGTAGTAGTTCCAATTATCATTTCCGGACGGGGACGAGGAGCAATTTTCCCCGGAGCCAGCTCCTTCTGTTCCTGCACTTTCTCTTTACGAGCGATATTTAAAACCTGCTCTTCGCGGCTGCGGTCACGATAAATGGTAAGACCTTTGGCCCCTGATTCGTACGCCAGGATATACGCGCTTTTCACATCTTCCAGTGAAGCTGAATGAGGAAAATTAATTGTTTTGCTCACCGCGTTATCGGTATATTTCTGGAAAGCCGCCTGCATACGCACATGGAATTCAGGACTGATATCATGAGCGGTAACAAATACCTTTTTGACATCATCAGGAATACCTTCAATATCTTTAAGCGTCGCCGACTCAGCAATCTTTTCCATTAATTCTCTGCTATAGAATTTGCGTTCTTTCGCCACCTCTTCAAACAACGGGTCAACCTCCACAAGCTTATCATTATCCATCACGTTGCGATAATACGAGATAGCGAACAAAGGCTCTATTCCGGAAGAACACGGGCCGGCAATAATACTTATTGTACCTGTAGGTGCGATAGTAGTTAAAGTGGCATTGCGCATTTTCGTCGAGCTATCTCTCCTGGCATATATACTGCCGCTAAAAGAAGGAAATACTCCTTTAATTTCCGCGAGTTCCTGAGATCTTTTTCGCGCCTCAGTTAAGATAAAAGACATTAATTTATCAGCAAGCGATATTGCCTCCTCTGAATCATACGGGATACCTAAGCGTATTAATAAAGTTGCCCAGCCCATTACGCCTAATCCGATCTTACGGGTGTTTTTTGTAGCATTATCTATTTGCAATAATGGAAGTTTATTTACATCAATAAGATTATCCAGAAAATGCACAGCTAATCGTGTTACTTCTTTCAACCTCTGCCAATCGACTTCAAAACCTGCTTTATCAGCAGTATTTCTATATATTAAAGATACATTAACCGATCCCAAAACGCAGCTTTCATAAGGGAGCAAAGGCTGTTCACCGCAAGGATTTGTGCTTTCAATAGATCCCAAGTCAGGCGTGGGGTTATATTTATTTATCCTGTCAATAAATATTACACCCGGTTCGCCGTTCTTATGCGCCTGTTTAACAATTAAGTCAAATATTTCTTTCGAATTAAACTTTCCGGCTGATTTTTTTGTATGAGGGTCAATTAAATCGTAATCTTCACCTTTCTTTAATCTGTCCATGAAATCATCCGTAAGAGCGACAGAAATGTTAAAGTTGGATATCTCCTTATTATTTTCTTTGCAGGCAATAAATTCCTTAATATCCGGATGATCCACTCTTAAGATCCCCATATTCGCGCCCCGGCGGTTTCCGCCCTGTTTCACCGCCTCCGTTGCCGCGTCATATACCTTCATAAAAGAAACCGGGCCGGACGCCACGCCGCCGGTAGTCTTAACTACAGAATTCTTCGCACGAAGCTTTGAGAAAGAAAAACCGGTACCTCCCCCGCTTTTGTGTATTATAGCGGTTATTTTTAAGGTCTCAAAGATAGACTCCATTGAATCTTCTATGGGTAAAGTAAAACATGCACTAAGCTGACCTAACTCATTTCCAGCATTCATCAAACACGGAGAATTGGGCATAAACTCAAGCGAAGCCATTATTCGGTAAAACGACTCTTCGAGATCAGCTATTTCTTTCTGGCTTTTCCCGTATCCCTTTTCCGCCGAAGCCATCACCCTGGCTACCCGTCGAAACATCTCCTCCGGCGTCTCTATAACCTTCCCTGTTTCATTTTTCTTAAGATACCTGCGTTTTAATACTTTTATGGAATTCTCTGATAATTTTATGGCCATTTTTCTCCTGAAGGATTAAAGTTATTTTATTTTTATTGTAATTTGAAAAGTATACGAAACATTAAAAAAGTTGTCAATGGAAAAACTTTATCTTTTTCTATCCTTGACAAACCCCCAATATTTTGATATATGTTAACTGAGAGAAACAGGAGAATAAAATGCCTACATATGACTATGAATGCCAAAATTGTAAAGATGTTTTTGAAAAATTTCAAAAAATAACCGATAAACCGCTTGAAACCTGCCCAAAATGCCAGGGAAAAGTTAAAAAACTCATCAGCGGCGGCGCGGGGATTATTTTCAAAGGAAGCGGATTTTACAGTAATGATTACCGCAGTTCAGGTTATAATAAACAGGCAAAGGCCGAACATACAGCCTCGACACCGGCTCCGGCTTGCCCCAAAAAAGAATCTAAGGCCTGTGAAGGTTGCCCGAGCGCGAAGAAATAATCTTTTCAATTAATTTTATATCTATATTATCTTTTATTATTACTTTGCCTATTTGCACTGGAAGAATAAACCGCGTTTTACCCTGAACAAATTTCTTGTCGTGGCTCATTGTTTTTATGATCTCTTTAATATTACCTTTTTTAATTCTCACAGGTAATCCGGTTTTTTCCAATAGCCCTTCTAATCGTATCAGAACATCTTTGTTACAAAGCCCTAATTCAACAGCTATTTCAGCGGCGCAGGCCATTCCAATAGATACAGCCTCCCCATGGCGGTAGGAATATTTACTTGACCCCTCCAGCGCGTGTCCGATCGTGTGCCCGAAATTCAATATAGCGCGTTTTCCTGTCTTATCCAATTCGTCCTCACCTACGATCTTTGCCTTTATTTTGTAGCAAGTTACTACTATATCTTCAAGCAGATCATGATCATTTGCCATAATTGATTTGATGTTTTTTTCAAGGAGCGTAAATAAATCCTCATCATAGATCACGCCATATTTTATAACCTCTGCTAATCCGGATCTTAATTCTTCTTTCGGAAGCGTCTTTAAAACTGCAACATCAGCTAAAACCATTTTTGGCTGATAGAAAGCGCCGATAAGATTTTTAATATTCTTAAAATCCACACCAACTTTTCCACCAACCCCGGAATCTACCTGGGATAAAAGGCTTGTAGGCACCTGCACGCAATTTATTCCGCGGCGGTAACAAGCGGCGACAAACCCGGCCAGATCCCCTATCACACCCCCGCCCAGAGCGATAATAAATACCTGTTTTCCCAAACCGTCATATTTTGTGAGTTCCCCTAATAATGACCTCCAGTTATCCAGATTTTTTTCTTTTTCGCCATCGGGTAGAACAATACTTTTTACCTGTATCTTATTTTTAATCAGAGCTTTTTTCAGCTCTTCGCCATATAGGCGGTTTACCGGTTTATTCGTTATTAAAAGAGCATCTCTGCCTATCCCTTTTTTATTAATGAATTCGCCAAGCCCCATTAATATACCGCTTCCTACAACGATCTCATACGATCTTTCACCCAGATCCACCTTAACCTTTTTCATCAGGCTCCTTATTTATTTTAATTTCAATTGTATTAATATTACTATAATTCAGGTGCTCTGGCAAATAAATTTTGACGTGATAGCAGAAACTATTTTGGCTTGATTCAAGGCTCGAGGAGCGTCGCATACCCTCTGCGGTATGTAAGCGACAAGCAACGCAGAAGCAGGTCAAAAGAGTTTCTGCCCTCTGGGAATGCCCATCTTTGGCCAATTTCCGCCTCACTCCTCCTTAACGTATCGAGGATACGCCTGCGTCGTCGTTCATTGAAATTATCTCAAATCTAGGCATTCTATCACATCGAAATCTATTTGCCAGAGCACTAGTCTTTTGTGAATTGAATATTGTTTTTTTCCACCCAGCCTTTTAATCCGTTCGGAAGGATTATTTCAACCCAATCCCCCGAATCATTTTCAATATTAACTTCCATACCTTCGTGCAAAATAAATCCTTTTGAATAATTTTCGCCCGGCCCATTTTTAACTTCCACCTCTTCGGCGGTTATTACCGCTTCCAGTTGTTTATTATTCAAATAGGATGAAATAAAAAATATTAAGGAGATACTAAAAATAATAAATATTAGATTCCTATAGAATATCGCTTCAGAATCAACATCTCTTTTTAGAATTGAATAAATCAATAAAGACATAAATAATAAATACAAAATAAGGCACAACAGGGTCCATTCATTTAAAGAAAGGAGAAAAATGACCTTATCCCACATTATCTGCGGAACCGGTTTTTCATATTTTATCTGATCAACGATCTTTTCGCGCAGGAATGCTAAATTCGCGAGAATATCTTTATCCCTCGGCGACAATTTATACGCCCTTTTATAATTTAAAACAGCCAGCCCCAATTTATTGGTTTTATAGTAAGCGTTACCGAGATTATAATAAACAGTTTTATTTTTTACCCCTGATCCGATTACCATTTGATATTTTTCTATGGCACCGGTGAAATCCGATTTCTCATACAGGTTATTGCCGGCTTTAAATACTTCAATTATATTATTATCATCTTTAGCTGATATATTGCTATTTAAACAAATAACCGCCGTTATAATTAAAAATATATATATTAGTTTTTTTGCCATTTCAGCTTCTCCAAAAATAATATTATTTCCTGCGCTTCATGGTAGATCGCGGTTCTCCATCCCTGTTCGGGCTCAACGGGGCTGAATTTAATAAAATCACATTTATCCAGTATTTCTATGATTTTTTTCTGCGCGTCTTCTGAAATATTTTTTTCTTTAAGTATGTCCCTTAAAGTTTCTGAGGTAAGCCCCATTTCAGCAATGTTCAGCTTATCTCCGATAAAGCCCAGGATAGATCTTGTAATTAAATGGCAATATTCATTTTTGTCGCCCGTGTTCATTATTTTTTTAGCTTCTTTAAGTCTTTTTCGCACAAGCTTGCCGGCTCTTCTGTCTCTCTTATAAACCGGATTAAATTCCACTTGCTCATTATGCCTGGAATAAACCCTTGCGAACAAAAATAATAAAAACGGTAAACCTATCGCCGTAATTATCAAAGGACTCTTAATAAATATTGGCTCTGTTTTTAAATTCACATCTGATTTTACAGGCCGGATATCTTTTGTAATAAGCTTGACTTCTTCTTTAATAGTAGAAGTATTCAATAGATATTCTTTAGCAGCTTCTTCTACCGCACCCGGTTTAACCGTAATGGGGATATTCTTGGTCTTTAAAGTAATATATTTTTCTATGTCAGGATTAAAATATGTAAAATTAATTTCCGGAATGGTCATCTTCCCCGGTTTTTTCGCTATTAAATAATATTCGTAAGTTTTGTCTCCCTGAACTGTATAATCTGCTTTTTTTATATTATCCGAACTTCCCGCAGGATAAACCTTGAAATCATCCGGCAATCCCAGATCCGGTTCACTGACCGCTTTTATATTGCCTTTCCCTTTTATTTTAACGTAATAGTTAACAGGTTTGCCTGCTTCGACCTCATTTGTATTAATTTCACTGTCAATATTGTAGACACCCACGGCTCCTTTAAAATCTGAAGGTTTACCTTCCGGCAGAGGCAATACATCAATAGTTATCGGTTCTGTTTTTAAAACAATTGACTGTGTGCCGGACATATAATCAAATATATCTCCCCTCATATATTTAACTGTAGCCGGGCCTATAGTTAACCTGCCAACGGTTGCCGGAAAAAGCGCGGTTTTTATTTCAGTAACAAGATATTGGCTACCGTCCCTATTCTCATAATAATTAATTTGCGGAGGCAGATCTTCCGACCAGAAACCGGTTTTTTCAGGGGGTATATATTCAGGCTCTCCATAAATCCTGATTTTTGTAAGAAATCTAAAGGTAAGAGTTATTTGTTCATTCAAATATATTCTTTTTTTGTTAATGCCGGTTTCTATGAAAACATTTTCACCGCTGCTTCTGCTTTCTCCTGTTAAAGTTTTAGGATGCACATTACTTCCTGCCTCATGTTTTTTCCCTGAAGGTAAAACTTCGATTGAAATAGGCTCGGTTTTATAGATCTTTTTTCCAAAAGGAACTTCGACCGGGCCTATAACAAATTTCCCTTCTTTTTTCGGCGCAAGGACGTAATTAAAACTTGTAGACGCCGACATGGCACCGTTAATAATAGAAATGCTCTGTGACCGGCCGGATGAATACACATCAAATTCTTTTAATTGAGGCAGTTTGGGATCTGGTATTGATCTTTCATTCCCATTGATATCAATGGTCAAAATTATCATTTCATCAAGTGTTATTTCTTTATTATCCACCCTGGCGGAAATAGAGATTTCCTGCGCAATAACTCTAATGGATATTAAACAAAACAAAAATAATAAAACATAAATGACTTTTGGCCTCATGTTATTACCAATCATATCTGACTTTTTCTTCCTTATTATTAAATTCATCTTTTTCATTCAAATTCTGTTTAAGTTTCTTTTCATCTTGTTTTATCGCGTCTAATATCTGTTTAGCTTGTTCCCGTTTTGCTTTTTCCTCAGGGGTATTTTTATCTTTTTTATCATTTTCCGGTTTGCTATTTTTATTATCATTGCCTTGTTTAGGCTTTTTTTCTTCTTTATTTTCCTGTTTTTGTTTATTTTCTTCCTTTGATTCTTTGTCTTTTTTATTTTCCTGATTCTCTTGTTTTTGTTTCCCGCCTGCTTTTTGTTTGTCCTGCTGTTGCTTATCCTTCTTATCCTGTTTATCCTGCTTATCTTTTTTATCTTCTTCGGGTTTATCCTGTTTCTGCTGTTGTTTTTTCTCTAGTTTTTTCTTTATTAATTCAATATTATATTCCGCATCCTGATCCGTAGAATCAATTTTGAGAGTTTCCTCATAAGATTTAATGGCTTCTTCCAGTTTGTCCTGCCGGTATAAAGTGTTTCCAATATTATAATAAGCCTTTTTCCGGATATTATTATCCTTGGATTGTAATGCCTTTTTAAACGTATTTTCCGCTTCATCATATCTTTCTAAACGGTAAAGAATATTGCCTTTATTGTAATTAATATCCGCTTTATAAGGATAATCTATTTGAAGGTCCTGATATATATCCAAAGCTCCGGAATATTCCTCTTTCTTATACAAATTATTGGCTTTTTTCTTCCTCAGGAAAGAAGGCATGCTCCAGCCGGAACATATAAATAAAGCCACAATAATTATTGAAAGAACGCGCGAATATTTTTTCATTCAAAACTCCCGAGCCATTCTTTTTTGATATCTTTCCGTTCTATTATTAAAAACTCGATCATTAACAGGAAAATAACAATAAATAACAAGAATTGGTAACGGTCTTCATATTCAAATCCCAATTTATCTTCAAATTCTTTTTTTTCCATGGAAGATATTTCTTTATAAATTTTTTCAAGTTCAATACCTGTATTTGAACTGCGGTAATACTTTCCTCCTGTTTTGGAGGCGATATTCTGAAGCGTAACTTCATCTAATTTACTCAAAACTATCTGTCCCGAATCGTCTTTTTTATAACCGGTAATTTTTCCATCGCCGTCCCTGAGCGGTATCGGTTCGCCTGCCCCTGACCCAATGCCGATGGTATAGATTTTTATGCCCTCTGAAGCCGCTTTTTCCGCCATTTCGATAGAATTTCCTTCGTGATCTTCCCCATCCGTGAGAAGGATCATCGTTTTATATTTTTTTTGTCCTTTTGGATACGAATCTATCGCCTGCGATATTGCTCTGCCAAGATTTGTACCTGATTGCGCGACACTTTTGGTATCTATTATTTCCAGAAACATCCTGGCGGCGTCGTAATCCAATGTTAAGGGACATTGAGTAAAGGCCTCTCCTGAAAATACTATTATTCCGATCTGATCACCCTGCAAAATATCCATTAAATTCTTTATTTCCATTTTAGCGCGTTCTAATCTGTTAGGTTTAAGGTCTTCCGCAAGCATACTTAAGGATGTATCAACCGCGATGATCAGATCAATACCGGTTCGTTTTAATTCGATCACCTTCTTGCCAAATTGCGGGCGAGAAAGAATAATAATGAATATAAAGAACACCATACTTAAAATTACCGCTTTTAAATAGATCCGGCCCTGATTTAAATTGGGCGCTAATTTAGCTATGAGGCGGTAATCCGCGAACTCTTCATATAAAGAGCGTTTCCTTTTGAACGCGTAATAATAAAACGCAAAAAGGATTATCAGGATAACCGGTAAAAAAAACAGTATTAAAGGATATTTAAATCTCATATTAACTCAAGTTTATCCCCTACGAGGATAACAATGACTAGAAGCGGAAAGAACCTGGCTTTCAGCCAGAACCTTCCACTTAAGTCTTGTTTATGGTATTTTTAAAAATATCGTTTGTCCTAAGATCAATTCCACCGCCAGAATCGCGAAAGCGGGAATAAGAAAATAACGGAACAACTCATCGTATCTTTTATATTCTTTTCTTTTAATGATCGTTTTTTCCATCTTATCTATCTGTTTGTATATTTCAAACAATTTATTTTCACTATCCGCCCTGAAATACAATCCTCCAGTCAGCTCCGCGATCTGTTTTAGAATATTTTCATCCAGCTCATTTGGAACTGTCACATATCTTTTTCCGAAAAAAGGATCATTAACAGGGAAAAGCCCGCCTTCAGGCTTACCGACTCCGATCGTATATATTTTAATACCCATCGTTTTTGCCAGATTAGCAGCTGTAACAGGATCAATTTCACCCGTGTTATTCCGCCCGTCTGTCAACAGAATGATCACTTTACTTTTCGCGTTTGAATCCCGCAATCTATTAACAGAAGTGGCTATCCCCATTCCTATGGCAGTACCGTCTTTTATCATTCCAAGTTCTACCCTGTCCACAAGTTTTAATAAAAGATTATAGTCCAGGGTTAAAGGGCATTGCGTAAAACTCTGGCTTGAAAAGACCACAAGGCCCTGCCGGTCATTTTCTCTTCCTTTAATAAAATTTTTTATTACTTCCTTAGCCACACCTAATCTGTTTTTTGGTTTAAAATCCTCTGAACTCATAGTCCCCGATATATCTAATGTTAAAATTATATCGACACCCTCCGTATTTATTTCTTCTGAACTCGACCCCATTTGCGGCCTTGCCAAAGCAATAATACAAAGAATAATAACAAGAATACGGCTAAGATCCAGTAATTTCCTGTAAAATATCTTATTCTGGGATCCCAATTCCTTAAATATCCCAAAACTGGAATATCTTATGGTTGCCTGCTTTTTTATCCGGTATTTCTGATAATAATAGATTAAAAATGGAATAAAAATAAGCAATATTAAATAATAAGGATTCGCGAACCTAAACATTGCTGTTTATCTCCGATTGAGCTTTAGTATTTTCATTTACCGCAATATTTATTATTTCCCGGGCCTGGGCAAGCATTTTATCAGGATCTTCCGCCGGAGGGACATATTTCGCGAACTTCACCAGGTCGCAATCAAAAAGAAAATTCTGGATAATTCCAACTTTATCACTAAATATATTTTTATTTTTTAATTCTATTACTAATTCATATGTAGTACGGTCAAGGGCGGATATTTTGTATTTAGCTTCAAAATAATCACGGATAATTTCAGATATTATTGTATAGAACTCTTTATACCTTCCCTGTTCTATGAGTTTAGATTCCCTTAGTTTATTAATCCTATCCATCGCTATTACCTCAGGCGGTAAAACCTGCTTTTTTTCTTCTTTAATATTTATTTTTTTCTTTCGTAAGACAAAAAACAGTAAGAAAAATATAATTATGGCCAATAATATAATTAAATATTTATAATTAAAATCATAGGCTATGATATCCTTTATATCTTTTATGTCCTCATCCCCCGACAAACCTGTCTGGTTAATTAAAATTGTTAAAATAAGATCTGTAAAATCTTTCATATTATAATTTAACCTTCCGCATAACTTAAGTTTAACGGAATCTTCTGGCTCTGCGTTTAAAAAATGATATTAAGGATTTAATATAAGGAACATCAGTTGAAATTTCTATAAAATCAATACCCATAGACTTGAATAAACTATTCCTTTTTGCCTGCATTCGCAATGCTATATCCGAGTATTCTTTAATGAAATTTTTATCATTGCAGTCTACCAGCCTCTTTTCACCTGTCTCCGCGTCCTCGAAATAAATAAAACCATAATCAGGTAAAAACATTTCTCTCGGATCACTTAAAACTACAGCAATAACATCATGTTTTTTATTTGTTACCCTGAGAAGCTTATCATATCCGGCGGCCATAAAATCCGAAACCAAAAAAGTCACTGTTTTTCTTTTAATAACCTTGTTCAAATATTCGAGCGATATGTTAATATTAGTGGTTTTTCCCTTAGGCTTAAAATATAATATTTCCCTGATCACGCGCAAGACATGCTGCCGTCCTTTTCTTGGGGGGATAAATATTTCTACAGTATCTGTAAAAATGATAAGCCCGACTTTATCATTGTTTTTGATCGCGGAAAAGGCAAGGAGAGCGCAGATCTCAGAGGCTACTTCACCTTTCATTCTGTCTTTAGTACCAAAATTCTCTGACGCGCTGCCATCCACCAGCAGCATCACAGTCAGTTCTCTTTCTTCCACAAACTGTTTTACGAACGGATGGTTTAAACGGGCAGTAACATTCCAGTCGATCGTCCGGATATCATCGCCGGGCTGATATTCACGGACATCAGAAAACTCCATTCCGCGGCCTTTAAAAACACTATGATATTCTCCCGAAAAAACATCATTGACCAGTTTACTGGTACGGATCTCTATTCGCCTGATTTTTTTTAATATTTCTGCAGGGATCATTTTATTTAAGGGACTTCTATGTTATCAAGGATCTGCTGAATAATATTTTCCGACTTTATCTCTTCAGCCTCAGCTTCATATGTAAGTATTATCCTGTGCCTTAACACATCATAAGAGATCATCTTGACATCTTCGGGAGTAACATACCCTCTGCCCCGTAAAAAAGCATGCGCCCGGCTTGCGGTATTGAGAAAAATAGTCGCCCTTGGAGATGCTCCGAAGGCTATAAGATTTTTTATCTTCAGGCCATATTTTTCAGGCTCTCTGGTCGCCATTGTAATATTTACAATGTAATCCTTTACCTTTTCATCCATATATATTTCGTACATTAAAGAACGCGCGCGCAGGATTTCTCTTGGTTCAATAACTTTTTTTATTTCGATAGTATTTCCCGAAGTCATCCGCTCCATTATTGTCTTCTCTTCGCTTTTATCAGGATAATTCACCTTCAGTTTTAGCATAAAACGGTCAATTTGAGCTTCCGGCAAAGGATATGTCCCCTCCTGTTCAATAGGATTCTGGGTTGCTAACACAAGAAAAGGTTCTTCCAGCTTAAAAGTATCCTGTCCAATAGTAACCTGGCGCTCCTGCATCGCCTCTAAAAGCGCGCTTTGAACTTTCGCCGGAGCGCGGTTAATCTCATCCGCTAAAATAATATTAGCGAATACCGGCCCTTTTTTGACGGAAAAACACCCGTCTTTTGGATTATAGATCAAGGTCCCGATAAGATCCGCCGGCAGAAGATCAGGGGTAAATTGAATTCTCTGGAATTTTGTCTGTATAGCGTCCGACAGGGTTTTCACGGCAAGTGTCTTTGCAAGCCCGGGAACTCCTTCAATTAATATATGCCCATTTCCTAATAACCCGATAATCAGCCTTTCAATTAAATACTTCTGCCCGACTATAACCCTGCCTATTTCAGAAATCAAAGACTGTACAAAAATACTTTCTTCCTTGATTTTTTCATTCAATAATCTGATATCAGTGTTCATGTCCTTCTCCATTATTTTTTTCCATTCATATTGATATATAAATTTTCAATACTGTCAATTATATTTCTCCTGACTTTTAATATTTTTTTATCTTTATTTCCCATTGTATAAACCAGGTTATTCTTTATTTCCCCAAAGTTAAGATCAACCGGCTCACCCTGATCCATATAAATTTTTATTTTTTGGAGGGGATCATCCAATCCATATTCTTTCAGATCCCGGGAACTTCCATCTATGAATTCTTCCACTGATATATTCCCCAATTCCTCAATCACATTTTGAATATCATGGTCCAAACCTTTTTCCGCTGAATTCGCGACTATCCAGGTATTCTCCTTATTTTTTTCAATAGCATAATTACCTTTATTTTTTATAGTTATTTCTATTTTTTTTATTTTTTCTTCTGCAATCCTCAAAAATTCTTTACCCCTCAGATCGGATAAACTCTTTTTTATCATCTTATCAATACTGGCGGTATTAACTGTGAATATATTATTTTTATCCTCTTCTTTTACAAAATAAAATTCTTCCGTCGGATTTTTCTCTCCGATAAGTAAAGTATGATATTCATTTCCTATACTGAATTTTATTTTATATTTTGGAATAGATAAACCATATTTTTTAAAATTTTGGACTTCTTCAGTTACGTCCCTATTGGCCGATAATTTAGCCAGTTCGGAAATTATTCCATCAATTGTATTTTTAGACGCGCTTATTTCAATAGGTTTTACCATTTTCCAATCTTTGTCTTTTTTTAACTGGAAACTTGATTTATCCGACATATCTGTCAATTCCAAAGTATTAATATCATCTTTATTAACATTAAATATGTATATTTTTTTTTCTTCCGCTGTATCAGGTTTTTTCTTTTCAACAAGAAAATAGTAACCGATAAAACCTACAAAAAGAATAAAGATCACAATCGTCGATCTAAATTGCTTCATAAACTTCTCCTTTTCCACCAGATCACTCCGCCAATCCCGGCAACCAAAAGCGGAACAAAAGCTAAACATATTATTAGAACTATTTTTGACTGGCTTTTTGTCAGGTTTATCTTTTTAAAATCCATTATTAACGGGCGAATACTTACTTTCTCTGTATCACCCACCAGCCAATTAACAGAATTCATGAACAGGTCGACATTACCCACGCTGTTAGTCATCCGGTTAGTCGCAAAATCAGAGTCTCCGATTACCACTAATTTAGCCCTTGGCGGAATATAACCTAAATTTTCATCATCAGATACAGTTGTATCAGGACTATCAATTTTCTTATTTTTCGCTTCAACCGCAACAGCCATGGTTAAAGGGCCTTTTACATCATTTTTTTCAAATACAGTTTTTTTATTTTCAAAATCCTTCTCCGCCCAGCTTCTTTCACTGGTCCTTAATAAAGGCCAAACCTCCAAACTATCTGATGCGGTATCAAGTTTACTTACAGTTCTGGCCGTGGGGAAAACCGCGCTGATCTTAGCGTCTAACAGCTCATTGGTTATATTATGTGAAATAAATATTGGTATGGGAGTTAATGGATCATAAAAATATGATAATTCCGGGTCAATAATAATATCACTATCTATTTTTACGCCCCATTTTATAAGTAATTTGTACAACCCCTCAGACGCGGCAACATTTGGATCCAGCATAATAAATACCTTGCCGCCTTTTTTCAAATAACTGTCAATTGCCTTTAATTCGCGATCCAATAACTGTAATTTTGGCCCGGGTATTACCAAAACAGTATTTTCCACCGGCAACTCAGGCTCAGTTGTTAAATTAATTGATTTTACTTCGTAATTTTCTCTGATCAGGTAATCCTGAACTTTCGATAGGCCGCCTTCTTCCATATTGCTGACCAAATGTTCGTTATGCCCGATTATAAAATATATATTTTTTTTCTTTTGACTGGTAACCTTCATAATGTTGTCTGTAACAACCACTTCCCCGTTAAATTTTGGCGACTCTCCATGCCCCATCATTCCAAATCCAAAATCAAAAAGTTCTTTTTGCCCAACCTGTGACTTCATTTTTTCACATTCAAAAACAACGGTCCCGTATTGAGTAACTTTATACTGATTCGCTAAAGACGGGTCTTTATCCACATCAATATTCTTTATCTTGATAAATTCAGATTTACGGGCATATTGTTTTAAAAGGTCATTCATCATTTCATTCTGAGGGTCTCCCTCTTTGGAAAAAAGATGAATGGTCACTTCTTTTTTTAAATTTTTCAATATCTTCAATGTCTGGGGTGTTAAAGTAAATTTATTGTTTTCGGTCAGATCGTATTGTTTACTGTAACGGGGTAATATCGCGTTTATAATAAATACTATACCAATGACACTTATCGTTAAAATAAGGGCGTTGATCCCATATTTATACCTTCGGACTTTAGAATATTTATTAATATCACTCATTAGAAATATACCTCCCTATTTATTTCCATCTTTTTGCCTCTGTTACCTGATTTGCTAAAAATACAAATACAAAGCTGAAACTTAAATAATAAAAAATATCACCGAGATCAATTATACCTTTTTCAAAAGAGTTAAGATGCTCAGTTAAGGATAATGATGTTAAAATATTTTTCGCCCATTCAACCGGAACAAAGGTTGTTGCCCAGCTGATCAGCCAAAGTATTAAAAGCAATCCAAAACTGATAATCGCGGCAACGATCTGATTTTCTGTCAAGGAAGAGGCAAATAACCCCACTGCTATGAACGAGGAACCAAAAAGAAAAAAACCAAGATAGCTTGAATAAATCGGGCCCATATCCGGTTTACTGTACATTTTTAATATAATCGGGAATTCAATTGTTAAAATAAGCATTATCAGATAAAGCGTTATCGTAGCAAAATATTTGCCGAGAATAATATCGTAATTTGTCAATGGTGAGGTAAACAGGAGCTCATCTGTGCCTAATTTTTTTTCTTCCGATAACAGGCGCATAGTTAAAATGGGAGCTACTATAAGCAGTATAAATTTTAAATTTTCAAATAATCCCCGCAGATTCGCTTCCTTGGTATAAAAAAGTACTACAGAAAAAAAATATCCGGCTGTGATCAGAAAAATACAGCCTACAATATACGCGACAGGCGACACAAAAAAAGCTTTCATTTCTTTTTGATATATCGGATATATCTTCCTCATTTTTATATTCTCCTATCTGCTGTTTCAGTTAACTGCAGAAAAACTTCCTCTAATGAAACTTTAACCGGTTTTAATTCCAAAATAACCATATTATTTTCTACCACTAATCTGAAGATCGGCTCGCGAAGATCAACAGCCATTTCACTTTCGATCATAAGATCAATCAGGCCATTTTCCTCTTTTATTATATCCATTTTTTTAAGCCCCGATAATTTCTCATTAAATACTCTTACTAATATATCTTTACTGCCTTTGACCTGAATAAATAATTTTTCCCTGACCTGCACCCGTTTTATCAGGTCCTCCTGGGTATCGATAGCAATTATCTTACCCTTGTTAATTATTAATACTCTCCCGCAGATCTGGCTCACTTCAGTAAGAATATGAGAACTTAAAAGAACAGTATGTTTTTCACCCAATTGTTTTATAAGCTCCCTTATTTCAAGTATCTGCTTCGGATCCAGACCGACAGTCGGCTCATCAAGTATTAAAACCTCAGGATCATTAAGCAAACTCTGGGCTAACGCGACTCTCTGCCGGTAACCTTTTGATAAATGGCCGATAATTCTTTTGGAGACATCTTTTATTTTTACCGTTTCCATTACTTCTTCAATTTTCTTATTGATTTTTTTCGGTTCTATTTCTTTAATTCTGGCTACAAAATCAAGGTAGGATAAAACCGACATATCCTCATAAATAGGCGGAGTTTCAGGTAAGTACCCGATCCTGCTTTTAACTTTCATCGGATCTTCAAAAACATCAAAACCGGCTATGCGCGCCGAACCTGAAGTAGCCGGCATATAGCATGTTAAAATCCGCATTGTTGTGGTTTTACCCGCGCCATTAGGGCCTAATAGCCCAAAGACTTCTCCCTTCTCCACGCTAAAACTAATATTATCCAACGCCTTAGTCGGCCCGTAATATTTTGTTAAGTTATTAACTTCTATCATGATACCTCCTGTATAAAAAAGCAAAGTGTAACATACTTTATACTTTAAATCAAGCTAAAGGGGGTTCCACCCCACACGCGGGCCATGTCCGATGAAATCACCTGAAAACACGCCGACATATGGGATGGAGGGGGACAATTATTAACTATAATTGCGCTCATTATAAAATAATGTTTATTAAAGATGTCTTAAAATAAGATTAAAATTTTTTAATTTTACACGGACGGAGGCAATGGAAGAGAAATTATGAAGGTAGTTCCTTTATTAAGCGTACTTTTTACATCAATTTTGCCTTTATGCGCTTCAATGACAGATTTAGCTATGCTTAATCCCAAACCAAAACCCGGCTGTTGATTAAATTTTTTTAAGCGGTAAAACCTGTCAAAAATGTGAACTATTTCATTCTCGGGGATACCTATGCCGGTATCGCTGATCGCTATATTCGCGTAATTATCCGCCCGGCTTATTTCAACTGAGATATTCCCGTTATGCGGTGTATATTTAATAGCGTTATCTAAAATATTTATAAAAAGCCGTTTAAGCTGATTTTCATCTCCCCAAATAAATATTGGATCTTTTGCCAGACAATTTATGTTTATGTTTTTCTGCAATGCCAATATTTTTATATCTTCAGTAATATCTTGCACCAGGGCGGAAATATTAATTTGCTTAAGTTCCAGCATACTCACATTGATCTCAAATCTGACAATAGTCAAAAGGTCTTCCACTATTTTGCTGATCCTGTTTACCTCTTCTAAATTGCTATGTATTACAGATTCATATTCTTCCGTTGAACGGATCTTTTTCAATGTTACTTCAAGCTCCCCCTTTAAAACAGCCAGGGGGGTTTTAAGCTCATGCGCGAAATCTTCAATAAATTGCCGCTGTGTTGTAAATCCGTATTCAAGCCGCATAAGCATTTGATTGAATGTATCCGCCAGTCTTTTTATTTCATCTTTTGTGTCCGGGATATCTATCCTTAATTTTAAGTTTTCTGTAGTGATCTGATGGATAGTATGTATCATTTTATCAACCGGATTTAACGCGATCTTCGCGAGAAAACCTCCGACTACACTTGTCAGTAATACGGTGAAAGGCAGCAGGATCACCATTATTATCCTTAATTTTCTCAAAGTGGAGTCGATCTTTTTCATCTCGGCATTTTCAATTTCCAGTCTCCGGGCTTCCCATGAAATATTTCCTGAAGTATCAGATCCGTCAAAACTGGAATATAATACCTCATCAATATTTTTATATAATTTCCTGCTGAAATTGTGATAAAGCACAATATTAAAGGCAAACAAAGTTACCGCCAGTATCAGCATATACCAAAGCATGATTTTAAAACGGACAGATTTTATAAACATTTTTGATCTACTCTTTTAATATATATCCCCTGCCTCTTAACGTATGTATCAACTTAACATTAAAACCCTCATCGATCTTATTCCTCAGGTAATTAATATACACATCGATCACATTAGTAAAAGTATCAAAATTTATATCCCAGACATGTTCTGAGATCATAGTCCTCGTAACTACCTGCCCGGCGTTTCTCATAAAATATTCCAATAAGGCGTATTCCTTTGAGGTCAGGTCAATTTCTTTGCCCGCGCGCGTGACTTTATGGGACAAAAGGTCCAGGACGAGATCCGCAACCAGGAGCTTAGTGGTCTGTTCAGAATCGCTCTTTCTCATTAACGCGCGGACTCTTGCTAAAAATTCCTCAAAGGCAAAAGGCTTGGTCAAATAATCATTCGCGCCCGCGTCCAATCCTGTTACTTTATCCTTAACCGTACCTTTCGCGGTAAGCATTAGAATTGGTTTCGTAAATTTTTCGTCTCTCAATTTCCTGCACAAAGTAATGCCATCACCGTCAGGAAGCATCAAATCCAGGATTATCAGATCATATTCCTGCGTTGTTGCCGAAAAATGTCCCTTTTCGGCATTATTGGCAATATCAACTGTATATCCCTCTTCTTTCAATCCGCGTTTTATAAATTCCGCGATTTTCTTTTCATCTTCTATGATCAGGACCCGCATTTTGTATTCTCCTTAACAAAAATATTATAACATATTCTATAAAATAAAAAAGGAGAGAAACTTTTAGTTCCCCCCCTGTTACAAATTTGAATATTACTTGCGGCTTATTTTTTTGCTATCGCAAAAAATGGTGCCGGAGGTGGGAATTGAACTCGCTGCGCTCTCCATAGGGGCTCCGCCCCTCTGGCGCTACGACTTCGTCTTCGCTGTCACCCCTTGAAAAAAACTCCCGTTTTTCTCAAACTCTTTTCCCGTTCAAATCCCTTTTACAACTTCCAGTTTTTTACACTCTATGCACTTTGCTCTATGCGCCATGCTTTTTTTGTGGTGCCGGAGGTGGGATTTGAACCCACACAGGTCTCCCTATGCGCCCCTCAAACGCACGTGTCTACCAACTCCACCACTCCGGCAATATATTTTAAATTACAGATTATAACTTTATAATATATTTCCGTCAATAAATTTATTCTGGAAACATTTATTAGTGAATGTGTTATAATTTCAAAATATTATGGAAATTGTAGAAATAGATAATTCTAAAAAAGATATATTTAATGATTTTATCTCTGAAAATAACGGATGTTTTTTACAATCCTTCGAGTGGGGAGAATTTAAAAGATCTTTTGATTATTGGGATGTGAAAAGGTTTATTTTAAAGGATAATGATGAAATAAAAGCCGGTTTTTCCGTATTTATAAGAAAAATCCCATACATTAATAAAACTTTCTTTTATATCCCCCGGGGGCCCGTAATAAAAGAACAAAATAAGGAATTAAATCACAATATCTTTGAAACGATAAAAAAACAGGCTAAAACATCAAGGTCGATTTTTTTAAAGATAGAACCTGAGATCGAAAATATACCGGAGGGATGGCCGGATCTTGTTGAAAATAAAAAACATATCCAGCCGAGATGCACTTCAATTCTTGACCTGACAAAAAACGAGGATTCCATACTTTCCGGATTTGAAAGTAAAACCAGATATAATATCAGGCTCGGGCAAAAAAAAGGCGTTGAAATTATAAAAACTGAAGAAAAAACTGATATTAAAAAATTCTTCAGCATACTCGAGGAAACAAGCAAAAGGCAAAAATTCCTTATACATCAGAATAATTATTATGAAGCCTTATGGGATATTTTCAAACCTCAAAAAATGATCCACCTGTTCATGGCCTGTTATAAGGGTGAACCCGTTTCCGGGCTTTTCCTGATAACTTTTGGAAATAAATGCTGGTATCTCTACGGGGCTTCAGGAAGTATTCATCGCGAGACAATGCCGAATTACGCCCTGCATTGGGAAGTTATCAAATGGGCAAAAAATAAAGGCCTGAAAGAATATGACCTTTGGGGTATCCCCTATGTCAAAGATGATGATTCAACGCCTCCTGGAAATCACCCGCTTTTTGGCGTATGGAGGTTTAAAAAAGGCTTCGGAGGTAAGGTTGTGAGGTATCCCGGAACATTTGACATCCCCTATTCTCAAATGTATTATAAACTTTTCGAAAAAGGAATTAAAACTTATTTTAAATTAAGGAACATATCTATAAGAGGAGAAACAAAAGATGCGTTACAGGACTGATTTTTTCAAAGTATTTATTTTAATTTTATTATGTTCAAGCGGATGCGGAAAAGCCGACGAAAGGCTTCAGAAAAAATTTGTGCCTTACTGGGACAAATACCAGAAAGGCGCTTATGAGGAAGCGATATCCGGATTTTCAAAATTGGAAAAAAGTTATCCGAAAACACCGTTTATAGCAAAAGTCAAGGTTACAAAAGCAAACGCTTATAAAAAATTGAACAATCCCCAGGAGGCGGAAAAAGTATATCTTGAGGTCGCGAAAAATTTCCCGGATAACAAATATATCGACGAGGCCTGGCTCGGTTTAGGCGAAATTTATAAGGAACAAAAAAAATGGGATGATGCCGCGAATTATTTTAACAGGGTCATTAACACCTTCCCTGATAAAAACTCCGCGAAAAACGCGGAGAAATCCCTTGATGAAATTAACTTTTATTTATTTTTACATCCCGATTCAAGCAAAGGAATTAAATATACGATCCGCAGGGGTGATAATCTTCAGAACATCGCCAAAAAATACAATATGCCTCCCGGGTTGATCGCGAAAGTAAACGGCGTTCAGGATGTCAGGAATCTGTCCGTGGACCAGGATATAATTATTCCAAAAGTAAAATTGAAAATTAAAGTTGACTTAAGCGACCGGGCATTAATATTATTTAATAACGATAAAAGAGTGAAAAAATATCTTATAGCTATAGGCGCGGATAATTCAAGGACTCCGACCGGAAAATTTGTCATCACCGAGAAAATGGTCAATCCGAGATGGGATTTTGGAGGCAAGGTTTATCAGCCTCTTGCTCCTGATAACCGGCTTGGAACACGATGGATGGCCATATCCGCGAGAGGTTATGGAATACACGGAACAAATGACCCGGCTGTAATCGGCCAGAATATAACTAACGGATGTGTCAGATTATATAATCAAGACGTGGAAGAATTATTTGATATAGTACCTGAAGGAACAGAAGTAGAGATCGCGGAATAAAATTATGCCTGATATTAAACTGGAAATCCTATTAAACGCCCTGCCTGAAAAGAAAATTACGGGCAATGCAGGCATAGTGATCAAAAATATATCATCCCATTCCAAACAAATAATCCCGGGAACATTATTTGTCGCGATCCCGGGCTTTGTAGTCGACGGTTTGGAATTTATCCCTGAGGCAATTAAAAACGGCGCGACAGCGGTTGTTGCCGAGAAAGATTTCATCTGCCCGGATAACGTCACTAAAATAATTATTCCGTCCGCAAGAAAGGCAATAGCCTGGTTAGCCGCCTGTTTTTATGATCATCCCTCCGAGAAACTTAAACTTATAGGAATTACCGGGACAAAAGGAAAATCTACAACTTCCCACCTGATCTACTCCATATTGAATGAAAGTAAATTTAAAACCGGTTTATCCACCACCATTGAAGTAAGAACAACAAAAAGTAAAATAGAAACAAAAAGAACCACTAATGAGGCATTGGATATTCAAAAATTTCTGGATCAGCTGGTCAGGGAAAAAGCCGATTACGCTGTCATGGAAGTTTCTTCGCACGGGCTCGCCCTGGACAGAGTTACAGGCTGCAGGTTCGATGTGGCCCTTTTTACTAATCTTTCTCACGACCATCTGGATTTCCATCATACCCTTTCAGAATATCTGGCTGCTAAACTCATGCTTTTTAAGATGCTTAAAGACTCAGGTACCGGCATAGTAAATATTGATGATCCTAACAGCCGGATCTTTATGGATATCCGCGAACAAAATGTATTAACATACAGCCTGAATCAAAAAGCTGATATTACCGCGGACAAAATTATTTATAGCGAAAAAGGCATATCCTGCCTGATACATACACCCCGCGGGGATTTCAGCCTTCAGTCTTCCCTTCATGGCGCGTTTAATATTTACAATATTCTGGCGGCAACCGCCATCGGAATTTCCCTGGAAATAAGCCTGATAAACATAAAAATCGGGTTAGAAAAAGTAACTTACCTTCAGGGAAGATTTGAATACATTGAATGCGGACAGCCTTTTAAAATAATAATAGATTACGCGCATTCACCTGATAGTTTAGAACAGGTTTTAAAAACCGCGAGAAGTTTAACTAAAGGCAGGGTCTTACTTGTATTTGGCGCGACGGGAAACCGCGATAAAACCAAAAGGCCGGTAATGGGAAAAATCGCCGCGGAATTATCCGATTTTTTTATTATCACAAATGATGATACTTATAATGAAGACCCTATGGAGATCATTGAACAGATAAAAAGCGGCCTGAAAACAATTAAAGATATCCAATACAAAGTAATTCCTGACCGTAGAAACGCTATCTCCTCGTTAATAAAAGAAGCTAAACCGAATGATTTTCTTATTATCGCGGGCAAAGGACATGAAACAAAACAGATATTGAAAGATAAAACTATCGACTTTAGTGACCGTAAAATAGCGGAAGAAATATTACGGGAAAAACAATGCTGACAATTTTTACAGTCCCCAAACCATTTATAGGGAAATTTAACGCTATACAGCGAAACGCCCTCCAGAGCTGGGCTCTTCTCAATCCCAAACCTGAAATTATTTTATTTGATAAAGTTGAGGGAACAGAAACCGTTGTAAAAGATCTTGGCATACAAAATATCCCCGATATTTCATATAATGAGTTTGGAACTCCGCTTGTAAATTCAATATTTAAAAAAGCCCGATCCATCGTGAAAAACGACTTGCTCGCTTATGTGAATACCGATACTATTCTTACAGACAGCATTTTTTCAGCCGTTGAAACAGCCGGGAAATATATTCTTGGCAATGAGTTTTTGATCATAGGCAAACGCTGGAGTATTTATCTGGACAGGCCGTTTAATTTTAAAAAAGGAGATTGGCAGGACGGCCTTAAAAATTTCAGGGAATATAACGGTAACGGATTTATGGGGCATGCCGGCCAGATCGACTATCTTATTTTCCCGAGAGAAATTGAATGGAATATCCCACCTTTCGCGACCGAAAGCGGCGTTTGGGACGGATGGTTCATCTATAACGCCCTAAATTTGGGAATCCCCGTAATAGACGCAAGCAATTTCATAACCGCCTACCATCAGGAGCATTTCAATTTTGATCTTGTGCCTGAGAACAAACAGGACGCGAAAACCGAACGCAAAAACAATTTGAAACTGCGCGGCGGCTTTTCCTGCCAAAACACAATTCTGGATTCCACCCACTTATTAACCTATCAGGGATTAGAAAAAACATCGGCTTTCAGGAAATTCTCGTCAAAGTTTTTAAAAATAAAAATGTTGTTTGAATAAAGGAAAACCCCCTTTTATTCCCCTTTATCAGGGAGATATTACTGAACTACTCTTATCGTTAATATTTATTCATAGTTAAGTTTTTAATGTTAATTGGGCTTCAAGCACTTTTTCATGGCGTATCTTACGTATAACTACTCTTAAATTCCCATATTCAAGTATATCTCCTCCGCGAGGCGGGCGGCCTAACCGGTTGGTTATCAAGCCGGTCAAGGTAGGTGCAGTTTGCCCTTCAGAAAAAGCAGAAAGGTCTATCCCGGCGGTTTCTTTAAGGAGGGATAGAGAAACGCCTCCGCCGACAACCCAACTTTCTCCCACAGGAACTATATAAATAGGAAGCCTGTCATGTTCATCGCGGATCTCTCCTACAAGCTCTTCCATTACATCTTCCAACGTGATCATTCCTGCCACGGACATTGAATTATCGCGTATTAAAGCGATATGCGTATGATTCTTTATCATCATCTCGAGAGCCGCGGCAACAGACATATCCGTTGGAATACTCGGAACAGGGTGCAAAATAGACCTTAAGGACATCCTGTCGGGAGAAAGCCTCATTAAAATAACAATATCCTTAAAGTTAACATAACCGATGATGGCCTGAGGATCGCCTTTGCGTTCGGTTACAGGAAATCTTGTATGCAGGTAAAGATGAGCGGCTATAAGGCAATCTTCCAGCGCGTCATCCACATTAAGCATATTTATATAAGCTGCCTGCAGCATGATACCCTGTACAGAATAGTGAGAAAGCCTGACAGTATTTTTAATTATATCCTCTTCCCGCCTTCCAATTACATGAGATGAACGCGCCATGTATACCGCGGCATGCAATTCCTTCAGTTCCGCGGGCTCAGAATATGCTGATTCTTTTCCCATCGGGCGCAGGTTTTCCTGTATCCAATTTACAATACCGGTTACGGTTGATTCAAATAGCATTACTAATGGTTTAAGAATGAGCGCGAAACTTTTTATAACAGGCGAAAGCTTAAGGCAAAATGCCTCCGGATTTTTAAGAGCGAATATTTTTGGGATCAATTCGCCAAAAATTATTGAAATTATTGTCAGCGGCAGGACAACTATTGAGATGGCAAAAATTTCCGATAATCCATAGGATAATCCAAACGAGTTTTTTAAAAATGGAGCCAGAGATTCTTTTGCCCCGGCGCCTCCCGTGGCGGCGGCAATCGCGCCGAAAAGCGTAATTCCGAGTTGTATTACGGCAAGGCTGGCCGATATGTTTTCTTTCATGTAAACAGCTGATCTCGCGCCGTGTTTTTTCTCCTGTTCAAGTATCCGAAGCCTTGCCAGAGACACAGCCGCCAGTGAGATCTCATATCCGGCGAAAATACCGTTCATCGCTATCATGCTGAGTATTACTATGATTTCAAGTGTCCACATTTACACCCCCGCAGGTAATTTAAAATTTAATATGAACTATTATATATTTTAATTGTATTATCGGCAACTTCCGAATTATCTGAAAAGGTGGAAAAAAGACAGAAATTAATAGATTCTGCCAATTGATTTAATTTTAAATAACTCTAAAATATTAGAAAGGAAATTTATATGCTTAAACAAATCTTAAAATTCAGAATTTTTATCGTTATTTCTTTAATACTGATGTTATTTTGCTCAGCTACATTGGCCTGGGATGGAAGGTATCGTTACCGTCGCGGCAGATGGTATCGTGACCGTGATTGGTTCTGGTTCAGTATTGGCGGGCCCACAATCACTATAGGAACGGTTGTTTCAACTTTGCCGCCTACCTATTCAATTGTTTTTTTCGGGAACATGCCATATTATTATTATGATGATTTCTACTACAGGCCATATTATCCCAGCGGCTATATTGTGGTTCCGGCACCTGCTCAGCCTGCTATCATTATGCCCAAGACTTCTGAAACTACTACTGTTTATAACACAGTCATAGTTCATAATCCTCCTGCTGCCATAACACAGCAGGATAGTTTTACCGTGAATATTCCTAACCCCAACTCAAAGGGAGAATACATACCTGTAACTTTAAAAAGAGTAAACAACGGTTTTACCGGCCCTCAGGGTGAGTTTTATAAGGAATTCCCCTCTATAGAACAACTGCAGGTAATGTATGGAAATAAAGGCAGTCATTAATTACTAATTTTGATGATTTTATATATGTTGAATTACTTTATCGTAAATCTCTTTACTATAAAAACCTTTACTCAATAAAAAGTCTAACTTTTTCTGATTTTTATCGCTATATAACGAACCGGATGGATCAAGAAAATCTTTAAACGTTTTATTTTTAATATAATATTCATAAACAGCACCCACCCATTCCGCCAGGTCTTCCGGCGGACATTCACCGCCCTGCCCGCCCAGAAAAGCATTTTTAACATGCGTTTCTCTAAAATTAGCCGCGAATTCCTGCATATCTGTTCCTTTAAAATAACAGGAAACACCGGAAATCGCTGTCCATTCGCTTTTATCATCGGGAACGCCTGTAGCAATACGCAGCTTAAAATCATAGACATGCGCCGCTTCATGGAAAAAAACATTCGGGTCATCATAATTTGACTTTTTTAACATTATACTCATAGATTTAAAATCGGATGATCCCAATTCTCCCCGTTTAAAACGCTCGTCCTCAGCAAAGATCACGTGTTTTATCGACCTCGCGAAATCTTCGGGCAGGAGAGCGATGTATGATTTGACCTTATCTCTTGATATTTGATCCGGAAAATGATGCAATTTTACGCCCCTGTATTCTTCCTGGCTGCGCTCATTCAGGAGTTCGTTTAAATCAGGGCAGGAGGAATTCATAACAAATTCCCGGTCAACGGGATCCTCCTCAATGAGGCTGCCTACGGAAGTAATGAACTTGTCTATTTCAAAATTATCATCTTTCCCGAGCCTTATACATGGGATCAACTTGGGAATATCGTCTGATTCAAGTAATGCTATTTTCGTTACTTCCCGGTTATCGATATAAAATTTAGTGGAAGCGTTGTTCCATGTTAATTTGATATCATGCCAATCCATGATCTTAAAATCATAAGGACTAATGAACGCGGTTAAGAGGCACCGCCCAAAGAACCTTCTGGCGATCATTTTATCTTTAATTATTTCGACTTCGTAACGTTCAGAAGCGTCTGAAGAAACACCAAGCACCAGAACATGGTTATGCGGATCCGTGGAAATATCTCTCAATAATTTTACCCGGAATTCAATTGTTCCCAGTCCGCCGTGAATGCTTTGAGAATCGATATCCCGGAACATCGCGGCTCCATTTACGGTAACCGGAGGAGAAAAAATCATCAAACAAATTATTATTGTGAAAATTAATATATTTTTATTCATCTTTGCGTACAATATCTTACCCCTTTTTCGTACAATATTCCATTCAATTATAAAAAAGGCCCCAAATGGAGCCTTTTTTAAAAGTATTCATTTAAATTTCTTCTTTTACTCTCATTATTCATTATTAATACCACAACTCACCATATTTGATAATAATACAAATGCTGCCCACCTCTCTTTAATATTAAAAGATACTTTCCATTATTAGTCAGATGTATAAATTTATAGCTATCTAGGTCTCCTTCAATATATTTCTTCCACACAGAATTGTTCCGGGCATCAAAAACAACAATATTCTCAGGCATATTTTGAGTACCAACTAAATAATTTCCTCCATTAGATAATTTCACATTTACTAAACTTAATTCTCTTTCGATCTTTAAATTTTTATCTGGAAGGTTTAAAACTTGAAAACTGCTGTCATATTGAAATAGAACTGCATTTCCATCAGGAGAGATAAATGCTTTTTTAACTATTTCTGGTATTTCAGTAACAACATTTCCTAAACAATCATAAATTCTATGAGAGTCTTTAAAATTCCATACTAAATATCCACCTTTCGTTACTTCAACTATTCCTGATTGACCGAACCAATATGATTTGAATTTACCTTCCCATCTTAATTCTCCTTGACGATTATAAGTATGAATTGTTATATCTTTATTATTAGAACTCATCCATTCGCCTATGTTTACTCCTCCTACAAAATAATTACTATTAATAGAAAACACCATTCCATCAGGGATAGATTTTTCCCAAAGCAAATCTCCATTACTATTATATGCCCTGGTAGTGCCATCTTCTTCAAAATCACTCAAAATATACCATGTAGCATCTGGTGATAATATTGGAATTCCACGGGCAGATTTTTTCCAATATTCATTACCTTCTCTTGGAATAAAATGTAGTTCTGATACAGGAGAATCCAATATATTTGGAGAAAGATCATCAAAACTATCGCAATACATTATTTTACTTCCATCTGCTGAAATATTAATATTCATTATACCTGCATTTATTTTTGGGCCTAGATGTAATCTTTCATATCCTTGATTATCAATTAAAACTAATTGCCCACTCATTTTATCACTAATTAATACATCCCCTGATTCCTCCGCTATTGTTATCTCATCAATTTTGAATGAATATTCCTTCTCCCAAATCAGTTTTGGAAATCCGGGGGCAAAAGCATAAGCTTCATAATAAAATATACAAAACATAAAAATCAAAATACAAAATAGTAAATGAATTTTTAATTTCATTTTATTACCTCCAATTTAAAAGATATGTAGTTTATCAAATAATCCATCGCTAAAGAGAAACCGCTGGATACAGAGGAATATCGTCAGAATAATCAGGAAATTCAATGCAAGGGGAATCCGCAAATGATAATTTTATTAAGAAGAATATATTTAATAATATAAAAAGTAATATAATTTTATTAGATTTTGTTTCCATTTTGTCTTTTATTTAAAATAAATTGCAGCAACACCAAATTTTATTGTTAATTCCCCTTTTACTTTTTTTTCATTAAAATCTAGCACTCTAATATAACCTTCCGTACGATCACCTCCAGCGCCAAGCACTAAAATAGATTCATCCGGTGATATAGCTAGAACAGAACCAAAATCACCTAGAAAAGATTCTTCACGAGAAAAATTATCTGTATTTATTTTTACAAGAAAAACATTTCTATAAGGCTCCACAGAAAGAAGCTCAGCTCTTAATGTATATAAATATCTACCATCATTCGAACAGATAGTAGGGAATCCATCACTTTCTAAATCCTGTATAAGAGAACCAGTTTCAGCATTTAATACTAATTCATGGTATTTTGGCAGTTCATTAAACATTTCACGACCATTTATATATAGCCTCTTATTATCCGGAGATAAAATAAAGCTATTTATCATATCAATCATAGGCAATTCCGGAAGATTGAAGGTTTTTGCTAAACCAAAATTATTTGTATCCCTCTTTTCAATTATCATCTTTCCGCTATTATTTTTTTCTGATATACGATATAAATATTTACCATCTGATGTAAATTGATAATATTGAAATAATTGCTCAGGAATTTCAGAATAAGTATAATCACTGCCATTAAATGTGTAAATCAAAGTCCGATGTTCACTTTGCTTATTATCTGCATTTAGATAAATTTGATTTTTTTGTGGATTAAAAAATATATCTTCATAAAATCTATATGTCTGAGGACATGTAATTGTTTTTTCAATTTTAAAATTTATCAAATCAAATATAATTAAATCATTGATATAAAAGCTAAAACCTTTTCTTCGGTTCTTATCATAAGCAATGCCTTTATCATCTCCCATCACGTGCGGATAAGTTACTTCTCGTAATATCTTTAATGAATCAAAATCTATTTCATAGATTTCTCCGTGTAAAGAATAAACATAACCAATTTTCTCAGCATTTACTTTGCTTGAAGTTATTATTAGTAAAACCAATCCTAAAAACATTTTTGTCATAATTTTGTTTATTATGTTTTTCATTTTTTTATTTAAAGAAAATTCCTACAGGGTCAGCACTTATTCCTATTTGTCCTTTTATTACTTTCGTTTTTAAATCTATTACAGTCACATATCCAGCATATTTATATCCAGTACCATATCCTGTAAGTAAAATCGAATCATCCTGCGATATAACAGTTCCCATATCACCCCATATATTAGAATAATTTCCAAGTGAAATTTCTTCTTTTTCAAAAGTACTTGTATTTATTTTATAGAGTATAACATTATCATTTGCTTCACCATTAATAATATATAAATAATTATCATCATTTGTTAGCGCCGCTGAACCTTGTTTTACAATAAAATTAGCTAATATATTACCATTATTTGAGTTCAACAGGATTTCACGTATCTCCCCATGATAAATAGCACTTATATAGAGTTTACTATTATCATGAGACAAATCTAAATCACAAACAGTTTTTGTTTCTTCAGGTAAATAAAAGGAACTTATTAATCCAAAATTATTTGTATTTCTTTTTTGAATTAAATACTTTTCAGTATTTCTTTCTGTACCTGCAATATACATATATTCACCATCAGAAGAAAATTGATACATATACACTATAAAATTGCTGTCGTCAATTTCACCTATCTGAGAATAATTTTCCCCACTATATATAATAGTTTTACGATCCGAATTCTCATCTGACCCTATACCGACATAAATCTGATTTTTTGATATATTTAAAGCAAGAGTACCGGTATATGAATATGAAACAGGTCTATCGATTTTTTTTATTATGGTAAAACTATTCACATCTAACACATTACAACTAAAATTTTCAAGTCCATAGCCTTTCTTTCTTACGCTATCATATACAATATCTCCAAAAAAACCGAATGCATCTGTCTCCCTTAGTATTTTCATTGAGTCAAAATCTACTTCATAGATTTTTTTCGCTGAATTTGCAATATAACCATACCTTTCAGCATAAACTGTGAAAAGACTATTTATTAATAATAGAAATACAAAGAATAATATTTTTTTATAATTTTTTTTAAAACTTATATACAAAAAAAGACACTGTGTTATCCTAAAGATATTAGGACAATACAATGTCTTCTTCAAAAACAAAATATTATTATCTATCATATTCTTCACATACCCCCGGCCACTGTGAAAGCATGTTATTTCAAAAAATATCTTTTATAGTATAAAACACATTTATGTATTTAATCAACTGGTTTCTTTTACCTCCCCTTCCCCTCCTTTAAAAGGAGGGGATTAAAGGGTGGTTAAAATACCGTTTGATAATGGGGGAAAATGTGTTAAGATTCCACCTACTATGAAACTTTCAGATTTCGACTACCACCTCCCTGAAGAATTGATCGCGCAATATCCCGCACAAAAACGGGATGGGGCAAAAATGATGGTTGTGTATAGGAATACGGGAGAGATCCTGCATAGGCATTTCAAGGACCTGCCTGATTTTCTGGATGAAAAATATCTGATTGTTTATAACGATTCCAAGGTCGTGCCCTGCCGCGCCTTTGGCTATAAAAATGAAACCGGCGGAAAATTCGAGGTGTTCTTTTTATCCCCTTCGAGGATAACAAGGACTAAAAACGGATCCGCCTTAGTCGGACCGTTTAAGTCTTGTTTAAAAGAGACGGGGGATAATATATGGGAATGCATGGTCAAGCCGAAAAAACGGGCGCGAATCGGGACAAAAATAATCTTTCGTGAAAATTCCATGGAAGGAGAAGTAACAGGATTTACTGATGACGGGATGGTTAATATAAAATTCCCGGGAAATAAGAAAATTGAAAATTTTCTTAAAAAGTTCGGGCATATGCCCCTTCCCCCTTATATTAAAAGGGATTATGCGGCTAAAAACGATGAAGGTTTTGACCGTAAAAGATATCAAAGTATTTTCGCGGATAAAAACGGTTCTATCGCCGCGCCTACCGCCAGCCTGCATTTTTCAAAAACAATTCTTAATAAACTTAAAAAAAAACATGTAGGCTTCACGTCAGTTACTCTGCATGTCGGATTGGGTACATTTCTTCCGTTGCGTGAAGAAGAGATCGAAAACACCAAACTTCATTATGAATATTATTCATTAGGTAAAAATACCGCGGATAAAATAAATCAGGCTAAAAAACAAGGTGTTAAGGTCCTGGCTGTCGGGACCACATCCACGCGTGTCCTGGAATCCGCCGGCGCTGAAAACGGGATAATCAAACCAAACGAAGGAAATACCAGCCTGTTCATTTATCCCGGGAAGAAATTTAACGTAGTTGATACCCTTTTAACCAATTTTCACCTGCCAAAGTCAAGTTTATTTATTCTTGTGTCCGCCTTTGCTGAAGCTGCGGCGGACAAGTGCGCCCTTTCCGGTACGGAATTGATAAAAAACGCCTATAGCGAGGCGGTTAAAAACAAATATAAATTTTTCAGCTATGGCGACTGCATGCTAATCCTTGACAAATAACAATTTTTCTTATAGAATTATTGTTTTTAAATCAAATAAATAAAATATTTATGCCTTTTATCCCAAAATTCATTACATACCTTTTTATTTGCTTCATAACATATGTAGGGACAAGATTTATTTATCTGACCCTTTCTAATTATATTACCGCGCTCAGAAAACTTTCTAAAAGCAGTATATTGATTTCAGCCGCTATTTCTCTGAAATTATTCATTATATTCACGAAAACCGCAATTCCTTACGTATCAGACATATCAGACGCTTTAATATTTTTCACTTATGTTTTCCTGTTTATTCAAATTATCGACCTTTTAGTTACAGACTTGCTTTCAGCCAAATACCGGGCGATAACAATTCCCCCTCTTCTACACAGTATTATTCTCTGGATCATTTATGTAATAGTTGTTCTGTTTATTTTACGGACCTATCTCAATTTAAACATTACACCTCTGCTTGCCACTTCGGCTGTTTTTTCAATGGTTATCGGTTTGGCGTTACAGGACCTGCTGGTAAACCTTTTTTCAGGGATCGTCTTAAGCCTGGAAAAACCGTTTGATATCCATGACTGGGTTTCCATAAATAATAATATCGGCAAGGTTTTCGCGATTACGTGGAGAACAACAAAGATCAGGCTGCGCAGTAATGACCTCGTTATTATCCCGAATGCCATAGTGACAAAACAGGAAATAATAAACTTCTCAGTACCTACAAAGGCCCATGAAAGAAAAATAGATATCGGCCTTAGCTACTCCACCCCCCCCAACGAAGCTAAACAAATTATCTTTAAAGCTATAAAAGAAACTAACGGGATATTGGAAAATCCTGCCGCAAGGGTAACAATTTCCGGATACAAAGATTTCTTTCTGAACTATACGATCAGATTCTGGATCAATGACTATGATGACCTGGTAAGAATTGAAGATGATTTGCATACGCATATCTGGTACCTGCTTAAACGAAACAATATAGAAATACCTTTCCCTACAAGAACAAGCTACATCCACTCGATGACTGATGAATTAATAAAAGAAAAAAACAACCAGAATGAAATTTTGTCATGGCTGAGACAGGTTGGAATTTTAAAGCCTTTATCTGAAAGTGAACTTACAGAACTCTCAAAAGGCCTGAATTTTCAGAAATTCGGCACAGGTGAAATTATATTCCATGAAAATGAACAGGGAGATTCTTTTTATATTATCAAAAGCGGGCTGGTTGAGGTCAGTAAGCAGGTTAAATTCGGCAAATCATCCGTTATTTCCACCCTTGGGCCCGGTAATTATTTCGGCGAAATGTCGCTTCTGACAGGGGAAAAAAGGAACGCGACAATTAAAGCGCTGGAAGACACGGAACTTATCGCCATTACCCACGGCCCTTTTAAAAAGATCCTGGTAAATAATCCTGATATTGTAGAATCACTGAGCAGGATTTTAGAAGAACGGCAAAGCGGCATACTAAAGGAACTGGCAAACAGCCAGACAGGCAATGAAGTGCCTGCGGTTTCCGGTTATGATAAATTTATTAAAAAAATTAAAGTTTTCTTTGGAATATAATGAGAACAAAGGCAAATATAGTTAACAGGTATATGGCAGGCGCGGTTGATTTCGGGATCGCAGTTCTTATTTATTTTATATTTACAAAATCATTAAAGATCAATATAATTCTCGCGAATATATTTGTTCTTTTCCGGGATTGCCTGAGCGGAGGGAAAAGCATAGGTAAAATGATATTTAATCTCAATACTTATAAATTGAAGGATGAGTCCCCTGCTACTTTCAGAGAATCGATTTTACGCAATTTCTTTTTTATTATTCCGATAATAAATTATCTGATGATCGCTGTTGAATTATTTTTGATATATTGGGATCCTGACGGATCACGTATAGGAGACAAAATAGCAATGACACAGATCGTGGATGACGACACTAAACTTAACAAGGAAATTCAGGAGACGTTCATAGAGATCCCTGAACAAAACGAGAAAAAAGAAATATGAACGAAGAAAATATAACTTCAGAACCGGTTTTACAGGTTAAAGAAGAACCTCAGGCAATTCATAATATTGAGAAAAAACAACTTTATCCCATGGGAAAAGGCATGAAGTTCATTTTTTACATGCTTTCTTTCCTTATTTTTCCCGGAATTGTTTTTGGGGCGGCATTTTACAGCAAAGATGATCCCGAATACCGTAATGTCGGTAAAAATTGTATTTATATCGCGTTGATCCCTTTACTTTTTTACCTGTTTATTATCTTTATCGCTCTTTTCTCCACCGGACAGGTTGGAGATGTTTTTGGGGACAGCATAAAAGATGTAGCATACTAAAATGTATTTACGCACAGACGCGATTGTAATAAGTAAAAGAAATTTTCGTGAAAATGACAGAATAATAACTTTTTACACCCGGACATACGGGAAACTGGATGTATTGGTTAAAGGTATCAGAAAAATAGAAAATCGCTTCGGGAGTTCTTTGGAATTGTTTACCTATAACGAGATCCTTTTATGGGAAAAAAGGAAAGGAGACCTTTTAATACTTACCCAGTGCCAGACTAAAGAGTCTTTTTTTAAGATCCGCTCTGACCTGAAAAAGATCGCGTCGGCCTTTTACATAACTGACCTGGCAAGGGAACTTACAAAAGATAAAGACAAAAATATTGATATCTTTAATCTTCTTTTTACGTTCCTTTACCTTCTGGAAAAAGCGAACAAACCGGAGATAATAATTTCAAGCTTTCAATTGCGGCTGCTTTTTATCCTTGGTTTTGGGCCTGAACTGGACAAATGTGTTAACTGTAAAATTGTAATTTCAAAGAACATCAAATATTTCAGCCTGCAGTTTGGAGGGATTATTTGTAATAATTGCGCGAGATCATCGTCATCGAATATCAGTTTGGACCATAATACGGTAATGATAATGAATAAGTTGATCTACGCGCCGTTAAACAGCATAGAGAACGTAATTGTGTCTTTTGTAGCGTTAAAAAAAATAGAGCATTTGTTCTCACTTTATATTTTTTATCATATGGATAAAAAAATGAAATCAAAAAAAATAATAGAAAAACTTATCAAATGAAAAATAAACTGACTTTCCAGCAATTAATTTTTAAATTACAGAATTTTTGGAGTAAACAGGGATGCCTTATTCCTTCTTCCTATGATATTGAAGTCGGCGCGGGCACATTCCACCCTTCAACTTTTTTCAGGGTCCTTGGCCCGAAACCATGGCGCACAGCGTTTGTTCAGCCTTCAAGAAGGCCTACTGACGGCCGGTACGGCCAGAACCCGAACCGCCTTCAGCATTATTATCAATTCCAGGTAATTATTAAACCTTCCCCTGCCGATATCCAAAGCCTGTATTTGAAAAGCCTTGAAGAATTAGGGATCAATCCAAAAGAGCACGATATACGCTTTGTTGAAGATGACTGGGAATCCCCTACTCTGGGCGCATGGGGATTAGGATGGGAGGTATGGCTGGACGGTATGGAAGTAACGCAGTTCACATATTTCCAGCAGGTCGGAGGTTTTGAGCTTGCTCCTGTTTCCGCTGAGATCACATACGGAACGGAACGGTTATGCATGTTCATTCAGGAGGTTAACTCCGTGTATGATATCGAATGGCATAACGGAATAAAATACGGGGATGTTCATTTAAGGACCGAATCTGAATTTTCCGCTTACAACTTTGAACACGCGGATATCGGAATACATTTCAGCCTTTTTGAAAGTTATAAAAAAGAGGTGCTGAACCTCCTGGAAAAAGACCTGGTTTTCCCGGCTTATGACTTTGTTTTAAAATGCTCCCATATATTTAATGTTTTAGACGCCCGCCAGGCCATCTCGGTAAGCGAAAGAACGCGATTTATAGGAGAGATCAGAAATCTTGCGAAAAGATGCGCGGAAAAATACATGGAAAAATATACCAACAATGTAAGACAGGATGAAAATGGAAAATAATTTATTACTCGAAATCGGCACTGAAGAGATCCCCGCGAAATTATTGCAAAGAGGGATGGAATCTTTAAAAACTAAAAGCGCGGATATTTTACTAAATCACAGGATTTCTTATACCAATATTACCGTATATGGAACGCCCCGCAGGCTGATACTTTTAATAAACGGGCTTTCCGGCGGACAGGACGATATCTTATCGGAATTACGCGGGCCGGCTAAAAATATAGCGTTTGACCCTTCAGGGAAAATAACCGAGGCGGGACAAAGGTTTGCCGATAAATGCGGCGTTAAAACAAACAAACTGGTAGTAAAAGATTTTAAAAATAATGATTATGTCTTCGCTATAAAAAAGATAAAAGGCCAGAAAACTAAAAAGATCCTTCCTGAAATACTGCTGCAAATTATCAGATCTCTGGTATTCCCCAAACAGATGCGATGGGAAGAGACAAACTTCAAATTTGTGCGCCCTATCCGCTGGATAACCGCCCTGCTTAATGATAAGATCGTAAAAATTTCGCTGGCATCCATAAGTTCTTCACGTCTTTCTTACGGCCACCGGTTAAAAGGGAATAAACCAGTTTTAATAACAGACGCTTTAAACTATAAAGCGATAATTGAAAAAGAAATGGTCGTAATAGACCCAAAGGAAAGAAAAGATATAATAATAAAACAATTGAACGCTCTTACTCAAAACCTGAATGTAAACGCGAAAATTGTTTTTGATGAGGAATTGCTGGATCATGTCACTAACCTGGTTGAATACCCGAACGCCCTGGTAGGAAGTTTCGATGAAGCTTACCTTCAGCTGCCTTCCCAGGTGTTGATCACAGTAATGAAGGAACAGCAAAAATATTTCGCTCTTGAAGATAATAATAAAAAACTTTTACCTAATTTTGTTGTTGTGACTAACAGCCTGAAAGAATCCAGGGACACCATCAGACAGGGCAATGAATGGGTATTCAGGGCAAGGTTATACGACGCTAATTTTTTCTGGAATGAAGACAGAAAAGATCCGTTGGAAAACCGCCTGAACGATTTAAATGGAATAGTTTTTCAGTATAAATTAGGCACGATCCTGGATAAGGTTGAACGGATCAAGAAGCTGTCAACTGATATTTCAGGGATCCTGGCGCTTAATCTGCCGGCGGATAAAATATCCAGATCAGCCGATCTCTGCAAAATAGACCTCCTAACAGAAATGGTAAAGGAATTTCCTACCCTTCAGGGGATCATGGGAAAAGAATACTTTTTAGCTCAAAAGGGAGATCCCGAAATAGCGGAGGCAATTTATGAACATTACCTGCCGAGGTTTTCAAATGATGCTCTTCCTGAAACCGGGCTTGGCTCTGTTCTTTCGATCTCTGACAAAATAGATAATATCGCCTCCTTTTTCCTTTTAGGCAAGATCCCGACAGGTTCTGAAGACCCGTTTGCCTTAAGGCGGCAGGCCAACGGTATACTTCACATAATATGGCGTAAAAATTACAATATTTCCTTATCCGCGCTGATCAAAAAAAGTTATACGCTCCTATCGGATAAATTATCAAAAACTAGTATCGAACTGGACATCATAAATTTCTTTCTGCAGAGATTCAGGAATTTACTGCTCGAAGAAGGCATAAAATATGATTGCATTGACGCTGTGCTTGCCGGCGGTTTTGATAATCCGCTTTTAGACAAAAAAAGGGCAAAAACAATGATGGATATTTACGCGGAAAGCGATTTTAAAGAGATCGCGACTTCTTTCTCCCGTGTAACAAATATTTTAAAGAATATATCCCCTTCTTTCGATATAAACCAGGAGCTTTTAACTGAAACCGCGGAAATTGAACTTTACCGGAAATTTCTGGCTATTAAGGAAGATTTTACAGGACAGATATATAAATATGAATATCATTCAGCTTATAATAAATTGAAGCCGCTCAGGGAACCAATCGATAAGTTTTTTACTGATGTACTTGTAATGGATAAAAATAAAGAAATTCAACAAAACAGATTGAATTTGTTGTATAATATTGCTTCAATGTTTTATAAAATAGCCGATTTTTCAAAAATTGTTATATAAAAAAAGATAAATAATATAGGGGGTCTTTTTATGGCAAAAAAGTGGGTATATTTTTTTGGTAACGGCAAAGCCGACGGCAATGGAAAAATGAAGGATGTTCTTGGCGGGAAAGGCGCCGGTTTGGCTGAAATGACAAACAGCGGGGTTCCTGTCCCTCCCGGTTTTACAATATCCACTGAGGCCTGTAATTTCTTTTATGATAATAAAAGAAAATTATCAAAAGAAATAATTGAACAGGCTGACAAAAATCTTTTACGCCTTGAAAAAGTAATGAATAAGAAATTAGGCGGCAAAAGTGACCCGCTGCTTGTTTCTGTCAGGTCAGGCTCAAAGTTCTCAATGCCCGGAATGATGGACACTGTTCTTAATCTCGGATTAAACGATGATTCTGTAAAAGGCTTAACTGAAAAGACCGGCAATGAGCGGTTTGCCTATGACGCCTATCGCAGGTTTATCCAAATGTTCGGAAATGTTGTCATGGGAGTTGATAAAGAACATTTTGAACATCACATGACCGAAATGAAAAATAAAAAAGGGATAAAACTGGATACTGAATTAAATACCGGCGACCTTAAACAGCTTGTTGAAATGTATAAAAAAGCGTATCAGGAACAAACAGGACAAGTTTTCCCCACAGACCCTAAAAAACAACTGGCAATGACGCGTGACGCGGTTTTTAATTCATGGAATAATCCCCGCGCGATAACCTACCGGAAAATTCACAATATTGACCATAATCTTGGTACCGCGGTTAACGTCCAGGCGATGGTATTCGGGAATATGGGAAATGATTCAGCTACAGGTGTCGGTTTCACAAGAAATCCCTCTACAGGCGAAAAAATGTTTTACGGTGAATATTTAATTAACGCTCAGGGAGAAGATGTCGTCGCCGGCATACGAACCCCAAACCCGATAGCTCATCTTGAAAAAGATATGCCTGAAGCGTTTAAACAATTAAAGGCTATTACCAGCCGCCTTGAAAAACATTACCGCGATGTTCAGGATTTTGAATTCACAATTGAAAAAAATACACTATATATGCTGCAGACCAGGAACGGCAAAAGAACAGCCTTTGCCGCGATCAAGGTCGCGGTAGATATGGTCAGAGAAAAATTGATCACAAAGGAGGAAGCTGTCCTCAGGGTTGAACCGCAGCAATTGGATCAGATGCTCCACCCTATTTTAGACCCGAAAGCCAAGATCCAGGTTATAGCTAAAGGCCTTAACGCTTCTCCCGGCGCGGCAAGCGGACAGGTAGTATTCACCGCGGAAGACGCGGTTAATTGGGCAAAGAAAACAAAGACTCTTCTTGTAAGAATGGAAACTTCTCCTGATGACATACACGGAATGGCTGTATCGGAAGGAATATTAACCAGCCGCGGCGGTGCCACAAGCCACGCGGTAGTTGTTTCACGCCAAATGGGAAAACCCTGCGTCGCGGGATGCGAAACTATTAAAGTTGATGAGAAAAATAAAATGTTCTCAATAAATTCCACAACTGTCAGGGAAGGCGACTGGATCACCATTGACGGCGGTACCGGACGGGTTATTTTAGGAAAGGTTGACACTGTAGAATCTGAGATAATCCAGGTTTTAACCGGTAAACTGGATGTCAAACAATCAACATTATTTAATGATTATAAGCTTATAATGAGCTGGGCGGACCAGATCCGAAGTTTAAAAGTCCGCGCTAACGCGGATATCCCGAGAGACGCGAAAATAGCAAGGGCTCTTGGCGCCGAGGGCATAGGGTTATGCCGTACCGAACATATGTTTTTTGCCGAGGAAAGGCTTCCTATTGTGCAGGAAATGATCCTTGCTGATACCGAAGAAGACCGTATAAAGGCATTAGATAAACTTCTCCCGATGCAAAAAGAAGATTTTAAGGGATTATTCAGAGAAATGGATGGATATCCCGTTACTATAAGGCTTTTGGATCCGCCTTTACATGAATTTTTACCTAAACGTGAAGAGTTAATGGTTGAAATAGCCGTACTCGAGGCGACAAAAGGCGACATAAACCTGATCTCTCAAAAGAAAAAGCTTCTTGACAGAATTCAGGACCTGCATGAATTTAATCCTATGCTGGGGCTCCGCGGATGCCGTCTTGGTATTTATTATCCTGAAATAACCAGAATGCAGGCAAGGGCCATTTTTGAGGCAGCGTGCGAATTAACAAAAGAAGGATATAAGATCGTTCCTGAAATAATGGTTCCTTTAGTCGGTATTGTAACTGAATTAAAATCACAAAAAGAACTTATTATAGAAACCGCTAAAGAAGTTACAAAAAAATGCGGTAAAAAACTGACATATTCGATCGGAACAATGATCGAACTGCCCCGCGCCGCGATTACAGCGGATGAGATCGCTGTCGAAGCTGAATTTTTCTCTTTCGGTACAAATGACCTTACACAGACAACCTTCGGCTTCAGCCGTGATGATTCAGGTAAATTTCTGAATTATTACCTTGAAAACGGTATTCTTGAAACGAGCCCTTTTCAGGCGATCGACCAGAAAGGCGTTGGCCAGTTAATGAAGATCGGGGTCGAAAAAGGAAGACGTACAAGGCCCGGTATGAAGATCGGTATTTGCGGAGAACACGGCGGCGAGCCCTCTTCCGTTGAATTCTGCCACCGCACAGGCTTGAGTTATGTCAGTTGCTCTCCTTTCCGTATCCCTATCGCGAGATTAGCGGCGGCTCACGGAAAGCTCAAAGATAAAAAGTAGTGTTTATTCAAAAAAACCATGCGCCCTACGCGGTGCATGGTTTTTTATTTTTCTTCAATTAAGAGATTTGTATCCATCCCCTGTTTTCTCCAGCATAATATATGAACACCGTATTTTTCATTTACTAACTGATATATATTACCATTATAATCAACGTCTACATATTCCCTGGGTTCAACCATATAACCGGTAAATTTGTCAATTTCCAGGAATATTATGTCTATTTTACACATGGCAGGATCCATTTTGACTATAAAATACTGTATTGGATCATATTCGATTATAGGGGATTTGCTGAATAAATAATAAATATTTTTATTTTTATCTACATTAATAAAACCAAGATATTCTGACGAATATCCGGTTTTATACTTAATTTCATCGCATGCCGCGCCTATTTTTTTTAAATTATAAAAATAATAAGTGTACAAAGGTTCTATAACTTTATATTTTACCAACGAGTTCTTCGCGCTAAGATCATATTCCGAAATCGATTTTTCGTCTAGAAGCTCGATATTTGACGTATCTGTTTCATCAAAAGAGATTTTTTTCTTTGTTCCGCTGAAAAGTATTTTATTTTTTATTTTCAGATCAGACTTCAGCAGAAAATCACTTATAGCGCGGTTTATTTTTTTGGCCCTGTCTTTGCCTGTTAATATAACATCAACAGAATTATCACTTGAATTTAAAATATAAAGGCCATCCTGCTCTTTATCTACTAATATTTTAAATATACCTTCACTGCTTTTATATTTTTCAATTTTTTTGAATTCTATATTATATTTAACTATTTCCGATGTTACTGAATCTTCAAAATAGATATTGCCTTTTCCATCGACTTTTATTCCTTTAGGTGTAATTCTAATTATTTCTCCGCCATAACTGTCTTCAACATCCTCTTCTTCTAATTCCACCTCATTTTCGCCATCACCCCATTTTATAAAAACAATTTCTTTTTTGGCATATTCACTGGCACTATCAGGTACAGTTTCACTTTTTAAAGGCCTGACAAATAAAATGCTAATAGTTATGATAAACAGTAAAACAATTATTTTCCTATCCATTTTGCTATTCCTTTTTCATCTTAAATTCTTATTATTTTTTATGCCTTAATAAGCTGCCTTCCGGCAGATCTTTAAGCAGGCCTGTTATGCGTATATCATTCGCGTGTGATTCCTGTAATTCATTCATTTCAAGGTCATATATTTTTTCTATTTTTTTCACCTGTATATTTTCCCCGGGCGTAAGGACTTCAAGCTGGTCCCCAACCCGAATTCTATTTCTGCATTCTATCACATATAGATTATCTTTAAAAACATTTTTTACAACCCCGACAAGGTCATATTTCTGAAAATACGCGATATTTTTATCGGCTTGCATATTGATACTATCCCTTTCAAAATAAAATCCCGCGGTGTATTCCCTATGGCTTATCGTTGAAAGCTCCTTTTCCCATTCATTATTAAAAACATAATTTTTTGGATCTTTAAGATATTCATCAATCACGTGCCTGTATGACCTTGTTACCACCGCAAGATAATAAATACCTTTCATCCTGCCCTCGATCTTAAATCCGATAATACCCAGATCAATAAATTTCTGGATATGTTTTATCGTGCATAGGTCCTTAGAACTTAAGATATAAGTCTTTTGTCCGTCTTCTTCGATATCAAAATACTGTCCCGGGCGTTTCTCCTCGCCCAAACTATATTTATAACGGCATGGATGAGCGCAATCCCCTTTATTCGCGTCCCTGCCCGTCAAATAACTGCTCAACATGCAACGGCCCGAGTATGCCATACACATCGCGCCGTGTATAAATACCTCGAGTTCAATCGACGTGTTCTCTTTGATCTTTTTTATCTCGCCGAATTTCAGTTCCCGCGCGAGTATGATCCGGGATACTCCAAGCTTTTCCCAAAACTTCACAGATTCATAATTAAGCGTATTCGACTGAGTGCTTAAATGGATCTTTATTTCAGGGGCGATTTTTTGAAGGATCGAAAATACCCCGGGATCAGAAACAACTACCCCGTCAATTTTTAGCTTTTTTAATTCAAGGATATAATCCCTTAAAAGTTCAATATCTTCATTATGCGCGAAACAATTAATGGTAACATAAACCATAACATTTTTTTTACGCGCGTAATCCACGGCGCTCTTTATTTCATCAATGCCGAAATTATCCGCGCACGCCCTTAAACTGAACCTCTTGTCCCCAAGATAAACCGCGTCCGCGCCGAACTGTATCGCGGTTTTCAATTTTTCCAAATTTCCCGCGGGAGCAATTAGCTCGATCCTTTTCATTAACATTTCTCCATTGATTTTAGCCTTTCAGTTTATATCCATTTCTAAAGACTTTTAAACAAGCGGCAACTACTTCAGGATCATAGAACCTGCCTATATTGCTTTTGATCTCCTTCAGGGCATATTTAAGGTTGTGAGCGGGCCTGTAAGGCCTGTGATATGCCATTGCCGAAATAACATCAGCTACTTTTATGATCTTCGCCCCAATCAATATTTTTTTATCTTTTAATCCATTAGGATACCCGGACCCGTCCATTTTTTCATGATGCTGAAGTATGATATCCGCGAGAGGCCATGGGAAATCAATTGACCTGAGCATTTCATATCCTATTCTGGAATGTGTCTTGATCAGGTCGTACTCGATATCATTAAGGTGCCCGGGCTTACTCAATATTTCCGATGGTATGAATAATTTCCCAAGGTCATGAATAATCCCCGCGAAACGTATACCTTCGACCTGATCTTTTGGAAGCCCCATTGTCTGGGCGATCGCGCGCGCAAGATCTGAAACGGAGTGTTGATGCCCGGCAGTATAAGGGTCTCTTACCTCTACAGTGGAAACTATAAGTTTAACAATACCCTTTAAGGTTTTCCTGAGATTATCCACGTTCTCTTTAAGTTCATTTTCAATATTTTTTCTGACAATTATCCCGGCTAATATGTCCGCGACGGTTTTAAAAAATAATTTTTCATATTTATTCCCTTTGTGCCCGGCGGCCACATACAGGTTTAAAACACCCAGGACTTTTTCTCTGAATATTATCGGTATACAATAATGCCCGTGCGGTTTAATGCCCTTATATAAGTTTTCATGATCAGAATCCACCTTACTCTTAAAAATCATCTTTTTGCGGGCACCCGCTTTACCGCAAAGACACCTGTTGAACGGCACATTTTTACACATTATCAGGAGGCTTTTCGGAAGCCTGGAATATACTGATAAATTGAAGATATCCTTATTCTCATCTTTCAGGAATACTCCCCACTTATTTATCAGCCCCAGCCAGCGTAAAGAAAGTATCTTCTTCAGTATAAGTTTAAGTTCATCCTCAAGCGTACCGCGCATTGATGATATTTCAAGCATTGTGCTTAAGACAGATTGGATCTGTTGATTATGTTTGTTTTCGTCTTCAGCCTGTTTTTTTTCAGTGATATCATAAACCATATGGACAAAGATCTTTTTCCCGCCGGAAGTCCTGTATCTTGTTTTGTAAACCGCCGATCTGAGCCATTTTTCATGCTTCTTATCATACATTTCTTTTTCAACATTCCGGCCTTTTCTTAACACATCCTCCAGAGGGCACCCGGGAAAAGGCCTGTTATAATTATGCACCACCTTCGGGCAGTATTTACCTGTTATCTGTTCCTGCTTGATGCCAAATTTTCTTTCGAAGGCGCTATTTACCAACAGGATACGGTGGTCTTCATCTATCAGCATTATATAAAAAGGGAATATATTAATAAAACTCAAGGTACTGATGTCCGGAATTAGTGCCCGCGCATCATTCTTTGAAATAAGTGATTTTATCTTTTTCATAATAATTCCTTATACAACATTATATTTTCTTCAAGCATTTTGCTTTTATCATATTTCCGAACGGATTGTTTTGCTTTTTCTCCCATCGATCCGGCCTTGTTGTGATCATTAAGTAAATAGACCACTTTTTCCGCCATTTGCTTTATGTTTTTTGGTTCGCATAAAAAACCATTTTCCCCGTCAATAACAATGTCTTTATTTCCGTCAATTTTATTTATGACCACAGGTTTTCCGGCAGCCATAGCCTCAAGGACAGTCAAAGGCAATCCTTCCCATAAAGAAGTTAACACGAAAACGTCCATAATAGAAAGCAGTTCAGGCAGATCTCTTCTCCAGCCTAAAAGACGGACATTTTTTTCTAGCTTATATCTTTTAACCAGGAACTCAACTTCATCTCTCAATATGCCGTCCCCGGCCAGAATAAACTGGGATTTTTGGTGATTTTCCAGGATCATATTTGCCATTTTAATAAAATCCCCCGGGGCTTTCTGGGGCTTTAAACAGGCAACCATCCCGACAATGGGAATATTTGGATCAAGCCCAAGTTCTTTGATCTTAATACTTCTATCAATATTTATATTTTGCAATAAATTAACATCAACCCCATTATAAATTACTTTATATTGTTCTTTTACCCCGATGTTCTCCTTTAATCCCTTTTCCATAACATCGTAGGAAACCGCGATCAATCTGTCTGTGAAATTTGCCGTTAATTTTTCTAATATAATAAAAAGCTTTCTGGTTAAATAGCCCTGATAATCATTAAAGGCAAATCCGTGGATAGTATGAACAATAACAGGAACTTTATTGGATCTTGCGGCAAACCTGCCGAGAATTCCGGCTTTTGAGCTATGGGTATGGACAATATCAGGCTTTTCTTCTTTAATAATATTCTTAATTTTATTAAAACATTTAAGATCTTTTAACGGAGTGATCTTTCTGTCCAGCTCCGGCAGGAAATAGATCTTAAGCTTTTCGATCTTTTTCGCGTCGGGGACCAGAACTCCTTCGTCATTAGTTATCAGAACAACCTCGTTCTTTTCTGAAATTAATTTACGGCAGAGGTCCAGCACGATCGCCTGAGCCCCGCCTAATTCCAATTTAGTGATTATCTGAATTATTTTATTCGGCATTTAATTTTTCCGCTATATCCGTTCCCGCTATAAGGGCATCGTTCATTGAGGAATAATCAAAACTTCCATATCTTCCGCGGGAATAGATCCCCTGTTTTTCGAGATATTCAAGAATATCTCTCAAGTAGTTTTTTCTCGCGGAATTATATATTACATACGCGTATTTAATATCTAATGTTTTTATAGTGTTAATATCGTTTTTATCAGATATTACTTTAAGTTCGATAAGCCGCTTTATAGTATCTTCCAAAACATGTTTTTTATTGATCTTTTTGCCGGAAGAATATGATATTTCAATATAGATCGAACTCTTGCCCGCGGGAGCAGCATTACCTGAAAAATTCGAGATAACTCCATAACGGTAAAACGGATATTTTTTCTCCGGGAAATATATCCAATGGATGTTCGGATCCAGCTGTATGTTCAAACCAAGGTTAATATTAAATACGGAACAACATGATAATCCCTTGCTTTTAGTTTTTATTTCAGCAGGAATATCCTTTATTATTTTTATAAGTTCAGGAAGCGGCATCGTTGAAACTATATTTGAATATGAAATTTCTTTTTTTGACCTGAACCTTACCGTCTTCTTCTTTAAAGATATTTCAACCGCCTCTTCATTCAAATGAAGATTTTTCACCCTGTTCTTCAGGGCCCTGGGTAATGAAAATATACCGCCTTTTTCGGGATACCAGAATTCCGCGTTATAACCATATTTGTCTTTCTTCTTACCCAGCACACCTTCAACCACATCATCAAGTTCAGGCTGCGGAATGAATTTCTCCACCCAATCTAACGTTATCCTTGATAGAGGAACCCGCCACATCTTTTCATTATACGGCCTTAAAAAATATTTTGTTAACCCTTTTCCGAATCTGCTGTTTAACCAGCTTGAAAAATTATTAGCATCTTTATTTTTATTATAACCCCGTGCGAAGATAAAATCGCCCAGGCATTCTTTGGCTATCGAAGCAGGCAATAAACCGAAATTAGCCTGAAAAGGGAAAGGTATAAGCTGATCTTTCAAATATACCCATGACTTTCTTGAGTGACATTTTATATTATTACCCAGTAAGTCAAAAACCAATTTTTTTATTCCAGGATCTTTTAAAAAAAGAAGATGCCCCGTATAGTCAAAGCTGAAACCGTTAACTATGTGCGACCTGCACAGCCCCCCTGCCTCATCCTCTTTTTCAAAAATTTGATAATCTCTTTTTAAATGATACGCGGTACTTAACCCTGTAAGCCCCGCGCCTAAAATTACAACCGGTTCTTTCACTTTAAATCCCTCGCCATTTTGATCTTTCCCAGCCTCCACCCGAAAATCGCCGCCATAATAATGATCAAACAGTATGTAAATACAGCCCCGTAAAAATTGACCTGCGTTGCAATATAAGAAGCCTGTCCCAATATGACCGATAAAAGATATATAATAATGACCACAAACTGGGTATCAATGCCCAATGCCGCCAATCTCAAGGCAAAATGGTCCGGGCTGCCCATAAACGGATTTTTTTTCTGTTTTAATCTGATGATCGAAACCAGGAGCGTATCATAAATAGGAATTCCCAGGATCAGGACCGGGCTTAAAAGCGCGATATTATTTACCGCGGTATAACTTTCACCAATGGCTATCGCGGCAAGCACAAAACCCAAAAATTGGCTTCCCGCGTCTCCCATATAGATCGACGCGGGCTTGAAATTATAAGGTATAAATCCGATGACAGCGCCTGAAAGCGCGGCGGAAAAAAGTATTATGAATACCTGGTTTGAAGGAAGAGCGACAAATAAAAATGTTATACCCGCGATAAATGCAACTCCTGCGGATAATCCGTCCATAATGTCAATAAGATTAAAAGCATTGGTTATCCCGACAATCCATAAAAGCGTAAGTAAAATATTCACTGATTTAGGCAGAAAATAGATCTTGAGCCTCAGGTCAAAATAAATAAGGACGCCCGCGGCAATAAACTGGAAGATAAATTTTGATAAAGGTTTGAATTTGTAAATATCATCCAAAAATCCCACCAGGCATATTATTGTGCCGCCAATGATTATGCTTATAATATCAGGATTAAACTCCAGCGGCGATAATATTATGACCAGTACTATAACTATAATGAATGAAAAATAAATAGCCAGCCCGCCCAGGTATGGCACAGGCTTATTCTGATTTTTCAGATTAGTTGACGGCTTGTCCAGGATTTCCAGCCGCAGGGCCAAATACCTGAAAAATGGCGTAAGCCCTAAAGACAATATAAATGAACCTGTAAATATACAAAAATAGATTAAATACATGATTTTAAATAATATATTTCCTTATAATTTTGTCCGGTGTTGACCTTCCCGCCTGAATTACAGCCCGTTTTTTCCACGCGCTCTTAAATAAAGTAATTTCATTAAATACCCCAGCAGGATCCCGAATAAATAAAATCACAAAAAACAGGTCTATTATACTTCTGGTTAAAAAAAATGGGAAATATAATATTAAATGTACCATTGAAATATTTTTAATTATCATCAGATACCTGTTAAAAATAATTTTCAGCTGTATATTTTTAGGACGTCCCAATATCTGGAACCGCTGATTCTTATTTTGCGTGCCTCCGCGATAATGATATACTACCGCGCCCGGATCAAAAAAAGCTTTCCACCCCTTAAGCTGCGCGCGCCAGCCTAAGTCCAGATCTTCATAGAACGCAAAAAAATTCTCATCAAAATATTCATCTTTTATCCTGATATCCTCAAGCATCTCCCTTCTATAACACGCTGCCGCACCGCAAACCGAAAAAGACCTGTTTTTTTTGTCATACTGGCCCTGGTCTTTCTTATTGTATCCTCTTTCAACAGGTTTACACCACTTATTCATAAATTGACCGGTAGAATCAATTGTCATGCCGTCCATCCGGAAGATCTTGCCTGAAACCATTCCCGCGGGTTTATTCAGATAAAAAGTTCCGGCGATATTTTTAACAAAATCTTTATCAAGTGTAACATCCTGATTTAATAAAATAATAATTCCGCCGCTGCTCTTTTTTATCCCTTGATTAGCCGCCGCGCAAAAACCCTTATTCACATTATTTTGTATGAGAATGACTTCCCGAGGAAGATTAACCAAAGAATTATCCTGAGACGCGTTATCCACCAATATTATTTCAATTTTCCCATAACTCTGAGCTTTAACAGATCCAATACATGCGGGAAGAAATCTTTCGCCATTCCAATTGATTATAATAATTGAAATTAATTTTTCAAGATCAGTTTTCTTTTCTTCCATGCTTTATTAATAAGGTTTGAATTTTTATATTTACTATTAAAAACATATTTGTTTTTAAATAATAAATAAATAAACCTGAACAGGTCATATAAAATAAAAAGATATAAATATTTTATAAAATGCGCCGTAGTTTCATTTTTAATCATCATAAGATACCTGTTGCGAAAACTGAGATATTGCATCCATTCAGAATTAACGCTGCTCCCGCCCCTGAAATGAACCGCTTTGGCTTCCGGACAGTATACCGCTTTCCAGCCGAAAATATTCGCGCGCCACGCGAGATCCACATCTTCAACATAAGCAAAGAAATCCTCATCAAAATATTCACCTTCAATTTTTATCTCTTCCAGCATCTCCCGCAGGTAAAACCCCGCCGCCGCGCAAGGCCCAATCAATCTCTCGCTCTTTGCTTGTGACTTGTTACTTACAACTTGTGACTTCTTATCTCCCTGCCCCATGCTCCCTGCCCCATGCTCTATGCCTTTTTCTTCCTCCCCCTGCCCTATATCATAAAATCTGCGTGAATTGCTTAAATAAAGCCCCTGCGAATCGATTACGCCGGAGGGACTGCCCGCCTGGGCGGGCCTTACCAATTTACCCGAGACCATGCCTGTATCTTCATTTTCAGTGATTTTCTCTTTGACTTTTTTTAAATAATCCGGGCCTAAAATAACATCAGGATTCAAGGTTAAAACATATTCCCCTCTAGACGCTTTGATCCCCTGATTATTCGCCGCGGCAAACCCCATGTTAACTGAATTTTCAATAAATATATCACTCTCAAATAAACTTATGATCTCTTTTGTCGAGTCTTTTGAATTATTATCAACTATGATCAATTCCAGATCAGTCTCAGTTTGCTCCTTAACTGATCTTAAGCATGAGAATAAATATTCCGCTGAATTCCAGGTTACAACGATTATAGAGATCATATAAACGCTCCGGCAAAACCCGGTTTGATATAAGCATTAACAATAAATATATTTAAATATACAAAAATAATTATCAAAATGAAAATAATAAGCGTTTTTGCTTTCTCCCCTATTAATAATTGATATTTCTCTTTGATCAGGGAATATATATAATAATATCCCATAGCTGTTAAAATAGCAAATGGAACGATAACCGTATGCATATGCCTTCCCTGATAATCATCACCATACATATTGTATCTGATATTTGATATCAAACTTAATAAAATTCCTAAAAACATAATACAGGTATAAATTCGTATTTTTGGATATTTATCCGCGATAGGCGGCTTTTTTTTAATAATATAATTCATCGCGGTAAAAAATCCAATTCCATAAAATATAATATAAAACATATAAATGATCTTACCCATAACAATATTCATCCAGCCAAAAAGCCCAAAAAAAGAAAGAAGCATCATAACCGCAAATGGCTTGATAAAATATGAGGATAAAAGCCCCCTTTTCAGCACAAATTTTCCGCCTAAGGCATAGTCAGATATCAAATAGTTCCTAAGGTAGTACCAGCCGGATATTATTACAATAATAATTAAAATAATTAATACGTTTTTTAAATATTCTATTTTATTTTCTTGTATTATATATAATACAAGGATCGCGAATGGGATTACGAACAATACCGTGAATTTTGTAATAGCGGCCAGCCCCAGGAATATTCCTGTCACAATAATATCCTTTTTATCAGGATGATCATCTTTTGCCATTTTTATTAAAAGCCATAAAATAACAGAGGAAACAAAATTCGCTAGATTATCGCAATTTAAAACACTGCTGATATAGATAAATTGAGGGATAAAGGCGATCAGCATTGTTGACATTATTGTTAAAGTATTTTTTTCCTCAAATAATTCGTTTGCTGTCTTCCACCCGAAAACAATTGTCCCCATTCCCAGTAATATAGAAAATAGCCTGACAATATAAAACGGAAAATGATCCCGCAGGTTTTCATCCTTATGAAAATACCTGTTTTTATTTATCAACCCGAATTTTTCATTATACGTATATTCTATCGCGTGGTCATAAGCCTGAAACGGCGCGTAAATTATCGCGCTTAAAAAATAATAAAGCGGCGGGTGTATGGCTGTTCTTGGCGCGTCCGGTATTTTTTCATCCAGCAGAGGAAGACGGTGATATTTTATTAAATATTTCACGTGCAAAAAATGGTCAGGTTCGTCAGGCGCTTCAAATATAGGTACATTTATTGTATAATTTATCGCCAGGATAAAATATAACGCCAGAATTAAAAATAACCACTTATTTTTCTCAATAAACATTTTTTATAAATCTCCAGCGCGCGAAAATATTGGCCTTCCAAACCTTCCGTTTATTTATCGCAAAAGGATACAGCAATATCTGAAGGATATTAACGATCATGAAATTTGAAATAATAATTGACCGCGCTAAAAAGTAATCTTTTTGAGGAAGATTTTTTTTAAAATATTTTAACAAACTCGTATAAAATAAAACAATTTTTTCTCCCGTATCAATATTTAAAAAACTTTGTCCCCCATAATGCGTTATCTCGGCCTCCGGCAGATAATACAATTTCCAGCCGGCTTTTTTCATTCTGTAACACCAATCAACATCTTCATACCATATGAAATATTCCTCGTCAAACCCGCCTATTTTTTTATAAACTTCTCTTTTAACTAAAATACAGGCACCAGGGATCTGATCAACCTCATGCAAATTATTAATATCCTGATATTCAAAATAGCGCGATGAAATACCCTCAAAATGCCTGAAAATTTTATATAATACGGATTTGAATAATAATATCTGCATCAGCGAAGGGAATTTCCTGTAAAAACCTTTCATTTGGACAGTGCCGTCAGGGTTTAAAAGTTTTGCCCCGGCCGCGCCCGCGCTTTCATTTTTTTCAAGAAAATCCAGCATCTTTTCCAGTGACCCTTTTTTGATCACTATATCCGGATTTAATATAAGAATATACTCGCCTTCACAAACCGCCATCGCCTGGTTATTTGCTTTGCCAAAACCGGCATTATATTCATTTTTTATTTTTTTTACCCGCGGAAAACATTTTTCGAGCATTTCGATACTTCCATCATTTGAATTATTATCAACAACAATAACCTCATAATCGTTCCCTGAATAATTTTGAAATATCGATTCAAGGCAATTTTTTAATAATTCTTTTGTATTCCAATTTACTATACTTATTGTTAATCTCATTTTTAATTTACTTTCATGAATAAATTTCTTATCGACGCTTTTTCGTCATTAGAAATTATTTTCATCCGTAATAATAGCCATCCATAGAATGCAAAGGAGGCAATTATGATTAAGATCAGGATATAAATATTGGAAATAAGGCCTTTTGATATTAAAATAATAATTCCCATTAATAAAACAGCTGTGACAGGTTTAACAAATATCTCCCTGAAAGAAGGAAATTCAAATAATATTTTTTTCAAAAAATAAATATTTATGGCCATTCCGGTAATTTCAGTTAATAAAGTAACCATGCCCGCGCCCATAAAACTATATTTAGGAATAAATATAACATTTAAAAGAAGATTTAAAAAAGTATTGGCCGTTGAGAAATAAATAAAAGACCTGAGGTACGTTGAATTATAAATAATATTTCCCGCTGAAGCATTAATAAAAATAAACAGTAACGCCCAGATCAGAACGACAAATACCGGGCCTGAAACCAGATAATTTTCACCAAGCAAATATTCAATGATCTGTTTATTTAAAATTGTGCAGGACATTACGATCGGGAATACAATAATAGTAAGGATTTTCAACGCCCATTTATAACTTTCTGACAGGGCTTTTTTTGAAAGAATAGAAAACGAGGAAACAACAGGGAACAATACCGCGGAAAACGTGACAGGGATAAACATTAATATTTCTATTAATTTGTAAGGGGCATTATAATAGCCAACCGTAAGCTCATCCTTAAAAACTGAAAGCATTACAGTGTCCATTTTAAAATAAACAATTGATAAGATCGTAAGAAAAGCGAAAGGAAAAACCTGTTTTATCAAATGCTGCAAAAAAATAAATTCTACTTTGCGTTCCAGAAAAGTAAAATTTTTTAAAATTACAAATAAAGTTATTATTAAAAACAGCCAATTTACTGAAGCTATTCCGAGGAACAGGCCTTTCAATCCATATCCTGAAACTAATATTAATATTCCGAATATCGAATTTATCAGAGAATATAACGCGTTAAGCCTTGAAAGCATATCTATTCTTTGATAAACAAAAAAGAACGCGTTAAGGGTATTTCTTAACGAATCAGCTATCAAACCGATCCCCGCGATCATTAAAATAATTCTAACATCTAAGGAATAATTCAGAAAATACGCGAGAAAATATAATCCCGCGTAGGACAAAATAACAAAAAATATTTTCAGGAATAAAACATGGGTAAGATATTTAGACGAAAGGCTTTTGTCCTGTGAAACATCCCGGACTATTAAAGTGTAAAAACCAAAATCTGAAATGACAGTAAAAATAGAAATAAGGGATAGGACCAGCGCGTATATACCGAACTCTTTTACCCCTAAAGAACGTACGGCAAAAACAATAAAAACTAATGTAAATAATTTGCTTAAAATAGAAGAACAGATCAAAAAAAAAGTATTTTTCAGGACACGCGAAAAATCAAATTTTATCTCCACTTGTTATAATTCTTTCACTAAAAATAATTTTTGCCCTTTTTCTATCGGCTGGGCATTTTTAACTAATATTTTTTCAATACGCCCTCTTTTTTCGATCTGAAGTTCATTCATAAGTTTCATTGCTTCAATAATACATATAACATGGCCCGGTTTTACCTCATCACCCTCCTCAACAAATGGTTCCGCGGTTGGAGATGTGGAACGGTAAAATGTGCCGATCATAGGAGACTCAACATAAAATTTCCCGGCCCCGGTCTCTTCCTCAACGATCCCCGGAACAACTTTAACAGGCTCAGCAATAGTCCCGCTGACAAATCCCTCGACCGATTCCAGTGAAATACCCATCATACGTTTGATCCTGAATTTGCTGTCTTTTTCCTCAAGGCTCAATTCAGCAATATTGTTTACTTCCATTACCTTTACTATATTTTTTATTTCATCAACCGTGCTTGTATTTTGCGCTTTATCTTTTTCTTTCTTTTCCGCTTCGATCTGCATGCCCAAAAGAGGGTCTTGCACAGGCGGATATTTTTCAGGATTTTTCCTTGTTTTAAAAAAACTCAGGGCAACATGCGGAAAAAGCGCGTAAGAAATATAATCTTCTTCTTTTTGGACCAGATCCGGATCCAATTCGGCTTTAACCTTTTCCATAAGCGGAGAAAGCAGGTCAGCAGGCCTTACATTAATGGTCTTTTCGCCTTTCAAGATCTTCTGTTTAACCTTTTCATCTATCGGCGCCGGCGAGCGGCCGTACAATCCGCGGACATAATCTTTAACCTCTTCCGGCACGATCTTATACCGCTCCCCGGTCAGAACATTAAATACCGCCTGAGTTCCTATGACCTGGCTTGTCGGTGTAACTAAAGGAGGATAACCCAGATCCTGCCTGACTTTAGGAATTTCCACGAGAACATCTTCCAGTTTATCAAGGGCTTTCTGCTTATCTAACTGCGTGATCAAATTGGATACCATCCCGCCCGGTACCTGATGTGTTATTACCGCGATATCGATCAGCGATTGCTGCGGGCGCAATAATTTTTTCTTTTCTGAAAGAGCTTCAAAATAATCAGAAACTTCTTTCAATTTGGCCATGTTATGATTAATTTTTTTATCCGTATCGCGGAAAATCGCCATCATGGTTTCTATTGCCGGCTGGGAAGTATAAAGCGCGAGCGGCGCCGACGCGCAGTCAATAATATCCGCGCCTGCCTCAACTCCTTTTAAATAACTGACAGCGGCCATACCTGAGGATGAATGGCAGTGAAGCTGGACTGTTATCTTAAATTCATTTTTTAACGCTTTTACAAGGTCATACGCGACATACGGCGTCAAAATGCCTGCCATATCCTTGATATTCAGTGAATCTATTCCCAGATTTATCTGGCGCCTGGCGCAATCCAGATAATGTTTAATATCATGGAACGGGCTTATGGTATAACATATATTTCCCTGCGCGTGAGCTCCCTCTCTTTTTACTATTTCTATCGCTTTTTCAAGATTCCTGACATCGTTCAAAGCGTCAAAGATCCTGAAAATGCTTATGCCGTTCTCAACCGATTTTTTAATAAAAACATCCAGAACGTCATCAGGATAATTTTTATAACCGACTATATTCTGCCCGCGTAAAAGCATTTGCAGGGGCGTCTTCTTAAAATATTTTTTTATTAATTTCAGCCTTTCCCACGGATCCTCATTAAGATAACGCATGCAAACATCAAAAGTAGCGCCGCCCCATACTTCAACGGAATGATAACCGACATCATCGATTTTACTCGCGACCGGAAGTATATCATCGGTACTCATTCTGGTAGCCCAAAGAGACTGATGGGCATCACGCAAAGTTGTATCTGTAACCATAAGCGGCCTCTTCTCAATATTTACGATCTTTTTCACTTTTGTTGACTTTTTTTCCATTAATTTCTCCTATGCTGGCTTTATTATTCCACACTTTCAGTATTTCTTCAGCCGGAATCGCGCCTTCGCGCAAAATTTTTAATTTACTTTCACTGACATCAACAATAGTCGATATAACACTGAGCTTACACCTGCCCGCGTCAATTGCCAAATCTGTCTTTTCCAAAATACCGGAACCTATCTGATCGAAATCAAAGGGAGATCCCTCCCCTGAAATATTAGCGCTTGTAACCACAAGCGGATCATTAAAGCCTTTCAGGATGGCAAGAACAACCGGATGTTCAGGAATACGAACCGCTATCTTGCCCCCCAACTGAGGCAGAATATCATCCAAATTTTTTTTAAAAACAAAAGTAACCGCCCCGGGCCAAAAAACCTGAAGTAAATTTTTTATTTTTGGCGTTATTTTAATATTAATTTTTTTTATAAAATCAATATCAGGAACGAAAATTATAAACGGCTTATCTTTAGGCCTTTGTTTTAACTGATATATCTTTTCAATCGCCAAACTGCTATAGGCGCTTCCTGCCAGGCCGTAAACGGTATCTGTTGGAAAGATCACCAGGCCATTGTCATTTAATACCTTTACAGCTTTTTCCACTTCGCAAGGCGTAATATCTTTATTTCTTAGAGTAATTGTATGCATTTACTCTATGAATCTTCCCATTTTTTTAAATTTTTCAAAACGGATCTCCAGCATTCTGCTGACAGGAATATCCTGCAATATTTTTATATTATTAAGTATCGCGTTTTTTAAATTCCTCGCAGCATCTTCTTTAAAACGGTGCGCTCCGCCGATCGGCTCAGGGATTATTTCATCAATAATACCAAAATTCAGCAGATCCGGCGCTGTAAGCTTTAACGCCTCAGCGGCATCCTCAACTTTAGAGGAATCTTTCCAGAGAATAGCCGCGCAGCCCTCAGGCGAGATAACCGAATAAATAGCATTTTCCATCATTAAGATCTTATCTCCCACTCCAATAGCCAGCGCTCCGCCGCTGGAACCTTCCCCGATAACCACGCATATGACCGGAACCTGAAGCCCTATCATTACTTCCATATTATTAGCGATCGCCTCTCCCTGCCCCCGCTCTTCCGCTCCGATACCGGGATAAGCGCCCGGAGTATCGATCAATGTAACCACCGGAAAACCAAATTTCTCGGCTAATTTCATCAATCTTCTTGCCTTGCGGTATCCTTCAGGATGCGGCATACCGAAATTACGTACTAAATTGTCTTTTGTGCCTCTTCCTTTTTGATGGCCGATCAGCATAATAGTTTTATTATCTATTTTCGCCAGGCCGGCTACAATTGCCTGATCCTCGGAAAAAAGCCTGTCACCCCGCAGTTCAACAAAATCATCAAAAATTAATTTAACATAATCCAGTGTATAAGGACGCTGCGGATGCCGCGCCAATTGAACCCTCTGCCAGGGTGTAAGTGACGCGTAAACCTTCCCTTTTATCTGTTCCAGCTTTTTCTCAAGCTCTTTTGCTTCAGATAAACTTTTGGCCCCGCTATCCGGTTTTTTTAATTCAAACAATTTTTTTTCAAGAATATATATTTCGTTCTCAAAAGCTAACGGTATACTGCTCATTTTCTCTCCATTTTAACTGTATAACCAAATTAAACCATTCTTTCGATCTTTATCTCAATAGTGCTTATTATACCTAAAATATGACATTATATGCAACTACTTTAATAGATCAGGCGACATCTTTATTTTTTCTATTATTTACAGGATTTTTACTGCTGAACCAAACACTGCCTTCGCCAAGAATTTTCTCAATTTCATCGATCAATTCACCGGACGGCAAAGCAAAAAAATTTGAATTTAACTTTTGGACAACTTCTTCCTTTGATGGTTTTAAAAAATGCAAATAAACAGAACATTTACCTTTATTGCGGTTAAGTATATTTTTTATTTCTTCCAACAGGCTGTTTTCCACCCCTAAAGTGTTTATCCGGATATGAATTATATCGGTCATTTTTTCTTTGACTTGAGCAAGCGGAATTATCTCTTCCGCGATAACTTTAACCCTTTCATTCTGCTCTCCCGATAAATCAATTTTACCGTTCACGAATATCAACGCGTCTTCATTCATCGATTCACCGGCAGCCAGAAATGTTTTGGGAAAAACGATCACCTCTACCGTGCCATGCCTGTCTTCAAGATTAAGAAATCCCATTTTGTCGCCTTTTTTGGTAACCACCCTCTTCATTGAGCTGATAATACCCGCGATCCGTACATCATCATCCTGCGATAAATTCGCGAGATCCGCGATATTGGAATTGGTATATAGTTTTACTTCTTCTTTATAATGGTCTAAGGGATGCCCGGAAAGATAAAGGCCAAGCATCTCTTTTTCAAGGCTTAAAAGCTGATTTTCCGGCCATTCCTGAATATCCGGAGTTTTTATATCCTGCCCGTTATTTTCATCCGTTCCAAATAAAGAGAACTGGCCTGATTGTTTATCTTTCTGGATACCTGAGGCAATTTCCATTGTTTCATCCACCGTTACCATTAACCTGGAGCGGAAAACACCTAATGAATCAAAAGCGCCGCACTTGATCAGGCTCTCAATTACACGGCGGTTCACGGTCCGAAGATCCACGGACTTGCAGAATTCTAAAAACGATTTATATTTTTCTACCTGTTTTCTTCCTGAAATAATAGATTCTATCGCGGCCTCCCCGACATTTTTCACCGCGTTAAGCCCGAAACGTATCACACCTTCTTTTAACACGGTAAATTTCGCGAAACTTTCATTAATATCAGGCGGCAAAACCTCAATATTCATTCTGCGGCATTCATCAACATACATAACAACTTTTTTGCTATCGCTCATTTCCGAGGTTAATAACGCAGCCATATATTCCGTCGGGAAATGTGTTTTAAGATAGGCAGTTTGATATGCCACCATCGCGTAAGCCGCGCTGTGCGATTTATTAAAACCATAACCAGCGAATTTTGCCATAAGATCAAAGATTTCATTGGAGATCCTGGAATCGATCCCGTTCACCTTCGCCCCGTCAACAAAATTCTTTCTCTGGCGGTCCATAACCTCAGGGATCTTTTTTCCCATTGCTTTTCTCAGGATATCCGCCTGCCCCATCGAGAAATTACCGACAGCCTCCGCTATTTTCATAACCTGTTCCTGATAAAGTATTATTCCATAGGTAGTTTTTAGTATATCTTCAAGCTTTGGATGAAGGTATTTTATCTTCATTAAACCATGTTTGCACTTGATGAAATCATCGACCATATTGCTTCCTAACGGACCCGGCCGGTACAACGCGATAAGAGCGATCACGTCTTCAAAAGTTTCCGGTTTTGATTTTCGAAGTAAGTCCCTCATCCCCCTGCTTTCCAGCTGAAAAATACCGATCGCGTTACCGTTGATCAGAGTCTGGTAAGTTGCCGCGTCATCCATTAAAAGCATATCAACATTTATTTCCATATTTCTTGTTCTTTTTATTATTTGAACACAGTTAAAAATAACTGTAAGGGTCCGTAATCCAAGAAAATCAATTTTTAAAAGCCCGATCTTGTCGATCGAGGTCATATCGTACTGCGTGATAACTTCATTATTCGCGCCGCGAAAAAGAGGCACGTAATTCGTTAACGCTTCTTTTGAGATAACCACGCCTGCCGCGTGCATTGACGCATGGCGCGTAAGCCCTTCCAACCTTTTCGCTATATCAATTAATTCCTTTATCTCCGGTTTGGAATTAATTATATTGGCAAGTTCCGGCTCCATTTTAATAGCTTTTTCCAGGGTAATATCAAGCTCGAACGGGATCAGTTTCGCGATCCGGTCCACTTCCGAATAAGGCAGGTCCAGAACCCGGCCTACATCCCGGATAACACCCCGCGCCGCCATAGTTCCAAACGTGATGATCTGCGCGACATTGTCCGCCCCGTATTTTTCCGTCACATATTCGATCACCTCCGGCCTCCGCTCATAACAAAAATCTATATCTATATCAGGCATGCTTATTCTTTCCGGATTCAGGAACCTTTCAAATATCAAGCCGTATTTTAAGGGATCCAGGTTGGTTATACCCAGCGCGTAAGATACTATACTTCCCGCTGCTGAACCCCGGCCCGGCCCGACAGGAATATTCTGCTCTTTAGCGTGCCTTATAAAATCCCAAACGATAAGAAAATAACTGGGATAACCCATTTTATCAATAACTTTTAATTCATGGACTATCCTGTTTTCTATTTCAGGGGTAATTTCAACATAGCGTTTTTTGATACCCTCCCTGCAGAGTTTTTCAAGGTAACTTAAAGGTGTCTCATTTTGAGGGACTTCAAACTTAGGTAAATGGATCTGGTTAAACGAAAGATCAAGATTACAACGCTCGGCAATATCGATCGAATTATAAATCGCCTCCGGCGTTTCCTTAAAAAGTTCATTCATTTCTTCGGGGGAACGGAAATAAAATTCTTCCGAGGAAAACCGCATCCGTTTCGGGTCACTGCGAGTAGTTCCTGTCTGGATGCAGAGAAGCATCTCATGCGCCTGGGCGTCACTTTTTTCAAGATAATGGCAGTCACTTGTGGCAACCAGCGGGATATCAAGTTCTTTACTTAATGAAACCAGATTTTCCAGAACGTCTGCTTGTTCTTTTAATCCGTTATTCTGGATCTCAAGGAAAAAATCTCCCTTAGGAAAAAGATCTTTATAGAATTTCGCGGCATTTTTCGCGTCTTCCGGCCTTCCATTCAAAAATAAATTTGCTATTTCTCCTTTAAGGCAGCTGCTTAAACAGATGAGCCCCCCGCTGAATTCTTTTAAGATCTCCTTATCTATCCTCGGGCGGTAATAAAATCCTTCCAGATAACCCTTGCTTACAAGCTGCATCAAATTTTTATACCCGGCCTTATTTTTCACCAGAAGGACCAGATGATACGCGACATCAGAAATACCTTTAGATTCTTTATCAAAACGGCTGCCGGGCGCGATATACACCTCACACCCGATGATCGGCTTTATGCCTTCCTTCATCGCCTTTTCATAAAACTCGATCGCGCCGAACATATTCCCATGGTCTGTTATCGCGAGGGCCGGCATCCTGTACTTTTTCGCGAGCTTGATCAGGTCGTCAATGCGGCACGCGCCGTCAAGAAGGCTGAATTCAGTATGGACATGTAAATGGACAAAATGTGAATGGATCATAATTATTCGCAGATTATATCATAATTCTTTACCGGGGGAAAAAACTCTTTTGGCTCCAAATTATTTTATTTTTTCCACTTGAAAATCCTGATATTTATGGTACAATATTTGCTTTTTAAACTATTTTTAAGGAGCCATGTAATGTTTTCGAATTTAAAGATATTTTTAATCTTAATCGCGATCTCTGTCGTTTCCATAAACGGTAGAAGTGTCTATGGCTTGAACCGTTTAAAAGAAGGACAGAAATTAGAGCCATTTTCTCTAAAAACCCTGAATGGGGATAAACTGGATATTAATAAATATTTAAACGGGAAAAATGTGGGAATTGTTTTCTGGGAAACTCCTGAGGTTGAAAATTATATAGATTATTCCAAAGAAGCCTTAAAGACTCTTGTTAAAATGCATAAAGAATATAAAGATAAAGGCCTGCAGATCATCGCGGTTTATTGCCCCCATGAAGATGAAAAAGTAACAGAAAAAGAAATCAATGAAATTTATAAATTAGTAGATGAGTTAGATATTTCTTTTCCCATCCTTTTAGATTCAGAATTGATAATATTTGATAAATTAGGCATAGTAGCAATACCATCTTTTGTTCTGATAGATAAATCCAGCACGGTAAAATACATATTACCGGGATTCCCGCCTTATTCCGCGGAAAAAGATATTTTAAAGGAAATTAAATATATACTTAATATTGATAAGGAAAATACTCGAAGGATTAACTGATATTGACATATAATTAAAAACGTTTTATAATAATTTAATGAATAAAAATACTTTTCATTCAAATTTAAAACTTTCCCTCGAGAGGGCAAACGCGTCCCTTTTCCTGATAATCAAGTGCCATGAAACAATAATGCGCGCGCAAAATGAAGAAGAAATTTATAAAAGGATCTGCAGGGTACTGGTAGACCAAAGTCAATATAAACTCGCGTGGATCGGCATTGCCAAACATGATAATAAAAAAACTGTAATTCCGATCGCGCACGCGGGATTTAAAGAAGGATACCTGGAAGAATCAACTATTCACTGGAAAAATGATAAATTCGGCCACGGGCCTACGGGACTGGCTTTCCGTACAAAACACACGCAAATAAACCAGAATCTGCTTGAAAATCCAAATTATAAAACCTGGCGTAAACGAGCCGTTAAATACGGATATAATTCAACGATCTCTCTGCCTTGTAAAATAAATGAACACGTATTATTTGTTTTTAATCTTTATTCTGACGAACCTTATGCTTTTGATAAGCAGGAAGTTGAAATTCTTGAAACGCTTGCCAAAGACATGGCGTATGGGGTCCACAATCTCCGAATCATGGAGGAAAGAAATACCGATAAACTTACCGGAATCCCGAACCGGAGGTATTTTGACGAAATATTTTTAAAAGAATTAAAACGCGCTGTACGTGATTTAACGCCTATAACGTTATTAATGGTTGATATAGATTATTTTAAAGCATTTAATGACTGTTACGGCCATATCGCCGGGGATGACTGCCTTCAAAAAATAGCTAAAACCTTACACGGCCTTGTATCACGCCCGGGGGATGTAGTCGCGCGTTACGGCGGTGAAGAATTCGCCATAATATTACCCAATACCGATATAAAAGCGATCTCTCTCGCGGAAGAATGCCGCAGCGCGATCGAAAAACTGCAAATTCCTCATAAATGTTCAAAAGTTTCGAAAAATGTAACCGTGAGTGTCGGGATTAAAACCTCATATCAGGAACAAAAGCTCTCTCCCCGTAAAATCATTCTTGAAGCGGATAAGGCTTTATATAAAGCAAAAGAACTGGGCAGGAACAGGACAATTCAGCATTAGAAACTATTCCCACTCTATGGTGCTTGGAGGTTTGGAGCTTATGTCGTATACAACACGGTTGACGCCTTTTACCTCATTGATTATCCTGTTTGATATATTCTGCAAAACCTCATACGGAAGTTTAACCCAGTCCGCGGTCATACCGTCCTCGCTGTTCACGGCACGAAGAGCCACGACATTTTCATAAGTTCTCGCGTCACCCATTACACCCACGGTCTTAATAGGTAAAAGCACGGCGAACGACTGCCAGATCTTTGTGTATAATCCCGCTTTTCTTATTTCTTCTATCACTATCGCATCCGCCTCACGAAGGATATAAAGGCTTTCAGGTTTAACAGGCCCGATCAATCTTACGGCAAGCCCCGGCCCGGGGAACGGCTGCCGGCTGATAATTTCATCGGATATCCCGAGTTCCCTGCCCAATAACCTGACCTCATCTTTGAATAATTCACGCAGCGGTTCAATAAGTTTAAATTTCATCCTTTTAGGCAGGCCTCCGACATTATGATGGGATTTTATCTTCACCGACGGCCCGTTAACGGACACGCTCTCAATAACATCAGGATACAAAGTTCCCTGCGCGAGAAAATCTATTTTTCCTAACCGTTTTGCCTCTTCTTCAAATACGCGGATAAATTCCTTACCGATGATCTTTCTTTTTTTCTCGGGATCAGAAACATTTTTTAATTTTTTTAAAAACCTATCTTCCGCGTCTATATAATCAAGATTGATCTTGAAATGCTCACGAAAAGTTTTTACAACTTTTTCGGCCTCATCTTTACGGAGTAAACCGTTATTCACAAAAAAACAAGTAAGCTGATTACCGATCGCGAGATGTAATAAAACAGCGGTTACGGAAGAATCCACACCTCCGCTTAAAGCGCATACGACCCTTTTATTACCGACCTGTTCCCTGATCTTACTGACAGCGATATTAACGTAAGACTGCATGGTCCAGTCAAAGGAACAACGGCATATTTTTTTGAGGAAATTTTCAATTATCTTTTTGCCTTGAGGCGTATGGACCACCTCAGGATGGAATTGCAGGCCATATATTTTTTTTTGTTCATTTTCCATAGCGGCTACCGGGGTATTTGGAGTTTCCGCGATTGCTTTGAAGCCCTGAGGAAGTTTAGAGATCGAATCACCATGGCTCATCCAGACATCCGTCCCGCCGGTTATTCCGTCAAAAATACTGTCACTTTTATTTGCCCCATTGGGGTTTACATTGATCTTTGCCGATCCGTATTCATGTTTTTGCGCCCTTTCGACCCTCCCGCCAAGCAAATGAACGGTCAGCTGCATCCCGTAACAAATCCCAAGAACCGGAATACCCAAATTAAAAATTTCCTTATCACAGCCCGGCGCGTTTTTTTCATAAACGCTCGCGGGCCCGCCGGAAAGAATGATCCCTTTACAATTCGCGTTTTTAAGCTTATCTATCGATATGTTAGGAGAATATATTTCACAATATACTTTATACTCCCTTATCCTCCTCGCGATCAATTTTGTATATTGAGACCCGAAGTCCAGAATGGCAATTAATTCCCTGCTATTTTGCTGCATAACACAAACCTCCATTCGATTAATATAGATTGTTGTAAGGATTATATTCCATACGGTAAGAATGGTCAAGAAAAAATGAAATTTATAATAAAAAGGCGGAGAAGATTAATCTCCCCCGCCTTTGCGTAAACCCTGCCTGTTTTTAAGAACAGAATTTCTTAAAAAATTCCCCGCATGATTTACCATCTTTACAGCAGTTTTCTATAGCTGTTTTACACTTTTCTTTGACCTCTTCTCCGGTAATTTCGATCTGATACCCGTTATCGATCTCATTTACCTTGACATTGCAGCATTCTTTTTTCATTTTATTCACCTCCTTTCTTTATTAGACGTATTCATATATGTCTATATGATAAGGCAAAAAAATTTATTCCTTTTTATCTCCGTTCTTGAACATGCCCGCGAAATCCTGGCAGCATGAAGATACACAGCACTTATTTAACGAGTAATAAACTTCTTTGCCATCCTTCCGGTCTGTAACGATCTTTGCCTGCTTCAAAATACTCAAATGATGCGATATGGACGGCTGTTTCATCTTGAAATGCGTGCAGATCTCCGAAACACACATCTCCTTCCCGTATAAAAGTTTCATTATTTTAATTCTTGTCCCGTCCGAAACCGCTTTAAAAAAACTCCCGCAATCAAATTGCATTTTTAATCCTTCACATGATATATCATATAGATTATTGTCTATATAATATACCCTTTTGAAATTGTTGTCAAGAACTTTTTTTAAATGATGCTAAAAGTTCGCTATTAGTCGGATATTTGTGAAGCATCTTTATAAGCGTTTCCATAGCGGCAACATTTTTCATCCCTGCCAGGCTCCGGTGCAATAATTCAAGGCATCTGTATTCTTCCGGTTCAAACAAAAGTTCAGCGCGCCGGGTACCGCTCTTTAACACATCAATTGCCGGGAACACCCTATTCTCCGCCAGTTCCTTTGAGAGCACCAGTTCCATATTACCCGTGCCTTTAAACTCCTCAAATATAACATTATCCATATTACTGCCTGTATCGACCAGGATCGTCGCAATGATAGTAATAGAGCCCTGCCCCTCTATATTGCGGGCAGCGCCAAAAATACGACGCGGTACTTCAAGCGCTCCGGCACCCACTCCTCCGGAAAGCGTACGACCTTCACCCCGGTGCTGTGAGTTATGTGACCGCGCCAGGCGCGTAAGTGAATCAAGCAATATCATCACATTATCCCCCGCGGCAGCTTTTTTAAAAGCCTCCTCGATAACCGTATCGACGATCTTAATATGGCTTTCATGGCCATGATCTATGGACGAAGAATATACCCTGGCCTTCACGCTGCGAGTAAAATCAGTCACCTCTTCGGGACGCTCATCAACAAGTACGCAATACACCTTCATTTCAGGATACCCTTTTGATACCGCGTTAGAAATATTTTTTAAAAATGTAGTTTTACCCGACCCGGCAGGCGATATCACAAGAGCGCGTTGTCCCATTCCTATCGGACAAATAAGATCAAGCGCGCGGACGGACAAATCATTACTGCCCTTCTCAAGGATAATACGCGAATGAGGGTTTACTGCCGTACCGGCAAGAAATTTTTTCTCATCAGCTGAAGCCGCCCTGCGCGCCGGCACACGCGAACGCTGTTGCGGCCGTGACTGCCCGCGCCCCGGATTTGATCCAAATGAACTCATTTATACTCCTTACTTTTTTTTATTTTAATCCATATAACGTCAGAAATAAGAAAATAATATCATATATCTTTTTGATCTGTTTGTCGATAGTTTTTAAAGCGGTTTTAATTGACGATGATTTTATTATGGAATACATAATAAACATAGGCGGAGAGAAGGACACTAAAATAAAATTTATTCCTTCTCAATAAACGCTCCCGATTAAATATCGGAGATGATAACAAGGCTAAACTTATAGTAATGATAACAAAATAGTTATCAAAACTAACGAGCCGGATTTAACGTCTCTGGTCTAATCGGGTTTTTTTTGCCATGTGTCATTTCCCAAAATTAGATCCAAGTATGATAAGGTCATTTCCATCGACAATGTCATTTGCATCCAGGTCCGCGGATAAGTTCCAATTGGAGTCTTGAGGACCGGAACCAAAAGCCCTTGCCAATAAGTACAAATCATAGCCGTCAACGCGGTTTGCGGAACCCGGTGAAGAGGTATCTATATTTCCTTTCGGTTGGCTATCGGGTTTGGGATAAATTATCGTGATATTCCCGGTCGTAACCTGGTTATTATCCGAATCCCTGACAGTTATTGTACAGACTTTGTCTTTTGCCGTTTTTGGATCTATCACAGGCGTTAAAATACCTGAGCTTGAAATAACGGCTATGCTTGTATCATTGACACTCCACGTATACGGCGGTTTACCGCCGGTTGCTGAAAATTGCAGAGTTTCATTCAGGTTCACACTTGCGGAATCAGGAGAAACGACTAAGGGTATAATTGAGGTAAACCATCTTAAATTATTCCCCGCATTGATAGAATGAAATAATGACGCTTCACCTTTCGCGAGATATTGGCCGGAGGCGGAGTTGTCTTTAACATCGACATAGTCAATATCCTGATTTCCCGAAGCTTCAAGATTTATTTTTGCCTGGCTGCCGCCGGCCGTGCTTCTCAGAACCAGCAAATTCGCGGCCGTGCCGTTCAATTTTAATTCGTTTATTATGCTCTGTGTTTTTGTTCCCTCGAAGTTTATTTGTTTCCCTGTATTTGTGATTGCTCTGAAGTTATAAAACCTGCTTTCTCCAGAAATATTTACAGGGCTTTTGCCGTCAATAAAATTCACCCGACCCGTTCCCGGTGAAAATTCCCCTGAATTGGCCCAGTTCCCGCCGATGTTTATAGTGCCTGTGCTGAGTGCAAGCTTCCCTTTTATGCTTAGATGAGAGGGTATATTTAATATGCCGTTATTAAGATTGAATCTTGCGCCGGTACCTATGCTGATCCCTTCAGAATAAATTTCTGCCGCGGAAAAAAACAAAAGAAATAAGGCGGGCAATATTTTTGATCTTGTCATTTTATTTTCCCAATTTCCAACTTCAATTTTTCTATTTCTTTTTGTTGTTCCTGAACAACTTTTGTAAGTACCGCTATAATATCCATAGGGTTTAACCCTTTGCGGCCTTTAGTTGCTACAAGGTCAGGGACATCCTCGGCTATAAAACCCGCACAGTTTTCTTTTTTATCTGTCTTGTAATTGAACGTTACCGGTGTTAATTTTTCAAATGCCGCCATTGCTTCATCTATGCTTATGTTTTGAATATTTTCCTTGTAGTCTCTTGAAGAAGCATCTATCCATTGAGCGCCATCGCAATAAGCCCCGCCGATAACATATATTTTATTATCATCAGGCGCGGCGCCTATACCAAGGTTCCCATTTATTGTTATTGTGTTACTGTCAAATTCTCCGTAAATTAAAGGCGTGGATGTAAATGAATTGTCGATATAAAGCTTGTTTGAAGTTGTTTCATAATATCCGGCATTGTAACCTAAAAATACGTTTCCCGAGCCTGTAATGTTAGAATACCCGGCATAAGTCCCGGTAATACAATTGAAGTTGCCTGTAGTGTTAGAGAATCCGGAAGCCGTCCCAATAAAATTATTATTACATCCTGATGTGTTATTAATACCAGCACAACTTCCCACAAAATTATTTTTGTCACCTGTAGTATTATAAGCACCAGCATCAAATCCTATAAAATTATTGTTATCACCCTCAGTGTTTATAGAACCGGCACTATATCCTATAAAGTTGTTACGTTTTCCATTACTGTTATAAATAAGACCCGCATTTTTACCAACGATAACGTTATACAGACTAGCTGAATCGACAAGAGATATTTTCCCCAAAACATCAAGCCTTTGGGCAGGATTAGTTGTACCGATCCCTATATTGCCACTGTCATAATAAATATCACTTCCCGATGCTGTCCAAAAAGTATCCCCCGGGTCTCCTTTATCCCCAGTTGGGCCTTGAGAACCAACAGCTCCCGTATCACCCTGAACTCCCTGTGTACCAATTGGGCCTTGCGGTCCGGTATTCCCTTGAGGCCCCTGTGCCCCCGTTGCACCAGAGGGGCCTGCAGGTCCGCCTGGTCCGGTTGCTCCTGTCGCGCCGGTGGGACCGGCTGAACCAGTATTTCCTGTGTCTCCCTTATCACCCTTTGGACCAACTAATCCGGTCGAATCTCCAACCCATTTTCCGGTGGAATCTATTACAGCATTTCCATTTACAGCTATATTACCTGAGATATCAAATGTAGCATTAGGGCTGGCTTTTCCGATACCGACCTTGCCGTTTGAAAGAATATTCATCAATACTGCCCCTGTGGAGTCCTGAACCTGAAAGGCGTCTGTCCCGTTTTTGCCGGGAAGCTGTATTTCAACATTTTCCGCTATTACAATTTTTAATGATAAAAACAGAACAAAAACCCCTGAAACAAAATAAAACCCAAGTTTTTTCATCTTTTCCTCCTGGTATTAATTTTTTATGATTCAATAAATTATATTATCGGAAACTTTTTATTTCTTCTTGATTTACTTTCAGGGAGGGCAAACATCACTTCGATTGAAGTAAAACTACAGGCTCAATATTCAGAGTAGCCTCATCAGTCATTAAAGAGATCTGATCATCCTGTATATTGCAGCTCAGATCCATATTGCGCTTAGCCATGGCGGCCATCGCTTGTATGCTTTCGTTGGGAATTTGTTTGAGAGTCAAATTGGTTCTACGAATAAAAGCTTCCTGATTATTCTTCCACCACAGGTCAGTGGAGCCTCCGTAAAGGATAACAACCACTTGCCTTGCGCGGCCGCAAGCTTTAGTAATGATACGCTCGTCAGGCTTCCCGACCTCGATCCACAGATCAATATTTCCGGTCAAATCCTTAAGCCAAATTGTAGGATCTTCTTCGCTAATACCCTTGCCAAAAGCCAAAGCTTCATCGGCATACATCGCAAAGGCCAGCAACCGCACCATCAGCCTTTCATCGTTTTCCGAAGGGTGTTTAGCCAGGGTTAATGAGTGCTGTTGATAATAGTTGCGGTCCATATTGGCAACATTAAGATTAACTTTATAGATAGTAGCTTTAAGTGCCATAATTTATTTACTTAAAAAATGCCCCTCGTTTTATAGAGGGGCATTTTTTTAAAAAGATCCATTAACGGGTAAATGTTAAGGTACCCACCTCATACTGTAAAGTTGAGGTATTAGTTATTTTCCTTTGAACTAAAACTTCATATGTTTGGCCGGGGGTTAAATCAGGTTCATCGTTGTTAGTTTGCATTGTACCTGCGGGAGCTGTGCCATATGTAACAGGTGAAGAAATACTATTGGTAATACCGGTAGGACCTACTGCCATTATTGCCCATGCCGTAGAGTCTGAAATACTTGTTATAATTCGGGCTACTCTTATATTACAAGCTGCTCCTCCATCCCAGGAAATAGCTGGTTTATTTCCGGAACCAACTGTTATGTTAATTGTCCCTGTCGTGACCATGACTGTTCCACCGGTTGTTCCACCGGTTGTTCCACCTGCTGTTACTACGGCTGTGTCACTTGATCCGGTACTGCCGCTGTCAAGGCATCCAAGGCCTAAGGCTGATAACAAAAATAACGCGATCAAACTCCTTAAAACTATTTTTCTTTTATTCATTACAAGACCCCCTTTTAGAATTTTAATAGTCATTTATACCAAAATTTGTCTCATAAAACAACAAAAATCAATTAAATTTTAAATTTTTATTTTTTAGTTATATTCGATGGATGTTTTCTATGCAGGGGGCAACGCCCTGCCTTGAACCATTCGGTGCATGGCGCGGTGGTTGCCCTCATGACCTGATACGGCTATTGTTTTTTATAAGAATTAGATATGATAGAGAGCAGTAATAATGAATTGGCTCCTATCATTACGGAGTGCGCTGTTACTCCTCCTTTGATCAAGTCGCCGAAAATTGTACGGTCATTAATAAACCTTCCGGCAAACGCTAAAATAATAAGCAGGACTCCTGCGGCCGCAAAAACGTGGGATAAAGTATTAAAGAGTTTCATTTTTTGACCCTCCTTTGAGATAACTATAATACAATAAAGGATTGAATGTCAATAGAGTTTTTCAAATAAACCGGATATTTTTATTTTTTAAGGCTAACTTTATTCATAACAACAATTTTTTCTACACAAGCATCACTATTAAGCCAAAATCCGATCCCTTCTTCAACATAAAATATATTACATACCGGCTTCTCAGGAAAATATTTAGGGCCGTAAGCTGTTATGATTTCATCAAGTTTACTTCCAATACCGATACTTTTAGTTGTCATACCGAGAAAAGGACTGGTTAAGACTATTGTATTTAATTTTCCGCCAGTTTCCTCATCGTATACATTAAAAGTTAACCCTAATTTTTCATAATAATAATTTTTTGCTTTTACTTCTTTTGAAGGTGTCTCGGTTTTGTCCGGTTTACCTAACATTTGTGTGATTTCTTCAAAACTATCATTGGCAACTGTTATACCCAATATCCCCTCACCTTCATTTATTTTCATATTTTTTGTATCACATTCCTTAACCATTTTAATATTTTTTGCTTTTTGTTCAACATACTCGTTTAGAAGGGCATTGGATAATTCAAGAGTTTTGCCATTCAAACCCCATTTGGAAATTTGATTTTCAGTATCGTTTATTAAATCAGGGGTAACTTTAGCAGTCCAATTGAAAAAATCATTTGCTTCTTTTTGTTTGTTCGAAGCTTTATTCGCGCATGCTATATATAAAAGGTATACTCCTGAATTAAGCTTCAAAGTCTTGAGAATTTCAGCCTCTTTCAAGGCTTTATCTGTTTGACCTTTTTCCAGATAAACAATAATTAAAAAACCGTGGCCTATAGGAGAATTAAGATTCATATCTCTGATCTTTAATCCGTAATTTAATACTTCCTCCCATTTACACATAAGGACATAAGATCCACACAGATTTGCCAATAGATCCTGCCTTTTTGGATTTAAATTAATTGCTTTTTTTAAATATTGTTCCGCTTCTTCAGGTTTTTTATTCAAGTTTAACATAGCCCCCAAATTACAAAGAGCTTCCACCCAATCAGGTTTAAATTCTATTGCTATTTTGTAACTTTTCTCCGCTTTAACTAATTCTCCGTTTGAGAAATATGAATTCCCTAAATTGTAATATACCTCAGCGTCCTCCGGCATTATTGATATAACTTTTGTTAATAATTCTATAGCCCTGCCATTATCTCCGATATAAGAAACTAATTGAGCAACCGACATCAAAGCCTTTCCTTTTTCTATCGAATCCTTTTCCGGCAAAGCCCCTTCAAAAACATTAGATGCTTCCGAAATTGCATCAAACCAGCTTTTATTCCACAAAGGGCCCCTCATTTGAAATATTTCATTCCTTTCTTTTTCTTCTTTATCAATTTCACCGATCGCGCTTAAAGAAAACAGATAAAGTAATTTAGAATACTGAAGGTCATGTAAAGGTTCTGCATTATCAACAGCTATTCTGAATGACTCACACGCCTCTTTCCAATTTCCGGCTTTTACAAACCCTAATCCTGATGATATGGACTGGTCGTATTTATCTAAAATAGCCTCTTGTTCCTCAGGGCTCATTTTTTTATTTTTTTCCATTTTCGCCAGAATGTCATCATAAATTCCTGCATGTATATTAGTCGAACTCAGGAAAAATAAAATAATTAAAAACAGAAATAAACATTTTAATTTATTATTATTCATAATTGCTCCATTATAAAATATTTAACCGTATTTTTGATATCTTATATTTTTGTTGTTTGTTAGTATATCAAATTAACTTGTTTTTCCAAAATGGAATATCGGCTATACTGTATTTTTTTACATATAGATCATATCTTTGGTTCTGGGTAAATGAGTTGTCCATTCCTTACTTTCAAAAATGGCGTTAACCTGTGCTTCTTTGCTGAAGTCTTACTCATAATATCCCGTACAATCCAGCCTTTTTTAGTAAGAGCGTCAGCAATGAGTGAACGATGACAGTTCCAGGGCACCGCTTCGGCGCACATAATTGCAGTTTTTTTCACACCGGCAATTTTCATGAGAGCTTCTAACCCCTCGTTAAATTCCGACGTCGCCATATAATCTGCATACCCCCTGAACGAAGTATTGTGCCAGCCAAGGTTTATCGAGTTTTTAATTGCGCGGCGCAATCCGCCGAGCTTTTTCAAGTGCATATAACTGAAATGCGCCTCCCGCAATGACTGTTTGAGGCCATCTTCGTTAAATTGTGGATTATGACGGGATTTGGGTATAGTTCTTACATCAACAACTTCCTTAATACAATATACTTTCAACAATTCTATAAATTCATCTATGGGGTGTATGGAGTGTCCAATGGTGAATATGATTTGTTTTTCCATAATTTATTTTTTGATGTCATCCAATCTTGTAGCTGCTTTATCGATTATGTTTATTGTAGGGGCAGGCCTCGTGCCTGCCCCTACAATAAATGCAATTCGGTATTATATTCCCCGCAAAATCCCCACTACGTAACTATGCGTCCGTTTTGGATTGTCGGGGGCTTTTTGCGAAACGATGTTCAGGGCTTCACGGTATTTTTCAAGGCCGTATTCATCAATTAATGAAATGATGTCTTCGACGATCACGGGGTCGTTATCTTCGAAAACAATTTTGGCGAATTCTTTTGCCTGATCGACCCTGTCCGCGCCGTAGGACTTGTTCAGGCTCTCCCATTTTTCGATTTGCTTCAGAGGATCATACAATTCAAATAATTTATATTTCGAAGGTTCCCTTGATTCATAGCCGTCTTCAATACCGGAATATTCTATATCAATAATTTTATAATTTCTCAGTTCCTTCATCCCTTCGCTTATTGTGCTTATGCTTAAATGGAATTGCTTGCTTAAGACCTCCCGCGAATTACTCCACCAGGGATCTGTACTGCTCCAGCTTTTTTTGTATAGATTGATCAGGTAACAGTATTTCGCGTTAAAACTAAGCTTACTGCTCCATCTATAACTGAAAAATTCACCGGGCATGATAAAATATTTTCCTTCGGGATATGAATAAGGCTTTTCACTGTTTTCCAGATTAAGCAAGGTTACTCTCGCGTTCTCCCCAAATTTCGGTTCATATTTTATAAGACGATATACTTCGTCCAGCTTCTCCAGTACTTTAATGATCTGCCTCCTGTAGGCGTTCCTGTCCATATCTTCATTCATACCTAAATACCCCGCCATTACGTCAAAATCAAGATCAATCGGAACACCGTCCTTAAATTCCCGCAATAATAAAAGATACAGGTCAAAAGCCCTCTCATCCTGCACCGTTATCATCCGGCCCGCCATATTCTCATTTTCCAGAAAATACCTATATACCGCAAACGAGGGTTCCTTTTCATTTTTATCCCCGCCCGCCTCCTTATCAATAACAATTTCAGAAAAATCTTTAAGCAATGACTCCGCCAATTCCTTCGACCTTATCAAAACAGACACTTCATTATTTTTATTCAAAGAGGCTCCCGACCAGTTGGTACTCCCCGCCACAACAACATTTTCGTCCACAACTATCGCCTTGCTATGCGTATAAAAATTCTTAGTATCATAAAACACCTCAACCCCATTCTCTTTAAAATATTTAAAAGCATTCTGATTCTTCTCCTCGATCTCCCAATCGCCCCCTTTTCTCGCCTTTTCATAATCAATAGTCTGATCCAAAATAACTTTAACAATAACCCCACGTTTTTTCGCATCAACCAAACTCGCGCATAATTGATAAACATCCGACTGCGTATTCTTCTGATCAAAATTAATAATATACATAACAACAAATATAGACTTCTCAGATTTATCTATTGCTTCCTTCACCGCGGAAAAATATTTCCTCCCGCTGATGTTGGTAATTTCCGTTCCCCGTAGGGGCTCAAGATTTTGAGCCCTTACCATATTGCAAGAGAGTATAAATATAAACAAGAAAAGAGGAAAATATATATGTTTTATTTTTTTACGCATAGACAATATTATACATTATGAATGGTTTTTAATGGATGGGATTTTTTTGATGTATGGGCGATCCGGCTGGTCGCCCTCTTGATTTGTTTATTTTTATTTTTTTGTTAATAGTTAATGAACTCGGAAAACAACGTCCAGGATATCATTTATTCATAGATAGTTACAATAGTTAGTATCTCTAGGAAACAACGTCACAAGAAAAAACATGTCACAAGTCACAAAGTCACCAGTCACAAGTAAGGAAAGAGGCATGGCGCATAGGGCATGGAGTAAAAGATGTCGCAAGTTGCAATGTCACAAAGTCACCAGCAAAAAAAGAAGCATAGAGCATAGGGCACTACTTTTTTATACTTCTCGCCGTAGTATAATCGAACAGGTTACCTGCAATCTTCTTAAGCGGATTCAAGCGAACGGGGTAGAAGTAGTTTGATTCGAACCAGCCTTTGTCCCGGTAGTACGTATAGTCGCAATAGGACTCGTTGAGCATCCGGGCGATAGCGGTTCGAGACATCCTGAAGATCATAAGCTTGAAGAGGGTCGGAACGGGATAGGACGGCTGTGACAGTCTGTCGTAGAATCTAATGCTTTGTTCCTCGAGAATTCTGTTGTTCTTCCGTTGTACTTCGTCAGGTATCGGTTCGAGAGACGTTATACAACTTCCCTTGACTACATTGAAACCAAGGTTGTCTCCTACAAAGTCCAGGTACTCCACGATTTTCGGCCCTCCGTAAATGCCCTGAACCACAATGCTGGTGAAGGCCTTGCCGAAAAAACGCGGACGGTGAAACACAAAACCGAGCCTGTCGAGGAACTTCTTCATGATGGCGGAGACCTGGAACGAGTAGTTCGGGGACGCGAAGACCACTCCGTCTGAAGCCATCATTTTCCCAAGGAGCAAATCCCGGTCATCCTTAAACTGACAGAATTCCTCACCTTTGTCCAGACAAAGTTTGCAGCCCCTGCAGGTCACCAGATTGCATTCACTCAGGCGGACGATCTCGTATTCGACGTCACCGAATGACTGCAGGGAACTCAGGAATTTACAAACAGCATTGTATGTGTGCTGCTTGCGAGCACTGCCGACGAACGCTGTAACCTTCTTCATTTGCGCCCTCCCCCGAAGTAACCTCTGTGTGCTTTGCGGTTCGCAAATAAAATTACTACTTTTACATATACTTGTCAATATTATTTTATTTGAAATTTACAATCAGTTTTCTTATGATGTAGCGAAATATTTTTATCATTTCATATCACCATTCGATGTCTGTTTGGAACAATACCTGATCGGTAAATTCTTTGGCACTTGTCACCGGAACCTGATACCCTAAACCAACCGCGACAGATTTGTTGATCTGGTACTTTATTCCCTCGATAATAGAATTATTGGGGGTGGCATCTTTTGCCGCGGCAAAAACGAACTCGGCAACCGGGAAGAAGCGCTGGCCTATCTTGCCCACTATTGATATGCTTCCCTCTACTGCCTTTTCTTTGGGGCTATACTCTACCGATTGATTCAATTCAAAGATATGGGCGGACCACATAGTAGAGAACCCGACTAAACCGTATGTATTGTGTTCATCCTTATGAGTCGGAATTTCCACCTCTACAAAAGGTGAAAAACCGCTCATCCCGTCCCGGCTCCGGAGGGCGGCGTACTGAAGCGTGATCTCGGTGTGCGCGTTGTTTGAAATCCGGTCGTTCCTGATGTGCAGCCCTATGTTTTTTGATAACCCGGTTTCCAGGTGGAATCCAAAATCTCCATGATATTTCCCTTCGTCACGAAAGGCAAGTTTACTCAACCGCAGGGCGTAATGGCCGACAGGATCAGGCAAGCCCATATGCGTGAAAAAAGGATGGACGAAATCCATTTCTTTTTCACTCATATACTGTACCTGCCCTCCCATGTCCATTCCCTTCATCGTATCATCACTCTGGCAGAATGCAGGCTGAAGGAATACCGCCATTATCAATAGACACAATAAAATAAATAATGATATTCTGTTTTGTGACATGTCATACTCCTTATTTTTACTATTGTTGTCAGCCATTCTGATAGTTTAAAACTTTCTCATTTTCCGCCTATTTGGACTGCCAGCATTGAGACCGATCCGCCATCGACCCCTTCTACCGGAAAACTTATCCGTTCCTTTTCTTTCCGGAGGCCCAGAACATAAAGCAACGGTAAGTAATGATCCGGTGTTGGAACGGATAACATTGCGTCATTGCCAAGCCTCTCGTATTCGACAACTTGAGCATCGTCTCCTTTGAGCAACAACTCCCGTACCTGTTTCTCAAATCGCATAGCCCAATCAAACGGTTCAACCTCACGGCTACCCCACGCGTAGGCGTGCAGATTGTGCACAATATTACCGCTGCCGATCACTAAAACACCTTCTTCCCGAAGTGGTGCCAGCCGTTTTCCCATTTCATAATGAAATGAGGGTGGCTGCCTCTCATCGATGCTCAGTTGAACAACGGGAATATCCCCTCCCGGAAAGACATGAGTCAGCACTGCCCATGTTCCGTGATCCAGTCCCCAACTTTCGTCAAGGCTAACAGAAACAGGGTTAATGAGGTCTTTAACACGCCGGGCAAGTTTGGGACTGCCTGGCGCCGGATACTCGACCTGATAAAGTTCCCGCGGGAAGCCGCCAAAATCATGGATTGTGCGAGGTTTGAGATTAGCCGTTACCGCGCAGGCAGGTATATACCAGTGAGCTGAGATGGCGAGCACGGCCTTGGGACGCGGGATTGATTTACCGATAGAAACCCAACCGTCACTGTAGGAATTCTTTGATATCGCGTTCATCGGATTACCATGTCCGAAAAAGATAACCGGCATCAGATCTTTCATTGAAAAACCCTCCTCTTAATTTATTTTATATCTTTTATTTTTGTTTGTCGATGAAATTCAAAGGGGGGGATAATGAATATCTCTAGATCATAATCCAAAGGTTGATCACGATTGTTTTATGGTATTATTGTATTTATCTTCTACTTTAATTAAATTCTCTTCAAATAAACTATTTCTAATTTCTTCATATTTTTCATCTGGCACAAGTAAATTATCTCCATATTTCTCTGAGAATTTCCTGATCAGATATTTAATGCCTAAATATATTATTCCCGCGCCAAGCAACATTATGATAATTTCTTTATGAAAGAAAATACTGTGGCCATCATTTAATCTATAAATACTAATATCAGTATTTATGTTTTTATAATATATTATAGACGGAATAATTGCCAATCCATTATAGATACTATGAATTATAATACCTAAAACGACATTATTCAGCCTTATGTACAACCATGCAAAAAATAGCCCCAGCATAAAAGCCGGCAATAATTGAGAGGGATTCATATGTATAAATGAGAATAATAGTGCTGAGGATAACAAAGCTTTTTTTTGGCCATAATTACCGATCAATCCCCTTAAAATAAATCCTCTGTAAACTATTTCTTCAAAGATTGGGGCAAGAATTACTATTTCAATCAGGATAAAATATATCCCCCCTTTTCTTTTCATAGTTTCAGATAATATCTTACTAATAAACCAATCCGGCATACGGATCACTGAGGATAATCCGGCCTTAAATATATAAATACCAGCCATTACTGCCAATGAATAAATAATGATCTCATAATTTATATTTTCAAAAGAAAAATAATTTTTTAATGGATTTTTATATCTTTTTGATATAAATAAGTACCAAATCAAAAAAGATATAACAGACACAAGCGTTAATAAAAAATAATTAGGCTTGCTATCTTTGTAAATAATAATAATAGGAATAAATACAGCTATTAATACTACATAAACTGATAAATGGAGCAATATCGATTGTGAAATATCCGGATAAGGTTTATTATTATTTGATTTATCTATTTTTTTATAAAAGAAAAATAAAATAGAAACAACCAGCAAACAAATCAAAGCCGGTATATACATTTTCAGCGAAATGAGTATTAAAAGAGCGCTTATGGTTACAAGAATCGTTCCTAATTTAGATAATTTTTTGCCTAAGGGTTTATTAAAAAAATGAGTAAGCACGATTCCGGAAAGAAGAGTGGCAATTGGGATAATAAACATTATAATTATAATGCCTGTAAATATTATTTGAAATATTAAATTCCCTTTCTGTGGATTATATATTTGCTTAAAATTATCATATTCCACTTTTACTGAATCAAGCATTTGCAACAAACTGTCATATTCCGCTTTTTGCTGCTTATACACTTCTGACAACCTGCTAGATTCTTCCTGTTGTTCCTTAGATCCTGCAAATGACTCATCATAAACAATTTTTTCTTTATATCTATTTAAGTCCTTTTGATATTTTTCCGTTCTTTGCTTATACTCCTTCTCCGCTTTGTTATATTCTTGTATCGATATATTATTATATTCCGTCGATGCGCTGACTGAAGCACAAAATAGACCAAATAATATCAAATTTATAAATAAGGTTATTATATAAGTTTGTTTTCGCATGTTCTTGCCCATTTCATTTTTCTATATAATATGTTATTTCATTCCCCGCAAAATACCCACAGCATACTTATGCGTTCTCTTTGGATTATCGGCGGTTTTTTGTGAAACTATATTTATAGCTTCCCTCCATAGGAAGCTAACTCTATGTTTCCTTTCTTAAAATCACAGCCTTGCTGAAAAGCACCTTCGGCCTTTCAATGGGTATAAAACCGGCGTTCCTGGCTTTTTCGACCATTTCTTCAAATGCCGGCTTAGATACATGAAATGGCGGTTCCACGATAAAAAGTTTTCCATCCGGTTTCAGTATCGATCTTATCTCATTAAAAAAGCCTTTCTGATCAGGAATTTCGTGAACCACGTAGAACGCCAAAACAAAATCAACATTTTCCAATATGCCTATTTTGTCAACTT
>JAQUKH010000008.1 GCA_028719205.1 bacterium
TTCCCTTCCCCGCCGTAATAATCAGCCCTGCCTGATATTTTATAATTATAATTTTTATAATCCGCGGAAACCATCAGTTTTTTTGAAACAGGATATTCAGCCTGGCCGCCTAAAATAAGGACCTTTTCAGCCGGGTCAATAATATCAGGCTGTAATTTGAAAGCGTTTGATGTCATAGATGAAAAATAATATTCATAGTTTATCCACTGGCTGTCCAGGATCATCTTTAATTTATTAAAAGGGCCTAATGTCATATAATATGAATGTTCCTGCCATACTGATTTTTCAAGATTAATAACCGAACGCCCCGATAATTCCATCTTCTTTAACGGAACAAACCAGGCATCGGCGCAGGCTTCATCACGGATTTTTACGCTATAGTCTTTTTCCATGAGGTAAGAAACACCTAAATTGTAACTGCCATTTTTTCCCTGTGAGATCCTGCTGCCAAAAATATAATTTCCGGTTTCATCAAAATTGGTTTTAACCGTTCTTCCTCCATACGCGGAAATAGAAATATTATGCTCAAGGTTTGAGGACGCGTAAACACCATCAACTCTTTCATAAGAAACTCCTTCAAAAATATTCAGCCTGCCAAAGTCAAATTTTGTATTCCTGTTTTTATCCAACAAGCTGAAGTATCCATATTGAAGGTCACTATCGAATTTTTGATCATTAAAGCTTTTATCCGCCAGATCCTGCCTCATCCAGCCTCCAAAATGAAAAGATATATCCTTTTTCGCGATATCATTAACATCCAGGTCAAGGTATTCATAAAGCGGCATATTTCTTTGATTTTCCCCGTTCTCCCGCACGCTAAAATAAGTTTTCGATTCCGAGTTAAAATCAAACGCGCCTATTTCTAAAGGCATTAGAATAATAAAAGCTAAAATGAATAATCGTTTTATATATATATACATATTTTTCCATTAAACATTTCTAATAAAACATTATAATGATACCAATCCATTTTTTACTAAAACAATTTTAAGGGCTCCTTCATTGTCTCAATATAATTGATTAAGTCCAGGGGATAAAATGGTTTTCTAAAGCACTTTTGAATGCCGCAAAAATTCATTAACCATGTATCGTCATCCCCATAAAATCCACCAGTCATGCCGATGATAGGAATATTGTCATATTTTGAAATATTTTTTATTTCTGAAGCCACACAAAATCCGTCTTTCCCGGGCATTTTGATGTCAAGTAAAATAACAGCAGGTTTTATTTTGTCTATCATTTCAATCACTAATTTTGTATCATTGATAGCTGTAACATCATATCCGCTTAAAACTAAAGATTCGCTAAGTTTATCTAATAATTCCCTGTCATCGTCTATAATCATTATTTTCTTTTCCATGGTTTTTTTCCATTTACTTACGAAGCCTTTTATTTAGTCTTTTCCGGCATCTTTTCTTCTACTTTTTTTGGCTTTTCAGCTTTTTTTCCCAAAGACTTCAGATAACTGACAATATTAACCATATCAGCGCTTTTAACATCAAGCCCCTTGCCTTTCATAGGATTTTTAATACACGCGTTTACAGCTTCCTCTATACTCTTCATCTTATTGCCCATTATACTGATTTCTTTTTTATCAGCAGATTTTTCCAACCCTTTACCATCCGGATGGCATGAGTTACAGGATTTTCCTGCAGTCCCGCCGCCAAACTTGGGGTCATTAAATAATGTTTTCCCTTTTTTAACATCACCGCCGCCGGCAAACGCTGATGAAAATAAAACCGTAATCATTGGAATTAATAATAGACCTTTTATAAACTTCATTTGTGTTTCCTCCTTATAAAGTTGATGCCTTTTATAAATACCGCCTGACGGGAGGATTATCAACTCGCTCTTATTTTAATGTTTGCTTTATTAAAACAAACTTTTTTAATAGATAGCGAAGCAAATAAGCTTCTCCCGCTGGCGGTATTATCTATATAAAATCAGAAAACATAATCTACAAATAGCGAGAATTATGTTTTCTAACAGGCTTTCTATCCTAAAAGAAGAGATAACTCAACAATATGCTCTTCCTCATCAATAATAATATGCCTGATTTCATGCTCTAAAGTAGAGAATTCATATTTAAATGCTTCCCTGTTTTCACGTAATTTTTTATAAATTTGGTTATAAAAATCAGCTGCCTCTTTTTCATTCTGCAAATTTATCGAGAGAATATTTTTAAGTTCTTTAGCCGGCTGTGTTTTTGACATTGCCATGCCGGGTTCTCCTCCCAGGTAACCGGCTATCATGGTGCGAAATTTTTCTTCATGTTTGCCCTCATCGGAAGCGATCTCTTTAAGGCGTTCAATGATTTTTTCCGCGTTCACGCCCTTTATCATCTCCGCGTGCGCGAGATACTGGATCCTGGCGGCGTGTTCCAGCTCTAATCCCCTGTTAAGCATTTTAATTAATTCCTCTTTTACCTTGTCCATCCTGTCCTCCTTTTTTATTTCATTTTTATTTTTTTGCACCGGTGTTTCATTTTTTGATTTCTATCATATACTTTTATTAAAATATGTAAATTGGCTAGTTCTACTTTTTTTTGACTTTTTTCCAAAGGCCGTGAATATGGATAAACTGAGATAATAATAAAAAAGAGACCGTTTAATAACGTTCTCTTTTTCTTATTTTACTTGTTAATATATTACTTTTACAATTTCAATCTTGTTCAACAGGGCGAATAGCTCATATCCTGGCCGCAGCAAACAAGATTGCAGGCATCACAACCGCATGGGTCATCCACAGCGATAACCATGCCGCATGAATCACAGGTGAATTTATCGCCTTTTTTTACTTTTTGATCCGGCTTCACGCTTTTTTTCTTGTCTTTTGATTTTTCGTTTTTCATAATTGTCCTCCTTTTTTAATGTTTCCTCATATAAAATCTTTTAACATATTTTTTATCCTGATATTTATTTCTTCTTCCTTTCCCGGCGTAACTTTCAGGAAATTCTCTTCAAAAGCCGGTGAATCTTTTTTGTAATATATTCCAAGCCCGATAGGCGCGCTGTTATTATAATCCCATTCTCTGATCTTATTCATTGCCTGGTTAAAATCACCCGGATTGTGGCCTTTTATTTCATACACATTTTTATTATAATACTCATACATATTAAAAAATGTCACGCAAACCTGTAAAACGTCAACTAATGAAAATCCCTTATGCGTAATCGCTTCTTTTAATATAGTTTTAAGAAGTTCCAATTGAGACGAATAACCGCGCGCGAGAAATGTCGCGCCGCTTGAAAGCATAAGTTCTAAAGGATTTAGAGGAAGTTCTTTTGTACCGTACGGAGTCGATTTCCCTTTAAAACCCAGCGGCGATGTGGGCGTATACTGGCCTGTGGTTAAACCATACACACGGTTGTTATGGATGATCATTGTAATATCAATATTCCTTTTCGCCGCGAAAATCAAGTGTTCCAAACCCTCCCCGTAAGCGTCACCGTCGCCCGCGAAACCTATTATCTTTAAATTGGGATTGGCTATTTTGATACCCTCAGCGGCAGGAGTTACCCTCCCGTGAATAGAGTAAAAACTATTCATATTAATATAATCAACTATCTTCGCGTGGCATCCTATACCGGAAACAAGGACTATATTTTCAAAAGGTAATCCTTCATCCATCAATGATTTAAGCGCCGCCCTGATCGCGGTAAAAATCGCGAAATTACCGCAGCCCGGGCACCAGGTATTTTTCGCGTTAGTAGTTAGATCTTTTTGATTCATGATTTTATTCTTTTGGCCTGTTTACTCTTAATTGTTGAGCTTCTTCTTTTATGTTCTCCAAAGACTCTTTCATTGGCGCCCATCCATACCAATGCATATAATCCGGATTCATATGAAAAGCACCCTGAAAAGCTCTCATCCTGTATTCAAGGAACATTACATACAATTCCTCTTCAATTTTACTTTTTGCTTCATAAAACTGAAGCAGGTCAGGTGCAAATGTCCAGCCCTCCGGTTTTTTAATAATGCCGTCTTTATAAAGATTTTTTACTTCCCTGACAGCCTCAGCCATTATTTTATCTGAATCTTTTATTACCATATCACAAGCGTCAAGCTGGCCTTTAGCATATGACGCGCTGTGGCATTTTGAGCATATTTTAATCATCTTGTCTCTTTCCTGCTGGAATTCTTCTTTTGTAAGTCGGGCAAGCCTGTTACCCTTGACAAGTTCGAGCCTTGCCGTCGGATTACCATTCTCATCGAGAACACCGAGCGCCTGAAGAATTACTACTCTGTCATTTAACCAGTCTTTATCATCTTCAGGAAGCCTTAACGCTAGAAAACCCCAGGAGGTGATCACATTATGGTCCCCATTTGACATATGACAGGTTTGGCATGTCGGCGCCCTTTTGCTTGTTTTATCTTCTATCTGCCAAATTGTCCCGTGTTTAGATGTAGACCACATTTCCCATTGCGGATGGTCGAAACCCATATGACAGCTCTGGCATGCCCTCGGATCCGATGCTTCTGATTTTTTAAAAGAATGCCTGGTATGGCAGGCGTCACATTGAGCATGCCCATAACGGTACTGTTCTATTTCAACAGCAGATTTGATCCCCATTTTGTGGCAGCCGGAACAGCCTTTGTATCCTTCTCCTGTCACAGCTTTCGGCTGATGAGCCATCATTGGCATGGAAACAGCCGCTGTCCATGCCAGATTATGCTTTCCCGCATTAAATTGTTCTACTTGTTTTTTGTGGCATTTTTTGCATGTTTCAGGCGTGGGCATCTTTGCCAGTTTCGCGTCATCCATTTTATTATGTTCTTTATCATGGCACGTTGAACAGTCAATTCCTTTTTTAGACATCTTTCCTTCAAGATGCTGTTCAACTATACCCGGTGTTACTTCTTTGTGACAAGTAATACATTCACTTTCCTTGTTTTCTGCCAAAGAAATATTAACTGACAAAAATACAAAAATAATACCCAATCCTGTTTTTACGTATCGTGAAGAAAACATTTTAATGCCTCCTATTAATATATATTTTCGCAACCATATTATTTTTCCTTTTATTCCGCTGGGATATTATTTTTTAGATATTTTTTTAACTCTTCCTGTAATTCGTCTATTGAAAACGGCCTGCCATCGTATTTTAATATTTTTTCATTTACATCAAATCCATAATATTTAAGAAGTTTAATTAACTGTCCTGTCGCGTTATTTTCCACGCAAACAATTTTTTTTAAACCTGAAATTGCCGATTTAAATTCTTCTGCCGGAAACGGCGATAAAACTATAGGATGAATAACCTTTAAACCCTGACTTTGTCCCGCCTCGATACAAACTCCTTTATTTGAACCCCAGCAGATAATACCAACTGATGAATTAATATTTCCATAAACTCTCACGGGTTTATATTCACTAAGTTCTTTTTTTAAAAATATTCCTTTGCTGAGCCGCTTCTCGCACATATTTTTCGTTGTTTCCGGGTCTTCTATCGTAATCCCGGATTCATCATGTTCGTAACTGTTTATCTTCACAACCGCATCTTTATCTGACGGAAAAGCCAGAGGGGAAATACCGCTGTCAGTATTCAAATATCTTTTATATTTTGTTTTCCTGTCCCATAAAACAGGTTCGCATTTTTTTATATCTTCAGTTAAATCAATATCAAAACTGTATGTTCCCTCACATAAGGTTTTATCAACGAGCAATATTCCCGGTAATTGATATTTCCAAACGAGATTCAAACAAACCGCCGACCAGAAATAAGCCTCCTCCGCGTCCCCGGGCGCGATAACCAGGCGGGTAAATTCTCCCTGTCCCGCGTTCAAGGCGAAATGAAGTTCCGTCTGCCCTGTATAAGTGGGCAAGCCCGTGCTCGGCCCTGTCCTTTGCCCAAGTATGACTACTACAGGCAGTTCTGCCATACCCGCGAAGGTAAATCCTTCTGTCATAAGGCAAAAGCCTCCTCCTGAAGTCCCCACAGCGACTTTCTCGCCCGCGTAAGCGAAACCCTCTGCCATTAACATTACTCCGATCTCACTTTCAGGATGAAGGACTTTTAAACCGAATTTTTCTGAAATACCGGCAAGAAAATGCAGGATATTTGAAGTGGGTGTCATTGGATAAGCTATATATGCTTTAAGCCCCGCCCTGATAAGCCCAAAGCTGATCGCCTCGTTTCCCGTAAATACCGGAAGATTTTTTTGCCCCTTGAGATCCAGCTTTAAAAATTGATCTATTGAATCATATCCTTTTAACGCAACCTTAAGGTTGATATCAAGTTCCTTCTTGATATTTTTTTTAAAAACATCTTCTACTATATCCCAGCCGATTTCAGCGCTTTTACAGAAGCTTCCTATGATCCCGGAATTTCGTATTATCGCGTCCGCTTTCTCTTCTTTTACAAATTTTTCAAAAGGGATTCCATTTTTACGCCCTCCAAATGTCAATCCATCAATTTTGACGAGTTCGGAATCATAGATCAAAAACGAGTTTTGTTTGAGCCTGCTTTTATGTAAATCCAATGTTTCCTGGTTTAACGCGAGAACGCAATCTACCATATTCGCGTGCGTTAATATTTTTGACTCCGAGGCGCGTATAATAGAAAAGGTATGCCCGCCCCTTATAAGAGAAGGATAATCACGATAGATATAGATATTATAACCCAGCCGGCCTAAAATCCGGGCAAGGATTAAACTTGCCCTGTCAATCCCATCGCCTGCCTTGCCGCCGATCAGAAGAGAAAATTCCTTCATACAATTTCCCTTTAATTAAAGTAACAAGAAAATCTTATAAATATTAGTTTTAATGATATCCTTTTTTAAAATTTATATAAAGATGATAGTTCTCCTTTTTATTGACTTTTTTCTGTTTTTAATGAATTCAAATAAGGCTGACTAATGCAACGGGGAGAGATTTCTCCCTCCCCATTCATTTTAATCAGTGATTAACGATTTTCTAACTTTGTTAATTTACGGTTAAAGAAAATCCTTTGGTTGCTGTCGTTCCAACGCTGTCCATAACCTGAACTGTAAAATTAAAAGTACCGGTTGCTGTCGGCGTTCCGCTGATAAGACCCGTACCCGAAAGAACCAAACCGTTCGGCAGGTTGCCTGCTGTTAATGACCAGCTATAAGGCGAAACACCTCCGGATGCCGATAATCTTCTGCTATAGCTTGTCCCCAGGGTTCCTGATGGCAGAGGACTTACTGTTGTTATGCTCAACGGGCCAATATTTACTGTCATTGTAAAAGCCTTGGTTGCTATAGTTCCAACGCTGTCCATAACCTGAACTGTAAAATTAAAAGTACCGGTAGCTGTCAGTCTTCCGCTGATAACACCCGTACCCGAAAGAACCAAACCGTTTGGCAGGCTGCCTGCTGTTAATAACCAGCTATAAGGCGAAATACCCCCGGTTGCAGTTAATGTCCTGGAATAGCTGCTACCCAGGATTCCTGCTGGCAGAGGAGTTCCTGTTGTTATACTCAACACGCCAATACTTACCGTTATTGAAAAATCCTTGGTTGCAAAAAGCCCAAGTGTATCCATGACCCGCACAGTGAAGTTAAACGTACCAACCGCTGTTGGTATACCGGATATACGCGAACCTGTTAGTGTCAACCCATTCGGCAAAGTGCCGGCTGTTTTAGACCAGGTATATGGCGATATGCCCCCGGTAGCTGCCAAGTTGATGGAATAACTTGTGCCTAAAGTTGCCGCTGGCAAAGGGCTGACGGTCGTTATACTAACCTGATTTACAACCCTCAAGGAAAACGTTTTAGTCGCGATGGAACCAATTCCATCTGTAACTTTTACTGTAAAACTGAATGTCCCGGTATTAGTCGGCGTTCCGCTGATAACACCGGAAGTACTTAATGTCACTCCGGCAGGCAGAGTTCCGGCTGTCCGAACCCACTTATATGGTGTGAAACCGCCGGTGGCAGCAAGTGTCTGGCTGTAAAAAACATTTCTTATACCCGTTGGCAGCGGGGAAGCAGTCGTAATTACAGGTGGAGCCCCTGCTATAGCGGTATTTGAAAATCCGGATTCAAGGGCCATCGTGGGATAACCGGGCGCATTACTGCCGACTGTGTTTGAGGCTGATACCTTGTAGTAATATATTTGGCCAGTAACAATCGTAGTATCCGTATATGTAGTTACATTTTCTCCCACTGTAACAGTTTCCAGTCCTGTTACAAATCCCGTGTCATTTGCCCTGTAAATATTGAAACCTGTCTCATTCAAAGAATTATCATTCCACGCCAGATTCACTCCAAGAGAACCAAAAAAACCTTGAGCAGTCAAGTTAGAAGGCACATTTGGTGTAACCCCAACTACCATCGGGCGCATCATATCATTTTCTTCATGGCCCAGAAGGTGGCAGTGCCATACATATTCCGCACCAAAATTAGCTGTATCATTAATAACGGTAACTGGGTTGCCGTTCGGGTCTATATTCGTGAATCCCATCAAGGAACCCTGCGGCATCGTTACATCAAGGAGACGAACGCTGTTTGGAATCGGCCATGGAAGATTTTGATTAACAGGACGAAGTGCTATAATTATATCTTCCAGCGGATTCATCCTGACTGTTTCTTTCCAGCCAATTTCGTTTGGTTCAGGCGGTTTTACCATCCCATCCCATCCTACACGGTTGATAAGCTGAACATTGAATAGATGAACATGGATGGCATGAGTATCTACTCCATTGTGCGTAATCTTCCATAACTGTGTACCATCCGCCGCCGCTCCGATTTGAGTCGCATTAGCCGACATCTTGATAATCTCGGTAGGGGGATCTATATAGAAATAAGGAATCGTCGTCTGGGTTAACATGTTAGTAAACGGTAATTCTACACCCAAAATAGCATTCATTCGTCCATAGTTTGGCTCAAAAAGCTCCTGTATGGCCTTTGGTTTCATTTCCATCGATATTGCTGTAGTTTCACCAGCCGGGATGAAAGTCATTGAAGTATCCTCGATTCTCGCAAAAGCATCGGCCGGGTAATTCGCGCTGAAGGCCGTATTATAAGCCGCTTGCGGTACTATTGGCGCGGACTGTGTCGCGGCATAGGCAACCGGCAAGGCTGTCTGCAGAGCCCCCAGATTATAGGCTGGAGCAGGTGTAGTGTTAGATACATGAATTTGCATTATTGTCCTGGTATTGGGGCCGTATCCCGGCAGCGTAGTAGGAGCACCACCTTCAGGCGTCTGGTCCGGATCTCCTGTATAATAATCAATACGCGGATCAAACGCCGGGACAGGCGCAGGCGCGTCGCTATAGAGAATAAGAGTTTTACCTGCGTAAGCGGAAAAGTCAATTACTACATCCGCCCGCTCTGCGGGGCCGAGAAAAAGCGCGTGATTTGTTACATTTAAAACAACTATGTTCCTTCGATTGTATTCATAAGCAATAGGCGTCGACGGAATAACTACGGGTGCCGGCAATAAGCCTCCCTCTGTGCCTATCTGTATCATTGACGGACCTATTGATAATGGATCCGGTACCCCACCATCCCTTCCGTCTGTCGGCCATCTCGAAGGCCAGGTCGTATCTGAGAACGGATGCGGAACAGCGGGAACCATGTTGACTTCACCGGCATTTGGATCAAGCAGTACGCCGGTAGTAGTATCCCACATAGGGAGATCAGACTTGGCAGTATATAATTGCAGATCAACAAACCTATCATTACAGGCATTCAAGATTCGGAACCTGTAGGCCTTTGGATCCACATTAATGTAAGGATACGCCGTACCATTTACTATAGGACAATCCATAAAGGCTTCAGGTACCAGACTCGGATTAGGTGTACCCGGTATTTCCGGCGGCTCCCATGGCGCGTTAATTATGTCGTAATACGGATTTGCAACCGCCCCGTTTGCCAAACCTGTAAATGGCGGCCAGAACCATGGGCCGTAATCCCACCTCCCTATACCGTTAGCACCCGACATATCATATGGGTTCTGGTTCGTCATATAAACATGTGGAAACCATAGATTACCGGGCTTCCAACCCCAGTTCCATGTTGGATCCTGGCTGGCAAGTGTTGCGGTATCAGGTTGAAAAGTTTTATCTTGGATAACCAGGGGAATTCCGTATCTATAAACACCAGCAGGAGTTCCCTGATCCGGAATTATAGCGGAATCAATAAGTGACTCTTCTGTAGAATCCACCAGCAAATAAGGAGCGGCCTCACCGCCATAAACATTCAGGCGTGTAATCCCATAAGAATGGTCATGATAGAACATCAAACGCCCGCTCTGCTCGTTTGGATAAAAGAAAGTCATCTCACCATCTCCGGTAGCCGGCATATCAGGCACATCCCGGTTACTATCACCCTTCAGGTATGAAGTCGCTTCTCCTGCCGGAACAGTCCATTGGTGCGGTGTCCCATCGCTTATCCACGGTGTGTTACCGCCGTGCAGATGAAGAGTCGCGCGGTTTTCTGAATAATTTGAACCAAGCGGTCCCATCCCTGCTCCCATAATTGTAGTATCGACAGGCAAAAACAGGCTGCTGTTCGGGATCAATTGGTTATAAAACTTTACCCTGACCGGCTTGTCTTTCTTCGCGATTATTACCGGCCCCAGGTAATGATTAGTTGTATCACCCAGAGGATTTAAGTCCCTGTAACCACGCAGTTGGGTTGAATCCAGGTCTGAATGCATCTTCTCCGCATAATCGGATACCCCAATTTGATAATAATCAGATCCGGGATATGCCGCAGTATCAGCGGTCGCGATAGGAATGTATTTTCCTAGATTGTTTGCTTGCCCGGCTCCCAAACCCGGCAATGAATCCACAAATTTTCTTATACCAATCACTTTACCGCTGCCGTCCTTTTTCAGGCCGTAACCACTGCCTCCATTATTAACAGTAATATCTACAACGGAACCATCGAATATCACTGCAGTCGCAATGGCGCCCGAACCGCTGGCACTTGTAATTTTAACATCAGGAATACCGGTATAATTAATACCTCCATAAGTAACTGTAAAACTAGTAATAGCGCCGGTTATTAAATTCACATTTGCTACCGCGGTGGCTCCAACTCCTCCACCACTCAAGATCGTACCAATCGCGACGACAGCATCAGCTTTAGCCTGCGGGCTGTTCGCGTAGTTCGGGTAAGTGCCGAAATAATCCGGTGTCCCGCCCGGCACAGGGATTAGAGCATATACTTTGCTGACTCCACTTGCAAAACAAAATATTAAAAACAATAAACTCATAAATATATTAATAAATTTTCTCTTATTCATTTGTTGTCCCTCCTCCCATATCGCAACCAGTTGTTGTATCAGAGGATGTTGAATCAGAAGAGGTTGTTTCAAGAGACTTCTGGGCGCGTGCATCTGCCGCGCGCCTCGCAGCATCTTTCCTTTGCTCAGGTGTTATGCGCCTCTCAGCACGCTCTATAACGGAAGTCGAATCATGGCTTGGCTGTGTGGCTTCCTGCGCAAAAATCCGGCCTGCCGCCCATAAAAGAGAACCTGCTATCAACAGCATAATTAAAAATTTTTTCTTGTTCATACTATAGTCCTTTCTTTTTGTGTTTCTTTGAAGATTAATTAAATTTTTATATTTAAGCATTTAGAAGAATTCAAACAGGGGGAGCCAATGCAGAATAAAAGTTATCGAAAAACTGGTGAGGAATAATATATTTTTCAACAAGATTAAAATGTCCAACTATTGTAAATATAGAATGGAAAAGCGCAGCTATTTCCAAAAACAGGACCATCTGGCCGAAATTACACAGCGGGCATTGGTTACTGCCGTCAGGCGCAGGGACACTGCTTAACGGATTGGACAGAGGCCCCTTAGTTTCATGTATCACCGAAAAATGGATCGGGGAATATGTCAGAAAGCAAAGGCTGCAATATATGAATAAAATTAAAACTGAATTTTTTTTCACGGACATTACTTTCTTCCCCTTTTAGTTTTAAGAATAATTATATATTTTTTAAAGAACATATCAATTGGCTGAATCTATTTTTTATTGACTTTTTTCCATAATAACCTTAAGACAAATAAAAGAAAGGGGATATTATTTCTTATTTGAATTTAACAGTACCGCATTCCGCGTGCGCGCCATGCATCTTGACACGTATTTCTTCCGCTGTGCACTCCAGACAATCATTATATTTACACGCCTCCACCTTGCACGCGCCTACACCGGTGCTGACATCTTTACAGCCGGCCTTTTTTTTATCCATCATTGATGTGTCGCACTCCGGGCAATCACCGCCTCCGATAGTGATCCCCAAAGCATGGCATTTATCTTTCATATTATAGGAACACCCTGAAGCGTTACAACCCAAAACTTTGCTCATTTCATTATTCATAAAAATCACCTCCCCGTTTATAAGTTTTTGTAAAATAAAAAATATCCCCTTCTTCTATAAAAATATATTTATCGTTTCCATAATATACTTTTTTTATTAAAAAGAAATAGGGCGTTTCCGCTTTTATCTGATTTTTCACCACTTGGAAATAAATCAGGAAAAAGCGGATTAAGCCACAGGTTTAAAAGATGGAAAATGTTCGAAATGCAGGACAAAAACAGCAGATTTATTTTTTTTCAAAAAGTTTTTTATATTCCGCGTATCCTTCTTTTTCAAGATCCTCTTTTGGTATAAACCTCATCGCCGCGGAATTCAAGCAATAACGCAATCCTGCAGGCGCGGGCCCGTCTTTAAAGACATGGCCCAGATGAGAATCGGCATGGGCACTTCTTACTTCGGTTCTTGTCATAAAAAATCCTCTGTCTATTTTTTCCACGATATTTTTTGTTTCAAGCGGGCGTGTAAAACTGGGCCAGCCGGTTTTTGAATCGTATTTATCAATAGAACTGAATAAAGGCTCACCGGAAATTATATCCACGTAGATCCCCTCTTTGTGATTATCCCAATATTCATTCTTATATGCCGGTTCCGTTCCGTTTTTCTGAGTCACTTCATATTGTAATGGAGTTAATTTCTTTTTTAGTTCTTCTTTCGAAAGTTTTTTGTCCGCCGCGGCGGACAGGCCCTCCACAGCGGGAAGGTCCCATATCTTTTTTAAATACTGGTCGCGGCCGCAGTTGAACCGGTAATATTTATATCTTATTGGATTCTTTTTATGATAATCCTGGTGATATTCTTCGGCTTTATAAAATTCAGATGCTTTAATGATTTCAGTTACAATCGGTTTCTTAAACCTTCCGTTTTTTCCCAGTTCTTCTTCTGATTTTTTCGCTGCCTGCCTTTGTTCCTCATTAAAATAGAATATCGCTGACCTGTATTGCGGGCCCCTGTCACAAAATTGGCCGTCCGGATCGGTTGGATCTATTTGCCTGAAAAGCACATTCAAAAGCTCTTCATAAGTTATTTTAGACGGATCATAAGTAATTTTTACGGCTTCAATATGGCCTTTATTCGCGTAATTTTCATAAGTTGGATTTTGGCCGGTCCCGCCTGTATATCCTGATATTACTTCCTTTACACCATTTAGATTTTCAAACGGCGGCTGCATACACCAGAAACATCCTCCCGCAAAAATCGCTGTTTCATATTTTGTGCCAGCATATATAATTGGCATTAAAACAGGCAGAAATTGTAAAATAAATAAACTTTTTAAAATTTTTTCTATCATATTTATCCTCCTGCTTTAATTCGCATGCTCCAGAAACCACTCCACTGCATTATCGCTGACAAGTTCCAATGCACCGGGCTCTTCAAACAAATGCGTTGCCCCCGGGATAATCGTAAGTTTTTTTTCCGCGTTCAATTTTCCCAGTGCTTCCTTATTCAATCTGATTACAGTTGTATCATTTTCCCCTACAATTAACAGGGCCGGAGACTTAACCTTGGATAACCAGTCAAAAGCAAGATCAGGCCTGCCGCCGCGGGAAACTACGGCGAATATACTGTTACCAATTTTAGCTGAAGCTTGTAAAGCGGCTGCCGCTCCCGTACTGGCGCCAAAATATCCAATTTTAAATTTTTTACTTATTTTATTTTTCCTAAGCCATTCCGTAGCACTGATTAAACGAGAAGCCAAAAGGTCAATGTCAAACCTCAACTCCGCAGTATATGAATCCCTGTCTTCTTCATCGGGGGTTAAAAGATCAATAAGTAAAGTCCCAAAACCAGCTTCATTCAACCTTTGAGCTACAAATCTATTTCTCTGGCTGAAACGGCTGCTGCCGCTTCCATGAGCAAAAACCACTATTCCTTTTATCTCCCCTGTTATTGCCAGATCACCGTCAATTTTAACTTTTCCGCTTTGGATTTGAATTGATTGTTTATCCATATTTAAGCCTTTCTTGTTCCTCTTTAAGTATTTCTAAGATCTCTTCATCAGTTGTTTGTTCAAAATTAATATAAAAAGCGCCGACTGCGCCAAAAAAAGCAGGGACACGCAAACATATAATTTCATCGCAAAGAAGAGCGATTTCTTCTATTGAGTCTCTCGGGCCGACAGGCAGAGCGGCGATCAATTTCTCAGGCGATTCATTTTTAGCCGAAATAAGCGCGGCCTTCATTGTGGCTCCCGTCGCGATACCGTCATCTGTTATTATTACTGTTTTATTTTTTAGTTCTCTTTTTGGTAAAATTTTCCGGTAATAAGAAGCCCTTTGCCTTATATTTATTAACTGTTTTTCCGCCTCACTTTTTATAGCCGCATCTTCAATTTCATTTATAGAAAAGTCCCTGTCTCCAAAATTAATTCTCCCGCTTTCACTTACGGCTCCTATGGCATATTCCGGATTATAAGGCGACCCGATCTTATGGGTTAAAACAACATCAAGATGGGAATTTATGATTTTGCATATTTCCATGGCAATAATAATCCCGCCTCTCGGGATCCCGAGGACAATTGCTTCATTAAATTTATATTTTTTTAATGCCCGGCCAAGCATTTGTCCCGCCTCTTCACGGTCAAGAAAAGGTTCATTGCTTGTTGATAATATGTTTATTTTTCCCATTTTAATTTATCCAATGAAATTGTGTATTCTTTCCGCAATTTATCATATTTTATAGAATATTCAGACGGATAATATCCTTTCTTTTGAAAAGCCTCCGGAAGTTTAATGGTTTGAGTCTCATTTGGCCCTGATTCCAGAAAGGTTTTGGTAATCATAGGTTCTAAAAATGCTATTTCCCCGTTGTAGGATCCGTAAATTAAAGTCCGTGTGAATGGTTGTTTGTTCAATTCAGGAGCGGACGAGTCTATCCAATGCACTCCCATATGAGGGACTTCCATCCCTTCCTGTAAAATATACCCGGATGGTATATATTCTGATGCCGGCTTTTTGTAACACCTCGCAAGGTCATCGCCTTTAGCGGTAATTTTATCCCGCTCCTTTTGAGTTAATATATAGAAATGAATATCGAAATGAGGTACATCATAAATACCCGCTGGAGCGTGGCCATAAGGATTCCAATCCAGCGAAATATGTGTAAAGGGAACCGCCGTTACCTCTTTCGGTAAAGTCAATAGATAATCAAAGCTATCCAGTTCTTTAGAGGACGGAATTACAGGTAAACCTGAAAGAGCGGTTTGAGTAAAGGTAACTCCTATCGCGACCGGATTTCCTTTTTTGTCAACTTTTACCCAGGCCCATCCGGTACCATTTCCTACCGGCTTGCGCTCTCCAAAAAAAACATCACTATTTGCCAATGCTATTCGCGCCAAAAAAATAAATGATATAATTAAACTTAACCTGATAAAACGCTTCATAATAAAAACAATACTATTTTATTTTCTTGAAAGTGTAAATGGGGGAAACCTACTTTTTTATGACATATTTCCACCTTTGCTTTTAAACCTTTCATAATTTAAAGCGGTAATAAATCAATAATAAGTGGATTTAGCCTATTTATTTATTTTCAAAATATGTGTATTCTTATTTTGATAAATCCAATTCTTAATTAAAATTTAAAATAGAAGGATAAAGCTATGCATTGGGGAACATATGGGTGTGGAATGACTTTCGGATGGATATTCATTTGTATTTTCTGGATATTTATTATAGCTGGAATTATTAAAATGATCTCATGCAAAAGGCATCATTGGACGGAAGAATCAGCGATGGATATTCTTAAAAAAAGATACGCAAAAGGGGAAATAAATAAAGAAGATTTTGAGAAGATGAAAAATGATATTGCTAAAACCTAAAATATACATAAGGTAAACTATGTCAGAATTAAGACAGGATCCGACAACCCTTGATTGGGTAATAATCGCGAAAAACAGGTCTAAACGCCCTGATGAATTTAAAAAAAACGAGCTAAAAAAAATCGCAATTAACGCTTATGAGGAAACTTGCCCTTTTTGTATCGGGAACGAAGACAAAACTCCAAAAGCTGAAGCGGTTTACGGAGACACCAACGGTAAATGGAATATCAGGGTAGTAGCAAATAAATTCTCAGCGTTAACTCCTGATGGCAATACAAAAAGAGAAGAATGGAAACTTTTCAGGAAGATCCATGGTTATGGCAGGCATGAAGTCATTATAGAAACACCCTTGCATAACGAATTTATACCCTTTATGTCTGATGACCATCTTAAAGATTTTATTATAGCCTTACGGGACCGTTATCATTATTTAAAAAAAGATCCGAACATTAAAATAATTATTATCTTTAAAAATCACGGAGAGAACGCGGGGACCTCGCTTGGACACCCTCACTCCCAGATCGTAGCATCACCGGTTGTCCCTCCGTATATAAGAAGAAAATTTGAAGTGGCTACTCAGTATTTTGATAACACAGGAAGAAGCCTTCATTTTGATCTCCAAAAAGCGGAAATAGAGGATGGCACACGGATCATTGATAATAACCTTAATTTTGTCGCTCTTCATCCTTTTGCTTCACATTTCCCTTTTGAAACATGGATAATGCCCAAAATCCATAAATCATCATTTGGCAGTATTTCGGATAATGAAATTAATGACCTTACCGGTGTTTTGAAAGGTATTCTATTAAAACTTTATAAAAGCCTTAATGATCCTGATTATAATCTGATCATTCATACTGCTCCGGTAGATGATGAACGTAAAGAATATTACCTCTGGCACATAGAAATAATTCCCAGGCTTACTCAGGTTGCCGGGTTTGAGTTGGGTTCACGGATCACTGTAAATACAGCTTTGCCTGAAGAAACGGCGGCTTTTATAAGAAATTTCAAAATTTAAGAAATCAGGGGAAAATATGATAAATAATAAGTTTTATTTTTCTATTATTATTCCTGTATTTCAGGAGGCCGATAAAATTAATGGCCTGATTGAGAATATTCTTAATCAATTTTCCGATGATAAATTCGAAATTATCGTAGTGGATGCTGAAAGCAGTTTAAACACAATTAACGCGATAAATATTGAATTCGATAATATAAAGAAAATAACATCAGTAAAGAACAGGGCAAAACAAATGAATGCGGGGGCGTATGTTTCTGAAGGCGAAGTCCTTGTATTCCTGCACGCGGATTGTGTTTTACCCGGAGACGCCTTAATTCAAATTAAAAAATCTCTTAAATCTGATACGAAAATCGTTGCCGGAGCATTTGATATAAAAATAGATTCAGATAATATTATTTTCAAAATAATTTCCATAATATCTTCCTTACGTTCGCGCTACACAAAAATTCCATATGGAGACCAGGCAATATTCGTACAAAAAGAATATTTCTTTAAATTAGGCAAATATAGAGAAATACCAATAATGGAAGATGTTGATCTGATGCTGAGGATCAAAAAAAATAACGGCAGAATTCACATATTTTCGGCTAGTGTAACCGCTTCACCCCGCCGGTGGGAAAATGAAGGCATACTGTATTACACGTTAAAAAATTGGATCATAACCACTCTTTATTTTATTGGCATTTCTCCTGACAAATTGAAAATATTTTACGGAAATCTATAAGTATGGATAATGAAAGCCCTGTCCAGGGTAAAACCTTTTCTTTATATGGTAACGCGTGCGATACAAATAATTATTATAATGACATTGATAAAATAATACGCCTGTGCCTTGAAAAGTGCCCTGACAGAAGAATATTAATACATTTGCTGGAAGAAAAAAGCGGTAAAGGCGAATTTCATCAAACTTTTATAAATATGGAAGAACTTGAAAAACTTATAACTTGATTTTTTTCTTTTTAATAACAGGGATAAAAGCGAATACTGCCAGGAGCAAAAAAGCAAATATGATTTTTGATGATAAAATATCTTTTAATGACGAGATAGTATTTAATTGGCTGCCGGCAAATGTGTAAACTAATGAACCCGGTATTATACCGACAGATGTTGTCCAGACAAAAGTAATAAACGGGATCGCGGTCAACGCGGCCAGTATATTAATAAGAAAAAACGGGAAAACCGGGATAAATCTCATTATCAATAAATATTTATAGCCATTTTCATTTATTTCATCATTAAATTTAACCAGCCTGTCTTTATATCTTTTCTGTATCCATTCTCCTAATAAATATCGGGCGGCGAGAAACACCAGCCCCGCGCCGATTGTAGCTCCAATATTCACATAAACGGCACCATTTATCGTCCCGAACAAGTATCCTCCTGCCAGTGTAAGAATAACAGCTCCCGGAATCGATAATGATACTGTAATGATGTATATGAATATATAAATAACAACGGACAATAAATAATTATGGCCCACAAAAGCCTTCAGGTTTTCTTTATTATTTCTCAGATTTTCAAACGTAAGATATGCCGCGATTCCCGTAAATTTAATAACTAAAAACATTAATATTATTGTAAATATTATTAATATTTTTTTCTTGTTCATTTTTTTTCCCCCAGGAAACTATTTATAATTTTAAGAATTTTATTGTTCCTGAGTTTATCTATATAGCATAATTTCGCGGATTGTTTTAAAACATCCGAATAAGACGGATAAGCGTGTACAATCGATTGTATTTTATAAAAAGGTATTTCCAGCGATTTTGCCAGCTGCGCTTCATGAATTATTTCTCCGGCTCTTTCACCCAGGATATGCGCGCCTATCAATTTTGATTTATCATCGCATATGAATTTCGCGATACCTTCTCCTGCCAAATCCACTTTTCCCCTGTCAATTTTATTATATTCCACGCTGAATATTTTTATCTTATCACCGTATAAAACCCTTGCTTCCTCTTCAGTCAAACCCGCGTGCGCGAATTCAGGATCTGTATAAGTACACCAGATAATATTCTTATAATCAATAGATTTTTTTATCGGCAATAACATATTGGTAACAGCAGTTACTGCCTGGTATTCCGCGATATGGCTGAATTGGTAAGGCCCAACCACATCCCCGCACGCGTATATATTTGAGGGAGTGGTCCTTAGATTATTATCTGTCGTAATCCCATTTCTGGTATATTGTATGCCTGCTTTTTCCAGGCTCAATCCTTCAATATTCGGAGACCTGCCGACAGCGATAAGAGCGGCATCTGCTGAAATATCAGTGTTCTGCTTTCCTTTATTCTGGACTGTAAGTATTATTTTCCCATCCTTCATGGAAAATTTTATGGCCTTGGTGCCTGTTAATAAATTTAATCCTTCTTTTTTTAATATTTCCGAAAGCCGGCCGCCCAATTCTTTATCTTCCCGAAAAAGTATCCTGTCCATCATTTCTACAATAGTTACCTTTACTCCCAGCCTGTTTAAAGCCTGAGCAAGTTCAATACCTATCGGCCCCCCGCCCAGTATGATCATCGATCCCGGCAAAACCTCAAGGTCAAATAACGTGTCATTAATTAAATAAGGAATTTCATTAATTCCCTCTATCGGCGGTATAAAAGCCCTTGAACCCGTGGAAATTATAAAATTTTTGGAAGAAAATATTTTTCCGTCAAGCTTGATATGATGATGATCAGCAAACTCGGGCGTGCCAAAAAAAATGTTTATACCGATCTGTCCAAAACTTTCCGGTAAATGGCTATTGTAAACTCTATTGACAACCGAACGCACATGAGCCATCACCCCGCTTGAGTCAATGGATAAAGGATTAGCAGGCTTTAATCCGAAACTGTCCAATTGCCTGAAACAATGCGCCATCTGGCCGGCCTTTATAAGCGCTTTGCTGGGGATACATCCATACCAGGTACATTGGCCGCCAATTTTATTCTTTTCAATTATGGCAGTTTTGGCTCCAAGCCCATTAGCTAATTTAGCGGAAACAAAACCGCCAGCGCCGCCCCCAACTACAATTAGATCGTAATCATATTTCATTGTGTTTTGACAGGTAAGAATATGTGTTTAAATGGCTATTTTTGGAATCTTTATTTCTTTTAACAAAATCTACCAGATCCGAATGCACATCAATATCGTTCCATTCAGGCAAAATATATGTCTTTCTTTTTGCTTTATTGAGTATAGATAAAGTCTCTTTAAATACTTTATCCGTACTCCATTCAATTCCCTCAAATATTTCAGGGACAAATTTATCAAAATTAAAACCTAAAAGATAATATCCTCCGTCACTTGCCGGGCCTATAACAGCATCGTGACTATCTAAACTTGCAAACGCGTATTTAATAAATTCACACGGCATATCCGGCGCGTCGCTTCCAATGACAATAACTTGTTTAAATTTTCCGGAAAACGCTTTAATAAAACAATTTTTCATCCTGTCGCCGAGATCCTGCCCTTTCTGCGGCATGTAAAGATATTTCCCCCCCAGCCATTTTATAAATTTTTCTTCTGAATTTTCCGGATAGAAACATATGTAGAATTTGGTTTTAATTTTATTTAAACTTATTAACAAATCAAGAACAAAATTCTTATAAAGTTCAACTATGTTTATGTTCCAGGCTTCACGAGTTAACCTGCTTTTAACTTCCCCTTTTTCCGGATATTTAACGAATAATAATACACAATGATCGGCCATATAAACTCCTATACTCTAAACAGCTAATACTCCCATGCAGCTTGATCCCTCCCCCGCAGTACAGCAATAGCAATGGTCCGCGGTAACAATTTCATTCGTGTTATGAATAAAACCATCCATGTTTTCTATTCCCATGATCTCACCGCCATTACCTCTAATTGGAAGCCCTGCCGCCTGGTTAAAATCGCAATTGTATAAGACCCCCTGCCAGTCAATATTGATCAGGGAACGGCACATGATGCGCGGCACGATCCCCGGATTAAAATTATCAGCAAGTAAACTTATATATTCCTCCATTTTACCTTTTGAATTAAGATAATTTTTAAACCTTCCAACAGGCACGTTTATTAAAGTCAATAATTTGTTAAAGATGATCCCGTATTTTTTGAAAAGCTCTTTTTTAAAATCTCTCTCCAGTTTTTTTTGAGGCGCAGGCAAAAATTCGCCGCAGGGATTACACATAATGTTAAGGTTTATATCTTTTCCATATCCAAGTGAATTCAATTTTTTTAACGCGCTTATACTTTTCTCGAACACGCCGTTCCCGCGCTGTTTATTCACATTTTCTTCCGTATAGCATGGCAAAGAAGCTGTAAGTATAACTCTCTTTTCCTTATACCATTCGGGAAGCCAGGCCATTCCCTCTTCATAAAATACCGTGAGGTTTGTCCTGACCATAACTTCGGGACAAACCCTTTTCGCGTATTCAACAAAAAGCCTGAAATCAGGGTTAAGCTCAGGGCACCCGCCGGTTATGTCAAGAATAATCCCGGGATGTTTTTTTAAAAAAATTATTATTTTCTCCATAACGGTTTTGCTCATTATTTTAGAATTTTCTGCCCCACCGTTTACATGGCAATGACAGCATTGCTGGTTACACATATTACCCAGATTTACTTGTAAGGTTTTTAAACCGGCAAATTTTATGTAATCTTTATTAATATTTTTAATTTTTTCTTTAAAGTCATAATTCATCTTAATATATCCTTTCTTTTAGTATTTATTTATTGCATCCCGTTATTTATAGCTTATCCTGTAAATCGCGTCCGCTTTATCATCAGAAACAAGAAGCGCTCCGTCAGGCATTACCAGGACATCAACCGGGCGGCCCCATCCTATCCATCCATCGGCAAAAACTTCATATTTTACCGGTTTATTTCCTTCAAGTTCGACAAGCGTCACACGATAACCAATAGGAATACTGCGGTTCCATGATCCGTGTTCCGCGATAAATATCTGGTTCTTATATTTTTCAGGGAACATCTTACCGGTATAAAATCGCATTCCAAGCGCTGCAACATGAGGCCCAAGTTCAATTGCAGGCGGAACAAACTCTTCAGGTTTATGCCCATTCCCGAGGTCAGGATCCATAATAGCTTTACCATGAACATAAGGAAAGCCAAAATGCAGTCCTTTTCCAGGCGCATAGTTCAATTCATCGGGCGGGGTATCATCTCCCAGCCAATCACGGCCATTATCAGTAAACCAAAGTTCTTTTGTTCCCGGATTCCAATCAAAACCAACAGTATTCCTGACTCCTTCGGCAAATATTTCCAATCCACTGCCGTCAGGATTCATGCGCATAATCGACGCGTACCGTTTATCACTTTTTTCACATACATTGCACGGCGCGCCAACCGGTACATAGAGCATACCATCAGGCCCGAAGCGGATAAACTTCCAGCCATGATGAGTATCTTTTGGGAAGCTGTCATTTACTATAATTGGTTCTGGCGGATTTTTAAGGCGATCTTCTATATCATCATATCTAAGGATCCTGTTTATTTCCGCGACATAAAGCGCGCCGTCTTTAAACGCGACCCCGTTAGGCATGTTTAAATCCTTTGCTATTGTTATGATTTCATCCGCTTTATTATCTTTGTTTTTATCCAGAACAGCGTAAACATTACCAATATTCCGGGTACCTATAAATAACGTTCCTCCCGGGCTCATAACCATTGAACGCGCGCCTTTAACATTATCAGCATAAATATCAATTTGAAATCCCTTGGGAAGTTTTATCTTATCAAGCGAAATTTCAGCATTGATACACGCATATTGGTTTAATAATATTAAAGTAAATATAAATACCACAGGAAGAAATTTTAATTTATGCATTATCAGTATTAAATTGGCAGGGCTCAATTTTTTGAGCCCTTACTTAAATATTTCAGCAAAAAATAATTTCATCGCTTCCCAGGACCTTTTGTCGGCTTTTTCATTATAAGCGACCCCTTTTGAAGGATCGTTTCCTGAATCCGGATTTGTAAAACTGTGAACAGCTCCGCCATAAATATACACCTGCCAATCAACACCTGATTTTCGCATTTCTTCCTGGAATGACGCCATATGTTCCGGTTTTACGTTCGGATCATCGCCTCCATGAAGAACCAATACTTTTGCTTTTATATTTTTTGCTTCATAAGATGGGGTATCAAGCCCGCCGTGAAAACTGACTACTCCTGATAACAACGCTCCGCTGCGAGCCAACTCAAGAACCGTCGTTCCTCCAAAACAATAACCTATAGCCGCGACCTTATCAGTATCAGTCAGCTTGTTCATCTTTAATACCTCAAGCCCTGCATTGGCCCTTGCTTGCATTAACTTTCTATCGCTTCTATATATTCCAGCGAATGCCCCTGCTTCATTTGCGTCTTTCGCAATTACCCCTTTACCATACATATCGATGGCAAAAGCGATATATCCAAGTTTTGCCAATTGCTCTGCACGCCCGCGGATATATTTATTAAGACCCCACCACTCATGAACTACCAGAATACCCGGCCTTTTTCCTTTTATAGAATCATCATAAGCAAGATAACCCTCAAGCACAGTATCACCATGCTTGTATTCAATAACTTCAGTATGAAGCTTAGCTGAAACGTTAATAGTCCACAGCAAAAGCAACCCGGTTATCAGCAAGTTTTTCATAGATACCTCCGTGTGCTATTTGTCACATGTTGAATTCAGCTTTTGTTTAACTAACTTCTCTGCCTCAAGCCAATCTTCCAGCTCATTACCGGGAACACAATTCCTTTTTTCATAAAGGCTATAGGCAACTTCACAAATTTTTTGATTCATTTGTTCATTTGGCTTGTTACCTCTGGGATCTTTAGCCCCTAAATTTAAATGGTGTTTTTTTTGCATTTGTAAAACCTCCTTTTTTTTATAAATTTGTTTTAATTTTACAGAAAAAAATAAAAATGTAAATTGGCTAATAGCGCTTTTTTCTGACTTTTTCACACATAAAAATGATTATGAAAGTTCTTAAATAAAAATATGCCAGGAGGGAAATAAATAAGAGGAGCTTGAAATATTTTTTATTTATTCTTTGAGTATTGTTGTAACGTAAAGGTCTTCAACTTTTTCCCTGGCCCAGGGGGTTCTTCTTAAAAACTTAAGGCTTGATTTAATGCTGGGGTCATAATTAAAACATCTTATTTCGATGATCTTTCCCAATTCTTCAAAACCGTATACCTCAACTAAACGGGTCAGGATCATTTCCAGTGTGATGCCATGAAGTTTGTTTTTTAAAGCCATAAATGTCTTTTTTATATTTTGATAATTCGGGCGGACAAAGGCATATTTTTAAAGATATTCCTTTGTCCGCGCACGATTCTGTTTAATAATTTAGTTTAACACCACCGTAAAAAGATGATCCGGGTGTTCCATAGCCTTTGGCTTCTTCATAATCTTTATTGAATATATTATCCGCCCTGGCATAAATTTCCAGATTTTTGCTGATACCGTATGATGTTGTGATATTAACCAGGGTATAACTGTCAAGAATTATTCTCTGGCCCAGGTTTATATCATCCCTTTTCCCTGTGTAGACCGCGTCTATACTGAATATTCCATCTTTCACAAAATGATAATCCATGCCTAAAGAATATTTATTCTTCGGCCTTCTCACTAAATTCTCTCCATTTGTCCTGTCCTTTGCTCTTAACTTCGCCGCTGTCGCTTTAAGAGTAAAATCATCTTTAAGTTTCAGCGATGAATTTAATTCTACGCCTTCCGTCAGTGCCTTCGCGATATTCCTATATTTTGAGGTTACCAGGTCATAATCAACCATATTTTTATAATCACTGTGGAAATATGTAAAATCAAAATATACTTTATTCTCTAAGAAACTTTGCTCAATTCCAAGATCATAACTTTTGCTTTCATCCGGTTTAAGATCGGGATCTCCTATCGGCCCTCCCCCGTAATCCTCGGTGGAATAGAGCTGATATAAAGAAGGCGCTTTAAATCCGGTCGCGTAGCTCGCTTTGAGTTTAGTGTTTGTACCGGCAATATTATAACCCGGAGCAACACGATAAGTTACCTTCGAGCCAAACCTGTCATGGTTATCCAATCTCGCGCCAACGACGGCAAATATTTTATCATTGACGTTAACTTGATCCTGCAGGAAATATCCCCTGTTTCGGGCTTTTTTCTCAGGGAAATCAGAGACAAACGGCCCAAACGCGCTTTCAGAATAATAGTATGATTTCCCCATTTCTTCACCGTAATCCAAACCAATCATAAAATTATTGATCTTATTCGCCGCCAGGCTGTGCTGCCAGTTAATTTTTCTGATCTGCGATGAAAAGGTATTACACATCAGGTCATCTGGATGGTCAACATCCTTATCATTATTATAATCCCGGTTATGGCGTGAGAAAGAAACACCGATCCTCTGGTCACCCGCTTTAACAAAACCAGGTACTCCGCATTGCAACCCTAAATATAGTTCTTTATTTTCTCCTGTATAATTCGGATCATCTTCAGGCAGACCGATTGAATAGTTATAACCATCAAGGCCGAATTTTGATACTAAATATTTAAAAACCAGGTCCGTACTGATTTTTTCTTTCGGTGTAAAGGTAAATCTTGAAGATAAAGATGTATTGTGATAACCATCTTTTTCGTTATTACCGTATTTTTTAGCGGCGGATGAAATACCTTCGGTATCTATTTGTGTTACTCCTAACGAGTAACTTAATTTATCATTGCCTCCGCCAACTTCAAATCCTTCTCGAAATGTTTTAAAAGAACCGGCTTCGGAAAATAATGAAAATCTTTTGCCTGCCCCTTTTTTTGTGATTATGTTGATAACCCCGCCCATAGCATCCGAGCCATATAAGGTGCTTTGAGGCCCCTTAACAATCTCAATCTGTTCTACATTTTCCAATGTCAGATTGGAAAGATTATAAGAACGGCCCGGTTCCATCGGATCATTCATTTCTATCCCATCGATCATAACCAGAGTATGTTCTGATCTCGCGCCGCGGATAAAAACAGAAGCCATACCTCCTGTCTGAACAATATCAATTCCCGGCAAGTCCTTCAACAATTCAATTACAGTAGCCTTTTTTTTCTCTTCAATATCTTCGGCGGCAATAACCGTTATTGAACTTGCTAACTCTGCCTTAGGGGTAACCGATTTGGTAGCTGTAATAACATCTATGCTTTTAATTCTTGCAGGAACATTTTTGTCATTAACCTTAATATAAAAATCTTCAGTCACTTCATTTCCAGTCTCAGCGGAGACTGCGTTAAAAAACATAATAAATAAACAAATAAAAACAACGGAAATAATTCTTTTCATTTCTCCCTTTCTCCTCCCGTGAGGAAGCACTCCATAATAAACAATCGTCCGGGCTATCCGCCTCAGGCGGAATTACCGTTGCAGGGCAGCGTTCCGAATTACACGGAAACTTCCTTTGCTTATTGGATTAAGTTTTTAATAAATTCCTTTACAAACTAACTACTAGCGTCTATCTACTAATTACTTATTTTGCACCTCCTTTTCCTTCTGAAACCAGAAAAACATACGGTTTTTTTGATAACGGATTTTCCTTAACAAGAACAACAGTTTTATAAACCTCTTCAATGGTTTGATAAGTCAGGACTTCGCAGGGTGATCCGATTTTATGAACTCTTCCATTATTAATAAGAACCAGCCTATCGCAATATTCACTCGCGAGATTGAGGTCGTGCAAAACTATTACTACAGTAATATTCCGTTCTTTATTTAATCTTTTTATCAGGTCCATTATTTTAACCTGATGAGCGATATCTAACTGATTTGTCGGTTCATCCAGAAGCAGCAGTTTTGGTTTTTGCGCGAGCGCCCTTGCTATATAAACCAGCTGACGTTCTCCGCCGCTTAAACTTCCCATCAGCCTTTTCCTGAATTCCAGCGTATCCGTTAAAACCATTGCCTCATTCACGATTTTCCCATCATCTTTTGACTCAAATAATTGTATTCTCTGGCGGTAGGGGATCCTTCCCAAAAGAACAAACTCTTCAACACTCATCATCATATCAATATCAAAATTCTGTGAAACAACGGCGAGCTTTCGCGCAAGCCCTTTAAAATCAATTTCATCCAGGTCTATTCCATCAAGAAAAATCCCGCCGTTCCTTGGATGAATAATTTTTGTTATTGCCCTGAATAAGGTAGTTTTGCCTGAACCATTAGGCCCGATTATCCCTAAAAATTCATTTTCTTTTATTTTAATATTAATATCAGTCAATGAAAATCTGGCGTCATAACCGCAGGTTAAATTATTAATTTCAAGCATATTTGTTCCTTTTTCCGCTCAATAAATATATAAAAAGGCTACCGCCGATAATTCCTGTAATTACGCCTACCGGTAATTCCAAAGGAGAAATAACCGTCCGGGCAAGCGTGTCACACAGGATAAGAAATATCCCTCCCGCCAAAAAAGACGCGGGTAAAAGTATTCTATAATCTCTCCCCACAAAAAACCGCATCAAGTGCGGCACAACCAATCCGATAAAACCGATACTTCCGGTCACTGAAACCGCGCAGCCTGTAAGTAAAGAACTTATCAGGAACAGCCATTTTTTAATTTTTTCCACGTTTATTCCCAAATGCGCCGCGTCCTCTTCACCTATCGACATCGCGTTAAGCTCAGTAGAAAATAAGCAGGAAACAACCAAACCAAAAAAAGAAATAATAACCATTAATTTGATAAGCACCCGGTCTGATCCGTCAAGAGAACCCATCATCCAGAAAATTATTCCCTGAAGATCCGCCGCTGAAGCTACAGCCATAGTGAACATAACAAGAGATGAAGAAATAAAACTTATCATTACCCCTGTTAGTAAAAGGCTCTGAAGCCTTATAATTCCTCTGCTTGTTGTTAACCAGTAAAGAAGTAAAATTACTAAGCCCGCTCCAATAAAGCCAAATACCGGCAAAGACAGAACACCTAATTTCCTGCTCAATCCTAAAATAATATTCAGGCACACTCCCAATGCCGCCCCGCCTGAAATACCTAGGGTATAAGGCTCAACCAGAGGATTTCGAAACATACCCTGTAGTATCGCGCCTGAAAGGGCCAGGGCGCTCCCTACCGCAAAACCTAAAATAATACGGGGCAGGCGGATATCAAAAATAATGCTGTATTCCGTTGTCCCTCTTCCCGCGAATAATAAAGAAATAATATTTTTAAACGGAATACCCGCAGAACCTACAAGTAAGGAAATAATACTTACTCCTAAAAGAATTATTGCCAAAATTAATATCCAAACGATCCAGGTATATATTTTTTTATTCATGTTGTAAGATTTTAACTATTTTTTCTAATGTATCGATAAAAGTTACCGGCGTGGGACTGCACAACGCGTAGGCGTCAAAAATATGGACCCTCTTATTTTTTACTGCCTTTAAAACTTTGTGTTCTTCCCATGCTTTTTTTTCTTCTTCGCTTGAGATCCCCATATCCGCTATAATTATCACATCCGGGTCATTTTTAAAAACCTCTTCACGCGAATAATATCCGATCTTCAGGCCTCTCGCGATATTTACCCCTCCGGCAAATTCTATAAAATCATTTCCGAATGAATCGGATGCCAAAGCGAATAAAGGTTTAGAACCCAACTCAACAAACACTGTTGTTTTTTGTCCTTTTTTAATTTTATTTCTGATCAATTCTACTTTATCTTTTGAATCCTTAATAATTTGTTCAGCTTCTTTTTTTTTGCCGACAAGCTCTCCAAGCTCTAAAAATTTTTCACAAAGATCATTGTAATCTTTAGCTAATGGAAATTTTAAAACGTTTATACCTAAACTTTTTAATTTTGCCACCGCCTTAACATCCGTCAGATTCGTCGCTAAAACTAGATCCGGTTCTAAGCTTACGATCTTTTCGATATTAACCTCAATTACTGTCCCGACACGTTCAACTTTTTTCTCGATATTATCTGTTTTACAATATACCGTACAGCCTATGAGTTTAGCGGAAGCATTTAAAAGACAGATCTCTTCCGTTAAAACCGGACCGAGGGAAATGATCCGCTCATAAGCAAAACCCGTTTTACAAAAACAAAATATATATACTATTCCTATAATTAATAACTTTTTCATATTTTCATTGTTTTATATAAATAATCCATATCAATATTTTTCCTGATAACATCCGCCAATTTATCGAATTCCATGTCAACATTGAAATCTGTTGTTTGAGATAATACCGGCCATCCTTTTTTTGATCTTATCCTGTTCAAAAAATCTCTTCTGAACGAATTATTATCAAAAATCCCATGCAGGTATGTTCCATAAACTTGTTTATTTCCTGAAACTATACCATCAAAATATCTTACTTTTTTACCATCACGTTCATTGATCTCAAATAAATGCGAATATTTGCCAATAACCTTCGTGCGGCCATGATGGATCTCATAACCATATATTTTTTCGCCGGAAAATAACTCTTTCCCTTTAACCTGCCTGAGTATCTTTTCTTTTTCAAGGCTTGTGACAACAGGTAAAACTCCCAAACCATCAGTTTTTTTGCAATTAGATTCCAAAGAATGACTATCCAGTATTTTTCTGCCGAGCATCTGGTAACCGCCGCAGATACCCAAAATAGTCACAAGTCTTAAGTCATAAGTCACAAGTATTTTTTCAGCAAAACCTGAATTTTTTAAATATTTTAGATCACCGATCGTATTTTTTGTCCCTGGAAGAATTATAATGTCCGGACTACCTAATTCTTCCGGCCTTCTGACATATCGTAGCAAAACATCCGGCTCTTTTTCCAGCGGATCAAAATCCGTGAAATTAGAAATATGCGGCAAATATATCACCGCTATATCTATTTTTTTTATCTTTTTACTTGTGACTTCCTCCACGGCGGACAAGTGTGACTTGCAACTTGCAACTTCCAGTGGAACTGAATCCTCCTCCGGTATTCTTACATCCCGAAAATATGGAATTACTCCCAGTACTTTAATGCCAGTGCGTTTCTCCAAAAATCTTACACCCGGAGTAAGTAAATTAATATCCCCGCGAAATTTATTTATTATTATTCCTTTAATCCTTTTTCTTTCCTTTTTAGTCAATAACTCCAGCGTTCCGACTACCCACGCCAAAGCCCCGCCTTTGTCGATGTCGCAAACTAAAATTACAGGCGCTTTGGCATATTCCGCCATTTTCATATTAACAAAATCATGTGACTTTAAATTTACCTCGGCCGGGCTTCCCGCCCCCTCGATCACAACTGCCTCATATTTATTGATCAACCTGTCAAACGATTCATGAACTGTTTTTATCAGGTCCTTTTTATGTTCTATATATTGGACAGCCTCCATATTCCTGAGCGGTTTACCCAATACAATTACCTGCGCGCCTGTATCGCTTGACGGTTTAATCAAAACCGGATTCATATCCACGGTCGGTTCAAGCCTCGATGCCTGCGCCTGAACTGCCTGCGCGCGGCCGATCTCACCGCCGCCCTTAGTTACAAATGAATTAAGGGCCATGTTTTGCGCTTTAAAAGGAGCGACTCTAAAACCATCCTGCAAAAAAATACGGCATAATCCTGCCGTAATTACACTTTTGCCGACACCTGACCCGGTCCCGCAAATTTGAAGTGCTTTCCCTCTCATTTAAAACATCCTTCAATTATAATTAGACCAAAAAATAAAACCATAATTTCGCTGATCTCACTTACCGCCCCTATCGTATCCCCTGTCATCCCGCCTATTTTTTTCTTAAACCAATTTACTATAAGTAATATTACTACTGCTGACAAAATAAATATTATTATCCCATTGATCTTTAATAATACCGCGAATAAACCCGCTGTAAAGATCAGCCCGAAAATCAATTGTGTTAAGGTTGTTTTTCCCACAAAATGCCTAGCCTTGCCTTCTTTCCGCGGATACTTAGTCTTATAGCAGGCAACAACCTGCATAAACTTACTGAACACCGCCATTAAAAAAATTATTTTCCATAAATTTCCCAATATCAGTAAACTCAACAAAAGTGAATATTTAAAAATTAACAGGCACACTATGCCAATAACACCCATCGCTCCGACATGGCTGTCTTTCATGATCTCCAGGATCTTTTCGGGCGGGTTATTTCCATAAAAACCGTCACAGGTATCAATAAAACCGTCCAGATGCATACCGCCGTAAATAAAAATTGAAATGATCAGAATTAACGCGCTTTCAACATATATTGGCAAAGATCTTAATATGAAAAGGCTTAATACCAGAACCAGCCCAATGAGCACACCAACGACCGGAAAATATATCAAAGATTTACCAAAATCTTCTTCCTTTAACTCACCATTTATCTTAATAGGAAAAATGGTTAAAAATTGTAAGGCGATTAAAAAATGTTTCATATAAATTACCAGTAATATTTTGCCTAAAATTTTTGAGCGACTTAAAACATTTTTGTTAATAAATCTTAGCGAAATTTTGGAATTTCGATTTCCACGAACCCAGATTTGCTACTTGATAGGATTGTGGAAATCGTCCAAAATAAGCTTAGATTTATAAAAAATGTTGCCCGGAGCGAAAAAATATTTAGGCAAAATAAATATTATTTTTTCTCCGACACTCCCGCGTGTTCAAACGTTGCCATCTGAGTTAAAATTTTGACGCTCGCGTCAATGATCCCTATCCCCAATGCCGCGCCGGTTCCTTCTCCCAAACGCAAATTAAAATCCAGTACCGGAGTTAATCCGATAAAATCAAGCGTAACTTTATGGCCTCTTTCTACTGAACAATGTGAGGCGATCATGTAGTCTTTTGTTTTTGGTTCTATTGAGAACGCGACAAGCGCGGCGGCGCCTGAAATAAATCCGTCGATAACAACCGGAACTCTTTTTGAAGCAGCTGCTAAAATTACCCCGGCTAAGCCTCCGATCTCAAAACCGCCGACCTTAGACAAAACATCTATCCCGTCTTTCGAGTCAGGTTTATTCACCAAAAGCCCTTTTTTTATTATCTCAATTTTATGACTTAATCCTTTATCATCAATACCAGTTCCTCTTCCTGTTATATCTTCAACCTTAGCACCTGTTATAACCGAAACTATCGCGCTGGAAGCCGTAGTATTACCGATCCCCATATCCCCGGTTCCCACAATATCAATACCATTATTCGCAAATTCTTCCTCAAAAACCTCTATTCCCGCCTCGATAGACCTTATGGCCTCATCCCTTGCCATCGCCGCCCCCTTCGCAAAATTCTTCGTCCCAAAATTTATCTTCTTGTTCTTAAAACTTTTGACTTGTGACTTGTGACTTGTGACTTTTATTTCTTCCGCCACTCCCATATCCACCACCACAACCCTGGCCCCAACATGATTTGCCAATACATTAATCCCCGCCCCACCGTTCAAAAAATTATAAACCATTTGCGGGGTTACCTCTTTCGGGAAAGCACTTACACCTTCTTCAGTTATCCCGTGGTCTGCCGCCATTGTAAAAATTACTTTATTTTTTAAAGAAGGATTATCCTTTTTTGTAATTTCAACTACCTGTTTTGCCAGATCTTCGAGCTTACCAAGGCTCCCCTGCGGTTTGGTCAGAAAATCCAGTCTCTTTTGAGTTTTTTCCGCCATTGAAAAATCAATTTGATCGATCCTGCTTATTGTTTCATCTAATTTTCGCATTCAGCCTCCGTTATATTCTTTCTGATTATATTAAAGATCATATCTACTGTTTTCTTTCTATGTATCCAATTACACTCCTGGCAGGACCATATATTTCTCTTTGTTTTACTTGAATAAGTATATTCCCCGCGATTTTCATCTTTACAGGGATAGAAGGGGCAATAACAAAAGGTGCAATCCTCTAATCCTTTGTGACATGGATAGTATTTACAAAATTTATTCGCTCTGCTTATCATTTTTTGCTCCCTTATTTTACCACCCCTTTATCCCCTCCTTACCAAGGAGGGGACTTAGGGGAAGTTTTATTTTTACCGGTATTCCTGCCTGCATAAAAATCACTTCATCCGCATTTTTTGCCATTATTTGATTCCCAAATCCGACCAGATCCGCGAAACGCCTTCCCAGCGGATTATCAGGAACTAAACTGCTTCCTACGTCATTTGAAACCAGAATTATATTCTGCTTTTTTTTTGAAATAACCTGCGCAAGTATTTTTATTTTTTTTGTTATTTGGCTATCAGTTATCCCTTTATACATCAAGTTAGATATCAAAAGACCCAGGCAATCAATTATTACCACATCATATCCGACTATAAGCCGTTCCACAACTTCAGCTACATTTTCATTTTCTTCTATTGTTTTCCAGAATTTCGGCCTTGATGATTTATGAAGTTTAATACGCTTTTTCATCTCTTCATCTGAGGCGCTTGCTGTCGCGATAAAGGCTGCTTTTTTACTCAGTTTTTTTGCCAATTGGACAGCATAAGAACTTTTTCCGCTTCTTATCCCGCCAAAAATAAAAATAAATTTTTTCATAAAACCCCGAACGCCCCTATCCCCTAAAGGGGAACTATAAAATAAAAAACCCTTAGCACCAAAAAATATTGATGCTAAGGGTTGCACCCTGATTTAACTTCACCCTTTCCTCGAGGAAATAAATAGTACTTAAGACTTCCGCTCTTCCGAGCTTCCGACTTCCGCGCTATTCTTACAGGCAGGTATTCTGGCTTCCCAGCCCTTCCGGCTTACCTTCCCATCCCGATTTACATCAAAACAGTGGTATACATCTTCGCCAAAAGAGTTTCTCCCAATTTTACATCAAGAGACTGGATTACAGCGGCGGGACCGCGCCGGTTTCTAACCGGCTTCCCTAGCCTATATTCATAAGTTATTATATAGAAAAACAAAAAATTGTCAATGTTAAAAATTTCAGGTGTTTTATTTACTTCACCTCAACAGAAGCCGAAGGATCAAAAGGATTCGTCCGGATAGCAAGTGAAAAAAGGTATGGATATTTATCTTTCAGGTGTTTCATGTAGTCCAGCCACTCGGCGATCAAAAGGATATAAGCCCTTTTTATGTCTCCCTCAAGGTGTTCAGAATCTGCGTCTGTTAATTTTTTAACATCTTCCCTTTTCGTCAATTCTTCTGTCAGGTGGAAAACAGCCCAGAGAAGTTCTGTAAATGTTTCGTGCTCCAGTAAATTCGGATTTTGTAAAATTAACAAAAGAAAATTTCTTTTTTCAACCAGAAAAGAGCGCAGCCCTTCCAGATTGCCTTTCTGAATTTCAATTTGATGTTCATAATTTCGTATTTTTTTACTGACAATAATAAATTCACCTTCAGGCCAATTCTTAATTGATTTGAATTCCTGTGATATCTTTTCAGTCTGAGGGCTAAACTCCGAACCATATTCCAATAATTTTGTCCCCACTTCGCTGAAAAACGCGCCTATCACCATGTTCATTTTATTAAGCATCACTTTTTTTTCACGTTCATCTAAGAACCGTTCGATAATAAACGTAACCAGTAAAACTTCGATCGGGATGAACGCTATATCACCGACCAGATAAAGAAAAATATGATGAGCGTCCCTGAAGATCAGGTAATGTATAAAATAAAAAACAGCTGAAAGCCCTATTAAAAACAAACCGAATAATATCTGCCATTTAAACCGTTTCATAATTCTAATTTGACCATCTTTTATAAAGGTTATGTTCAATATCTAATGAATCTAAAACCCTGCCCGCGACAAAATTCGCGAGATCATCGAACGATTCAGGCCGGTTATAAAAAGCAGGCATGGCGGGCAATATTATCCCTCCGGCATTGGAAATCTTCAGCATATTTTCCAGATGTATTGAGCTTAGAGGTGTTTCACGGGGAACCAGGATCAATTTTCTTCTTTCCTTTAAAATAACATCCGCGGCTCTTTCGATCAGACTTGAGGATACCCCTGAGGCTATCCTCCCAATACAACCCATGCTCGCGGGGATCACAACCATTCCGTCTGTCTTGAAAGAACCGCTTGAGATCGAGGCGTGAAAATCGGTATTTTCAATATACTCAATATTTTTGTTTTTGAAATAATTTATAAAATATTTCCCTAATTTCTCTTTTTTCGGCAGTTTAACCGCTAATTCATGCCCAAAAATAGCTAAACCGGTGTCTGAAAAAAGAAGAAATATTTTAGCATTAGCCCTGCTAACGCCCTCTATTAATTTCTTCGCGTAAATTGAGCCGCTTGCTCCTGTTACCGCTATAATATATTTTTTATTGATCTTTTACCCTCCTGATAACAGTTTCATTATATTCCAATATTCAATATTTGACAAATAGTATTTTTATGCTATAATCTTTGTTTTTAAGAAGAAAATATTATGTATTTAACAAGAGGAGAATACAATGCTTAAATATATGCGAAACAATTTAAAAGTTATTATGTGGATAATTATCGGGGCATTTTTAGGTACAATATTCGTGTCATGGGGGATGGGTGGTATACAACAGCAGCAAAACATTGCCGCTAAAATTAACGGTACAAAAATTCCTCTTACGGAATATTATGAAATTTTAAACCGCTATTATGATTTTTATCGTAAGATCTATGGAAAAAATTTCAGTCCTGAACTTCTCAAAAAATTGAACGTTGAAAAAATGGCAATGGATCAGGTTATTAAAGACACAATAATTGATAAAAAAGCAGAAGAATTGGGATTGTCCGTCTCCGACGAAGAAGTAGTGAATTATATTAAAAGTTTTGATATCTTCCAAACAGACGGAAAGTTCGACCCCAGAAAATTCTCACAGGCAAGCCAGTTCATGGAAGCTAACGGGAAAAAAGTTGATTGGATTGAAAAAGAAAGACAGGTTAGAAAAGATATAATCCGGAAAAAAATGGAAGAAATTATCAAAGACGGGATCACGGTTTCAGATAAAGAAATTGAATTCCGGTACTTATATGAAAATGAAGAAATTAAAGCCAGTTATATTTTTATAGACCCTAAAGCATTTCTGACTGAAAAAAAGATCAAAGAATATTATTCTAAAAATGAAAAACAATTTGAAGAACCGGAAAAAGTAAAGGCCAGCCATATACTTTTTATGGTAAAAAACAGCGATAACGCAACTGAAGAAAGAGAAGCCAGGAACAAGGCGGAAAAAGTCATGGCTGAAATAAAAAAAGGCCAGGATTTTGCCAAATTAGCTAAGACATATTCTGAAGATTCATCCAAAGAAAAAGGCGGTGATTTAGGTTATTTTTCCAGAGGGACAATGGACGCGAATTTTGAAAGAGCGGCCTTTGCGTTAAAAATAGGCGAAGTAAGCCAGATCATCCGCTCGGAATATGGTTTTCATATTATAAAATTACTTGGCAGAAAAGAAGCTCAAATCAAACCATTTGAAGAAGTTAAAGAAAATATAAAATACGCGGCTGTAACTGATGAAGAAAAAAATCAGGCAAAAAAACAAGCTGAAGAGATATCTAAAAAAATACTCGCTGAAAAAGATCTGAGTAAGTCGGCTGGAAGCTTTAAAATACCTGTAATAAACTTAGACTACTTCAATCGTTCCAAATTTATTTCCGGAATTTACGACAACAAGAAATTCAAAGAAGGCGCTTTCAAATTATCAAAGGGAAGTATCAGCCCTTTAATTGAAACAGAAGACGGATTTTATTTTATAAAACTTCTTGAAAGAAAACAAGTGAATCTGGAAAAATTTACCCAGACAAAAGATGAATTAAAGAACAAGATATTGCAGGAGAAAAAAGACTCATATCTTGAGAATTGGTTTGAAGATATCAGGAAAAAGTCAGATATTAAATTATATATTAATCCTGGAAGAGAACAGGCAATATAAAAAGCAGGGAGCGCCGCTCCCTGCTAATTTCCTTCATAGGGCGACAACTTTATACGTTTAGCCATTTCACGCAAAATATCATAATCTTTGTCATCAACTTCTATAAAACCGTCAAGCCACGCGCGCTTTAATATTGATAAATGCTCATCTCCCACTTCTACAGTATCTTCCTTTTTAATTCCGATCATTATATCTTTTACCTGTTTGATCAAAACATCATCAATTTCTTTTCTCGCGGCTAAAGTACAATAGCTGATCATCTCTGACTTCGCGATAATACGAAAATCATCCGGCGCGAATTTTTTGTCCGCTATCGCCTCCCTGAGATCCTCCAATGGAGCCGCGCCGGCATCAAAAGCCTGATAAAAAACAGCATAAAGCACCTTTTCATGTTTAAAAGAGCCCTGTGGAATAGCATAAAAAGCCAAGTCCTTTTCAGGATCAACACCATTCTTCTTCAGCAAATCATAGATAGCCAAAAATCCCGCAGGAGCGAATTCAGGGCCGAAAATAAATTTCTTATCCTTAAGGTCTGAAATATTTTTAATCTTGCTTTCATTTTTAACAATTATCGTCCCTATCGTATTTTTCCCCTCGGGCCCTCTTTTCTCGCCAACAACAAGTTTCGCCTGATAATTTTTCTTTAAAATAATATACATAACGGAATTGGCATGTATAAAATCAACCTTTTTATCGCGAAACGCGTCTTCTACATCATAGGTATTCAAATAAACCGACTCGAATTTTTTCCCGGTCTTTTTGCTTAAATAATTTGTCAGCGGCTGGAATCTCTCCTCGGTTTCTTTCAGGCTATTGCAAACCATATAACCGATCTTAACTGTTTCTTCCGCCCATAGATTTTTGCAAATGCCAATAATCAAAAAAAATATTAAAATTATTTTTTTATTCATGATTTTCTCCCGAAAATGGTTTAAATATTACAAGCCCGGAAACATTATCATCACGGCCGTCTTCAATTGTTTTGCCAATCTCATTCTCATTCAAATTCCCCCAATAATTATCCTCGGCGGAAATTTGTAAAGGCCCATTATTGTCAAGGTTAAACTTTTTATTGCTTTCTATATTATTATAATGCAAAACCGCCTCAGTCTGATTTAAGGAAATTCCATCCCCGCCGTTTTTACTAATGGTATTTTTCCTTAATGTCAGCTTTGAATTGTTTGACGCGATCCCGTCCATCGCGTTTTCACTTATCAAATTATTTTCAAGGCCGACTTCGCTTTCCTGGAAAAGAACTCCCTGCCGGTTATTCATAATTTCTGAACCGGAAATATTTCCTTTACATTCCTTCAGGCGCAAGCCTTCCAGCCTGTTATTTTTAATGACATTATTTTTAAGCAATATATCCGACCGCATAGCGTGAACCGCGGAATAATTATTAATAAATACGTTATTTATGATCTCTGCCTTTGAATCACGGAAACGCAAAGCGCTGTAATTATCCTTAAATGTACAATCTTTAACTCCAACCTCTGATTCCTGAAATTGAAATCCGCGGCTGTTATCAGAAAAAATCAGATTTTCTAAGACAACCTTTGAAAAATGGCTATGCAAAGCACGATGGGCATTATTAAATTTGCAATACGATAAAATATTCGGATTACCCTCGCTTGCGATAAAATATATCCCTTCCCACAAATTTTTATCCTGTGAGCGGCCCGATGAAAATACGATCGGGTCATTTTTTTCCGCCTTCGCGTTTAACGCGCCGAACACATAAAGGCCGCTCTCGCCAACCCCATCATCGTTTACATCCTGCCAGATAAAATTTACTGCAGTCCCGGGCTTAATCGTCAAAACCGCTCCAGCTTCTACTGTAACTATACCTTCGATAAAAATATTCCCTTCCCATATTGTGTTGTTTGTAATATGCAGATCCCTGTAAATAACAGGCTCGTTTCTTACAGTCTTAATACATCCAAACACAACTGATAGAAAAACCGGTATAATAACAAACTTATTCCTGACGGATATCATATTTATTATAGTTAATGTTGTTATCTTTTAAAATCAAATTTGATCTAGCGCCGATAAAAATCCCTTCTTCTTCATTGTTTTCTATTTTATTCCCGGTTATTTCTCCTGTAGAATAAAAAATGCAATAAATTCCGGCATAATTTTTACTGATAGTATTCCCCCTTATTTTTAGCCCTGAATTTCCTCCGGAAGAAATAATCGCATATTTATTTTTTTCAAATAAACTATTTTCAACAATAAAAGCCGATTCCAGACAATCGATCCCGGCATAAGCATTTTTTATTTCACAAAATTTTAAAGTACACTCTTCGGATCTGTCAAGGATAATTCCGGCCCAGTAAATCCCATCGCGAGCTTTTCCTTCACCTGAAAAAATTATCGGCCTGTCTTCTTTTCCTTTGGCAATAATCTTCCCCCGGACTAAAATTTCATTATAGGGCGATAAAAACAGCGGTTCATTCTTCGATGTATCTTTTTCCCTGATGATAATTTTAGTCCCGGGCTGAATCGTAAGATTTATACCTTTTGGGATCAAAAGATCATCTTCAATCTGAACAACACCGCTCCAGACCGCGTCTTTGGTTATTATCCCGCTGAAGGAAAAAACTCTTTGAGTTTCTCCCTGATCCATCCCGGCTTTTCCCGGGCCTTTTAAACATCCCGCGGTAAATAAAATAATAATAAAAAGGCCGACAAAGTCGGCCATAAATATTTTAATAAGACTTTTTATTTCCTTCATAATTTATATTAAATCAACTTTTTCTCTTTCAAAAACCCTCTTGCCGCGTCAGAGGCTGACTCGGATCCATTATCAACCTTTTTTAAAAGTTCCTCATACACCTTTTCATCAATGATCCCGCCTAATTTATCCAGCAATCTTGGAAGCGCGGGAAATTTTTTCAAGGTATCTTTTCTTATTACCGGCGCGGCTAAACAAGACAACCCCATTTTCTTTACTTCTTCATTTTTTACCAATTTACTATTGAACCCAAACGGTTTCAGCCAGACAAGATTCAATTTTTCCTGATATTCCTGCCGCACAACTTCAAATATTTTATCCTTTTCCGTAAAATCCTTTTTTTTCAGAACTTCAATTAAAGCCGCGCCCGTATATTCAACAAAAATATCCAGATCGCCTTTTTCCAAGAGGTCATGCCCCTTTTCATTTTGTTCCAAAACTTTAACTACAGCAGTAGTTCCTGTTCTCTCCCGGATAAGAATAGCAAGAATCTCTGCTAAGATCATTGACTCGGAATTTTTCTCCTGCCCGATATAAATTGTTTTTCCCACACAGGCTAATGACATATCTATGCATATAATATTCATTAACAATAAACATAAAGACATAAAAACAACTGTTTTACTTTTCATTTTTCCACCTCTTTTAAGCACATCAGGTCCGGCCTGTTAAAATTCCCGTCATAAAAATAACTCCGCCCGCGGCACCCGCCCTGGCACCAGCTTACAAGCGCGCAGGAAATACATTTTTGAGGCAAAAAAGAAACCTGTTTTTGGAGAATAGGCGCTTTATTCTTCCAGATCTCTTTTAAAGTTTCATTTTTAAGATCCCCCAATTCTATATCTATCGAGGAACAGCCATATACCTTTCCGTCCTGCCTCACATAGGCTACCGCGCTTCCCGCCTGGCAGCCATTATATACCCCGCTTGTTATAACCGCTGTATCTCTTTCCGGATAAAATACCGAGCTTATAAAAAAATCCCTTATCACGAGTTCAATATTTTTTTCCCAATACTTTATCTTCTGAGAAATTATTTTCTTAAATTTATCCAACCTTTGCTTTTCTATCGTAAAAACGATACTATCTTTTACGCATTTCCAGCTGTTAAAATTATTAACGATAAATCTTCCAAACGACCTATCGACAGCCCTGTCTATTATACTAGTTATATCCTCAAAATTATTTTTAGTTACAAAAGCACTGACCGCTCTTTTCTTTTTTAAAGCAACCGGCAGCTTTTGTTCATTAAAATCGCCTTCCAGTATTTCCGGCCCGAAAACAAAACATTCCACAAGATCCTGTATCTCAGGTTTTTCCAGAAAGGCAGGGTATTTACTCTCTAAAAATAAAAACACCTTTATCCCTTTAGCCTTTGCTTCAGATAAAATAAAAGTAATACTTTTTTCTTTATCCTCAAACGCCCCCCTGATCGCCAATTGGAATATTCCGCTTGAGATTATCTTTTTACCAACGGATAAAATATCTTCTTCCCGTTCAGGCAGATCCCATTCTAATCTAAGCGGGGTTCTTAACATCGTCCTCCTTCCAGCAATGCGGGTCAGGCTGGTTGAAATCGCCGGACATCGCGTAGGCCCTCGCGCTGCACCCGCCTAAACACTCTTCATAACTTTCACATGAAACACATTTACCTTTGGCTTCTTTATTCCTGAGTTTCAGTAAGACCGGAGAATTTTTCCACAGATCCGATATGTCTTCCTTTAAAATATTCCCTATTGAAACCGGCATAAAACCGCAGGGGGTAACATCACCGTTAGGTTTAATCGCGAGTGATAGTTTCCCGCAACTGCTTCCCGGAACAATTGTTTTCTCCCTTCCCCCAAATTCCTTTAAAAGACAGATGACAGGGTCATCCAATGAAACTATAATATCTGAAACTTCTTTTTTCTTTATCAAAATATTCTTGTAAAATTCCATCCACTCCTGAGGAGTCAGGTCCAATTCATCACGATTTATAAATCCTGATCCGCTGCATTTATAATTATGAAAAGTAACTTTTTTAACGCCTAGTTTTCTAACGAGATCAATAAGCTCGCTGAAGTTTTTGTAATTTATTTTACTTATTACGGATGATACGGCAACATCAATATTATTTTTCTTTAATAGTTCGATCGCCGTAACTGCTTTTCTAAAACTCCCTTTCTTGTTGCGAAAATTATCATGTTCTTCTTCCCGCGCGCTGTCTAAACTTATTTCAACTTTTGAAATTCTGCTTTCCTTGACTTTTTTAACAATTTCCTCGTCAACCAGAAAACCATTAGTAGAAACACTTATATGGAGCCCGTTCTCCCGCGCGAATAACGCGATATCAAATATATCTTTTTTAAGAAAAGGCTCTCCACCGCCGAAATTAGCAAAATAGATCTTAGCCGCGACAAGCTTTTTAACTATTTCCTTATTCTCCTCTGTCGATAATTCTGAATATTTTTCCAGCCTTGAATAACAATGTTTGCAGTTAAAATTGCAGTGAACGGATAAACTCCAATTCACCAGGAGCGGGGTATTAGGTATTTTTGTTTTCATCATAAATCAACCAGCCTTCTTTTAAAAGCCGGCTTAGAAAAAAATTAATATCTTCTTTTAATGTTTTCTCATCCGTCTCAAAATTTTCAAGGATCTTTGAAACTATCTCATCTTCTCCCATGGTCCCGTCAGACAGCATCCATATTTTGCTGGCCACATAATTTAACTGGTGGACCATATCGGCAATAACCAAAGTTATTACCGCGTCCTCTGAAACATCCTCGCCGTTTCCCGCTCTTTTCAATAGTTCTTCTTCTTCGATCTCAATTCTCCAGACGATTTCAGGATTACGTTTGATTTTTTTCATAGGAATTCCCAATTATGGTTTTTTACCGGAGCTATCGGTCTTCGCGGTTTTTATCTTTGATAATTCCAATAATTTATATGAAAGTTTCGCAACACAATACTGAAATGAATATGCTAATTTATTATTTTCAAGAAATGAACTTACTTCAGCGGATTTCTTAAAATCCATTAAACGTTTTAATCTGGTTTTTAGAACATAATCATTGCTCCCGTTAACCGCTATTATGACCCGCGCTACCAGCGGATCCTGATATGAAAGCCTGTTTTTCATATCCCATATTTTCTCATATGCTTTAAAAAAATCATATTCTTTTTTATTTTTGATTTCCAACTCTTCTATTTTATTTTGTTCAAATTTACTGATAGCGACAAAAGTTGAATCCTTTTTCTTATCCCTTACCATTTTCAAAGCCATACTGCAATATCCTCTGCTTAATTGTATCATTTCATAAGACCGGACAAAATCTTTTTGCATATCTTTTTCCGCCATATCCCTGTATTTTAAACCCTGGTTAAAATACCATTGTATTTCCTCATTCCCGCTCTCGAGTATACTGTCCATATCATCTTTTACAAGCTCATCCAAATCCACGACCTTTTCCTTTATAATACCCTCTATCGCGGGATATAATTCCTCCACACTAAGTTTCATAGCACTCAATAAACAATCCACCGCGAATGAAATAGAATCCTGAGCGGAAATATATTCCTTACGTTTAGCTTCCGCGCGCGCGTTTTCGTATGATACCCTGGCCTGCTGGAATAACTCTTTCAATTTCACGCTGAACCCGGTAAAATCATTATTAAAATAAAGCCTGTTGCAGCATTCAAATAATATATCAAGCTGCTGCATCCTGTTTTCCACTTTACTTTTCAGGTCATTTGATTCATAATTTGATAAATTAAAAACTTTATTCGCAAAATCTTCAGCAAACTCTATTTTTTTAATAGCCTGATCAAATTCTCCCTTTTCGATATATCCCTTAGCCTGGGAGGTAAATTCAATCGCTTTTTTCAGAGTTAAATGATAATCTCCGTTATAAAATTCAGAAATCATAATTTCATACTCGATCAATTCTTCCAGCGCAGTCATCTTTGATTTAACCATTTCTTTTATATTGGAAGTATCAATACTTTCATTGCTGTAATTGTCCTGGGAATACACAATAAACGCGGGATTTAAAACAAAAATAAAAATAAGGCTGAATATGAAAATTCTCTTCATGGGTATACTCTTACTCATTATATTATGATATCATTTTTTATAAAATAATACTATTTGAAAATATTTAATTTATCTTTTTATTTTTTGGTATGCAAAAATTAATCAAAACACCAAAAAGAGTAAGAACAGAAACAAATTCCAACCGGCCGATCCACATTTCAATAATATAAACAATTTTCAGCGGGTTAGGCATAGCAGGCGAAGTTATACCGCAAGACAAACCTGTGTTGCTTCCCGCGGAGACGGATTCAAAAAATGCCTCGATCGCGGAATAACCATAATACATTCCAAATATTGTTCCAACAAAATATGTTACCATATAAAGCAAAATGATCATCATCGCGTTTTTAACAAGCGCGTTATCTAAAACAATATCTCGGATATGATGGAACTTTTGTGCGATCACGGATGATTCCGGTGAAATATATCTTCTTATTTCCTGAAGCAGGCTTTTGCAAACTATACCTACACGCAGGCCTTTAAAACCGCCGCCGGTAGAACAGGCACTGGCACCGATAGACATCGCGACAGTGACTCCCATCATGGAAAGAGGCCCCCATTCTTTAACAAATTGCCTCGTGTAAATAGACATAGTCCCTGTAGTAGTATGTCCGGATACAATTATAAAAAATGCCTTGCGAAAATTCATAAAAAACCCGGGGTATGTCTTTGCCTGAATTAATCCCCACATTAAAATTATAAATGAAAGCGATAAAGTAGCTATAAAAGACCTTATCTCAATGTTTTTTAAAATTTCCTTCCTTTGGCCATTCCAAATAACGTAATGAAGGGCGAAATTAAACGATCCTATAATTGAAAAAACAGTAGAAACCGCGTCAATCCAATAATTATGATAATAAACAATATTCTGGCTCTGCGGGGTAAAACCCCCGGTACTCCACGCGCCCATAAAAAGACAGGACCCGTGATAAATCGATTTCCAAAATGACAGCCCGTCAAAAAGTTCAACAATGCTAAAAAATACCGTACCGATAACTAAATATGAAAGGCTGATCATCCAGATAGCCCTTGAGGTCTGGGCCACATTAGGCAGAAGTTTTTCTTCTCTTCCTTCACCTACATACAATTTAAACATCCCGCTGCCCCCGCCTGCCATAAAACTAAGCGCGACAACTACTATCCCCTGCCCGCCGCAATAAGTCAAAATATGCCTGTAAAAATTAAGCCCGTAAGAAACATGATCCAGGTCATTCATTAAAAAAAGCCCGGTCGTTGTAAAACCGCTCATTACATCAAAACATGCGTCTAAATACGAGCCCATAACCCCGCCAAGATAATAAGGGATCGCCGCCAGGCACATTGCCAATATCCAGCTAAAACCCACCGCGGCCAAACCTTGTGTCCAGGTAGGTGTTTTATCAGTACGGCAGGATATCATTAGTAAAAAACCAAAAATTATTGATATTGAACCTCCTAAAACCAGATCAAGCCCCGGATTCCATTCTTTTAAAAAAAAGCAGACTATCGCGGGGATAAACAGGACAACACCTACACCTGAAATAATCTTAGAGGTTACAAAACCTATAATTTTTAAATCATCAATATCAGCCTTCGGACTCATTTTCTTTTGCCCTCTTCCTTAAAAACAATTCAACACCTAATAAAATAACCGCCAATAAAAACACACCTATAGTTGTTTTAAGTTTTATATTATCAACCGGGTGCGAAACGCTTTCACCTTTTTTTAAAACACAGAAATTGTCCAAATGAATATCCGTTTCACCCATATGTTCGATACACGCGCGGTTGAATCTCCCTGTGATCTGCACAAAATCCCCTTTATGGCTGTAATCCCCGGGATGAGAAAGCTCTGCAACCGATTTTTCAGGAACCCAAATGCCGATAGCGTTAACGCCGTCGGAAACATTTATCCAGACAAAATCGCCTTTATGGAAAATATCCCCGATAACTTCACCCTTGATAGCAACTTCTTTCAGGTCATTTTCTTTCGCATTTTCAATAAGATCAGTTACTGAGATAAAGGCATACGCGCTTGATATATAAAAAAATATAATTAAGAAAATAAATAAAGATATTCTTCTCATCTTGAAAGGATCTCCGCTATCATAGATACGAATGCCATTAACAGAAATAAAGCAAGAGCAAACCCGATCTCTGTTAAAATTCCCAAGAAAATATTTTTTAACAAACTATTTCCATTATTTGACATATTTTTATTTTATTTTTCCTATTAGAGAAGTAAGAAGAGATTGTTCGTTTTCAACTGAGGTTAGCGCGATAACATCGTCCCCCGGGGTGAGAACTGTTTCGCCTTTTGGAATAATAATATCTCCACCGCGTATAATACTGACCAAAACAGAGTTTGGCGGCAGAATAATATCTTTTATCATTTTACCAACGGCCGGTGAATCATCACTTAAGTCAACTCTGACCAGTGAAATATTGCCCTTTTTAAAACTTAGTAAGTTTATAAAATCATCCAGGGAAACTTCTTCCTCTACGATCCTTGCGATAATAGTGGTACTGTTAACCGGAACATCAACACCCAACTCAGAAAATATTGCTTCATTATTCGGATTGTTAACACGGGCTACAGTGCGCAAAACATTGTATCCTGTTTTTGCAAGCTGGCACGCCACAAAATTATCCTCATCACTGCCTGTAACTGCGGCTAATACAGACGCCTTCGAGATACCCGCTTGTTCCAGAATACCAATATCGCAGCCATCTCCGTTTATTACCATTGTATCAATTTCCTGGGCAATTTCTTCACATCGAGCCCTATCCTTCTCTATCAAAGTAACACTAAGCCCGTCCTTAACCAGCTTTTTAACCAGATAATATCCGACTTTTCCGCCTCCGACAACTACAATATTCATAATTTTACTCCACTGAGTCAGTATAAAAATAATCCGCGTATTTTGTAATTTTATCCGATTTTATCATCGCGTAAATTATATCATTTTTGTTAATAACATAATCTCTTTCCGCCATATTCAATTTTTTTTCTTTTTTAACAAGAATGATCCTGAATTCATTCTTTTTTTCAACCTGTTCAATAGTTTTTCCGATTAAAGCTTCGGTAGGCAGAAAATTTATTAATTTAATATCCCCATTTTCCATAACACTTGAATCACTGGAATAATTTGTCTGGATAATCTTATTCCTCATTAATTTAGCTATCAAGGTCGTCCCGCCAACTACATCCAGCCCTAATTTTAAATATGTTTTTTCTCTGCCGGGATCATAAATCCTGGTAACTATTTTTTTTATTTTAAAAATTCCCTTCGCGACCTGGGCAGCCATAATATTTGTATTGTCACGATTTGTTACCGCCGCGAAAGCATCTGCTTTCTCTATTCCAGCCTCCAATAGAGCATTTTTATCAAAACCGCTTCCGACAACAGTAACCCCGTTAAATCCCGCGCCAAGACGGCTGAATGAATCAGGATTTTTGTCAACAACTACGACATTATGTCCGTCCTTAGCTAAAATACAAGCTAACTGGGCGCCGACACGGCCGCATCCTACAACAATAATATACATAAATTTTTCCTTAAAAAATATTCCGAGTATTTTAAATTAAAAATTATATACCCAAAGCCCGATTTGTCAAGAATAAAATGAAAAACCACTTGACAAACATAGTTGTTTTAACTATAATTTTTTCAATTTAAATTATTAATATGAACCCTAAAAAGGAGCGGTAAAATGTTAAATAATAGAAGTAAAATATTAAAAACAGCATATGTGGGACTATGCTTATGCTTTTTGGCTTCATGCCAGAATAAAGAAAAAGTATCTGAGAAACAACAGGGAATGCAGCAAATGCAACAATTTCCTCAGGCAGTTCCCGGAGCTGGAAGTACGTGGAAAGCGGTAAAGTTAATTGCAAAAGACAAAACAAATCCAAATGATAAGGGCAAAGAATTCGACGTGGAAATAGGCGGTAATGCCGTTTTGATCCCAAATTCAAAACTAAAGATCAAAGTTGAAGAATTTTTTCCTGATTTTTTTATGGATGAACAAAATAAAATGGCGTCTAAAAGCATTTCTTTAACCAACCCGGCCGTAGCTATTACAGTAGAAGAAGAAGGAAAACCTGCGTATCATGGATGGTTGTTCGCTAAATATCCTGATGTCCACGCATTCCCTCACGAAACAATAAGCATCAATTTGAAAGATTATATTAAAAAATAAGAAGTTATCTGTTAAAGGTATGTACCACACCTACAATGATCGCGATCTCAGAGAAGAATCTAACTGTTTCTCTCCAGAAATGGGTCTTTTTAGGTATTATAACAGTATCGCCTGACTCCAATGGGGGAAGGCCTGAGAACTCACTTTTATCTAAATTTTCAGTCAAATCTAATTTCAACGTATTTGGATAATCCTTACTATTCTTTCCTTTAATAACTTTTATTTTATTTATATATGCCTCATCCGTTACACCGCCGGCTAATTGAACTACGTTCCAGATATTCCTATTCCCTTCTAATTGATAAGAACCGGGATGATAAACCTCACCAAGCACATAAACTAAATTAGCTTTAGACTCCACCTCCGGACGAAGCAATCCTTCATAAATATAAGTTGGAACAATAATAGTATCACCGGCTTTAACGATAGGATTTCCTGATAAATCCCCATTATTTATGTAATTATTTATAGAATAAGTATTTACTACAGGTAAATCACCTTTATATGAAATTATTGTTATTTTTTTTAAGTCAGCATAAGGAGTAAACCCGCCTGCTTTGGAAACGGCTTCAATTAATTCAATTGAATCTTCCAAAGGATATACACCGGGTCCCCTTATTTCCCCGACAATATTTATATTTTTATGCCTTGTTTCTCCGCGTTTTCTTTCTTCTATCAATTTACCTTCTTCACCCAAACGCGGGACATAAACAGTATCACCTGCTTTTAAAATCGGAAGCAGGCTGATATCCCCTGTTTGTAAATATTTATCCACATCTACCAGTATAACCTCTGATTTTTCCGCCCCTCCCCGTAAAATCCTGACACCCCTAAGAGAGGCATCCGCGGCACCTCCGCCGGCCTGTGTAATTACCTCTAAAATATTCGGCATCACCGCAAAAGAATATTGGCCCGGTTTCAGCACCTGTCCTAAAACAAAAACTCTGTTCCCCTTATAACCCTGAAGGTTCACTTCAACCTTAATAACATCTTTTAAGTATTTTGAAAGTTGCTGAACTAATAATTTTTCCAACTGATCCACTGTCAATCCTGAAACTTCGATCTTTTCAATTACAGGCGGGAATATAATATTACCTTCAGGTGAAACAGTGACTATTTTTTCCAGCTCAGGATAACCCCACACCGAAATTCTAATTACATCTTCCGTCCGCAGATTATATTCCTTGACAACAGCGGTAGTTTCCGGAGTTTTATCTACCGCGGAAACTTTAATATCTTCCGCCCTTACCATCGGGAATGGAATAATCATACTGATTATCAATAAATAACAAATGAATTTTTTAAACATTTTACTCACTTTCGTATTTTTCTAAAACACATGTGCTACACTTATAGCACTCTTGCTATTAACAAAACCGCCTGTATCTGAAACACTTCCCACAACCGAAAGGCTTATTTTCCAATCTGTTCCCGGACGGAACTCAATTCCAGGGCCCATATAAACTAAATTATAATCCGGAGTTTTTTCTCCATTGGTTTCCATAAAAAAAGATATTTTTTTACCGGATTGATATTCAAACGCGAAATCATATTGGAAAATATTTTTATATTTATAATCCCCTGCTACCGGAAACCATTCACCTAAATGAAAATAGAAAAAATAGTCCCCTTTCAATTGTCCGATTTCATATTTTCCCAAAAGAGAGCAAAGTAGATCCGTCTCTTTTCCTCCCAAACCCTTTTTTGATTCCCCTGTCTTTACTTTGCCCCCCAACTGCAAGGCTATATCCAGGTTCCGGTCAGCAAGCAAATCACCCTGATTTGAAAAAATCCTGTACTTCAAAAATAATTGGCTATCACCTGATCCGCTTTGTTTATTTGTCCCGCCGGAAGTATACGGAAAAGACAGATCCAATTCCGTATCTTTATTAATACCATAATACATATCAGCGGCGATATCCGAACGCCATGTAACATCTCCCAACCCAAAATTATTCTCCCTGGCATAAATTTCCTTTAAACTAAGCTGTAGCTTGTCAGCAGGAAGAAAACGGAAAGATGGTGTATAAAATGGGTTGGCATAAACCACTTTATCTACTTTTACTAAAAATAATACCGCTAAACTTATTAAAAAAAAAATCTTTTTCATCAGGTTTATTACTATTTTTATTTTACTGCGCTCTAATAACTGCCTCGGTGCCTTTATCGCTTTCATTATCAGAATCATCTACCGCTGATATCCTGAAGATATAATAAGTGGTAGTATCCAGTCCTTCAATGACACAAGTAGTTTCAGGGGGCTGGCCAATTTTTTCTCTTACTACATCATAACTGGCTCCGCCATTAGTTGACCTGTAAACATTATATTTAGCTAAATCCGGTTCAATATTTGCCGACCAGCTTAAATTAATCTTTCCGGCAACTACCACCAAAGCAGTAATGCCGGCAGGTATTGCAGGTGCAACATTGTCACCCTTAGCTTTACAAATAACTTCATCGCTATATTCACTCTCATTATTGGAATTATCCAAAGCTGTAATTTTAAAAAAATAATTATTGCCCGGAATAAGTTTCGTAACGGTATAATTATTTGCCGATTGGCTTGCTATAAAATCTAATTTTCCCCCGCCCTGGCCGCCCCCATAAATGTTATAACCTAAAATATCATTTTCAGTATTAGCCGTCCAGCTTAAATTAATTTCGCCTTTTGTAGAACCGGTCAATGCTGTAAGCCCGGTTGGTTTTAAAGGCGCTTCAATATTTGACTGCGCAATCCCGCTTTCATCTTTTTTAGCGCAGCCGAAAAAAACCAAAAAAATAAATAAAATTACAGTAAAATTTTTAATTAATTTCATTTTAACCTGCCAGCATGAACATTTTTTGTTTTACTTAAAAGCACATTATACTATTTAATTTTGTTTAAATCAATAAAATTTAAATCTCAAAATTTATTGCATCCATATTATTTTATGATATAATTCTTCTATTATGAAAAGATTATTTTATCTTTTGTTATTGATTATCATTTTGCCACTGATAACTGTTTCAGCGAATGAAAATGTTGAAAGTGAAATACTTAAAGAATGGCGTATTTTAAATTCAAAACCACAACTTTCCCCCGGTAAAAAGATATCCGGAACTTCAAAAAACAGTGTTGAAATGAGTATGTTCCTGAACAAGGTAAATAAAAACTGGAACAAACTTTCATCTTCAACGCAAAATTTAATAAAACCAATTCTTTTAAGGCCAACAGATCTCTTATATTTAATCCCCGGCCAACAAGGTACAAACATTAATGTGGTTTATGATCCTAATTTTGGTTACGAATATTATGATACTACCAATTTCAGGATTTATTATGCCAAAGGCGGAAAAGACGCCCCGCCAAGCCTTGATTTTGTCAAAATAATAGCCGGCGCGTTCGAATCAAGTTACGCCATTGGGGTAACAAATAAAGGTTTTACCCCTCCGCCTGATGATTTTAACTTTACAACACAAAGATCTGCCGATAATAACGGAGGCGATTCAAGATATGATGTTTATCTTAAAGATATTGGAACTAACTTTATAGGGACTTTCGGCTGGACACAGCCTGAAGGAATCCCGAACAATCAAAGTAAGGATTATGTCAGATATAGTTTTATAGTAATGGATAATGATTATGCGACTGCCGCTACCCCATATAATGCAGACCCTCAATATGATACAACCCAAAGCCCTGAAAATTTCGCGAGGATCACGGCTTCACATGAATTTTTTCACGCGATTCAATATAGTTATAATCAAAATGTAGACGACTGGTTCTTAGAAGCATCAGCAATATGGTTTGAAGATCAAGTATTTCCATATATTAATGATTATATCCGTTATTTAAAAGGAGATTTCAGATGGTTCTCCCTGCCTGAAATACCTTTAGACTTCGATACTACATCAAACACTCATAAATATGGCAGCGGGATCTGGCCTATTTTTCTGGAAAAGAAATTTTCCGGAATTTTAAAAAATTTCTTTGAGGATGCCGGTGCCACCAGTGCTCCAAACGTTTTTAACATTTTAGATACCAGGCTGCGGGCTGTTCCCAATAACAGCAGTTTGTCTTCCGCTTTCTCAAAATTTACAGTTTGGAATTATTTCACAGGGAAAAATGATGATGGCGCGCATTATCCCGACGGCGCGCTTTATGACACTTTATACATTTATAATACGACATCTGATTATATGCCAGATCCCAGAGTAACTCCAATCGGTATCAATGAAAAATTACCCGGATATCTGGGATCAAATTATCTGATTTTCACAAAGAGCGGATCCAACCTGAGAATAGTGCTTAACGGGAGTGAATTTACTCCGGTTAATTTATCATGGAACGCGTCTGTAATAATAAAATCCGGGGCAACTTATACCGAAACTACAATCGTACTTGACGCGCAAAATGCCGGAGGAATAAACATTACTTCACCATATGACACCGTAATTCTTATCCCCAGTATTTACGAAACCGCGCACGCTAAATCTGATTTAACCAGGCTGCCATATGAATATGGATTTTCCAGTGATACTGTCGCGCCTTCAATCATATCCGCTCTTGCCGCGTCTGATGTTCCGCTTGATCAAGGCTACACTATCGCGCTTAAATGGTCCGCATCTCCAGATGACACTACAGGAGGCAGTATAGATAGTTATGATATTCTTCGAAGCACATCATCCGGAACAGGATTTTCATTAGCAGCCTCTGTTATTCCAAATGGTTCCGCTCTCTATAGTACAACAAACACCGTTCCGGCAAATAAAACTAATTATTATTATAAAATACGTGCCAGAGATAAATGGTATAATTATAACACTGCCGGAGAGATCGAGTCTTTACCGGTTATGGCAATAGATGATAAACCGCCAGGCCCTCCCACAAATGCAAAAGCTTCTGATACGCCTCTTGATGAAGGCGGGAGCATCAATGTAACGTGGAATAAATCAGCTGATGATGGAAATGGAGCTTTTGATGTCGCGAAATATACTATTTTCCGGGCCGCGAATCTTGCAGGGCCGTTCCAAACCGCGGGAGTCGCGAGTCAGGGAAAAACAATTTTTTACGATACTCCCGTAATTAATAATACCGATTACTGGTACTATGTCGTGGCTGAAGATGGAAATCCTAACTATTCTACTTCTAACGTAACCGACTCTGCCCAGGCAAGAGATGATTTCACGCCGCCGCCTACTGATTTCAAAGCGGTTGGTATAGATGATAGAATATCACTTAGTTGGAAAAATCCGACAGTACCGGATTTTGTAAAGGTCTTTATCAGAAGGAAAAACGAATCTCACCCCGTCAATAAAACCGACGGCACAGGTGTCTATGAAGGAATTGATTCCACTTTGGCAGATAACAATAGTATAACCGTCGGCCAGACTTATTACTATTCAGCGATCTCTTATGATACCGCGGGAAATGAATCCTCTCTGGATGACGGAAGCCGGGCACAGGCCGCTATCACACTTAAAGCGTTTAATTATCCCAATCCCACATTTTCAGGCCAAACCACTATCAGGTACCAGTTAGAAAACACATCCGGGATCGAAGCCACCCTTTACATCTTTGATATCGCGGGGGAACTTGTTTTAAAAATAGATAATATCTTATATAACTCCAATAATACACAACCTATTGCCGGAACGCCTGTCTATGATTACAGCTGGGACGGTAATAACGGCAAAGGGCGTCAAGTCGCAAGCGGCGTATATATCTTTATTATTGAGGCTAAAGACAGTATTTCTAAAAAAGACAGAACAGGAAAGATCGCGGTGATAAAATGAAGTTGCAAGTTACAAGTCACAAGTCACAAGTTAAAACTTTATTAACTATTATCTTAATTTATTTTTTTATAACAGTTTACCAGGTTTTTGCCGGATCGCAAGATGCGGGAGATGCCGCCGCTTTTTTAAAAAGCGGGCAAAGTGTCCGGGCGCTTGGCATGGGAAAGGCTTTTACAGCTATCGCGGACGACGCAAGCGCGTCATACTGGAATCCCGCGGGGCTTGCGCAGCTTAACAAAAATGAATTTATGTTCATGTACAGTAAACCTTTCAGCCTGGTCTCAGGGATCCAAAATGAAAATATTGCTTTCGCGTTGCCATTTAGTTTTGATTACAATTATGAAAATTTAAAAGCCGCTGTCGGATTTAACATAATTTATTCCGCGGTAGACGGGATCAAAGGTTACACTGAACAGGCCCTGCCGACAGGCGAAGAATTTTCCAACCGGGATATGGCATACCTTCTATCCTGCGGTGTTAACGGATTAATACAGAATACTGACCTGGGAATAACTTTCAAAATAATATCTCAAAAAATATATACTTATTCCGATTATGGTTTCGGAGCTGATATTGGTTCTCTCTATCACTGGCAAAATTTCAGGTTTGGATTGGTGCTTCAGGACGTGCTCCAGGCAAAAATAAAGCTTAAAGACACATCGGATATCATCCCTGTTAAACTTAAAACAGGTATAGCTTATTCGATCCCGGATATATTCACTGTTTCTATGGGATTAGACCTGATCAGGAACCGGGATCTGAAGGAACATTTTGGGATAGAATATACAATAGCTAAATTAGTTTCCCTGAGAGGTGGATATACAACCGACACAAACGAAATAACCGCCGGACTTGGATTTAAGAAAGAGGCTTATGAGATCAATTATGCCTTTGCCCGCCATGAAGAACTGGAAAACAGCCACCGGGTCTCACTCAGCATAAGATTTTGATATGAAATTAAATATTGGATTGATAAATCTGGGATGTCCGAAAAATCTGGTTGACGCTGAAACCCTATTGGGTTTTATCTCTTTAGAAAAATTTACAATAACCGACATATCCAATGCTCAAATAGCAATAGTAAATACCTGCTGTTTTATAAAAGAAGCTACAAAAGAATCATTGGAAACTATTCTAAAACTATATCAATTAAAAAAAACAGGCCGCATAAAACTGATTTTGGTAACAGGCTGCCTTCCGCAGCGATATAAAAAAGACGCTTTTTCTGAATTAAAAGAAGCAGACGCTTTTATTGGGCCGGGGAAATATTCTGAAATAAACGATATTATTGAGAGTTGTTTAGATTCAAAAAGAGAGATCAGGATAACCAGCCATCCGGATTACAATATTTCATACCGCCCTGTTTCCCTGACACCAAAGCATTATACATATTTAAAAATTTCAGACGGATGCTCAAATAAATGCCATTACTGTTCCATTCCTTCAATACGCGGCCCGTATCGAAGCAAGCCATGGAAGGATTTAAAAAATGAATTAAATTTTTTATCTAAAAATAAAAATTTAAAAGAACTGAATATTATAGGGCAGGATATCACCGCGTATGGAAATGACCTGAAAACCGGCATGGATCTTCCGTATTTGTTAAAAAATATTATTAAGGAAACGTCTGTTCCCTGGATCCGGCTGCTTTACACTCACCCCAAACATTTTAAAGAAGAACTTCTGGACCTGATAAATTCTGAAAGACGCGTCTTAAGATATATTGACCTGCCGCTTCAGCATATCAATGACAGGATACTTACAAAAATGAACCGCGGAGTTACGAGAAATGAAATTTCAAACCTGCTTGATAAAATAAGGGATAAAACACCTCAAGTTGCCGTAAGAACAACCTTTATCGTAGGATTTCCTACAGAAACCGACAAAGAATTTGAAGAACTTTTGGATTTTGTTAAGCTGCAGAAATTCGACCGCCTGGGCGCGTTTAAATATTCCCCTGAAGAAGGAACAAAGGCCTTTTCTTTCAAACCCCGCGTTTCCGAGTCCATTCAGGAAGAAAGATACCATGAACTTATGAGTGCCCAAAAAACAATTTCATTGGAAAAAAATAAAAAACTGATCGGGCAAAAAATAAATGTCTTGATAGACGGAGCCTCAACTAAAAAAAATTATTCTTTTTACGGGCGTTCTGGATCCGACGCCCCGGAGATAGATAATACGGTCTGGATCAAAAAAAATAAAATGAAAAATGAAAATAAGATAAAAATAGGAAATTTCTACACAATAAAAATTACACAGGCAAAACATTACGATCTTGTAGGAGAAATAGTCAGCTGATGAAAGAACTTAACCACACAGGCCGCGGGAGAAATAAATATTTCCTTATAATCAATTTTCTTATCGCGGTCATAATAATCCTTTTTATTTATCATCTCTATCTTGGAGACCGGATAAATATTAACACGCCATACATTGGAGATTCTACCTATTCTTCCGGCCAGATAGATATTCTCCTTAAAGACGGGATTATAACTAATAATTATCAGACAGTATTCGAGACATTCGCGAAATCTTTAAGCCCCGTTATAGAAATAAAGAACAAAGGCGATTCCAATAAAAATATAATCCTGGTCGTTAAAAATATAGATGTGGAAAATTCCGGAACTGAAATTACAGGTAAAGCGGAAATAAAAAAACTGAAAAACAGCCTTCTTTTCAAACTTGAATTGGACAAGAACTCCGTATCTAAAATAAAAGTCTTTCCCAAAAATGAAAATGATAAATTTGTTTTCGCGGTAATAGGCGACACTCGCGGCAGTGAAAGCCCTTTCACGAACAAGCGTGGAAGTTATTTCATTTACAGGCAATTTGAAAAAGAGATCAATGAAATTAAGCCTGCCTTTTGGATCAATCTCGGGGATATGGTCAATTCAGGACAACCATATCAATACCGCCGCTTTAAGGAACAAATAAAAAATATCCCTTTTCCGTTCTTTCCTGTTATAGGGAATCATGAATTTGTAAATCCCATCGGCGAGAAATATTTTAAAGCCTTGTTCGGAAATACCAACTACAGTTTTAATTACGGCAATTACCATTTTATTATCATTGATAATTCCAAAGGTGATTTTTCAAAAGAAAATTTTGACTGGCTGGAAAAAGATATAAATGAAAATTTAAAGAAATATATAATTGTATTCGCGCATATGCCGGTCTTTGACCCTCGTCCGGGCAAAGATTACGCGATGAAAAACAAAGATAACGCTTGGCACCTCGAGGAAATATTCATAAAGAATAAAATAAAATACGTATTCGCGGGCCACCTTCACGGATTTGCCTATGCTAAAAGAAAAGGCGTGGAATATTATATTTCAGCCGGCGGCGGGGCAAAACTGGAAACTAAAAATGATTTTTATAATTACCTTCTGGTAAAAGCTGACGGAAAAAAACTGGAAGTGGAAATCCGCAAACTGAACCCGCCTTTTATTTTAAGCGGGTTTAAGCGGTATTATTAATTATCCCCTTAACTCAAGTTTATGTTTCACGGCTTGTCAACCCTATCAAAATACATAAAGCAAATCCGGAAAGAACCGCGATCTGGCCGTTAAAAGTGGCTCCGCCCGCGGAACTGTTCAGATTAAAATTCTGCAGCATCGCGCCCCCTGCCAAAAGGCCCAAAACGGTTACTCCCGCGTCGCTATCGCCGCTTCCGGCAAGTATCAACTGCCTGAAAGGGCATCCGCCCGCGAGCGATCCGCTGAAACCGACTAATCCCATTCCCAGAAAATCCCAGATATAACTCGGTGAAGAACCCTGATACGCGATGGTACCCGGCTGAAAATCTTTAATAAATAAATAGCTCAAAAAAGCGCTGATCAAAAAGGCAAAACTCCCGTAAAGCAGGGTCATTTCTTTTCCTAAAATGAAATTACTAATGCTCCCCAAAACGCAATATCGCGAATAATAACAAACACCTCCGATAATTAATCCGATAAACAGGGATAAATACACAGGCGAAAAGCTGGTACCCGGGCCGCTTACACTTTGAAGAATAAAAGAAGGCTTTATAAAAATAAATAACAGTAAAATAAAAGCCAATAAGGGAATAAAGATCCCTTCCACCCTTTTCGACTGGCTGGCCTCTCCCAGAGAAAAACCTGACTTTATATACTTTCCGCCGGCCCATACCCCGGCTATCAACCCTGATAACCCGATAAGGCTCATGACCTCCCCGCCGGAAATTCTATAAAATAATTTTATCGGGCACCCGAGATAAACCCCCGCCCCGATCATCATCAGTATCCCTAAAACAAACCTGGTAAAAGGAGCACGCCCGCCGCGGACATTAAATTCACGCCGCAAAATACTTATAAAGAATGCGCCTAAAATAAACCCGATGATTTCCGGCCTGATATACTGCATACGGTTGTTAGCGTGCAAGCCTAAACTTCCCGCGATATTTTCCATAAAACAGGAAACACAAACCCCCGTGCGAAAAGGATTCCCATATTTTTCAAGAACTACCCCTCCAACACCCAATAAAATCCCTGACAAAATAACCGATAATAACGTCCAATTATATTCTTTTTTCATTCGCACCCTCTCCCGAACCTTCTTCTCATATAATAGGCATCTTTTAAACCTTGTTTAGTATTTTTATCCCCGGGATCTTTTTTTAATTTTTCTGTAAGTTCATAAATAGTTTTTTTAATGACATTTTTGATCTCATCGCCCAGAAATAATTCAGATTTTTCATCTAAATAATTCGGTTCTGCCTCAATTGCCTTTCGGTATTCTGAAATTGCCGGGATATAATCATTTTGGTTGAAATATGATCGTGCGGAATCAATATTTGACTGCAGCGGGGAAGAAACAACTACAACTTTATCAACTCTTAAATCATTACTTTCATAAGTATGCCCAAGAAAAAGCGATACAACAGCGATAAAGATCCCTGTTAACGCGACCAAGCTTATTTTTTCAATACCTGTTGACATATTTGGTTATAAATATTTTTCGATTTTAACCCCGGGATAATAAAATTTTAAGATCTTATCATATCTGTTTTTTTTCAAAGCTAAAGTTTTCGCGCCTTCCTGGCATAAACCTACCCCATGGCCGGAACCATGCCCGGTAAAAATAAAGGTATCCTTTTTAATATCAATTTTAAAAAATGTACTTTTAATCTTATCCTGCCCGATCCATCTTCTGAAATCCGATACATTCATTTTTTTATCACCTTCTGACGTACGGAATGTAAGCTCACTTACCCTTCCCGTGCGGGTAAGCGCTGTAACTTTAAATGAATTGAGTTTTCCTTTAAAATTCTCATCTGTTAATAATATCTTCTCGAGATCTGATCTTGTAATACTGAATTGCCAGTTATAATTTTCCGCATCCCTGCAAAAACTGCATATCTTACTTTCGAGGTAAGGCAGATTATTGCCGGGCCATAAGGAACTTACATCTTCTGTCTTTCCGCCGCAGGTACTATGGAAAAATGCCTGTATCAAGCCGTTATGATAAGTCATTACAAGCCCCTCTGTCTCTAAAACGGCCTTAGTTATATTTTTATTTTCTCCCGCTATACCTATATACCTCTGGGAATCCACAGAGGACTCAAGCTGATATGTTTTGTCCTTATTTTTCCCATACTGAAAAAGCGCGTAGGTCCTCGCGGCAACAGCCTGAGCCTTTAAAACTTCCTCAGGCCAGCTGGGATAAATTTCCCCTCCAACTACGCTAAAAAGATATTCTTCCAGTGGAACCTCATTGATCGCAAGGAGATTATCTTCTTCCGGCCTTATCTCCATATCCCCCCGGTACAGATCATCCCCGAGTTTTATTTTATTTTCAGATCTTGATTTAATTATGACGGGGCCCTGGATTTCCTTTTCTTCCAGGAATAATTTTCCATCTTTAAAGCTAAAATTTATTATATTAAGATTTTTCATTAATGTATTCAGGTTTTCTTGCGGGCCTGAAATTATTAAACCGGCCGGGCTTGACAGGGTTATCTGCTCGCCGCGAAAAACAGCTACCTTTAATTTTATATCGGCAGCTCTTATTTTATTCCCGGACGCTCCCGGCAGTGAAATAAAAAATATAATAAAAATCAAAAATAAACTTAATTTTCTCATTAAATATTTATATTAATTTGCGGCTTTACGAGATTTAATTTTCCGCTCGTTTTCATCCAGATATTGCTTTCGGAGACGGACATTTTTAGGCGTAATTTCAACAAGCTCGTCATCTTCAATAAATTCCAGCGCGAATTCAAGGGTCATTTCCCGCGGCGGAACCAGCCTGATAGCCTCATCCGCGCCGGAAGACCTCATATTGGACATTTTTTTCTCTCGAATTGCATTAATTATAAGATCGTTCCCTTTATTATTAACACCGATTATCATTCCTTCGTAAACATCAACCCCCGGATAAATAAATATCTCACCTCTTTCCTGCAGCCCCCACAACGCGTAAGCTACAGCCTTTCCTGAATTCTGGGAAACCAGAACTCCTGTTTGTCTGGACGGCAATTCACCTTTGAATTTTTGATATTCAAAAAAATTCTGGTACATGATCCCGCTTCCTCTGGTCATCACCATGAATTCATTACGGAAACCAAGCAATGCCCGTGACGCTATCAAAAATCTCAAACGAACCGTATTCGCAGTAGTCTGCAGGTCCTTCATTTCCGCGCGCCTGTTGCCCAGGTTTTGAATAACAGCACCCTGATATTCCTGTCCCACTTCAATATATATTTCCTCAACCGGCTCCAAAGTCTCCCCTTCAACTTTCTTTAAAATTACCTTTGGACGGGATACCTCAAATTCATAACCTTCACGCCGCATCGTTTCGATCAAAATAGCAAGATGCAACTCACCGCGCCCTGACACCTTAAACCTGTCTCCATTATCCACTTCTTCGATCTTAATACCTACATTCATCATTTTTTCATATTCCAGCCTTTCCCGGATATGTCTTGATGTAAGGAATCTGCCGCCATCCTTACCCGCTATCGGGCTTGTATTATGAGAAAAATTCATGGAGATCGTAGGCTCATCGATCTTTATCGTCGGGAGCGCCTGCGGATTTTCCGTGCACGCGAGCGTCTCTCCCACTTTAATATCATCAATACCCGGAACTATTGAAACAATATCACCTGCTTCCGCGTTCCCGACTTCAACCCTTTTCAGTCCCACATATTTCAATATCTTGATTATTTTTCCGTTTAGAACAGAGCCGTCATGTTTTACGAGCGCTATCTGGTCTCCGGTTGTTGCCGTTCCATGGGCAATACGCCCGATCGCTATACGGCCTATATAAGAATCATAATCGAGCATGGTAACGAGCATTTGAAAAGGCTTTTCTGGATCAGCGACAGGAGGCAGAACACGATGCAGGATCGTATCCAAAAGCGGTTTAAGATCCTTGCTTTCGTCATCAAGGTCCAACTTGGCTGTACCCTCCCTGCCGGACGCGAAAACGATCGGGAAGTCAAGCTGTTCATCTGTAGCGTTTAATTCACAAAAAAGATCAAATGTCAAATCGGATACCTCAAGAGGCCTCGCGTTCGGACGGTCGATCTTATTTATAACAACAATCGGTTTTAAGTGCATCTCCAGAGACTTTCTCAACACAAATTTAGTCTGAGGCATCGGCCCTTCAAAAGCGTCAACAAGCAAAAGCACACCGTCCACCATCTTCAATATACGTTCTACCTCGCTTCCAAAATCCGCGTGTCCGGGAGTATCCACAATATTAAATTGTGTGTCTTTGTAACGGAAAGACGCGTTTTTAGAAAAAATAGTAATTCCCCGTTCTTTTTCAAGAGGATTTGAATCCATGATCGTAGATTCACCATCTTTAAAATTATAAGCTCCGCTTTGCCTTAGCATGGCATCTACCAATGTAGTTTTTCCATGATCAACATGCGCAATAATAGCTATATTTCTGACATCTTTTCTTCTTTTTTGATTTGACATTTTTTATCCTTTTTTATTTATACAAATAAGCGTTCAAAACATATTGCTGAACCATACGGTGAGTATTGAAAAATGAGGCGTTAATCGCTATGGAATGCCTCATAATATCAATCCATGCCTGGCGGTTACTATAGAATACAGGTATAATATCCTTTGCCAATTTCATATATAATGAATCAGCATTTTTTTCATCTATACTTTCCTTATCTTCGATCGAACCGATTGACCACCCGGTGATCCCTTCAATACAACCCTCGATCCACCAGCCATCCAGTATACTGAAACTCGGCACACCGTTATGCGCCGCTTTCATACCTGAGGTTCCGGACGCTTCCTGCGGGCGGCTTGGGGTATTCAGCCATAGATCCGATCCCGAAATGAACATCTTAGCCAGTTCCATGTCGTAATTTTCAATATATGCTACTTTCACATGGTCCTTAAGATTGTTTGATACTGCCTTAATTCTCTTGATCAGGTCTTTACCCGGCCAATCTTTCGGATGCGCCTTGCCCGCGAAAACAAATTGAACCTTCCCGACGATCTGGGCAATATTCACTAATCTGCTTGAATCAAAAAAGATCAGGTCCGCTTTTTTATACGCGGTCGTTCTTCGGGCAAAACCAATTGTCAATACATCCTTATCAAAACCCAGATTAGTTTTACTGTTAATGAAATCAATAAATTTATCTTTTGCCTCCTGATGGGCGCTCCAAATATCTTCCCTTGGAATGCTCAAAGCATATCGTAAAGAAAAAGGATCATTGGTCCAGCCGGGAATATGTTTATCAAACAACTTTTTAAAACTCGGGCAAACCCATGTATCCGAATGAATTCCGTTTGTAATATATTCGATATGATATCCCGGAAACATCTCCTGAGATGTTTTTCCGTGCTCCTTCGCCACCCCATTCACATAATGGCTCAGATTAAGCGCGAGAGAAGTCATATTAAGATTGTCCTGGCCGCCTAATTCTTTTAACAGGTCAAACGGGACAATATCTCCCAATAAATTCCTGACGAGATCATAAGAAAAAATATCATGCCCGGCTTTTACAGGCGTATGTGTCGTAAAAACACACATTCTTTTAACATAATTAATTATCTCAGGAACAATACTATCATCGTATCTATTTTCATTCAAAAGTTCCAATGTCAATAAACTCGCGTGGCCTTCATTCATGTGATAACGCCTGATATTTCCGTAACCTAATTCACGAAGCATCCGTACCCCGCCGATACCTAAAATTATCTCCTGGCTGAACCGGTATTTCTCATCCCCGCCATAAAGGTAATATGTAAAACTGCGGTCGTATTCACTATTTTCTTCAGTATCTGTATCCAGAAATATTACAGGGAGCGCACTGTTCACTCCTTTTATTCTGTACTGCCATGCCCTGACTACAACATTCCTGTTTTCTATTTTAACGGTTATTTTGTTGGGTAAAAGAACCATTGTTTCCTCTGGGTTCCATTCACTCGAATACTCATACTGATTTCCGTATTCATCAAGCCTCTGGACAAAATATCCCTTTCTATAAAGCAGGCTGACCGCTACCAACGGCACTTTCAGGTCCGCGCATGACTTTACCGTGTCCCCTGCCAAAACACCCAGCCCGCCGCTGTAAGTGGGTATTTTAGATTCCACGCCGATCTCCATTGAAAAATAGGCAATAGACCTTTCTTCATCCTTTATATTGCCTAAAAATTCTTTCTCTATGGGACAAAAATTATTTACAGGAATATCCATATCTTCTCCAAGATTTGTAAAATTACATAGTATATCACATATACCATTTTTTGGCAAACTTATATTTGATCAGACAAGGGGGTCATGCCCCCTTGTTCAAAAAAGCCCTTCTTCCTTAAAACTAAAGTATTTGTTACCTGCTATTATAACATGGTCCAATAACAGAATATCAACAAGTTTAAGGGACTCAAAGATCTTTTTCGTGATCCTTATATCATCCTCTGACGGAGTTAAGGTTCCCGCGGGGTGGTTATGCGCGATTATCAGTGAACTCGCGTGAAGATAAAGGCCGCGTTCAACAATTTTTCTGGGATAAACAACCGATTTATTAACAGTTCCTCTCTGGATGGTCTCGATCGCAAGCAGAGAATTCCTGTTATTCAGAAACAACGCCTTAAATTCCTCATCACAGGCACCTTTAAGAGAAGCCTTAAGATAATTATATACCGCCTGCGGAGACGCGACCAGGTCCCTTTCACAAATGCCTTTTTCAAGATACCGCGCGGAGATATCCTTTAAAAACCTAATAAAAATAGCTGTATGATCAGAAATACCCTTTATTTCTTTAAGCTCTTCTATATCAGCATCAAACACACCATTAAGTGTCTTGAACTTTGTCATTAACTCTTTAGCAATAGGTTTTAAATCCTTGCGGGGTATCGCGTAAGAAAGCGCGAATTCCAGAACCTCATAATCCTGCCATCCGCCAAATCCCGATTTCTTATATTTTTCTTTTAAGCGTTTACGATGATTTAAATAATGCGGTTTGATACCATCTTTCATAATACATAAATAATAGTTGAAATTTAGGGTTTTGACAAGGGAAACTTCTTGCAGGTGGTAATCATATAAGGTTAAGCCGCTTGTTCAATTTTATGGTGAGGCCGCTTTAGGACGTTTACCTCATGTTTAATCCGGCCTGCTATTTTAATTCCTGTCGTTTCAAGGTCATAACGGGCCTGGAGCCGTAACCATACAGCAGCGCTTGTGCTGAAATACCGGGCTAATCTCATAGCCGTGTCTACTGTAATCGAACGTTTTCCATGTACAATTTGACTAATTCTTAACGCGGATACACCTATATCTTTAGCCACACGATACTGGCTTAAACCCAGGGGTTTCATAAAATCTTCTAACAAAACTTCTCCCGGATGTACAGGCGGTAATGTTTTCATGTTCATCCTTTCATTTGATGTTATTTGTGGTAATCAACAATCTCTACGCCTTTTGCCTTATTGCTTACCCACTTAAAACAAATTCTCCATTGGTCGTTAATACGAATACTATATTGCCCCAAACGATTTCCGCGAAGCCCTTCAAGCCTATTTCCGGGCGGCGACAATAAATCCCGTAAATCTTCCGCTTCATTCAGATATAAAAGTTTGCGCCGCGCGATTTTTTGAATATCCAGCGGCAGTTTTCTTGATACTATACCTTTATATATCTTCTCTGTTTCAGCACAAGAAAACGACTCAATCATTTTGAGATAGTATCATGTCACGATAATATTGTCAAGCGATAATTTGTAATGAAAAATATCAGGGGGAAAACATATGAAATACTTTGTTACTGAAGCCTTTATTGCTGTTTTCCAAAATTTGAGGCTAATATTGTAAGGTCATTTCCATCAATTACCCCATCATTATTCAAGTCAGCCATCAAATTCCAATTGGAATCATTAGGAACAGAACCAAACGCCCTTGATAATTTAAATAAGTCATGGCCGTCAACGAGATTGTTTGAACCGGGAGAAGTAATGTCAATGTTCCCTAATGGCTGGTTCATCGGAGAAAAACTTGCGGATATTGTGTGATTCACGGTTACATTATTAAAAGTGTATGTTGCAACTGCTCCTACTGACGCACTGTCAACTAATACATCTTGTATATAATATCCCGTGTTTCCAAAAATAGTAAAAGTCTGGTTTGTTCCATCATTTACTGTAATATTACCTAAAGGAGAAATATTTCCGTCGCCTACTGCGATTGCGGCTATTGTGTGGGTAATATTTATCACAAATTTAGCGGATATTGTATGATTCGCTGTTACATTACTAAATATGTATGTTGACACTGCTCCCACCGATACACTATCTATCATTACATCTTGTATATGATACCCTGGGTTTGCAGAAATATTAAATGTCTGATCAACCCCATAATCAACTTTAACATTCCCTGAAGGACAAATATTTCCACCGCTTCCAAAACTTGCTGATATTGTACATGAAATTTGCACCGGAATATTTCTATCCGTATTAGTACCATCTCCTAATTGACCATAATTTAATCCCCATGCCCATAATGTGCCATCGGATTTTAAACCTAATGAGTGTAACCATCCTATAGATATAATTACCCACTTTTTATCAGTACCAATCTGCACTGGAATATTTTTATCTGTATTTGTGCTATCTCCTAATTGACCATAAAGATTATATCCCCATGCCCACAACGTTCCATCGAATTTTAAGCCTATGCTTTGCCCAAATCCAGTAGATACAGACCGCCATTTACTATCAGTAATTATCTGCACAGGAACATTTTTATTTGTATTTGTACCATCACCTAATTGGCCATAATCATTTCTTCCCCATACCCATAACGTTCCATCAGATTTTATGCCTATGCTGTGAAAACCTCCAGCAGATACTGCTATCCATCCATTGTCACTACCTATCTGGACAGGAATATTTTTATTCGTATTTGTGCTATCACCTAATTGACCAACATTATTCAATCCCCATGCCCACAATGTACCATCGGATTTTAAACCTAGTGAATGATACTCTCCAGCAGATATAATTAACCAATTGTTATCAATACCAATCCGCGTCGGAATATTTTTCTTTATATTTGTACTATCTCCTAATTGACCAAAGGGATTCATTCCCCATGCCCACAATGTGCCATCAGATTTTAAACCTAGAGAATGATCTCCTCCAACAGATATAGCTACCCATTTATTATCAGAACCAATTTTCACTGGAACATTTTCCCAAGTATTTGTACTATTTCCTAATTGACCGCAACTATTGTCCCCCCATGCCCACAACGTTCCGTCAGATTTTAAACCTAGTGTATGACCATGGTCGGCAGAAATATCTACCCATTTATTATCAAAACCAATTTTTAATGGAACATTTTTATTAATATTTGTACTATCTCCTAACTGACCACAGGGATTTCCTCCCCATGCCCACAATGTACCATCGGATTTTAAACCTGAACTATGCTGAAATCCAGCAGATAATGTTTTCCATCTTTTGTCATCACTTCCAATCTGAACCGGAACATTTTTACTACTATTTGTACCATCTCCCAATTGACCATAACCATTATATCCCCATGCCCATAATGTGCCATCTGATTTTAAACCTATTGTATGAGCTACTCCAATAACATTTGACGTTGAAGCAGAAACCGCTATCCATTTATTATCACTGCCCACCTGCACCGGGACATTTATATCAGTATTTGTACCATCTCCTAACTGGCCATCGTCATTTTTGCCCCATGCCCATAATGTTCCATTAGATTTTATACCTACTACATAACGCCTCCTCGCATATACATCTATCCATTTATTGTCACTTCCTATCTGGATTGGAGAATTTCTATCGGTATAAGTACTGTCACCTAATTGGCCTTCCAAATTCCATCCCCATGCCCATAACGTTCCATCAGATCTGATACCTAAAGTATGACCCTCCCCAGCAGATACCTTTGTCCAGTTATTGTTATTGCCAATCTGCACCGGAACCATTCTGGAACTATTTGTTCCATCACCCAATGCTCCATCAGAATTCGCGCCCCATCCCCATAACGTTCCATCGGATTTTATCCCCATTGTATGCCCTGCTCCGGCAGATACGGCTATCCATTTATTGTCGCTTCCTATCTGTACTGGTATATTCTTAGAAATATTTGTACTATCTCCTAATTCGTAATTGTAATTGCGTCCCCACGTCCATAATGTTCCATCAGATTTTATAGCTGCCGTATGACTCTCTCCGGTAGATATCTTTGTCCATTTATTGTCACTTCCAATCGGTACGGGAACATTCCTATTATTATTTGTGCTATCACCTAATTGGCCTCTATCATTTAATCCCCATGCCCATAATGTCCCATCGGATTTTATGGCTATGGTATGATCTCCACCGGCAGATATTGCTAGCCAGTTAACATCATTACCAATCTGCACAGGAACATCCCTATTAATATTTGTACTATCACCTAACGCGCCATAATAATTACTTCCCCATGCCCATAATGTACCATCGGATTTAATCCACATAGTATGTTGTCCACCTGAAGCAATTTTCGACAATTTATTTATAGTTGAAGCATGATGAGATGAAATAAATCCCAAAAACAACAATATAGTCAAAAACAAAACTTTTCTATAATTAATCATCATTCATTCCTTAATTTCTAATTATACCTCAAACTCCCGCCCAGCCAATTCGTTCCCGTGATATTTCCGGCCGGTGATTTAAGCATACTATTTGTCGCGTTACAACTTATGTCCGTATTTGACTGTACAGTAAGCGCTTTAAATATTAAAGTCATTAATTTCCCATCGCCATCTGTTCCGACTGCATTGCCTTTTTTATCAATCCCTAAAAGCAGTATTCCTTCCTGACCGTTTAATAACGCCGGGGAAAATGTAAGGTCGCTTCCTAAATAACTTCCGGAAGCACTCGCTGATACATACTTTATTTTACTCCCGTCATAAGTAAGCCACAGCGCCGCCCCATAGACATCTAATCCGCCTTTAATTTGAACGGCAAGGGTTATTTCATCATTATTGCTTGATACTTTTTCGAGATATACTGAATTGGTGGAAGGATTGCCTGAAGAAGCAAAAGAAATTACAGGTGAAGGATTCACTGGATCAGTAATATTATTACCACAGCCATTTAAAATATTTATAAACATTACGGATAGGGACAATACTATAAATTTACAAATTTTATTTTTCATCATTCCCCTCCTAAAAATTTATCCCCTTCCAGTAATTTTTTTGTTATAACATAAAATTAGGAATAATTCAATTAGAAATACCTAGTAAAACTTCTCAAACTTCTTCCGATTTTTGTTTATAATCCATAACGGTTTTAATGAATATATTCCCGTAGGCCCTTAATTTGTTTTCCCCTACCCCGTAAATAACCGAGAAATCATCTATAGTCAAAGGCTCCCTGGCGGCAATATCCCTTAAGGTTTTGTCGCTGAAGATAATATACGCGGGGACACTTTTTTCCCGCGCCAGTTCCGCCCTCTTTCTTCTTAATACCTGGAAAAGGTCCTGGTCTACTTCCGCCCATTCACTGTCTCTTTTTTCTGTAGCTTTCTTCGCGATATCCTTTTTCCTGGCCGCCACGACGGGTTTGATCAATACAGGCGTAATTTCCGAGTTCAATAATTGCCTTCCGGCCTCAGTTACTGAAAGCGTCAGATATTCGCTATCCTTCAATAAAAATCCCTGGCCTGTAAGCTGTTCGACCATATACCAGACATAATTTTCAGTCTCTTCCTTCATAATCCCGAAGGTTGATAGTTTATGATGCCCCAAATTTTCTATTTTTTCAGTTGCTTTGCCTCTGAGGACATTAACCACATGCCCGGTCCCAAACCCGTAACGCTCCTGCCTGACCTTAATTACGCACGATAATATCTGTTGCGCGACATTAAGCGAGTCATTAACCATATCAAGCTCAGTTAAACAATAATCGCAGCTGTCACAGGAATTTTTACCGTAATACTCTCCGAAATAATTTGAGAGCACCTTATGCCTGCATTGCGGTTTAACGCAGAAATCATAAATGGCCCTGAGTTTTTTCATTATTGTTTCTTTTTCGGAGGACTCTTCCGCGAAATAACTCCATAACCGGAAATCCGCCCCGCCGTAAAACATATAACAAAAGGCGGGAAGCCTGTCCCTTCCGGCGCGGCCCGTTTCCTGCTGATAATGTTCAAGGCTTTTTGGCATACCCGCGTGAATGATAAAGCGGATATTGGACCGGTCTATTCCCATACCGAACGCGACTGTGGCCACAACTATATTTACCTCTTCGCGCGCGAACCTGTCCTGTGCCAGACGCCGGTCTTTATCCGTCATACCCGCGTGATACCTGACATTATCAATACCGAGTTTCATAAGGTCTTCGGAAACAGAATCCACATCTTTGCGCCGCAGGCAATATATGATACCAGCTTCATTATTATGCTTTTGCAGAATTTCTTTTATCTGTTTTAAAATATTGGACCGCGGCATTACGCGATATGTCAGATTGGGACGGTCTATGGAACCTATAAGTATCTTAGGCTCGGTGAACCCTAACTGTGCTATTATATCTTTTTGTACTTCTTTGGTAGCAGTAGCCGTAAAAGCGTGCACGCTGATATCTTTAAACCTCTCCTTGATCATCTTAAGATTCCGGTAGCTGGACCTGAAATCATGCCCCCAATGGCTTATGCAATGTGCTTCATCGATTATAAAAAAAGAGAGAGCGACAGATCTTAAAAGTTCAATAGTTTCTTCATTCTCAAGCCTCTCTGGAGATAAATATAATATTTTTATATCCCCTTTCAGTATCTGCTCAACCGCGGATCTTTGTTCTTTGACAGACAGGCTTGAATTTAAATAACAGGAAGGCACCCCCATATCTTTCAAATTATCAACCTGGTCCTTCATAAGGGATATAAGCGGAGAAACAACAACAGCCATACCCTCCTTCAATAAGGCGGGTAATTGAAAACACAAAGATTTACCGCCTCCCGTGGGCAGCACAGTCAGGCTGTCTTCGTTTTCCAGCATGGATAGAATAACATCTTCCTGTAAAGGCAAAAACGACCCATACCCCCAGTATTTCTTCAATCCCTCATGAATTTTTTCTTTATTTTTGTTTTCTATCATACATATTTCCCTAACGACCTTGATTTAATAACTCACCGTTTGGAAATTAATTTTAAATCTCTTTTTGCTTAAACCCGAAACGTTTTTGATAAATCTAAGGCTCACTACAGGCAATTTTAAAACTCGCTCTTCGAGCTCAAACATTAAAATTGCTTATCTTTCGTTTCGCCAAGATTTATTGCAAAAAGCGTTTCTATAGACGCAAAAAAAGATTTAAAATTAATTTTTTACAAACTTAAGTTTAAAAATAAATATTATATCATTTCTTGAATAAAATAATGAAAAATATCAGAATAAATGAGGGAAATGTTAGTTTTTTGCCGGTAATTTATCTGAAGCTTTATCAACCGTACCCGTAGCTGCTTGCGGATTTTTTGCTTTTGCCGGACTTGGCGGAATTTTATTTCCAGATGAGCTAAAATACTCCCTGCTTGATTTTCTAATACACGAAGCTTTTTGAAACCTTCTAAAGTCCCTGAGAATTCTATTATTTACGGCCATTATTGTAAAGTATCATAAAAATATGATTTAGTCAACGGGTTTTTCTTCTGTTTTATATTTCAGGGTTTCTTCTATTTTAGATTTAACGAATTCTTTAGGAGCCGCACCGGTGATCCTGCCTACTTCTTTCCCTTTTTTAAAAAAAAGATAAGTAGGAATACCTGTAATATTATACAATCTTATTAAATATTGATCCTCATCAGCATTAATTTTATAGACAACTATTTTTTTCGCGTATTCAATTTTTAATTCTTCGATAATCGGGTCCATTGCCTGGCACGGGGGGGCACTCGCTGCAAAGAAATCAACTAAAACGGGAAGCTCGGATTGAATTACATTCTGGTCGAATTTATTATCGTTTCTTGCTATATAATCAGATATTATTCTATTTGATCTATATACGGGATAAAAATATATGCCTGCTATTATTATTGCTATGGCTATTACTATAAAAAAAATAAAACCGCTTTTTGATTTAGGTTTTTCTAATTCATTTTTTCTAAAATATGGTACAAATACATTATCCTTATTTTTCTTTTTTAAAATTTCCTGGCACATACTGCAATACAAAGCATCATCCGGATTTTGATAATCACATTTTGGACATCTCATTTTTTTCTCCCTGAGCAAAATGCTATTTTATATGGAAACTTTTTTGGATATTATTAATTTCGGAATAATTATCCTTATGTTTTAACTCTATTTCTTTTAATGATCAATAGTTTATTCCCGCCGATCTGGAATTCATAATTGACTTTTCTTATTTCAATGCTGTTTTTTTTAAAATCAGTTAAAACGTTGCTGACATATGAAGACCTGTTCGCGTTCATATCAAGCAAGGGAAATATCCGGACTTCCCCGGAAACCCTAAGCATCTCAGTTATCGCTTTTTTGTGGAATTCATAGGTCAGTTTATCCGTATATAAAAACAAAAAATGAGAACTTAAAGAAATATCAAATTCATCATCGTTGAACGGCAGGTCAGGCAAAGAAGCCGGAACATATCTTCTATTCTTCTTTCCCTCATCGTATGAATTTAAAAATATTTTCATAGCCTTCATTCGTATCTTATCTAATTCTTCGATCGACCTGATTTCAGACCAGACAAATTTCTCTTTATTTTTTTCAGTCTGCTCCAAAACATCCGCCCGCGTTTCTTCTATCCGCTCTTCAATTTCTTCTCTGGATAATTTATATATCGGATCTATAGATACGACTCTGCCACCCTTCCGGGTATATTCTTCATTAAAACTTGAAGGCCCGTCACCACAGCCTAAAATGCTTGCTCTATTATCTTTCAGATCAAACATCCTTCTGTATTCATCATAATTCCTGCCCCAGGGAACAATATTTTTATAATTTAATGCCATAGTATTTCTAAATACAAAAATCTTAATTATTAAATCTTTTTATATATATTTTTTCCCCATTTAATCTTGTCCCAAATCCTCTCATGGAAAAAATAGCCGATTGTCGTATAAATATTACTTATTATCATAAATCCAAACGCGATATTAACTTTTCCGGTAATTAAATATACAGTCGTAAAATCCAAAGTTAAAATAAAAACCCTGTAAGTTACCGTCTTTACAATTGACCTTAAAAGAGTTTCTTCCAAATGATGCGATTGAATTGAAAGTTTTTCCATATTTGTCCTTTGTAAGAAATTTTATCTTATGTTATTTTTTTTAATTTTATCATATTTTGAATAATTTTCCGGATATTATTGAAAATTAGCACATTTAGAAATGTCCCATATCGGAATTATTTTTATTTAGGGAATAAAAATGATTCGTATTAAATAATGGGAGAATTGGGAGATGAGGATAGTACCAGGAATACAATGTTCCAGATACAAATACTTCCCGGATACCAGATAATCATCAGGCTATTGCTTCCTGGACGTATTGGTTTCAACCCATGCCGCAAATGCACGTAGATATTTAGCTGCGAAATCCCTGATTGAATCATTAGCGAGATTACCGCTCTCATCGAAGAGTTTGGCGGCATTTCCAATGTAAGCCTCAGGCTGCTGCATAGTGGGAATATTAAGAAACACCAGCGATTGACGCAAGTGGTGGTTTGCACCAAATCCACCTATGGCACCAGGCGAGACACTCATTACGGCGCCCGGTTTTCCATCCCATACGCTCTTTCCATAGGGACGGGAACCCACATCGATCGCGTTCTTGAGCACACCGGGAACTGATCGATTGTACTCGGGCGTGACAAACAAGACACCGTCAAATTTCATTAAGCTTTCCCTGAATTCGATCCATGCAGCCGGCGGATTATCGTCGAGATCTTGATTATAGAGCGAAAGTGCGCCGATCTCAATGACTTCAAGCTTCAGTGATTCAGGTGCAAGTGCTACAAGCGCCTTTGCCATTTTCCGGTTGAAGGATTCCCTGCGAAGACTTCCTACCAAAACAGCAATCTTTTTTTGTGTCATAGCTTTTCTCCCATTGATATCATCTAATTTTCTATTTTAAACATGCTTCATGTATATCGCATTTTCTCAGGACAACCCAACTAAATTTAGTATATACCTTTAATATTTATTTGTCCAAGAAATAAAGTATAAAAAAATAAACAAATAATAAAACTTTTATTATTTTGATAACGACAAATTCAATCGGAAGCGGGCTACGGTCCTTCCTCTGGATTGCTCGTGTTAAAATTTTTATTTATTTTATATCTTTTCCGAGTGAATTTTAATACTATATTTGGCTGTGGTACAATAAATGGAGGTAGGCCAATATTCCCAAATATTTAAGTTTAAAAAGCAAAATATTTTATGTTTACATCTTTTAATAATTCTTTTACCTTTTCGACATTTTCTTTTTTGACCATAAGTCTTGCAGGTTGGATCATATTATAAAGAGTAACATTAAAAGTACTTTCGCCCTGAAAATAATAAATTATATTCTTGGAATCAAGTAATGATTTAATGAATGCAATATCAGCATGATTAGATGTTGAAAGAACATGTTCAAATTGAATGTTTTTAGAATTTACAGAATATATTTCTTCAGGCAAAACATTAACCAAAGCTATATTACATTCATCACATTGTGTTATGCCATCTATATATTCTTGTCTGCATTTTGGACAAAACATTTTTGTTTATCTTTTTAACGCCAAAAAAATCAATCGATCTTATACCCGCAATCATAACATTCTTTATCTATAACACATATTTTCCCGCCGCATTTGGGGCATCTCCATTTATCTTCCTGCTCCTTAAGCCATTGTTTCGCGCCGATCTCTTTTATCCGCAGTAAATTATCAATTATACTCAATTTATCATCGCGAAGATGCCGTTGATCGAGCTTTTTAAGGTTGGCACAGGGAAAATCTTTACATTCAAAACAAAACTCTATTTGTTTTTTCCTTATTAACGCGCAATCTTTTTTAACCCAGGAACATTTTTTATCCTGTGTCCGGCAGCCCGCGCATCCGTGTTTCAGATTTTTTTCTTTTAATAATCCCTTTGTTCTCGCTAGATAGTGTCTACAGGTACCGCAATAGAATCCGCAGGGGCCTGCTAAGTTTATTTCGGATATTTTATGATGACTCATTATTTTTCATATAAAGTGTTTTTTATTTATGAAAATCCTTTACAGGGTCGGAGGAATCAAGATGTGATTTCATTTTGGAGCGTTCCTCTGCGGCTATCTTTTCCTGTATCGTCAGCAGAAATTTCATTGCCTCTACCTTATCGTCATCTATTATTATCTGTTCCATAGCCAAAAGGTCTTTGTCCTCCAGTTTAATGATCTTCATATTTCACCTCCCAGTATAATAATAATTATTATACTTGATTACACAGATTAATTTTAGCTACATTTACATCCTTTGCCGCAGCTTCCGCTGTCGAGATCCATACTTGTTATAAATTCATTCATCTGGCCTGACGCGCCTTTTTTTACCGCCTGGCCTACTTTTACCGCCTCTTTGATCTCTTCTTTGGTCGCTCCTGCTTCACGCGCTTTATTATCATGGTATTGCAGGCATAACTGGCAATTCGCCGTAATTGACGCACCTACTGCTATTAATTCTTTTGTTTTATTGTCCATTTTCTTTCTCCCTTTAACAACATTTGTTTTTTGATTTCTCGCAACAGCTTTTTGCTTTTGTATCCTCAGTATTTGGGCCGCAGCAGGGGCCTGTTCCTCCTAATGCTCCAATCATAATCCCGGCCGCGCAGCCAACTCCTGACCTGACCGTTACTGCCTTTTGATCGCAATTCATTTCACACGCGCCGCATTCCATACACGCGTCTTTATCAATTATTTTCGCCTTTCTGTTTTTTATTTCAAAAACATTATGCGGGCAAACAATCGCGCACATACCGCATCCGTTGCATTTGTCAGCGTTCAATTCTAATGTAACTACATTTTTAAGATATGTTTGTCCTTTCATAATAATATTCCTAAACTCCCCCAACCCCCTCTTTAATTAAAGAGGGGGACAAAGGGGGCGTTATTTTCTTTTACACAAACCTCAAAACCACCCACATTCCCATACCCATTATAACCCCTGCTATTTGAAGCGGCAACGCGAATTTCATTTCCTTTTTTACACCTGAAAGCGACGTATAAGTCGACGCGCCGGTAAAATTCATGGTTAAAAATGAAGACACGCTGACATATAGTAAAAACCACGCGATCATTTCAAATACAATATTTCCCGCTAATCCAAAATAATAAGAAATAATAAAAATTATTATCCCCGCGTAAAATCCTTTTACAGAAAAACTTTTTCCGGGCAGCCATGGTAAAAGTAACGGGCCGATCACCGCGCCGGCAAAAAAGGCCAATAACAAATTAAACATTCCATAAAATCCTTTATTAAAAATTAAACCGGGAGAATAACCATTTTTATTCAGGCCGGATAATATAAATATAAACGCGATCGCGTAAAAAAGATAGTTTATACCCAAAACGACCTCTGCGGGAACAAGTACTAACCTGTCATACAGAGAAAATTGAACCTGCCTCATTTCCGCTGTTGCCTTCATCCCGTTTTTAATAAAGGCCTTAATATCTGAAGCGCGAACAGGCCCATAAATAATTGAAAATCCGGAAAGATCTTTTACCTCATGGGAAGACACCCCTGGCGCTCCAAGCTGAGGGACAATAAGTTTTCTGTGATTAACGATTTTATTAAGCCCGGTAATTTCTATCCGCTTGACAATTTCCGCTGTTCCGAACGTCCCCTTTCCCGCCGCGCACCAGACATTAATACCTTTCGTGTCAATAACAAGAATCCAGGCATCTATTCCCGTGAGATTACTTCTCAAAACATCAAAACTCATTTTATAATTTGCTGAAACCAGTACAATAGAATCGGCTTTAGGATCCCCCACGGCATAAATCCCGGGTTCAACCTTATAATCCATCCGGCCAAAGGTAAGCCTTGACTTAATTGTGCCTATCCTGTCAGTATAATGAAGGGCCGTATATACTTCCGGAATTTTACCAGTACCTGTCTCAATCCATCTTTTAATAAAATCCATTTTTATCTCAAAATTATCTATTACTCTACTTTGACAAATTAAATTTCAAGATTTCTTTTTGCGTCTATAGTCCGCCTAGGCGGACGGGTTTAAGCAAAAAGAGATTTTGAAATTTTAAACCTTAGCTATTATTTAACAAAGAACCATACTGCAGCCGCTATTAAAACAACTACAACAATAATGATCCCTGATCTGCAACATGATGAACTTTCCTGCGAACATCCGCACCCGCAGCTTGAAGTTTGTTCCTTTTTACTTTCATTACCTGAACAGCAGCTTGAACCATTATTTTCTTTTTTAATTTCGTTTTCCATGTTCTCTCCTTAAGTTATTTTGTTTTAGAATTATTATTGATCATCCCTTCCATTAAAGGCCCCAGCATTCCTTTAACCATACCCGAAAACGCGTCGGCCTTGATCAAAGAAAGACAGCATACCTTGCCTTCCCTTTCAAAACTCACTAAAACGAGTTTGTCGCCTGTTTTAATATCCGCCTTATTTCTTAATTCTTTCGGAAGTATCATTTGCCCACGTTCATCAACGCTTATCAATGACTCAACCTTGCAGGATACATCTTTCATCATTGGCGCGCAGCAATTCCCGCCTTTTTCTTTTTTTGCCATTTTTACCTCCTTCCACAATTTCCGCATTTATTGTATTTACTGATTTATCTGATTACACTGATTATTATACATTATTAGATTATTATGTCAAGTGTTTTTTAAAAAATAAGATTGAATAACTTTTGATGGGAATCAGAAAAACTTAAGAGGAAAAAGGAATGGTCGGGGTGCCCGGATTTGAACCGGGGACCTCTCGGTCCCGAACCGAGCGCGCTACCAACTGCGCTACACCCCGACCTTAAAAAACGCTACATTTTATCAAACAATTTACTGCTATTCAAGCGAAACATTACCATTCTTACTATTTCTTTTTAAACATTACCTCGTATAAACCGGCCCCAAATGTTCCTATTAAAGCCACTGAGGCAATAATAGCGCCTAACCATCCTAATTTTACCAATGTAAGCACTATTACACCCGCGATAAAAACACCCAGGCTTATCGCGATAAAAGCATACCAGAACCTGATCCCGAAAAGAAATGCCGCTACGCAGCCGCTCCAGGCGCCGGTAAGAGGAAGCGGGATCGCGACAAATATCATAAGCCCCAGAGTCTCATATTTTTCTATGATATCACTCTTTCTCCGGGTGCGCTCAAAAAGCCAGGTAAAAAATTTGTTAAAAACCGGATACCGCATTAAAAATTTTGAGACAGGCTCTAACAATAAAAGTGCCGGTGCAATTGGAATTATATTCCCGATAACAGATATAATAAAAGCCTCGATCCACGGCAATCTGTACACCTGTATTGCCATGGGTAATGATAATCTTATTTCTCCGATCGGTAGCATGGATAAAATAATTGTCTTTATTTCAGGCGAAATTCCTTCAAGCATTAAAATCTCCTTTCCATCCGTTATCTCCGATTAATGGTACAAAAACACAGCCGCATATTCCTTCCTGTATCATTTGTCCTTTACTGTCTTTTGTTATCCTTGTAAGGACCTGTGAAAACCGCGCACCAACAGGGACAAGCATACATCCATTTTCACCCAGCTGGTTAAAAAGCCCGACAGGCGCATCGGGCGAGGCCGCTGTAATTATGATCCTGTCAAAAGGGGCAAATTCAGCCCAGCCAAGACTGCCGTCACCGGTTTTATAGAAAATATTTTCTAACCCTAATTTCGCGTGAACCGTTTTCGCGTTGAGGGCTAAACCTCCGAATCTCTCAACCGTGTAAACTTCTTTAGCCAGCTTCGAGAGTATCGCTGTCTGATAACCCGAACCTGTACCGATCTCCAATACCTTTTCTCTGCCCGAAAGATCCAATTTTTCCGTCATCAAAGCCACGATATAAGGTTGGGATATAGTCTGCTCTTCTCCTATCGGCAACGGATGATCCGCATAGGCGGACGGCCAATATTTTTTATCCACAAACAAATGGCGCGGTATTTCCTCCATTACTTCAAGAATTCTTTTGTCACTTATACCGCGCGGTTTAATTTGTGTTTCGACCATGAACCTGCGATTTAACGCAAAATCATCCCGCGTCAATTTATTTTTATCTTCTCCATCCATGAAACCTGCCTGATCTCATTATAATTGGTCATATTAAGCTGTAACGGGCTGATAGAAACATACCCCTCTCTTATCGCCTGGAAATCACTTCCATTATCATATTCGCCATAGGGTTCTTTGCTTTCTATCCAGCAATATTTCTTACCGTCCCTGCCGGTCTCTTCCCTGACATAATCCTGATAAATACGGTCTCCCTGATGAGTTATTTTTAATCCTTTTATTTTATCCGGATGAATATTCGGAATATTAACGTTCAAAAATGTATTAATAGGTAATTTTTTATTTAAAACACTTTTCACTATAGAAGCGGAAATTAACGCGGATGCCTCAAAGTTATGATCCTTATAAGATGCCAATGAAAACGCTATTGAATTTATCCCGAATAATGTTCCTTCCATCGCGGCGGAAACTGTGCCTGAATAAGTAACATCATCTCCCAGATTCGGGCCATTGTTGATCCCCGAAACCACTATGGAAGGCGAGGATGGCAATATATTTTTTATCGCGAGCAAAACACAATCAGTCGGGGTTCCCGCCACCTGATAACTTCTTACTCCTGTTTTTTCCACCTTTATGGGTTTACGAAGACTGAGTGAATGAGATACTCCGCTCTGTTCACTGTCCGGAGCGACAACATAAACTATTCCAAGATCTTTCAGCGCCTCTGCCAGGGACCTGATACCTTCTGAATTTATGCCATCATCATTAGTAACTAAAATAATCTTCTTTTTCATCACGCTCCCAGCAGTTCATTCAATTCTTCCAGCTCTTTTTTAAGTTTTATTAAAAACTTTTTATATTCGCCGTCAGAAATCGAGAAAAGATCTTTCTGGCTTTCAATATTCTTTTTGTTATCCTTAAATTTCTTTTTTGCCCCGGCAATAGTATATCCCTGATCATAAAGTAATTCTTTTATCTCTAAAATAGCTTCCAGGTCTTTTTCCTTAAATATCCTCTGGCCATTTTTACCTTTCACGGGATGAAGAAGGTCAAATTCTGATTCCCAATAACGCAAAACATAAGGTTCGATCTGGGTTAACTTGCTTATTTCTCCAATGGTATAAAAAAGTTTATTTTCATTATTCTCTGCCATGTCATCCTCCTATTTCACTTTTTTGCTTTCTTTTTAATAGGTTATTAACAGCATCAAATGGAGATTGATTTTCAAAAAGCACCTTATAAACCTCAGTGGTGATCGGCATATCAATTTTATTTTTTTGCGACAGGTCAAACGCGGATTTCGCGGTCTTTACTCCTTCCGCTATCATGATCATCTTATCGAGGGCCTGTGATAAAGTATTTCCCTGGCCGATCAATTCTCCTAATCTTCTATTTCTGCTATGCCTGCTTGTACAGGTAACAACAAGGTCTCCCAACCCCGAAAGCCCCATAAATGTGTAAGGGGCCGCGCCCCGCGCGGCCATAAAACGCGATATCTCCGCCAAACCGCGGGTAATGATCCCCGCTCTTGTGTTATCTCCATAACCCAGCCCATCGCTTATTCCGCAAGCTATCGCGATAATATTTTTCAGAGCGGCTCCCAGTTCCACGCCGATCTGATCAGGATTCGTATAGATCCGGAAGTAATCATTACCGAAAACCTGCTGAATATTTTCAAGGATATACTTATCTTCACCCGCGATAACTACCGCGGTCGGGAATTTCAGGCTTACTTCTTCCGCGTGGCTCGGGCCTGAAAGCGTAATAATTTTCCTGCCATATCCTTCGCCCAGACAATCTTTCACTACCTCTGACATTCTGAAAAAAGTATCATTTTCCAGCCCCTTGCTTAAAATTACAAAGGCATAGGGATCTATTTTCATACGGGCGATCTTTTGCATATGAGACCTTATTGTATGAGACGGCAGAACTACTAATACTATTTCAGAATTTTTCATCGCCTCGTCCAAATTATCTGTAATTTGAACGCTTTGCGGAATTTTTATTCCGGGCAGATACTTCTTATTTTCTCTGTCTTTTTGCAGTAAAAGCACATTCTCGCGTAAATATTCCCAGAGAGTCACCGGCAGGCCTTTCTCCGCGAGCAAAACCGCCATAGCTGTTCCCCAGCTGCCTCCTCCTAATACTGTGATCTTAGAGATCTTTTCCGGAAATTTCATAAATTTATCTTTGCTCCGATTTTATTTTCTGTTCCTGACATCAGCCTCTTAATATTTCCCATATGTTTATAAATAATAATTATTGACATAACCAGCGTAAAAACCAGAAGCGCGCCTTTATCTTTTTCCACGAAAAAAACAAAAACAGGCAAAAGCAAAGACGCCGCGACAGATCCCAATGATATATATCGAAATAACGCCACAACAATTATCCAGATGATAAAAACAATTAATGTACTTTTAGGTATCAAACCAACCATTACCCCAAAACTAGCCGCGACACCTTTTCCGCCTTTAAAATTTAAAAATACCGTCCAGATATGGCCAAAAACACTTAAAAGTCCGCTTAAAATTTTTATGATTAGAACATTTTCCTGATCTTTAAAAAAATACCCGGCCAGCAAAACAGGCGCCAGGCCTTTGCTGAAATCCAAAACAAAAACAGCTATACCGGGAACCTTTCCCAAAACCCGCGACACATTTGACGCGCCGGTATTTTTACTCCCGTATTCCCTGATATCAATCCCTTTTAAGATCCTGCCGGCAAGATAAGCAAATGGAATTGAACCCAGAAGATAGCTGAAAACTAAAAATAAAATAACTTTTATAATCATTATTACTACTTGAATTTTACTACCAAAGGACTACCCGAAAAATCAAAATCTTTATAAAGACCCTTTTTAAGGAACCTCAGATAATTAGGCATTAATAAACCTTTAACGGTCAAAGAAAAAACAGGCGGTTTCACTCCTACCTGAGTTATATATTTTATTTTTACCGGAACACCTTTCATCGCGGGAGGGCTTTTTTCCATTTTCAGGTCCCAAATGAATTTGTTCAAGTGGTTGGTTGATACTTTCCTTGAATAATTTGTATATACCTGAGGTATTTTCTCTAAAACTCTCTTTACTCCTTCTCCTGTCTTCGCTGAAGTGAAAAAAACAGGGGCAAAGGCCAAAGCAGGAAATCTCTCTCCGATAAATTTCATGTAATCTTTAAATTCACGGGAATCCCTGTCGATCATATCCCATTTATTAACCACGAAAATACATGCCTTATTGGCCTGGATGATAAGATCCGCGATCTTCATATCCTGCATGCCGACGCCTTCCACCGCGTCGATAAGAAGGATCGCTATATCACACCTGCTGATACTTTTTATCGTCTGCCATACCATTATTTTTTCAAGTTCATTTAATACTTTTGTTTTTTTCCTTAATCCCGCGGTATCGATCAAAACAAATTTTTTATTTTTATAATCAAAAACAGTGTCAATCGAATCCCTGGTTGTTCCGGGAACAGAATCTACTATTACCCTGTTCTCTCCCAAAATGTTATTTACGAGAGACGACTTGCCGACATTAGGCTTTCCTACGATCGCGATCTTTATTGAATTATCTTTCAATTCAGATGATCCTGAACCGGCTTTTTTGGCAGGCGGGCATAAACGCACTATATCATCCAAAAGGTCCGAGATATTTCTTCCATGCGCGCAGGATACATGATAGATCTTCTCCCAGCCCAATGCATAAAACGCGTATATCATCTGCTCTTGTTCTCTGTTATCAATCTTATTTACTACAACAAGAACAGGTTTATTCTCCTTTCTTAAATAATTAGCTAAAGACCTGTCAAGCGGAGTAACTCCATCCCTTCCGTCAACCACAAAAATAACCAGATCGGCCTCTTTGACCGCGATCTTTGCCTGATTAATAATTTCATTTTTTGTTTCTTCAATCTCCCCCTCCATACCGCCGGTATCAACTATTATAAACTTTTTTCCGTTCCATTCAGTTTCAGCGTATTTACGATCCCTTGTAACACCGGGTTCAGGAAATGCTAACGCCTCCTGACGGCCAAGAATTTTATTAAAAAGGCTGGATTTCCCGACATTCGGCCTTCCGACAATCGCAATTATAGGCATGTTCATAATTTAGCCTTTTCTCCTACGTTTATGGTTGATGAAATAATGTAATCAAGGCCTGAGATAGTGGTTACTATTGCGGTCGCAAACCATAGATATCTGGCAAAGGGATTTCTCACAAGGACAAAAAATATAGTCACCATCTGGATAAAGGTTGTTATCTTGCTTAAGATCCTGGGTTTGATCTCAATATCATCTAAGATCAGATAAATGATTATACACCCGAAAAGAATTATTACATCGCGGGTAATGACCACAATTGCCACCCACACAGGGATCAATTTAACAACAACCAGCATCACAAAAGCAGAAATCAGAAGCATTTTATCGGCAACCGGATCCAAAAAACGGCCCAGTTCTGTTTCCTGATTGAAAACCTTTGCTACAAAACCATCCAGGAAATCAGATAAACTGGCAACGCTGAATAAAACAACCGCAAAAATCCTGTAAGTGTCATTACCGCCTATATAATTAACCAAACTGATAATAAAACCCGGTATTATCAGTATACGGATAATTGTAATGGTATTAGCCCAATTCATAAATTGCTCTCAAAATAAATCTAATATTTAGAATAATTTAACCTGAATTACTTAATATGGTTTCTAATTATAATCTATTAGCTTTATCTTGTCAATATACTTGGGCCTTACTTAATTTGCCTGACGATATCTCCGGCTTTAATATCTGTTCCTGAATCGATACTGGCCTCAGAAAGGTCCTTATTCTGATGGTTGGTAATGGTGATCTCCCCAACCTTTGATTCACGCACACCAATCACTTTTCCAGTATCGGGATCTTTTATTTCCATCCCTGTCCTGAAAACAGCAAGTTTCGCGCCAACAGGGAGATTTGATTTTGTCCCCGCCCTGAAGAGAACAACATTATTATCCACTAAAGAAACCTTGCTCTGGAACGGCTCACTGGAAAGCTTATTCAACATTTTTTCCAATGCCTTGCCTAAAGCATCGCGTAACGCGCCGTCGCGCAAATTTGTATCATAGCTTGCTTTTGAGCCAAGGCCTAAAACCTTGCCGGTTGATTTTCTGTATTCACCCATACCTGATTCAGCTACCAGACTCCGGCCGCTAGCGACATCAACCAGCGCGTAATCCACCGTTACCCTTGCGATCTGAGTTTTACTTGAAGTAAGTAAAAGATCCGACCCTTCTTCAGCTTCCGAATAGGCGGTAATTGCCCCTGAAACCCTGAAATCTATACTTTCCAATCCTTCACTCGCGTCTTTCTTACCTGTTTTTAGAGCCCCGGACTTCTGTAATTCTATAACTTTGCCCTGATTTTTTAATTCATCTTCACTTAAAAGCATAGCTTTTAACCCGGCGCTTTCGATCTGGGTCCTTAAAATCGATGTAGCTGCCTCGCCTATTGCTAAAACTTTTGACGGTGTTTTATTTTCAAACGTAATAATACCTATCATATATTGCGGGCCTGTATATTTCTGTCCCGCTTCCTCAATTCTTTTAGTTTGGCCTGTAACTGAAACATCATCTTTTACCTTACCGGAAGTAGACGCGCAGCCATTTATAATAAATACCAATTGACAGAATAACAAGAAACCAGCCATAAATCTAATTTTCTTTTGCATTTGCTTTCCTCCTTAAATTTAACCCCCGGATTATCTTTCAGGTAAAGGCCCGGGTGGAAATGTTGAATAAAACTTATATATTAATTCATTTGTCTCATCCTGCAAAGGAGAAACCCTGACTATCTTTGAAAACATCTTGGATTCCAGATTTCCTTTAAAAGCCTCTAAAGCGTTTTTGCTGGTAAACGAGACCTCAGACCTTTGGACCTTTTCTTCTCTTTCCCAAACTGTATTCCCGGTTTTTGTAGAAACCAGTTTAAATTTCGCCCTGACGATTTTAGAATTATAAAATCCGGTTATTGTGTAATTAAAATCCAGTAATTCTCCGAAAACTACCCCGTCCACACCCAGTTCCTCGCCTAATTTCTGCGCGTTCGTAAGGCTGAGCTGTCCGCCCAATGTTATTCCCATTCTGTCACGAAGTATTTCATCGATCTGCGGAATGCCCATTACTTCATAATACCTGTTCTTGACAAGCTTATTAAATCCTTTTCTAACCAGCTCAGGGCCGTCCATATCAGAAGTATTATTTACCATAGGAAGCACGGCTACTGTCCTGATCGGATTTGTCGGGTCATTTCTTGGCACATGTGCGCAGCTAAGCCCTATAATAATGACCGCGAATAATATATATTTACTTTTATGAAATATTTTCTTCATAAAACTCCTTGTTCTTTAACGGTATTATATCAGACTTAACAAACATCCGCAATATTTCTGGAAATAAAACACCTTATCTTTTGCCATTTTTCTTCCTTCGCGGAAAAAAGGCCTGAAATCTTTATAATAAAATTCAAGTCCGCACTCTTTCGCGATTGCCTCCCCAAGTTCTCTGATCTTATCATGATCCTGATACGGGCTTATTAAAAGTGTAGTTGAAAAATATCTGTAACCTTCTCTTTTCGCGCTGAGCGCGGTCTCTTTTAATCTCCATTCATAACAAATATGGCAGCGGCTGTTTTTAGCTTTTTTCCAATGTTCTTTGTTCTCGCCGATCCTGTTTAAAAATTCCTTTTCCGTACCCCTATTTTCAAAGTCAACGGAAAAATTATTTTCCATAATAAATTTCTTTAAGCAATCAGTTCTTTTGTTATATTCCGCCTCGGGATGGATATTCGGATTAAAAAAATATCCTTTCCATTGAATATTTTCTTTTTTAAAATATTCGCAAAAATAGATCAGACAAGGAGCACAGCAGATATGAAGATATATTTTTGATTCCATTTGTATCGCCCTACAAATCCAGTTTCATCTGTTCTTTTTTTGGTATTTTTCGGCTAAAATGGCGATATGAAAGCTCTGTCGCCCGCCGGCCGGATGGTGTGCGGTCAATAAAACCTATCTGGATCAAATAAGGCTCGTATACATCTTCAAGCGTATCATTTTCTTCTCCGACTGCCACAGCAAGGCTTTCAATGCCGACCGGCCCGCCGCCGAACTTATCAATTATCGTCAAAAGTATTTTTCTGTCCATCGTATCCATTCCTAATTCGTCGATCTCAAGCATCTTTAAGGCGCTATCCGCCACCTCCCGGTTTATACATAACACTCCCGCGACCTGCGCGAAATCACGAACGCGTTTCAAAAGGCGAAGCACGATCCTGGGTGTCCCGCGCGCCCTTTTAGCCAGCTCCATAGCCCCGCTTTTATCAAGCCGGACTTTAAGGACATCAGCCGCCCTGTTAACGATTTCCATTAACTCACTATGTTCATAAAAATCAAGCCGCCCGACGATCCCAAATCTTTCCCTGAGCGGCGAAGTAATTAAACCCGCCCTTGTTGTCGCGCCGATCAATGTAAACTTAGGAAGGTCTAATTTTATCGAACGCGCGCTCGGGCCTTTGCCGATAATTATATCCAGTTGGTAATCCTCCATCGCGGGGTATAAGATTTCTTCTACCGTATGGTTCAAACGATGGATCTCATCTATAAAAAATACATCTCCGTCCTGCAGATTAGTCAGGATCGATGCCAGATCACCCGCGCGCTCTATCACAGGCCCGGAGGTAGTTTTAATATTAACACCCATTTCACAGGCAATTATGTGGGCCAGTGTTGTTTTTCCCAATCCCGGCGGCCCATAAAAAAGAACATGGTCCAACACCTCTTTTCGCGACTTCGCCGCGGAAATAAAAACCTTTAAATTCTCTTTTATTTTATTTTGCCCGATATAATCATTAAGTTTACGCGGCCGGATACTTAATTCAGGTTCTTTATCTTCCAAAATTATCTCCGGTGTAATTATTCTTTCATCCATAATAGTTCCTTATTTTTTCTACTGATAACTCAAACTACCGCCCAGCCAGGCGGTTCCTGATATATTTGCGTTTCCTAATATATTTGAATTTAGTAAATGACTGCTGGAGGTAAATACAATATTTGTGTTTATATGTACACTAAGCGCCTTCAAAATAATTTTAGCTAACAGGCCATCTCCGTTTATTCCGGGAATCACTCCTGTTCTGGAAACACCTATTAGCAATTCACCGTTATTATAATTTTTAAAAAACGCAGTGCTCGTGCCGTCATTATTTAAATAAGTGCCTTCTGACGCGGAGACATAATCTATTTTGCTGCTGTCAAAGTTTATCTTAATATCTGCCGCGTACACATCCACACCGCCCTGAACTTTAACTGCCAAAGTTATTTCATCTTTATTTACAGAAACCTTTTCAAGATAAACTGAATTGCCGGCCGGACTCCCTGAAGGTATAAAAGAAATTACACGCGCTTGAGTGGGATTTGTCGAGCCGTTATTATTATCCACTCCGCTTGCCCCGCCGGAACAGCCGCTTAAAGCCGCAAGAATAAATATTACAATCACTGAAACTGCTTTTCGTTTCATTTTATCCCTCATATATACTTAAACGCGGTTTTGATCAGATCTTCCGCTTT
>JAQUKH010000009.1 GCA_028719205.1 bacterium
TGAAGATTTTATGTTTCAACTTTCAAAGGAAGAATCTCAATTCCTCGTATCGCAAAATCTGATACCATCGATGAAAAGTTAAGGATTTACAAGGATTAAAAAGGAGGTAAATATGCCAGTAATGGGAATGATGGGATTAATATTTATTGTTTTGGCTATACTATATGCCGGATTTTTATTCTTTTTTCCATTGCTAATTAATTCCAAGTTAAAAATAATTATTGAAGAATTAAGAGATATAAAAAGCAAAATAAAATGAATAAAAAAAACACATAGCCTTGGCGAAGTGTGGCTGCCCCTGATGGATGAATTATACAATTGGTGTTGCTCGGAAGATACAAGAATCCTATCTGTATATTCTCAAGAATTATCAGTATTTTAACCATTCATATATTTTGTAATTTAAAATTGACCTACTTTGGCATATTATCCTGTTTGTTTAATAAGCAGAAAAGGACTGTTGCTTTATTAGACAGGTACTCACCATTGCGAAATCATAAAAACAGATGTGGAAAGTTACAGATTAAAATCAAGAAAAGGAAAAGAAAACATAGAAACGTAAGTTTAAAAGTGATATAATTTTTGGGTTCAATATTAGACTACAAAACACAAATTGAATAAATTAAAACAATAAAATTTAATTAAGATTTCGAACAAATAGGTGAAATAAACTACCCTAGTAAAGGATAAATCCTAACGGAAGTTCACTTATCTTACCGTTGAGTAATATAAACAATATTACAAAAGGAGATGTCTAAATGGCACAGACATACTTGATTCTTTTAGCAATATTTTGTGTTGGAGTCGTATTTCTTTATTTAAAGCTATTACAGCAATCTAAAACAACAGAAAAATTACGGAAAGAAATTCATAATAAAGCGGATGAGTACAATAATTCTTTAAAGATACTAAATGACAATGTCATAAAAATGGAGAGAGAGAATCTCCGATTATCAAAATGGCAAGTGGTTGAAGATGCTCAAGGTAAAGCTGACGAAATTTTAAAAAATGCTCAAAATACACTTGAAATTACTAATCGTGAGGTAACAGACCTTCGTGTTAATTCACAAACACAAGCAACATCCATTCTTAATAATGCAAAAGAAGAAGCTAAATCAATTATAGTGGAAGCCAAGAAAGAAGCTAATATCCGTACAGATGAATCAAAAACTTCTTTAGATTTAGCGACAATTGAAGCAGGGAAAATAATAAATACCGCTAAAAAACAAGCCGAAGAAATTGCAGGGTCTGCATACGAGGCAATGAACAATGCAAAATTATACGAAGAAACATCCAAGGCGATGAAGAACATCATTGAAGGTTATGGCGATGAGTACATTATCCCTGGGCGCAGTCTTCTCGATGACCTATCGGAAGAATTTGGGCATACAGAGGCTGGAAATGAATTAAAGAAAGTTAGAGAACGATCAAAATTAATGGTCAAAAACAAAACAGCAGCCACTTGTGAATATGTTGAAATTAATAGACGAGATACTGCTATTAATTTCGTGATTGACGCATTTAATGGGAAAGTCGATTCAATTCTTTCGAGGGTTAAAAATGATAATGTAGGAAAACTTGAACGAGAAATTAAGGATGCCTATACAGTTGTGAATTATAATGGAAAAGCTTTTAGAGAGGCTAAGATTAATGAAGAATATCTTGCTTCGCGACTCGAAGAATTGAAATGGGCAGTAATTGTACGACAGCTAAAATTAGATGAAAAAGAAGAGCAAAGAAGAATTCGTGAGCAAATTCGAGAAGAAGAAAAAGCACGAAAGGAATTTGAGCGTGCTATAAAAGAGGCAGAGAAAGAAGAAGATATACTTCGCAAAGCTATGGAAAAAATCCAGTCACAGCTAGGTCAAGCTAATGAAGAGCAGAAATTAAAGTATGAAAAGCAAGTTATAGAGCTGACCGAAAGGCTTAGAGTAGCAGAGGAAAAGAGTCAGCGTGCACTGTCTATGGCTCAGCAAACTAAACGTGGATATGTATACATAATTTCTAATATTGGCTCTTTCGGAAATAATATATTTAAAATAGGAGTCACAAGAAGATTAGAACCTATTGATCGGGTTAGAGAATTAGGTGATTCGTCTGTACCTTTCGAGTTTGATGTGCATGCAATGATATTTAGCGAGGATGCTCCTGCGTTAGAAAATCAACTTCACAAGCACTTTGCTACTATGCAAATGAATAAGGTCAACTATCGAAAGGAATTCTTTAAGGTAGATATATCACATATTCGTGAGGAAGTAGAAAAACTTGGGCTAACTGTTAAATGGACAATGAAAGCAATCGCCAATGAATATCATGAAAGCATAGCCGTTGAAAAAGCTATTACTCAAGATTCATCGAAACGAGAAGCATGGTTAAATCGTCAACTTGAACTTGATCCAACGGCTATGAAGATTGAAGTCGAAGATATTGAATAAAAATTATATTAAAAAAGGCGCTGCATAGGATTCTTAATAGCGGCGAAAATCACGTTGCCATTAAGAACCGTTGCGTTTTTAGCGTTAATTGCATAAAAATGGAATTCAATAAAGAATATATAAATTCATTGCTTTTTGAAGAAGAAAGTGTTGTTTTAGATTTTAAAGCCGAACAATATAAATTTATTAATGCCTCAGACGAAGAAAAATCAGAGTTATTGAAAGATATATTATCTTTCACCAATGCTTGGCGTCGTAGTGATGCATTTATACTTATAGGTATTAAGGAAATTAAAGGGGGAAGAAGCCAACTTATAGGAATATCTAAACATTTGGATGATGCAAATTTACAACAATTTGTGAATACAAAGACTCAAAAACCAATTACTTTCTCATATAGAAACATTGAAATTGATAATAAAATAATAGGAGTTATCCACATTCCAATTCAACAGAGACCAGTATATTTGAAAAAAGAATTTGGGAATTTATTAAAAGAGATTGTATATATTCGTAGAGGAACTTCAACTGATACTGTAAAACCTGATGAAATATCAATAATGGGGTCAAATTCAGAGTTGAATCATCTTGATGCACCAGAAATCGAAATACATTTAACTGATAGAATAAATAGAAAGTTACTTGCTGATACAATAACTCTTAAATCCCTTGTACTAAAAACTCCTTTAAGTATTGACATTCCAGATTATAAGGAAGATAGAACAAATATACGGCCAAACTATTTTTTATTACACACTAACTATAATTACTATCGAGAACTATCTGAGTATACGAAAATATATAACACTGTAAGTACTGTACAATTTGCCATAAAAAATAATGGAACAGTTGTTGCTAAAGAGGTAAAACTTGAAATCAAAATTGAAGATCCTGAAAATAAATTAGTTTTACTTGATTCACATAATTTCCCCAAAAGGCCAAAAAGCTCATATGATCCTCTTAGTGCAATTTATAATAAACCACGCAAGCATGACATATCTGTCAAAAAAATAAGTAACTATTGGCTTATTGAAGGAACTATTAATAAAGTTCAACCTAAAGGGAATGAATGGTTCCAGAGCAATTTATTTATTGGTGCAATTGAATCTCTCTCATTACAATTATCATGTAATTTATTTGCAGATAATTTGCCAAATCCAATAATAAAAACATTAAATATCCAAATCTCTGCTGAACATAGAACTGTCGATCTTGAAGAAATATTAGAGCTTGAGAACGAACGCTTCCTTTCCTCAGATGAAGGTAAAGAGTTTCTGAAAAGGATGAAGTTGTTAGAATAATTATAGTTGAGGATGAGCTGACTTTTGGTTATAGGAATAGAACTTGATGCAAAAAGTGCATAAATAAAAAAAGATATAAAATAAATAAAGATTTTGGCAAGATTAATCCAGAGGACGGTTAGTAGTCCACCTCTGATTTTTATCGTTATCGAAAAAAATGATATACAAAACCGAACAAATGATTAACAAATCAGAAATCGAACAATTTCGAACAATTCCCGAGTTTAATCAGTGGATAGAGTCGAAATTAGTATTGCTTAAAAAATATTATAAAAAAATAAGAAAACAAGAACTTTTGCGAGAAGGTATTTCAAAGCAATTTTGGGAAGAAGTTTACCCTTTATATCGGCTTTTAAAAAAGCAAACTCTATTAGGAGGTAATTTTAAAGTTAAAAATATTATCGGAAGCCAGCCATATGATGTGGAAATAAAATATTTAGATTGCAATAAACATATAATTAACAAATTAGAATTCACTGAAGCCAAAGATGGACGAGATTCATCTCTAAGAATGGAAAAGTTTGTGGAAACTGGTTCCGTTTCTTTAACTGGCGAAATTAAATTTAGCGGGACTAAAAAATTAGGACGTAAAATATATATATCAGATGATTGCGCAGACAAGAAAGATTCACTTGACCGTAAATTGAGCCTCATTAGGGCATGCATATCAAATAAGAAAGGGAAAAAATATTCTTCCGACACAGCTCTAGCTATTGTTATAGATGACTATTTGCCACCTCGATATGATAATAATAATGATTTAGATTATGTTAACAATTTTTTACAAAATGATAGTATTTTTGAAAACACAGGATTTGCAGCTTTGTTTTTTGTGGGTTTGTCTGGAGGGTTGTTTTTTGAAAAACATAAGATGACCATTCCTTCCAACTAATATGGGTCAATTTTAGACTATAAAACACATTTGCTCTGTCAATTCGCCAGAGGCGAATTGCTGGGGCGGAAGGAAATCGAACTCGCTACGGCATTTTATGCCTTCGCTCTCCATAGGGGCTCCGCCCCTCTGGCGTTCACTTCGTTCACTGTCACCCCTCGAAGAAAACTTTCGTTTTCTCCGAGCCTCTTTCCCAGTTCGAATCCTTAGGGTTTACTAACAGTAAAATAAATTCTATTGGTTTTTTAGGTAAGTTTAAAGATGAAAGTGGCTGGGGCGGAAGGATTCGAACCTTCGAGTGCGGGATCCAAATTCCCGAGTCTTGCCGCTTGACGACGCCCCAGTAATAGGTATGATGTAGGGGCGAACCTGTGTGTTCGCCCTTTGAATTATTAGGGCACGATGAATCGTGCCCCTACAATAAAATTGCAAAGGGGCCAATCTAATAACATTTTAAGACTGACCCCATTGTATATCGGTCAAATAAAATTATGAATCTACTTTTTGTTACGCAGGAATTCCCTCTTCCTTAACTTTTTGTTTATACGCCTCGATTACTTTATCCTGTATATAATTTCTCATTTCAGTCGTGATCGGATGAGCTATATCTTTATGTTCTTCTTTACGGTCAATACTTTCCTCGTTAATAGGGTCAAGAGGGCCGCCGCAATGGCCGCAAAAACGGCTATGGAGGTTATTTTTATGATTGCATTTAGGACAGCCTACGCGCATTCTGCGGCTGGGCATAGCAACAAAAAGTCCATTTTTACCGTCCAGGATCTTCAGGTCACGGACAACAAAGGCATTATCAAAAGTCACCGTAATGTAGGCTTTAACTTTTTCAGTTTCGTCCTTTCTTAAGAATACTCTTACTTCAGTGATTTCCATAGATGTACCCTTCCTTTCGCAAAGTGATCCGCCTGAGGCGGGCCTTTTTTCAGTGATGTCTTGTTTTTGCCAGGAAGACCTGTTCTCCCTTAGCCTTTAGATTGTTATATACTGATTCGGCTTTTTCCTTTTCCTGGGTAATTCCAAACACTGCCGAACCGCTGCCCGACATTAAGGCGTTTAACCCAAAACATTCAAGTTCTTTTTTCTTTTCCCCGATCTTTGGGAATTCTCTTATTACACAGGATTCAAACTTGTTATAAAGATTATTCTTTAATGTAATAAAATCATAGTTTGTATCAGTAAAAAAAGGACAATTGATTCTATCCATATTTTTAGTGTTTGTCAACTCTAATTTTTGATATGCCCATTGCGTTGAAACAGATATTTCAGGTTTTATTATCACCAGCCAGAAGGGCGGGGAGTTATGAACAGGGATCAGGATCTCTCCCCTGCCTTTTCCTATGCATGTGCCGCCTATAAGAAAAAAAGGCACATCGGATCCGGACTTAAAGGCTAATGATAAAATTTTTTCATTCGGGATCTTCGCCTGCCACAGGAGATTTAATCCTTTTAATACGGAAGCCGCGTTGCTGCTGCCGCCCCCCAGTCCCGCGGAGACAGGGATCTTTTTTATAAGGTTTATACTTACGCCTTTTTTTATTTGGAAGGTTTCTTGAAAAAGCCTGGCGGCTTTTACAACGAGATTATTATTTCCTTCAGGAACTTTTATCCCCTCAGAATGTAATGTAATCCCTTCCGGTATTTCTTCGAGAACAATTTTGTCGGCAAGGTCGATTTCCTGGAATAAGCTTAAAATATTATGGTAATTATCAGGGCGTTTGTCCAGAATATCAAGGTAGAGGTTTACTTTGGCGTAACTGAGAAGGGAAATAGAGTTCATTTAGAGTTTTTGTTTTTGAGTATTTCTTTTACTTTATCCAATTTTTCCTGAACCTTCGGGTCCTTTTTAAGAGCTATAGATTTTTCCCATATCCTGGCGGCTTCTTCGAATTCTCCTTTTTTAAAAAGGATGTCTGCTAAATGATCAAATACTATCGGGTCCTCTTTGACATATCTTATGGCTTTCGTGATCTCGTATAAAGCATCATCTAACCTGTCCATTCGAAAATATGCCCATCCAAGGCTATCGATATAATAACCGTTCTCCGGTTCAATTTCCAGTGCCTTTGATATTAAAGATACCGCTTCTTCCAGTTTTTCTCCGCGGTCGGCATAAATATAGCCAAGATAATTATAAGCGTCCGCTTTTTTAGGATTTAACTCGATAGTTTTATAAAAGGCTTTTACTGCCTCATTAAAATTTCCGATCTTATCATTAAGTATTCCAAGATGATAATAAAGCTCGGCATTTTGAGGATTTATTTTTATAGCATCGGATATCGCGGTTATAGCATTTTCATTTTGTTCCGCGCGGGTGTAGCTTAGAGCCAGATAAAATAAGATATCCGGGTTGTTGGGATGTAATTTATTGGAATTTTCCAGGATCTGAATGGTTTTTGAGTTTTGATTTGTTTTGTCATATAAAAAAGCGAGCTGGATATAAGCCTCTAAAAAATTCGGGTAGAATTTTAATATTTTCTCAAAATATGAAATAGATTCATCGTATTTTTCATTATTCTTGGCTATTAACGCCAGATAATACAGCGCGTCAATATCATGGGGATTTTTTTCTAAAACACTTAAGAAATAATTATTCGCCTCTTTTTCCTCTTTTTTCTGCATATAAATTTCACCGAGTATTTTATTGACCATAGTGTTCTTAGGCGCTATGTTTAATATTTCCTTTAACTCATTGATGGCGGAGTTAAAATCTTCTATTTTGCGATAGGCGTCTACTAACCCGTAATGGGAAAGCAGATAATTTGGATTCGCTTCAATCGCTAATTTATATTCTTTAATAGCCTCATTATAATTTTTCAGGTCCATATAAGCATTACCCATATAAAAATGAATAAGTTCAGTATTGGGATCTAATTTTATTATAGTATTATATTCATCTATGGCTTCCTGGAAAAAATTCTTTCTTGAATAAAATTGTGCCAGAAGCTGGTGTGTCCCTATATTTTCCGGTTCAAGTTCAGCGGCTTTTTTGAAATATTTAACTGCCTCATTACTTAAATTTTGGTAATTATATATGGTTCCTAAAAAAACATAAGGCAGCGCGAAGTTTGGATCCAGAGAAATCGATGTTAATAATTCTTTTATTGCTTCTTCATAAAGGCCCAGTTTAAGATACATATGGCCCAGTGATGTATGGAGAAAAGCGGAGTCCGGAGAAAGAAGGATCGCGCCTTCAAACTCATTGGCCGCTTCTTTGTATAATCCCTGTTCGTCATACATGGTTCCCATTAAATAATGGGAGTAAACATCCGGTGATAAATTTTGCGGTGAAGGCGCAGCGGAGCCGGTCTCCAGTCTTCTTTTGGAGCAACCAAAAGATAACAGCAGGCTAAATATAAAGATAAAACACAAAAATTTTTTCATAATTTTTTAAATAAATTTTAATTTTATCATATAAAATAAGATAAGTCAAAAATATTTGATTTATTAAATTATTTTATTGAAATTACTTCGATGATATCTTTAGCGAATGTTTCAGAGGCCAGCGGGCCGTTAGCAGTAATGATATTCCCGTCAATTTCCACTAATGAACCGATGTATTTTCCGCCATATTCCGTAATTTTATTTTTAGCTGTTCCAAAACACGTCGCGCGTTTATCTTTTAAAACCCCGGCTTTAGCGAGGATTACCGGCGCAAGGCATATAGCACCTAATATCTTATTTTGTTTTATTGCTTCCTGAACGATTTTATGGGCCGTTTTATTGTCCCAATATCCCTGCGCCCCGACGCCTCCAATAAAAATAACAGCATCAAATTCGTTAACTTTTACGTTTTCAATAAGTATATCAGGTTTTACCTCAAGGCCCATCATACCTTTACTTATGTTTAAACTGGAAGACGCGACAGTAATTTTTACACCGGCTTTTTCAAATAATTCTCTTGGTTTTTGATATTCTTCATCCCGGAAATCGGATGGTGCGATAATAATTAAAATTTTTTTGTTTTCCGCAAAGACAAAACCTGAAATTGCTAAAACAATAAAAAATACAATGTATTTTTTCATGTTTTTTAAAATGTTCCTTTTAAAATCCCGTTTTTTGTCCCCACCCAAAGGGTATTGCCTTGAATAGCTAAGGAGAGTACATGGGAAATTTCTTCAGGGGCCACCTTACTCCATGTTTCCCCGTCAAATTTACTAAGTCCCTGAGATGTTCCCACGTAAAGAATATTATTACTCAATACCAAAGCTAGAATATCATTACCCTGAAGCTCAGAAGTCTTGGACGTAGTGTATTTTACCCATGTGTCTTTTGCGATATCTAACCTGTTGAGGCCATTGGCAGTTCCAGCCCATAAAAATTTACCGTCGGTAGCAACGGATTTTACGATATTGTTTGTTATATCTGGAGTGGTATAGGTTTTAACCGGAGAACCATTATAAAGTTTTCCAAGCCCGCTTTCTGTTCCTACCCACATATTTTGCTGATCAGAAGCAATAGAACTTATTTGATTTCCAGGGATATTGTTAAAAGTTCCAACTATATTACCTTGCGAATCTAACCGAAAAAGCCCGTTATTTGACCCTAACCAAAGGTTCCCATTTTGATAATATAAAGACTCGACAAGTACATCTCCTATTGAATCTACTCTCTTCCATGAGGTGGAGTCAAAAAAATACAAACCTCTGGATGATCCTGCCCAAATACCGGTGTCTCCTTGAGCTAAAGAATATATATTATTACTGCCAAGGCCATTTTTTGTAGTATAAGAAGTCCACTCATTATAATCAAACACATTAACCCCGTTATCAGTGCCTGCCCAGAGTTTATTATCAGAAGTTACAATAACGTTAAAAACATTGCTGCTTGGGTTATCGTTATTTATCCAGTAAGATGTCCAATTTTTTTCGTCTTGATATTCCAGCGGGCTGAGAATGCAGCTGCAAAATAGCAATAAAAATACGGTTGTAAAAAATCTAAACAAAAATTTTATTTTCATCTTGCTCCATATTGAGTTAAAACTACAATTATCGTTTTTAAAAGAATTTTAACATCAAGCACAAACGAATGGTTACGGATATAAAAAAGATCGTATTTAGCTTTTTCATGTATAGTTAAATGATATCGCCCGTTAACTTGCGCTAATCCCGTGATCCCCGGTTTAACCAGAAGCCTTTCATCCTGGAGCTCCGTGTGTTTTTGAATAAAGAACTCTCTTTCAGGCCTCGGCCCGACTAAGCTCATATCGCCTTTAAGAATGCACCAGAGTTGAGGTATCTCGTCCAGGCTGGTCTTTCTTAATATATTTCCTAAGCGGGTTATGCGGTTATCATTTTCCTGAGCCCATACAGGGCCGGTGTGTTTTTCAGCATCTTCCATCATTGACCGGAATTTATAGAGGTTAAAAGGAATACCTCTTTTTCCTATACGTTCCTGTTTGAAAAATATTTTCCCGGGGCTGTCGAGCTTGATCAGTATCATGATGATTAAAGCCGGTACAGTAAATATCAGCAGGGCGATCAGAGAAACAACTACATCCGTTGTTCTTTTTAGTATTTTAGACCAGCCGTAGATAGGCTCGCCGGCTAATTCGATCAATGGAATCTCTTCCACATTCCGTATTTTAACTTTTCCGATAACTACTTCCAAAAAGTCAGGGACTATTTTAAGAGTGGTATTGGTATCTTTTAATTGTAATAATAATTCGTATATAGCCTTATGCGATGTGGGAGGGATTGAGATTATTATCTCTTCGATCGATTCGGATACTATAATATTTTTTAAATTTCCGTCATTCCCCAGTACTTTTAATTCATGTATCTCTTTATTTAATTTTTCGGGATCATTATCTATGAACCCGATTACTTTATAACCCAGTTTCGGGAAATTTTTAAGCTCTTCCGCGATCCTTATCCCTGTTTCACCCGCGCCGATAATTAATGTGCGGCATAAAAACATACCTTTTTCTCTGCTGTTTAACCTGTATTGTATTATAATAAACCGTAATATTGACAGATAAAGAAGGTTTGTTAACCATGTATATACAACTGTTAATCTCCAATCGTATAATGTTTTAGAAAGAAATGTTCCGATCGTCAGGATTATTATTGCGGTTGATACACTTTTAACAATTAGATGAAATTCGGATATTTTAGAAAGTCCCCTGCGCAGATCATACATTCCCATAATACTGAAAACAAAAATCCATAAAAAATTAATTGAGATTAATATCGGAATGTTGGTAAATATTATGGGAGGAGGGGGAATATATTTTACAGGAACCAGATTAGCCCTGAAACTGATCCAATATGCAGTTGAAAAAGCAAGGTTTATCCCTATAATATCAAGCAATATATTAAGGCCGGTAAAAACTAATTCATTTTTCTTTTTCATCGCTGAATAATTCTAACATAATTTAGAAAAATTTCACTAGTATTTTTTTATCAGCATAATGGTATATCCATTGAGGTATATAAAATGCCCGTTCAACTAATTATTTTGCTGCTCAATATTAATGTTTTTGTGTTTATCAGCTTTTACGTGTTAGAATCTTAAAAAATAAAATAGGAATTTTTTTGGGAGTAATTATATGATGAACGATTATACTGGAGTTCTTATTTTCTTAATAATAGCCATAGGTTTTGTGGCTATTATGTTTTCTGTAAGTTATGTTTTACGCCCGAGTAAACCCGATTTGAAAAAACTCCTGCCTTATGAATGTGGAAATATAGTTAACGAAGATGCCCGCGGACTTGTTTCAGTCAAATACTATCTAATAGCTATTATCTTTGTTCTTTTTGATGTAGAAACTGCTTTTATGTTTCCCTGGGCAGTTGTCTTCAGAGATTTTGGAATGTTTGGTTTAATTGAAATGGCTATATTCCTTTTAATTATTTTAATCGGCTTTTGTTATGCATGGAAGAAAGGTGCTTTAGAATGGGATTAATAGAAAATAAATTTGAAAAAAATATTTTAATTACTTCTGTTGATAAATTATTTAATTGGGCGCGCACGCGCTCTTTATGGCCGATGACGTTCGGATTGGCCTGCTGCGCGATCGAGATGATGGCTGCGGGAGGCGACCATTATGATCTGGATAGGTTTGGTATGGGAGTGTTTCGGGCTACTCCGAGGCAGGCGGACGTTATGATCGTGGCTGGGACGGTTACAAAAAAAATGGCGCCTATCGTCAGGCATCTTTATGACCAGATGCCTGAGCCAAAATATGTGATCGCTATGGGAAACTGCGCCATAAGCGGTGGTATTTTTAAAACATATAGTGTTGTGCAGGGAGTTGAGAAGATTATTCCGGTAGATGTTTATATACCGGGGTGCCCGCCGCGGCCGGAGGCTTTATTTTATGGCCTGTTTAAACTTCAAAAAAAGATTGAAAAAGAAACAATCGCGAAAAAATAGATTATGGATATACAAAAGGATGTTGTAGAAAAAATAAAAGAGCGTTTCCCTGATGCGGTGAAAGATGTTTCTTCTTTCCGTGACCAGCAGACAATAGTGGTAGATAAGAAATTTATTATTGATGTCTGTAAGTTTTTGAAAGAAACGCAGGAATTAGATTTTAGTTATTTGGTTGATTTAACGGCGGTTGATTTTCCTGAAAGAGATGCCCGGTTTAAAATGGTTTATAATTTATATTCAATATCTCAATCTAAAAGAATATTTATAAATGTGAATGTTGATTTGGATGATTTGGTTGTTCCTTCTCTTACCTGTTTATGGGAATCCGCTAATTGGGCAGAACGTGAAGCCTATGATATGTTTGGAATAAAATTTTCAGGGCATCCGAATCTAAAAAGGCTTTTTATGCCGGAAGATTTTGAAGGATTTCCTTTGCGTAAAGATTTTTTATTGGATGGGGAGGGCTTAGAATAAGATGTTTCAGCAAAACGAGATGACTATAGAGATGGGCCCCCAGCATCCCAGTACGCATGGTGTGTTGAGGCTTACCTTGCGTATAAGAGGCGAAACTGTTATTAATGTGGATCCGACGGTAGGCTATCTGCATAGGGGAATAGAGAAGATCGCTGAAAATTTGATGTATACGCAGTTTCAACCTTATACGGACAGGCTGGATTATATTTCCGCTCCGGCTAACAATTTAGCTTATGTTCAAACGGTTGAAAAATTATTGGGCGTTGACGTTACTCCCAGGGCCAAATTTATACGGGTTATTCTAGCGGAATTAGCAAGGATCTCCAGCCATTTAGTATGGTTAGCTACTCATGGGCTTGATCTTGGCGCTATGAGTATGTTCCTTTATTGTTTCCGTGAGAGAGAATTAATTATGGACCTTCTTGAGCTTTATTGCGGCTCAAGATTAACAACTACCTGTATGGAAATCGGCGGTGTCCGGGGTGATATCAGCCAGGAATTTATAGACAAACTTAATGATTTTATAAAGATGTTCCCTGATAAGATCCAGGATTATGAAACTCTACTGACAAAAAACAGGATCTGGTTGAAACGGACAAAAGGTATTGGAATAGTTTCAGCCGAACAGGCAATTAATTTTGGATTAACCGGGCCGACATTGCGTGGTTCAGGTGTCAAATACGATGTCCGGAAGGCACAGCCTTACGCGGCATATGACCAAATTGATTTTGAAGTTCCAATAGGTACGGTAGGGGATGTGTATGATAGATATCTTGTCAGAATGGAAGAAATGCGGCAGAGCACTAAAATTATCCGGCAGGCATTAGAAAAATTACCGGAGGGATCAGTTAGAGTTCAGGATTCCAGGATCACCAGGCCTGACAAAGCTTTGCTTGCCACCAGTATGGAAGCTCTTATTCAATATTGTTATTTGATCATGGAAGGAATTATTCCACCCAAAGGAGAAGTTTATTCAAGTGTTGAAGGGTCTAAGGGAGAATTAGGTTTTTATATTTACAGTGACGGGACGTCTAAACCATATCGTTTAAAAATAAGGACTCCTTCATTTTATAATGTTGGAATTTTGCCCTCTATGGCTAAAGGGGCTTTCCTGGCTGACATGACGGCGTTTATTGCAAGTATTGATATAGTATTGGGTGAAATAGACAGATAGGAGTTATTGTGGCGCTTTTACTTTTAATATTAGAATCTCTATTGATATTTGTTTTTATACTACTTTTTTGCGTAGCTTATATAATTTTAGCTGAACGAAAAATTTTGGGGCATATGCAAGGACGTTTTGGGCCAATGCATACAGGCTGGCACGGGATGCTGCAGCCGATCGCGGATATCCTTAAATGTTTAATTAAAGAAAATATAATGCCGACGGCGGCTGATAAGATCGTGTTTATTCTGGCCCCGGTTATGTCAATTTTGCCTGCTATTATGTGTCTGGCAGTTATTCCTTTCAGTAAAAATATCTATGCGGCCGATTTAAATATCGGGGTGCTTTATCTTCTCGCGCTGGGTTCTTTGGGTGTATACGGAGTAGCCACATGCGGTTGGGCGGGAAATAGTAAATACGGGCTTTTAGGAAGTATCCGTTCCACGGCTCAATTAATAAGCTATGAGGTTCCCATGGGCCTGGCTGTTTTAGGGCCCGTTATGATGGCAAGGTCTTTGAATTTGATAAAAATAGTTGAAGCGCAAAAATCCTTTTGGTACATACTTATTCAACCTGTCGGATTTTTTATTTTCGTGGTATGCTCCGCGGCAGAGACTAATCGTATCCCTTTTGATTTACCTGAAGCTGAAACAGAGTTGGTCGCGGGTTTTCATGTTGAGTACAGCGGATTTAAATTTGTCGCGTTTTTTCTGGCAGAGTATATGCACATGTTTGTGACATCGGCTATGGCGGCTATCCTGTTTTTAGGCGGGTGGAAGGGGCCATTTTTCCCGGGGCCTATCTGGTTTATGATCAAGGTCTATTCATTTTTAGTACTTTATATATGGGCAAGAGGGACATTCCCGCGGTATCGTTATGATCAACTGATGCAGTTAGGATGGAAATTTTTGCTTCCGCTTTCTCTGGCAAATTTAGTATTAACAAGTATAGGAATAGTTATTTTTGGATAAAATATGGGTAACTTTTTAGAAAAAATATTTTTATTGGAACTTTTTAAAGGGATGGGGGTAGTCTTTAAGCATGTGTTTATTAAGCCTGTTACAAGAATGTATCCTTTTGAAAAGCCGGTTTTGCCTAATTCTTCCCGCGGGCTGCATACTTTAATGCGTGACGCGGATACCGGGAATGAGCGTTGTGTCGGATGTTCATTATGCGTAAAGATATGCCCCAGCGGTGTGATCCATATGGTTACATCAAAAGGTGAAATGAATCAAAAACGGATAGATGAATATGAAATTGATATCAGCCGGTGCGCGTTTTGCGGTTTATGCGTGGATATTTGTCCTAAGAGCGCGATTGTTATGTCTGACCGTTTTGAGTTAGCTGTTTATGATAGAAAAAATTTATCATATAACAAGAATTTACTTTTAAAGATCGGTGAAGTGAAACAGAAGGAAAGTAAAGAGAAAGGAAAAGACAAATAGTGAAACAGGTTGTGTTTTTTATACTCTCTATTATTTCAATTTTTTCGGCATTAATGGTTATCAGCCGGAAAAACGTTGTTCACAGCGCGCTTTCTCTGGTTTTATTATTTTTCTCAACTTCAGGGCTTTTTGTTTTAATAGGGGCGGAATTGGTAGCCGCGCTGCAGATTTTTCTTTATGCCGGCGCTATAATAGTTATCTATCTTTTTGTTATCATGATGATAGACCTGAGAAAAGGAACAACCGATGATATCGGTACAATGCCTAAGATGTTTATTGTCGGCGCGGGGGTTTTATTTTTCGCGGAAATAATTTATTTACTTTCAAAAGCAAATTACTCCGGGATCAAGGATATTTATTCCGGTGAAAAAATAAAAGAGTTAGGCGGCATGACTGGAGTTTTAGCAAAAATAATGTATACAAAATATTTATACCCGTTTGAGATAGTTTCACTGATTTTACTTATAGCCATGATCGGGGCGATCGTTTTAGCAAAAAGGGCGGATAAAAAATGATACCTTTATATTATTATACTATTTTAAGCGCGGTTTTATTTGTGATCGGCCTTATCGGATTTTTGATAAGGAGGAATATAATTCTTTTGTTCATGAGCATTGAGGTTATGCTGAACGCGGTTAATATTAATTTAGTGTCATTTTCATCTTATTATGATTCTTTAGACGGGCAAATACTTTCAATATTTGTTATGGCGATAGCGGCGGCAGAAGCCGCGGTAGGATTTGGTATACTTATTGCGTTTTATCGTAATAAGAATGTAATTGACAGCGATAAGGCTGACTTAATGAAATGGTAAAAATAAATGGATAAAAATAACATGATGGTCCCTATACTTATTATTTTTCCCTTGATCTGTACCGCGCTTGTAACATTTTTCGGCGAGAAAAACAAATTTACGCGTAATTTGTTCGCTATGATCCCGGCGCTGGTTACGTTTATTCTTGTAGTTAAATTAGCACCGGCGGTTTTAGACGGGGAAAGATTCTATTTTACGTTTATAGACCGCGCGCCTTTTTTAATTCAATTCCGTATAGATTGTTTCGCGCTTTTAATGCTTATCGTTGTATCGTTTTTATGGATATTTACTGTTTCGTACTCATATGGATATATGGCGGATGAGCATTCCCAGACACGGTATTATACCGCGTTGACCGGCTGTTTAGGAATAGTTGTCGGAATAGTTGTCGCGGCAAATTTATTTACGCTGTTTATTTTCTTTGAAATATTTACCTGTTGCGTTTATCCGTTAGTAATACATGAAGAGACCGATGAGTCATTTCGGTCCGGTGTAATGTATGGGGCTTATCTTTTAGGCGGAGGTTCTCTTATTTTCGCGGGGATGTTATTGCTATATTATTATTCAAACGGAAATTTAACATTTACTAATTTTGGTATCCCGGGATTGGCTTTGGCGCCAAAATGGGCGCTATATCTTATGTTTTTTCTTTTCATGGCGGGTTTCGGCGTGAAGGCCGCGATCATGCCTCTGCATGCGTGGCTCCCGCGGGCGATGGTGGCTCCAACCCCGATCAGTGCCCTTCTTCACGCGGTAGCAGTAGTAAATATGGGGCTTTACGGGGTAATAAGGGTTATTTACAATATTTTTGGGCCACAGTTATTCTCAGCCCTTCAGATGGATACCATTTTAGCCATTTTTGCCGCGATGACGATCATAAGCGCGGCGCTTATCGCTTTAAGGCAGAAGCAGATTAAGAAAATGCTGGCATATTCAACAGTTAACCAGTTGAGTTATGTTATTCTTGGTGTTTCCTCGGTGAATCCATACGCTTTTATGGGCGCGCTACTGCATATTTTTTATCACGCGCTTATGAAAATTACTTTATTTTATTCCGCTGGAACTATAATTAAACAGACCGGAAAGACTGATCTTAAGGATATGTCCGGGCTAGCCAAAAAAATGCCGATCACTTGTTTAGGTTTTACGATCGGCGCTATCGGGATAATCGGATTGCCGCCGATCGCAGGATGGATAAGTAAATGGAATATGGTTGAAGGATTTCTGAAAATTAACCAGCCTGTACTGGCGACAGTTTATATGATAAGCAGCATAATTGAATTAGGATATTTTTTACCTCCCATACTATGGGCATATTTCGGGAAAGAGATAGAATATGATCCTAAAAAATATAAAGTTGATAAACAAAAATGGGAAGCACCTGTTAACATGCTGGTCCCGATCGGCATGGTAACAATATTGTCTCTGGCTTTTGGATTATTCGGCTCGGTTCCGGTTCAGTTGTCAAAGGCTGTGGTAGCGGAATTGCTAACAAAGACCTTTTAACGAAGGGGGCGTATGTTTCTGTCACCTAATTATTTACCTTTAATTGCAATTGTTGTCCCGATCATATCTATTTTGATCAGGCCGATAGTTGAGAACAAAAAGCATTATTTAGTGGCGTGCATAGCGCATTCTATAAGTTTTCTATGTGTGCTTGGAATGTATCCTTCAGTTGTCATGGAAGGAAAAACACTGGAAATTTTGTTTGACACAGGACTTGGGCCTCAATTACATTTCAGGGCTGATCTGGTCGGTTTCTATTTTGCTTTTGTCGCGTCTTTCATGTGGGTACTGGCATCCATTTACTCTATTGAGTATATGAAAAAGGAGCATGAGGAGAGGAGATTTAATATATTTTCTTCTCTGTCTTTTGCTGGTATGCTCGGTGTTGTTTTTACCGGGAATTTATTCAGTTTATATTTGTTTTTTGAATTACTGACTGTGTCCTCATCAGTTCTTGTGTTTCATGAACAGAGCGAAGAGGCTATACGGACCGGATTAAAATATCTTTTTATGGGAGTTTTTGGCGGGCTGCTTTTGCTTTTTGCGATCATTGCTACATATTCAGTAGCGGGGCATGGAGATTTGAATAATTTAGGGATAAAGGAATTGCAGTCGTCACCGCTTTTGATGTTTATTTTCTGGGGATATATTATCGGGTTTGGTGTAAAGGCCGGAATGTGGGGTGTCCATATATGGCTTCCCAGCGCGCATCCGATCGCGCCCAGTCCCGCATCAGCTTTGCTTTCAGGCGTAATGATCAAGGCCGGGGCTTATGGGATTTTTAGAACAGTGTATAATATTTTTGGCGCTGAATTTTTGGGCCAGAATCATGTGTTTATGATAAATTGTGTTCTGATGCTTGGGCTCGCGGGTATTTTTTACGGGTCGGCGGCGGCTATTACACAGAAAGAGCTGAAGAAAATGCTGGCTTATTCGAGCATATCACAGATAGGTTATATTATTATGGGGATAGCCCTTCTGACTAAAAATGGATTAGAGGGCGCGTTGATACATGTTTTGAACCATGCAATATTCAAAGGGCTTTTGTTCTTTTGCGCAGGGGCTTTTATATATAAAACAGGAAAACGGCAATTAAGCGATTTAAAAGGAATTGGGAAGATAATGCCGAAAACAACATTAATGTTTACAATAGCCGCGGCGTCGATTATCGGGCTTCCGCTATTTAATGGTTTTGTCGGTAAATGGTTTTTGGCATGGGGGGCATTGGACGCGGCAAAGGCCGGAGTGTATGGAAAAAGCACAGGTATCGTTGCCTTGGGAGTTCTTCTTTTAAGCAGTTTAATGAATTTAGTATATTATGCTCCGATAGTTATCGGCGCGTGGTTTGGGGAAGCGGGAGAAGTATCTGATAAAAAGGATCCAAATTTTTTAATGCTGATACCTATGTATATTTTGGGCGCGCTTATTTTGATCTTAGGTATTGCCCCGGCAATACCCGTAAGTATTTGTCAAAGAATTGCGGGAGGATTTTTCCAATAATGAGAAAGATAAAGTTTTTGATATTATTATTAACATTATTTATGATTTTCTCCGTTTCTCTAAAAGCGGAAGAGAATGAAGTTGTGAGTGAGGAAGGCCAAAGCGCCCCGCATGAGACCGGAACGCCTTTAGTATATTATTTGAACTGGGCGGGCCTGATTGCGATGTGTGTGATTGTTTTGAGGGAGGTTAAAAATAAAAAAAGTGATAAAAAACACCAGGAAGATAAAAAAGATATTGAGTTTTATGAAGCCGGTTCTGAAAAACCAAATGATCCGGAGCATAAGTTCCAAAAACCGGTGCTTAAACCGGTTCTTTTGATACTTTTAGCGGTGTTAATATTTTTTGGCGAGCAGTTGCCGGTATTATCTGATTTTCATGAAAATTTAGCTGCCGGGTATTTTAGATTTATTTTTAAAATTCTTATAGGTGTTTTAATGTTATCGTACGGCCTTTCCAGTATGGAAGAGGAACATCATTAGGAGATATTAATGGTTATCGAAAGCAGTTTACCTTTATTTGCTATCTTTATTCCTTTATTGGGATCAATTGCGATTCCGATATTAAGGGGGAAAATAGAGAAATATGTTAATCAATTTACTGTATTAATAACGGTCTTGACCTTTGCGATGGTTTTGCTGATGTATCCGGATATAGGCCGCGGGAATATTCTGGAGAAGAGCTTTAATTCAGGATTTAGTATTGGTTTTCTTTTTCAGGTAGACGCTTTAGGTTATTTTATTGGATTTATTTCCGCCTTTATCTGGATGCTGACAAGTTTTTATAGTATTGAGTACATGGCTAATAAAGGCAATTTACTGAGATATAATATGTTTTCTTTGCTTTCTCTTGCAGGTATGCTCGGAGTTGTTTTTACCGGGAATCTTTTTAGTTTGTATCTTGCGTTTGAATTATTGACGGTTGCGTCCTATGTTTTAATTATACAGGAAGAAAATTCTAAAGCCATGCGGGCAGGTATGATCTATCTTTTTATGGGGATCGCAGGCGGATTGATACTTTTATTTTCGATTTTAGCAACATACGCAATGGCGGGAACCGGAGATTTTACGGGTCTAGCCTCAAAATTATCAGGGAGCCCTTTATTACATTCTTTATTGCCATATGTTTTCTGGGGTTATATTATCGGTTTTGGAGTAAAGGCAGGCCTTTTCCCATTTCACGTATGGGTTCCTGAAGCATATTCCATAACGCCTTCTCCTTCATCTGCGCTTTTTGCCGGTGTAATGAAAAAAGCGGGGGCATATGGTATTTTACGCGCTATTTACAGTATTGTAGGGATGGATTTGCTTAGAGGTGAAACCATGCTGACAGTCTTGTTAGTTTTTTCACTGATAAGTATATTTTTAGGTTCTGCCATAGCTATATCACAAACAGAATTAAAAAAGATGCTTGCATATTCCAGTATCGCTCAGATCGGATATATTGTGTTGGGTTTTGCGCTCCTTACTCCAAGAGGCGCGACGGGCGGGACTTTACATATTTTAAATCACGCGTTAACAAAAAGTACTTTATTTTTAGCCGCAGGAAGTTTTATTTTTAAAAAAGGAATAGTAAATATAGCTGATCTGGAAGGAATAGGGAAAAAAATGCCTGTTACTACTGCCTGTTTCACTATTGCCGGCTTATCAATGATCGGATTTCCGCCTTTTTGTGGTTTTATCAGTAAATGGTTTCTGGCGTTAGGTTCATTGGATGTGGTGAATTATGGCTCATATAGTTTTTATGTCGGGGTGATTGCGTTAAGTACACTAATGCTTAGCAGTTTTATGAATCTGGTTTATTACGGGCCTGTTATTTATAAGGCATGGTTTGGAGGAGAAAATTCAGACAATCCTTCACTGGAATACGCGGTGACTGATGAGGAATCAAAAATCGAGGATCCAAGTTTATATATGTTAATACCTTTAATTATTTTAACTGCCGGGATCGTGTGTTTTGGTATTTTTCCGCAGTTTCCTGTATCGTTCGTTCAAAAGATCGTAGATGGCTTTTTTTCTGCCGGAGGGTGTATAGTTAAATGATAGTACAATCAATAACTAATCAAATGGGGTTGGAATCCGCTCTTCCGATATGGATAATTCTGGTTCCGATATTAACGGCGTTTATAAGTATATTTGTCGCAAGGTTCAGCGAAGTTATGCGTAAATTTGTTGTTATAGGCGGATCTGTCCTGGATTTTATTCTTGTCTTATTAATGGGCAAACCTGTTTTATCCGGAGGCGGGATAGCAATTTCAATGCCTTGGATGGAAAGATTTAATCTGGGATTCCGGGTGGATCATATTGGTTATTTAATGGTGCTTTTAGTAAGTTTTGTCTGGCTGTTGGCCACGATTTATGGCCAGGGTTATTTTAAAAAGGAAGACAAAGGCGCCCGTTATGACTTTTTCAGTTTGATTACAATGTCAATGAACCTGGGGGTTATGCTTGCGGGAGATTTCCTCACTTTGTTCATATTTTTTGAAGGGCTGGTAATATTTCCTTACAGTATGATAGCTCACAAGGGTGATGACAAATCGATTAAAGGCGCGAATTTTTATCTTTATGTTGGTGTTGTTACAGGTTTGATGCTGTTAGGCGGAATGATCATGCTGAACTATTTTACCGGAAGCCTGGATATAATCAGCCAGGGCGCGAAATTAAGCAGTATTCCGAATCAGGCAAAATATATTATAGCCTTCTTAATGATTGCTGGTTTTGGCGGAAAGGCCGCATTGTTCGGCGAACATATCTGGGTTCCCAGGATGTATCCGAATACATTAAGCATTACAGCCTGCTTATCAAGCGGCGCGATGATCAAGGCGGGGGCATATGGAATATTCAGGGTTTTAAACTTAATTTATAGCGGATTTGACAGTAATTTGCTTACGCAGGAAAATATAGGTTATGTGTTGATCATGGTTGGTGTCGTGACAATGTTTTTAGGTGTTTTAAACGCGCTGATCAGCAGTGATTCGCAGGAAATGCTGGGGTACCATAGCGTAAGCCAGATGGGTTATATCATGATGGGTTTAGGCTGTGCGGCTTATATGGGGAAAGACGGGGCAATGGGATTGTCGGGCGCGATATATCATATTGTAAATCACAGCCTTTTTAAGGCAAGTTTGTTTTTATGCGTAGGCGCGGTGTATTACGCCACAGGCGAACAGGACATGTATAAATCAGGCGGATTATTTAAAAAAATGCCTTTGACCGCGATCTGTCTGTTAATAGCTGTACTGGGTATTTCGGGGGTGCCGGGCTTTAACGGTTTTGCCAGTAAAACATTATTACATCATTCCATTTTAGAAGCGTATGAACATTCCGCGCTTTATTTTGGCAAGCCTGATATTATGCTGCGATTAGCGGAAATAATTTTTGTTTTAACCGCGGCAGGGACATTCGCTTCAAATATTAAGCTGTTCATTTTAGTATTTTTAGGTAAAGAGAAAGAGGTATCGAAAGACGCGAAAGAAGTACCTGTTTTAATGAAGATAAGCTTAATAGGTTTTTCAGCTGTAATAATATTTTTAGGATTATTCCCAAATTGGCTTTTAGAGCATATAATCGGGCCGGGCCTCAGTGCTTATGGATATGATCCTTCATCTCACGCGTACCATCTGATTTATAATATTCATGCAAGCGATATCCACTCTACTTTGCCTATCTTGTATGAACCGTTGACAAAGGCGTTTTTTACGAGTTCAGCTGTTCTTCATAATTTATTGCCCGGCGCTACAGCTATATTTTTTGGAGGTATGTATTTTATATTAGGAATGCGGTTTGGATGGTTTCATGTTTATGTTACGGAAAAATTTACCGTGGAGTTTTATTACAGAAAAGTTTTTGACGGTTTCAAATATTTTTGTGTAAAGCCGTGCGTTATTTTTGCCATGTGGGTCAGAGAGTTGATTTCTGTTTTGATGGTTTATATCTGGGTGCCCGGAAGCCATGAAGGAATTTTCATAAAACGTCCTGCGCCTAAAGCAAAAGGTTTAGAACTTTTTAGCGACGCGGAAACCAAATTCAATCTGGTTTATGATGAGAAGGATAAGCAGCAGCCAGGCGCGCTGGATATGCTGGCGCGTGTAGAAGGCGGAACAAATGGCCAGAAAAGGCCGGGAGCGTGGGAAGTGTTTGGAAGGGCGGATACAAATTACGATAACATGCTTGGCGGGGCTATTCAAAGACAGGGAGGTTTGTGGAGGATTTTTGGCAGTACTGATATGACATATGATACGATTTTAGATCGTGTTATTGCCGCTATCGTAGGTTTAGAAGAAATACCGATTTCGAGAATTGAAGAAGTAAAAGTTTTAGAAAAGCTGCCTGGAGAGGATTTGGTGGCGAATTATTATATATTCTGTGACGCGAATAAATCAGTAGATATGAATGTTATTGATGGTTTTGTAAATTATATAGCGGATATGACAAGCGGGCTGGGCAGTATATTAAGGAAATTACAGACGGGCAGAGTTTCAAGTTACGCGTACAGTTTTGTTTTGGGCGCGGTAGTTTTAATGGCTGTATTATTGTTGAGATAGGAGAAATATGTTTCCAATTTTGTCAATTTTAACTTTTTTACCTCTTGCAGGCGCGTGTCTGGTTCTTCTCTTTATCCCTAAAGATAAAGAAGAGCTGATCAGAAAAATTACATTAGTAATTTCACTTGTGGAATTAATTTTGGCAGTATTCCTTGTTTATGAATTTAATCCGGGAAAGATCGAAATGCAATTTGTGGAAAAATTGCCGTGGATCCCGTCGGTAGGCATTGAATATTTTATGGGTGTAGACGGAATAAGTGTTTTGATCATTCTTTTGACTGCTATTTTAACGTCGGTTTCCATCCTTGCCTCTTGGACCTCGATTAAAAACAGAGTTAGAGAATTTTATCCTTTACTTCTTTTTATTGAAACTGCTGTAATAGGTTCACTGGCTTCATTAGATTTTGTGCTTTTTTATATTTTCTGGGAAATTATGCTTATTCCGATGTTTTTCCTGATCGGCGTTTGGGGTGGAGAGAATAGGCTGTACGCGGCTGTAAAGTTTTTCCTTTTTACCTTGTTTGGCAGCGTATTAATGCTTGTAGGTATTTTGGCTTTATATTTTAAATTTTATGAATTGACCGGTGGGGCATTAGGTGGCGGTGAATTAACTTTTAATATTTTAAAATTAAGATCTGTTTCTTATCCGATTAATTTTCAGCTTTGGGTATTCGCGGCATTTTTTGTGGGATGGGCGATCAAAATACCGATGTTTCCATTCCATACATGGCTTCCGGATGCCCATGTACAGGCTCCGACCGCGGGGAGTATTATTCTTGCGGGTGTTTTATTAAAGATGGGAGCATATGGATTTTTACGTTTCAGTTTACCTTTATTCCCATATGCGAGCCATGCCTTTGCGCCTTTGGTCGGGATCTTAGCGGTTATCGCGATAATATATGGGGCATTTCTGGCTATTTCTCAAAAGGATATGAAAAAACTGGTGGCATATTCCAGTGTCAGCCATATGGGTTTTATAGTATTGGGAATTTTTTCATTCAGTCAATTCGGTCTGGAGGGGGCAATACTTCAATTATTTAATCATGGTGTTACTACCGGGGCATTATTTTTGTGTGTTGGTTTGCTTTATGACCGCGCGCATACAAAACAGATAGAGGATTTTGGGGGATTATCTAAACAGGTTCCGATATTTACTTTTTTCTTCACTTTGTTCCTGCTGGCTTCAATGGGGGTGCCGGCCCTTTCAGGTTTTATGGGGGAATTTTTGATACTGACCGGGGCGGTAAAAAATAATGTTATTCTTCATAATGGATTATATAGATTTTTTGGTGTTTTTGCGGTAGCGGGTATTCCTTTAGGCGCGGCTTATTCCTTGTGGTTGTATCAGCGAGTAATGCTGGGGCATAAGGTAAATCCTAAACATGTTAATATGCTTGACCTGAATCTTAGGGAGGGCATATGCCTGGCAACACTTGCAATATTTGTTATCTGGATCGGTGTTTATCCTGATCCATTTTTAAGGATTTTTCGCGTTGCCGCTGAACAAATTGTTTTACAGGCAGGAAAGGCTGGAGGTATTTAGTTTTTATGGAACAATTAAATTATTTGAGTTTATTACCGGAAATAGTTATTATTTTGGCAGGAATACTGGTTATTGCTGCTGATCTTATAATAGATAAGAAGGATAATATTATCAGCGAAGTGATCTCCGTACTTGGATTAATTATTGCGCTTTTTTTAACAGGCAATCAATTCTTAAATCCGGAGATCATATCTCAGAATAATATGCTGATATCTGATTCCTATGCTGTGTTTTTTAAGGTAGCTCTGATCATACTTTCTTTAATGGTCATTTTAATCTCATCACATCATATCAGAGAACGCGGTATTACTCATCGGGCTGAATATTTTACTTTTATTCTTTTCGCCACAGTAGGTATGATGATTATGGCCGGAAGTTTGGATCTTGTAACTGTTTATGTCGGACTGGAGTTAATGGCAATTTCCATATATATTCTTGTCGGGATTTCCAGGACGGAATTCCTTTCAAATGAGGCAGCGTTAAAGTATTTTCTTTTAGGCCTGTTAGCTACCGCTTTTCTGCTTTACGGGATCTCGTTCACTTATGGAATGTTCGGGACAACTAATCTGGTTGTAATTAAAAACTTTTTGCAAAATAATACAACTGCTAACAGCGGTTATATACTGGTTTTGGTTTTTCTTGTAATAGCGTTTGGTTTTAAGGTTGCGGCTGTTCCCTTTCATATGTGGACCCCTGACGCGTATGAGGGCGCGATGACTCCGGTTACCGGTTTTATGTCTGTCGGCCCGAAATTGGCCGCGTTCGCGGTGTTAGGCAGGGTTTTTGTTTATAGCTTATTGACATTAAAGGCTGAATGGACGCTTATTTTGACTATTGTTTCAATATTAACTATGACTGTGGGAAATGTGGTTGCGATCGCGCAGACTAATATAAAAAGAATGCTGGCTTATTCCAGTATTGCCCACGCGGGTTATTGCTTAATGGGGCTTGTGGCGGCAGGCGGGTTGGCGGGAAGCCTGGGATTGCAGTCAGTTCTTTTTTACCTGAGCGGGTATCTTTTTATGAATGTAGGCGCGTTCTCTATTATAATATTTTTAAATAAGAAAGGTATTTCAGGATCTGAGCTGGATGATTTTTCAGGTTTAAATGAACGCTATCCCGGTATCGCGTTAATGATGAGTGTTATTTTGCTTTCTCTGGCGGGGGTACCGCCGACGACGGGCTTTGCCGGAAAATTGTATGTTTTTATGGCCGCGGTAAAATCAAAATATATGTTTTTAGCGGTTATAGGTGTGCTCAATAGCGTAATTGCTTTATATTATTATCTTAGAATAATTGTTTATATGTATATGAAAAAACCTGCTGACCTGAAAGAGGAGACTAATAGGTCTGTGCCGTTATTATTAGTGTTAGGAATCGCGGTAGTTGCGATTTTGGTGCTTGGTATTTATCCTGAACCGGTACTAAATTTTGCAAAATCGGCTGCTGGAGGTATGTTTTAAATGGAACTTTCACCTAAACTTATAAAAGAAATAAATGAGTTAGCGGATGCATGCCCGAATAAAAAAGGGGCCTTGCTTCCGGTTCTATATTTGGTTCAGAAAGAATATGGTTTTCTTTCAGAGAGCATTTTAAAGGATATAGCTTTTATTTTAAATATACCGGAGGTTTTTGTTTTTGGCGTGACGACTTTTTATACAATGTTCCATACAAGTGAGCAGGCTAAAAATATTATTTCAGTTTGTACAAATATAACCTGCTCATTATTAGGGAGCGAACATATTATTAAGACATTAGAAAATATCTTAAAGATAAAGCCGGGTGAGATGACAAAAGACAAAAAGTTCAGTTTGAACCTGGTGGAATGTTTGGGTTCCTGCGGAACTGCGCCTGTTATGATGGTAAATGGGGACCTTCATGAGAATCTTACAGAAGAAAAAATAAAGAGAATTTTAGATACATATAAATGATCAATTGTGGAGATATAAATGGATTATCCTAGTATAACTTTGCGGAATATTAAAGAGCCTGATTCACATAAAATAAATACTTATTTAAAATCGGGCGGATATAAAGGATTAACACGTGTTTTGGATGATATGGTTCCGGAAGAGGTTATTGGAAGCATAAAACGTTCAGGGCTGCGCGGCCGCGGCGGAGCTTCATTTCCTACCGGGTTGAAATGGGAGTTTGCCCGCAGGGACAGGAATTTCCCGAAATATATTGTATGTAATGCGGATGAGGGCGAGCCGGGAACGTTTAAAGACAGGATCCTTATTGAAAAAGATCCGTTCGCGATCATTGAAGGAATGACGATAGCGGGTTTTTCAGTGGGAGCTGAAAAGGGATATATTTATATAAGAGGTGAATATGTTAAAGGGGCGGAGATCCTGAGAAAGGCGATAAAAGAAGCAAAGGAAAAAAATTTTCTCGGGAAAAATATCCAGGGGAAAGATTTTAATTTTGACTTGGATGTTTATATGGGCGCAGGGTCATATATCTGCGGTGAAGAGACCGCCTTGATCGAATCTCTGGAGGGTAATGTGGGATATTCTCGTATTAAACCGCCTTTTCCGATAAATGTCGGATTATGGGATAAGCCTACAGTATTGAATAATGTTGAGACATTTTCTCTGGTCGCCCCGATCATTGTTAACGGCGATGAATGGTTCTCGAATATAGGCGCCCGTGATTTTCCCGGCACAATGATATATTCTTTGAGCGGGCATGTAAATAAACCGGGACTGTATGAACTTCCGACAGGGATAAATTTAAAAACTATTATTTATGAGTTTGGCGGAGGTATAAAAGACGGTAAAAAATTGAAGGCGGTTTTTCCCGGAGGCCTTTCTTCCGGATGTTTAAATGAAAATGAAATTGATATCCCGATGGACCATAAAGCGCTGGCAAAAGTGGGCAGCATGTTAGGTTCGGGCGCGATAATAGTAATTAATGATGAAACTTGTATGGTAGAGATCGCACGCCGGGGAATGAAATTTTTCAGGCATGAGTCTTGCGGCAAATGTGTGCCATGCCGTGAAGGGACATTTTGGATCTCAAAGATAATGTTACGGATCGTGAATGGAGAGGGGAAAAAAGAAGATCTGGATCTGATTAAGGACCTTGGACAGGGTATGAAAACCGCGGCGTTTTGCGGGTTGGGCTTAGCAGCGGCAAATCCTGTTTTAAGTATTATAAAGAATTTCCCTAAGGATTTTGAATCGCATATTAATGATAAGAAATGCGCGTATAATAATAAGTGAATAGCCGTTTGTGAATAGTAGAAAGAAAAATAGGAAGGATTATGGTCAAAATAACAATAGATGGTAAAGAGGTTCTTGTTCCTGAAAATATAAATATTTTAGAGGCCGCGCAGCAGGCCGGTATTTATATACCTAAATTATGTTTTCATAGCAAACTAAGCCGGTACGGGGCCTGCAGGGTCTGTCTGGTTAAGATAGAAGGGGTTCCAAAATTATCGGCCGCTTGCGCTGTTATGTGTACGGAAGGAATGATCATAACTACTGATACCCCTGAGATAAATAAACTTAGAAAAACTGTAGTTGAACTTATGCTTTTGTATCATCCTCTGGATTGCCTGGTTTGCGATAAGGGCGGGGAGTGTGAGCTTCAGACTCTGACATTCAAGCTGGGAGTTACGGAAGACCGGTTCAAAATGCATTTCCAGAAATATGAGAGAATTGATGTTAATCATCTTATCGCGCGGGATATGAAAAAATGTATTCTTTGCGGTAAATGTGTCAGGGTTTGTGATGAGATCCGCGGGAGGGGTGCGATCGGTTACACTTATCGCGGTTTTAATACCCGTGTAGATTTTCCATTCGGCCGTGTTTCGAATTGTGAGGTTTGCGGGCAGTGCCTTGCGGTCTGTCCTGTCGGAGCTTTGGCACCGCGATTTTCTGAATATGAAGCAAGGCCGTGGGAAATGAAACAGGTGAAAAGCATATGCCCTTATTGCGGATGCGGCTGTACGGTTATTTTAGATACTAAAGAAAATAAGATTGTAAGGATCTCTTCTAAAGAAGGGCTTGGTGTTAATGACGGGAAGGTATGCGCGAAGGGCAGATTCGGGTATGATTTTGTAAATAATAAGTTCAGGTTAAAATATCCCCTGGCAAAAAAAGACGGGATGTTTGTTCCTGTGACATGGGATGAAGCATTAGATTTAATTGCCAATAATTTTAAGGAAATAACAGAAAAATACGGCAGTGATAAAATTGGCGGCATTGGATCAAACCGGGTTACAAATGAAGAAAGTTATTTATTCCAGAAATTCATGCGGGCAGTCTTAAAGACAAATAACGTAGACAGCCAGATAAGAATCGAACACGCGGCTTCTTTCAAGGCATTAACTGATAGTTTTGGGTATGGAGCGGCTACTAATACCATACCGGAGATAGAAAATACAAAGGTTATTTTATTAATAGGAACAGATACTACTGAGACTATGCCTATTATTGGATTAGCAATTAAAAAAGCCATTAGAGCGAACAAGGCAAAATTAATTGTTATTAACAGCCGCGAGATCGACCTGACAAAGTTTTCAGAAATGTGGTTTCAGGTAAAACCCGGGATAGAGCTTTTACTGCTTTCAGCCATGTTAAAGATAATAATTGATGAGAAACTTTATAACGTGTCTTTTGTGGAAAAACGGACAGAAGATTTTGAAAAGGTAAAAATTAAACTCGAAAAATTATCCCTGGATAATGTGCAAAATGTAGCGGGGATCAGCAAGGAAAAAATTCAGGAGGCGGCAAGGCTTTACGCGGGCGCGGAAAGCGCGATGGTGATTTTCGGCCTTGAATTTGTTTTGCAGGAAAGAGCAGTTGATAACGTTTACACGCTGGTCAATCTGGTACTTGCATGCGGCCATATAGGTAAAGAAAATAACGGGATCATTCCCCTGCGCCAGACAAATAACGGCCAGGGAACTACAGATATGGGTGTTCTCCCGGATTATCTTCCCGGATATCAGTCAATATATTCTTCTTCAGTAAAAAATGATTTTGAAAAAAAGTGGAATACAAAACTTCCGGTTAATGTCGGTTTGACTGCCACAGAGATGATCCAGGCTATTCCTGAAGGGAAAATAAAGGGAATGTATATTGTCGGCTGTAATCCCGCGGTCTCCCATCCAAACGCGATACAAGTGGAAGAAAATTTAAAATCACTGGATTTTCTTGTTGTGCAGGATATATTTCTTTCTGAAACAGCAAAGCTTGCGGATGTTGTTCTGCCCGCGGTAAGTTTCGCGGAAAAGGAAGGGACATTTACTAATACTGAGCGCAGGGTCCAGAAAATAAATAAGGCTATAAAATCTTCCGCTGAAACCAGGCCGGATTGGAAAATAATCGTAAATCTGGCTATGAAGTTCGGATATGTAATGGAATATCTTTCAATAGAAGAAATATTCCAGGAAATGACAAGCCTGGTTCCTATTTATAGAGGAATAACCTATTCAAGGCTTGAAGAAAAAGAACCTATATACTGGCCATGTGTTTCTCTGGAAGATAAAGGCACGAAAATTTTATATCTGGACAGTTTTGAACGTGGAAAAGCAAAGTTTCATCCTGTTGAATATAAATATTCTACTTCACAGCCGACATTGCATTTTCCTTACCGTATTATCACTAACGGTACCTTATTCCATCATAGAAGCGGGGTTATGACCAGAAGGTCAAAAGGAATGAGTTTTGTTGAGGAAGAGCCGAAATTATGTGTGCATCCTAATGACGCAAAGAAATTAGAGATAGAAGATAATTCGATAGTCAGGGTGGCAAGCAAGCAGGGCGAGATAGAAACTAAGGTTTTTGTTACAAATAAAGTTATGGAAGGAATGCTATTCCTGCCTTTGCACGCGAATTGGAATTCCTGTTTTAATATGCTTACTAAATCGACGCTGGATCCTTCATCAAAGTCTCCTAATATGGAAGAAACCTTTGTGGATGTTATTCCTGTTACCAGAAAAAAAGAAATGGTGACTTTGAGCGTTAATGATAAAGAAATTACCGTTGAGCAAGGTACTACAATTCTGGAAGCCGCGAAAAAACTTGATATTTATATTCCAACACTTTGTTATCACAGTAAAATGTCTCCATTTGGCGCGTGCAGGCTTTGCCTTGTTGAGATCGAGGGAACAAATAAATTATTAGCCTCATGTATTACGCCTGTGTTAAATAACATGAAAGTTAAAACTGAGACGGATCCCGTGCGAAAGCTCCGGAAGATGATACTGGAACTTCTTTTAGCGAAACACCCTGTGGATTGTTTGGTTTGTGACAAAGGCGGGGAGTGTGATCTGCAGAAGCTTTCTTTTCTGTATGGTCCTGAAAGGAACCGTTTTGGCGCGCAGACACAGGAAAGTGTAACGGACGATACAAGAACATTAGTTGAACGGGATATGAGCAAATGTATTTTATGCAAGAAATGTGTCCGTGCGTGCAGTGAGATGCAGGGTGTAAATGCGATCGCGTTTTCACGAAGGGGTTTTAAGACAGAGATGGGGACGTTTTTCGGCAGGGGATTGGATTGTGAATTTTGCGGCAGATGTGTTTCTGTCTGTCCGACAGGGGCGTTAGCCAATAAGTTATCAAAACACGCCGCGCGGCCCTGGGAGATGAAAGAGTTTTCTACAATATGTTCCTACTGCGGGTGCGGGTGCAGTATGGTGTTAAATATAAAGGATAACAAGATCGTCAAGGTTACCGCTAAAGAAGGGGCAGGTATAAATAACGGAAATTTGTGCGTGAAAGGCAGATATGGTTATACCTATGTAAATGATCCGGAAAGACTGACTACGCCTTTAATTAAAAGAAGCGGGAAATTTATGCGCGCTTCATGGGAAGAGGCGATTAAATTAATAGCCTCTAAGTTTAAAACGATAAAGGAACAGGCTGGGCCGGATTCAATTATGGGATTGGGTTCGGCATATTGCACTAATGAAGATAATTATTTGTTCCAGAAATTTATGCGGGCAGCAATTGGGACCAATAATGTTGACACAGCTTGTTTCCATTATGAACACGCGGCTTCATTAAAGGTTCTTACACAGGTGTTTGGCAGCGGTTCAATGACTAATTCTTTTAATGAAATTGCGAATGCCAAATCGATCCTTGTTATCGGAACGGATATTACAGAAACTCATCCTACATTCGCGTTAGAGGTTAAACGTGCGGTAAGAGAAAATAACGCGAATTTAATTGTTATCGATCCGAGACGCATAAAACTTACAAATATCGCCAAATTATGGCTTCGCCCGAATTATGGAACAGATGTGGCATTAATTAACGGTATTATTAATATTATTATCAGTCAGGGATTGCTGGACCAGAATTTTATTGAGAACCGGACGGAAGGATTCGAGGAATTACAGGAGACTATCAGGGAATATACACCGGAATTTGTTTCTAAAATTACCGGTGTCGCGAAAGAAGATATTGTTAAGGCCGCGGAACTGTTTACTTCAAGCAGAAATGGCGCGGTTCTTTATGGAATGGGCGCGACACAGCATACGTCAGGATTGCAAAATGTAGCCGCGTTAACCAATTTGATATTATTGACCGGTAATGTCGGCCGGCCGAATGTCGGGCTTTATCCGCTTCGCGGGCAAAGCAACAGCCAGGGCTCCTGCGATATGGGAAGCATTTCTGATTTTCTTCCCGGATACCAGAAAATGAGTGATCTCGCGATGATCAAAAAGTTTGAGAAGGCATGGAAGATTACTTTGCCTATGTGGCCCGGATTCAACCTGCCGGAAGCAGTTTCAGCTATGGAGATAGGAAAGGTAAAAGCCCTTTATATTATGGCAGGCAATTTGAAGATGAGTTATCCTAATTCCCGCCAGATCGAGGAGAGCTTAAAAAAACTGGAATTTTTGGTAGTTCAGGATATGTTCTTAACAGAGACCGGAAAAATGGCGGATGTAATTTTACCCTCCTGCAGTTTCGCGGAAATAGACGGGACGTTCACTAATATGGAAAGAAGGGTACAGTTGTTAAGAAAGGCATTGCCTCCGGTTGGAGAAAGCAAGCCGAACTGGAGAATTATTTCCAATTTATCAAAGGCAATGGGTTATGATATGAATTACAGCAATTCATCTGAAATAATGGATGAGATCAATCAATTAGTGCCGATATACGGTGGTATTACGCATAAACGTTTAAATAGCCATGGGTTACAATGGCCTTGTCCGGATAAAAATCATCCAGGTTTGCAATATTTGTATAAACAAGGTTTTCCCAGTGGAAAGGCAAAATTTATTGTGGAACGGTACATACCTATGGCTGAAAAGCCGGATAGAGAATATCCGTTTTTGTTATCAACCGGAAAATCGCTTTTTCATTATCATACAGGGGTTATGACCCAAAGGTCTCAAGGGATCATGGATGTTTGTCCTGAGGGTTTTATGGAGATAAATCCAAAAGATGCGGATATATTGAATTTGAAGGATAAAGATAAAGTTCGTGTAAAATCCAGAAGAGGGGAACTTACTGTAAAAATTATCATAACTGATAAAACACCGGATGGCGTTGTTTTCCTTCCTATGCATTTTAAAGAAATTCCGGTTAATGTTTTAACAAACGCTGCATTAGACCCTTATTCTCATGTGCCGGAGTTTAAATCTTGTGCGGTAAAAGTAGAAAAAATTTAAAAGTGAGGTGACTAAAATGACAGATGTAAAATTCATCAAGAATATTTCGATTTTTAAAGATCTGGATGATGAAGAAGTAAAAAAAATCGCGGGCATCGCTACTGAAAAAACATATCCCGCTAAAACAGTTATTTTTACTGAGGGACAGACAGGCGCGAAATTGTACATTGTTAAACAGGGGAGTGTTAGAATAACTAAGGTAATCCGGGAAGGGGAAAAACAGATTTTGGATATAATCGAAGAAGGGGAATATTTCGGAAAGATGTCTTTCATTGATGGCGGGGAACATTCAGCTACAGTCGAAACTGTTAAAGAATCTACATTAATATGTATTGAAAAAGCAGACTTTGAAAAATTGGCTCAGGATGATCCAGCCGGTGGTTTCAGAATAATGAAAGCATTGTCGGTTGTTACTATCGAGATATTGCGGGAAATGAATGATAAGTTTGTTGAGTTAGTAAATTATATGTGGGGTGGAAGGAGATAGGAGCGAAAAAATATGGTTATAGAATATGTTGCGGCTAAACAAACGAGTTTTGATACAACCAAAGCGTTAGAGATAATAAAACAGTATAAAGGTAAACGTGGGTCATTAATTTCAGTTCTGCAAAGGATCCAGGATGCCTATGGATTTTTGCCTGAGCCGATATTGGACCTGGTTGCTGAAGGCTTGAATGTTTATCTGACAGATGTATATGGGGTAGTAACTTTTTATTCACAATTTTATTTGACGCCTCGGGGTAAAAACGTTATAAGGATTTGTCGCGGGACGGCATGCCATGTAAAGGGATCAGACAGAATTATGGAGAAATTGCTTGAAAAACTGGAAGTTAAGCCCGGGGAGATGACAAGAGACGGGAATTTTACCATAGAAGAGGTTGCGTGCCTTGGCGCGTGCGGTATGGCGCCTGTTATGGTAATTAATAAAGATACATTTGGAGAGGTTACCACTGCTAAATCTTTAGAGATTGTTGAAAGCCACAGTGTTAACAAGGGAGAGAAAAAATGAATCTGGATGAAGAGATAAAAGATGATAGAGTTCAGATATTAGTTTGTCTTGGAACAGGCGGACAAGCCGCGGGCGGAGACGCGGTTATTCATAAATTTGAAGAAGAAGTAAAAAAACACCACATTGACGCGGTGGTACAAAAGCCGTGTGTTGTAAGTAAGTCAGGATGCCGCGGTCTTTGCGCGAAGGATCTGTTGGTTGATATAATTATGCCTGGAAAAGGCCAGCATACATATATGAAAGTTACTAAAGAAATGGTTGTAAGGATCGTTGAGGAAGATATCCTGCAGGGAAATCCGATCCAGGAATGGCTGGTAACGGATGATTACCATAAATTTTATGATACTCAGGTACGTAATATATTAAGCAGGTGCGGCAAAATTGACCCTGAAAATATTGATGAATATATTTCTCATGGCGGATATAAGGCATTAAGAAAAGTATTATTTGAGATGACTCCTGATGAAGTAATTGAGGTAATAACAAATTCTAAATTAAGAGGCCGCGGAGGAGCCGGTTTTCCTACCGGAATGAAATGGAGTTTCGCGAAGATGGCCCAGGCCGAGCATAAATATGTTGTTGTTAACGCGGATGAAGGAGATCCGGGCGCGTTCATGGATAGGAGCGTTTTAGAGGGTGATCCGCATTCAGTAATTGAAGGATTGATAATTGCCGCATACACTATGGGCGCTACTCATGGTTATTTTTACGCGCGGGCGGAATATCCTTTAGCTATAAAAAGGCTGGGGATCGCTCTTGAACAGGCAAGAGAAAAAAATTTATTAGGGAAAAATATCCTTGGCAAAGATTTTAATTTTGATATTGAAATTAAAGAAGGCGCCGGCGCGTTTGTCTGCGGCGAGGAAACCGCATTGATGGAATCAATTGAAGGGAAAAGAGGTATGCCGAGGATCCGGCCTCCTTTTCCGGCACGCAAGGGGTTATGGGAATCTCCTACAAACATTAATAATGTCAAAACCTATGCCAATATTCCTCTTATAATTAACAAAGGCGCGGAATGGTATCTTAATTTAGGGACAAAAAAAAGCCCGGGAACCGCGATCTTCGCGCTTACAGGGAAGATCAAAAATACCGGATTGGTAGAAGTCCCGATGGGTATGACATTACGGGCAATTATTTTTGATATATGCGGCGGTATGAGCGGGAAGAACCGAAAGTTTAAGGCTGCGCAGTTGGGCGGGCCTTCAGGCGGATGCCTTCCTGAGTCTCTTTTAGATACGCCTATTGATTTTGATTCATTAACTGCTGCCGGCGCTATGATGGGTTCCGGAGGTATTGTAGTTATGGATGATACTACATGCATGGTTGACATGGCGAGATTTTTCTTACAGTTCACGCAGAATGAGTCATGTGGTAAATGCACTCCCTGCAGGATAGGAACCCGCGCCATGCTTGAGATCCTTACAAGAATAACGGAGGGCAGAGGCCAGCCGAATGATATGGATTTACTCGCGGATATGGCCGGTGATATAAAAATGGCGTCACTTTGCGGTTTAGGACAGACCGCGCCAAATCCGGTACTCAGCACCCTCAGGTATTTCCGTGATGAATATGAGGCTCACATTATAGAAAAGCGATGTCCGGCAAGTTCATGTGTTAACCTGCTGAAATTTGAAGTTAATCCGAAACTTTGCAAAATGTGCGGTATTTGTATGAAAAATTGTCCGACCCAGGCAGTTATCTGGGAAAAGAAAACTGTCGCGAGAATAGATAAACCTAAATGTATAAAATGCAGAACCTGCATAGATGTTTGTCCGTTCAGGGCAATAGGATAAAAAATATAAAATAGATAGGATGAAAGGAGAAAACCATGGTAGATAAAGCGGTGTTAAAAAATATTCCACTTTTTAAAAATTTGGATAATAAAGAATTGGATGTAATTGCCAAGATCGTTAAAGAGGAGGCTTACCCTTCAGAAGAGATAATTTTTAGCGAGAATATGCAGGGCGGCAGGTTATTTATTATAAAAAAGGGAACGGTTAAGATAAGTAAGACCCTAAGGGAAGGCGAGAGGCAAAATCTGAATATACTTAAGGAAAATGAGTTTTTTGGAGAATGTTCTTTTATTGATTCCAGGCCGCATTCAGCTACGGCGGAGACCTTAAAAAATACCGATTTATTTATTATAGAAAAATCAGATTTTGATAAATTAGAAGAAACTAATCCTATGTGCGGCTATAAAGTTTTAAGGACTCTGACTTTAACCATTAATGGTATTCTCCGGCAAATGGATGAAAAATTTATTGATATGGTTAAATATGTTTGGGAATACGGAAGCAAATCTTAGTTGTGAAAAAGATTATTTTTTCTATCCTTCGGTTTTCTGTCAGTTTTTTTCTTATTTATTTCCTGTTACGGAAGATTAATTTCCGTGAACTATCCTCGCAATTTTTAAACATTAATTATTATTTTCTATTTTTAGGTTTCACAATTCAATTATTGACGGTTTTTGTCGGATCCTATCGATGGCAGACTTTACTTTCAGCCAGAGATATAAGAATAGGATTCAAAAAATTATTAAGTTACAGTTTTATCGGGATGTTTTTCAATTTTTTTCTGCCGGGTACTTCAGGCGGGGATTTTGTCAGAATGTACAAAGTTATTGATCATACCGAAGACAAAATGTACGCGGGAATTTCAGTTTTAGCGGAAAGGATCATAGGGACATACACTATGATCAGTTTTGTGTTTATTGCCTCTCTTTTTAGTTTTAATTTATTGCCGCATAAATTATTAATAACAATATTTTCGGTAATAATCATGTTTTTTTGCGCTTTGATGCTTTTTATATTCCTGAAAACATGGATCATAAGTTTGATAAATAAAATGCCGGGCAAGGGAAAGACATCAGCTAAGATCAAAGAAAATGTGATAATATTTTATGAGGCAATGCATTTTTTTATTACGCACAGGCAAGTTCTTTTTAAGATAATGATCATCTCGTTTTTTATGCAGTTTTTGTCTATAATGAGCTGTTATTTTGTCGCGAAGGCTATAGGGCTTTCTCTGTCAGTATTTTATTTTTTTATTTTCGTTCCTGTTATGTTTTTTATTACGGCAATACCTATTTCGTTAAGTGGAATTGGAGTAAGGGAGGGAGTATTTGTATATCTTTTCAGCAAAGCCGGCGTACCTTCTGATACTGCTGTTATGATTTCCTTATTATTTTTCAGCCTGGGAGTATTAATAGGCCTGGTCGGCGGTGTGGTCCATTTTTGGTCGGATATGAGAAAAACAGATTAGGCAAAAAAATATCTTGCCAAAAAATCCGGTCTGGTAGTATGATATCTCTATAAAAAATAGTATCATAAGCAGGGAGAAAATATGAAAAAAGTTAAAATTTTGATATCTATTACCAGTATTTTTTTTCTCATTGGATTTTTGGGATGCAGCCGGACTAAAAAAGTACAGCCCCCAAAGGAAGAGCAAAAAGGCAATGCATGGGAACAAGATATGAATAAATTAATAGAAAAGGCCACACCAAAGGAAGGCGGAAAATAGCCTCAGTAAAATATGCCGAAAGAGGCGTTTTTGTTTTAGGCTGTCCATACCTAACAGGGGTATAGTATAAGCAAAACGCGAAGGTTAAAAAAATAAAATTGCTTTTTCGAGTATTTTGGATGTAGAATTAAAATAAAAGGAGTTGATTGAAATGGCTATTGATCCTGTATGCGGAATGGAGGTTGACGAGAAAACCGCCATTAAGGCTGAAAAAGACGGTAAGACTTATTATTTTTGCAGTAATATTTGCAAGCGTAAATTCTTAGGCGAGGATCTTCCTTTTGAACATAAAAAAGTGCCTGAAGGGAAAAAATTGGAAAAAGCTATTATAAGCATTTCGGGTATGACCTGCGCGTCCTGCGTTATGTCTATTGAGGTGGGGCTTAAGCGCATGAAAGGAGTGTATACTGCGAATGTTAATTTTGCTTCAGGTAAAGCTATGGTTGAATATGATCCGCAGGCAGTTAACTTGCAGAAGATTGAAAATACTATTGAAAAAATAGGGTATAAGGTTATAAAACCAAAAATACCGGATACAGGAAATGTGCTTAGGCTTAAAATAATCGGGATGGATAATCCCCATTGCCTTAATACAGTTAAAGGGGCGATTGAAAGCCTGCCGGGGATCATATCAAAAGAATTGTTTATGAATGAACGCGGGATCATTACTTTTGATCCATCTAAAATAACTAAAGAGAAAATAAAAGAGGCAATAAAAAACTCAGGGTACACGCCTCTTGAAGAGGCTGAAACAACTGCTGACGCTGAAAAAGAGGCCAGAGAAAAAGAAATTAACACGCTTAAACTTAAAACTATATTTTCGTTTGTCCTGGGAATTCCGCTTCTGTATCTTGCGATGGGGCATCACGCTGGTTTGCCTGTGCCTGAGGTTATTCTTAATAACATGGCTCTTTTGCAATTTATTTTCGCGACTCCGATCATAATTATAGGGTACCAGTTTTATACGAGGGGAATAACATCTATTATTAAAACAAGAGTGGCTAATATGGATACGCTTGTTGCTATTGGCACGGGTGCGGCATATATCTATAGCCTTTTTGTGTCTATTAATATCTGGCAAGGCAATACAAAGTTTGGCGGTATGGAAAATTTATATTTTGAAGTCGCGGGAATACTTATAGCGTTTATCCTTTTTGGTAAAATGCTTGAAGCAATCGCGAAGGGAAAAACTTCAGAGGCTATTAAAAAACTTATGGGGCTTCAGCCAAAAACCGCCTTAGTGGAACGGGAAGGTCATGAACAGGAAATCCCGATAGAAGATGTAATTTTGGGTGATATAGTTATTGTAAAACCGGGTCAAAAAATTCCTGTTGACGGGGAAGTTACAGAGGGGTATTCAAGCGTTGATGAATCAATGCTGACCGGTGAGAGTATTCCTGTTGAAAAATCCGTTGGGTCAAAGATTATCGGCGCGACGATAAATAAAACAGGCAGTTTTAAATTTAAGGCTACCAAGGTCGGTAAAGATACCGCTCTTGCCCAGATCATAAAACTTGTTGAAGAAGCGCAGGGGAGTAAAGCCCGTGTTCAGGAACTGGCGGATAAAATATCCGCTTATTTCGTGCCGGTAGTCGTAATTATTGCGATACTCGCTTTTATGGGCTGGATACTGGCGGGAAAAGGATTTGTTTTCGCTTTATCGATCTTTATCTCAGTTTTAGTTATTGCCTGTCCATGCGCTTTAGGTCTTGCCACACCGACTGCCGTAATGGTTGGCACGGGCCTTGGAGCGGAACATGGTATTTTGATTAAAAGCGCGGACGCGCTTCAGACAGCACATGAGATCAATACTGTGGTTTTTGACAAAACAGGGACCCTTACAAAAGGAGAACCTGAACTAACGGATGTTATAACTCACGGAGAGTATAAAGAAAATGACATTTTAATGTTTGCCGCGCTGACCGAAAAAAAATCAGAACACCCGTTGGGAGAGGCAATTGTAAAAGGTGCCGGTAAGAGAAATATTAACATCCCGGAGGCTGAAAGTTTTGATTCGATAACGGGTAAAGGCGTGAAAGCCTTGTGGCAGGGAAAAACCATTTATCTTGGGAACCGCAAACTTATGGAAGATCTATCGATCGATGTATCTTCATTAGAAGCTGCTTTGCAGGATCTGGAAAAGCAGGGAAAGACTGCCGTACTTGTGGCAATAAACAACAAATTAGAAGGTTTGGTGGCGGTTGCTGATACGCTGAAAGAACATTCTCAGGAGGCGGTTGACGCGTTGAAAAAGATGGGTAAAAATGTAGTAATGATAACAGGTGATAATATCCGTACGGCAAAAGCCATTGCGGGACAGCTTGGAATAGAACGGGTATTAGCCGAAGTATTGCCTCAGGATAAATCAGAAGAAATAAAAAAACTTCAGGCTGAAGGATTAAAAGTCGCAATGGTTGGAGACGGCATAAATGACGCTCCTGCTTTAAGTCAGGCTGATATCGGAATAGCAATAGGAACGGGAACGGACGTCGCGATCGAAGCCGGAGATATTGTTCTTATAAAAGATGACCTCCGCGATGTGGCGATAGCGATAGGCCTTTCAAGCTACGCGATGAAAAAGATAAAACAAAACCTTTTCTGGGCCTTTTTTTATAACTCTATTGGGATCCCGGTTGCCGCGGGTATCCTTTATCCCTTTACCGGTTTCCTTCTCAACCCGATGATCGCGGGCGCCGCGATGGCTTTCAGTTCGGTATCCGTGGTCAGCAATTCGCTATTAATGAAAAGGTATAAGCCGGAAATAAAAAAATAAAGTTCTTGACATACCCTAGGGGGGTATGGTAATGTATAATTATGGAAAAAGGCGCGTTACATTTAGATGAAATATCTAGATTAAAAAAAATTGAAGGGCAGGTTCGGGGTATTCAGAAAATGCTTGAGGAAAGAAGGTATTGCGTGGATATCCTGCTCCAGCTTTCCGCGGCCGGCGCGGCAATTAAAAAAGTCGAGAATAGTATTCTTAAAAGGCATTTAGAAACTTGTTTTTCAAATGCCTTTATTTCTGGAACTGAAAAAGAAAAGCATGATAAAATAAAAGAAGTTATTGATGTATTGGAAAAATTCAATAAATGATGAAAAGGATCAGAAATGTTTAACTTTAAGGAAAAATATAAAAGATTATTTATTATAGGGATTATATTGTTGTTTAGCAATTCGGCAGTATTTGCTCATGTGAAGACCTGCTGTCAGATGGGGAAAACTCAAGAAAATCATTCCTGTTGCGCAAATAAGGCTTCATTTAGTTATAAGCAGGCATCGAAATGCGAATGCAGGATCGGTATAGCCGGCGATCTTGTTTCTGAAAACAAGAGTGATGTAATAGATGATTTATTAAAACATTCCGTATCTTTCGCCCGGAATAACTCCGTTATTAATGTTCCTTCAGAAAATAATGATAAATCGCATGACAATGAATTATTATTCAAATCTTGTTCTGTCCCAATATTCCTCAAAGATTGTTCATTCCTTATTTGATCAAAAATCTTCCCAGTAAAAAATTGACTTTTTAAAAATTAAAGTAGTATAATTCTATTAGAATTGTTTTCCGTTAAATTAAGTTAAAAACATAAATGGAGTAATTATGTTCAGGATTATTTTGTCCTCAAAGAGGATAACAAGGACTAGAAGCGGTAAGAACCTGGCTTTCAGCCAGAACCTTACGCTTAAGTCTTGTTTATCAGCCTTATTGATATTTGTATTTATCTTTGGGAATGCCGGTTTTGCATCGGATGATATTCTGGATGACATTGGTGAGGGCCTGAAAGATGCCAAAACCTTTGAAAAGGAAAAGGCGGAGCCCTATTTTAAAAGCCTTTTTAAGGCAATAGGCAGAAGCGATAACTATATCATTTATAAAGAACTTTATATTTCTGAACGGTATTCATCTGAACTTGGGCAAATGGAAGGCAGAAATTCGCTTGGATTTATTTTATTCGGAACATTTTCCGGGCCTGAAGGACAGCTTGGTGATATGAATGTGCAATTCAGGGCCGCTTATTACAACAACCAGTTTGCCTACGGTGAAAAGATGAAACGGGAATATACAGAAAACCTGAATGATTTTGAAACAGAACTGCATAATGCCTATTTAAGGTTGAGAGTTTCCCCCCCAATGTTTACACTGAGGCTGGGCCATTTTTATGTTCCTTTCGGGATCCAGCCGTGGATCGATACTCATGGAACGCTTTTGCAAAGCCCGGCAATGGAATTCAGCGGTGTTGAAAGGGATTGGGGTATCGGTATAGAAGGACAAAATGATTTCTTTGAATACCAAGCGGCGGTTACCCGCGGTTCAGGTATGGAATATTTTGAACGGGACGGGAATTATGTCTTAGCCGGTAAAGTTTCTACCCCGAGGATAGGCGAACATTTGAATGAGTGGTTAGGAATATCACTTTTAGTAGGAAGGATATATGATCCGATGGCAGTTATGAAACTTCGCAGTTTCACAATGCAGGAAAAAGAAGATGATTTAATGAGTAACATTATTAAAAAGTGGAGGATCGGAACTGACGGGCAAAAGCTGTATGGCCCGATGAGGCTGCGCGGTGAAGTTTCATTCGGCCGGGATGCGGGTAAAGAAGATATCCTGGCGGAATTCGCGGAAATTAAATACGCGCTGGGCAGAGATAACCGCTGGTCAGGTTATGCGCAGATCGAAAATCTGACGCAGGATTTTAACAACCCGGACCGGGGCAGTAATACCGCGCTTCGCGGGGGATTGACTTATAGCTTTTCCGCGAATTACAATTTACAGTTTGTAGTGTCAAAGGATCTGGCTACTATCTTTGGTGAAAAGGATACATGGGTAGGAGTTTTATTTTATGGGCAAAAGGGCGGAGGATTCAGGGAATGGTAAGAAACGCCCCCTCTGTCCCCCTCTTTAATTAAAGAGGGGGAAGGGGGAGTTAAATTAAAGGAGATTAAATGTATAAGAAATTAATTATTTATTTGATGATATTTATGCTTATAGGGACAATGAATGTTTTCGCCCAATCCCAAGTCGTTCCGTGCCAGTTAACGAACGCGGATCAGGATACGATCCGGCTTTTTCCGGAAAGGACCAATTACCGTTCGGAATTTATCCGGACTGATGAAGTGGGAGATAAGCGTAAGATTGGCGGCGAGGTATTGTATAAAGAATTGGAGAAGCGGTTAGGTGATAAATGGGATCCTATCTGGGAAACGAAGGATATTCCATATGTTTTTTATGAAATTTTAAAAGGGCAGGAAACGATCGGCTGGGTCTTTGGCGCGAACCAGGGCTGGCCGGGAGCTGATAATTCACAGTTGATGATGGCCTTTGATCTGGATGAAAGGATCCAGGAATTTTTTTATCAGAAACTGCCTTCCGTGCAAAGGGAAAAGTTGCAAACTCCGGAGTTCTATTCTCAATTTATCGGGCTGACTTTGGAACATTTTTATATTAATGAATATCTGATAAGCCAGAAAATTGAGGATAAGAATATTTTGAGTTTAGACATGATTGGTCGCATCCGGAATCCGGCCGAGAAAGAAACCGAAGGCTTCCAAAAGACACTGCGCGGGATGAAAAAGGTTTTAGTTTATCTGGATGACTTCAAGTTTGGAAATAAAATAAAAAAGGACGAAGTAATTAATAAAACAAAAAAAATTATTGAAGCCAAAGTTCCATTATTAAGTGAAAATCCAATGGAAAGGATCAAAAAAATATTTCCAAACGCGTCGAGGTATGTGGTTGACCTTATATCAACGGATCCAGTTACTCCGGTTTATGTGGTTTACAAAGATGATGTGTATAAGAAGCCTTTTGTCAGGGGAATTCTTTTGGGATATGTCCTGCCGTTGGAATTAAATACAGCGCAGGGAAAATTCAGCTTGGTTATTTCCGTTGGCAGTCAGGATAAAGAAAAGGGCAAGATCCAGTCTTTGGAAATAAACAAAACCGGATTTAATCAGTTAAAAAATATATCCCTGGTTAATTTTTACGCGAAGGACGTACTGACGAGGACCAAATTGTCTGACGAGAAAATAGATAAGATAGGGCCTTTAAAAGTTGAGGTTGAAGGTAAGGATATAACTCAGGATGTTCTTGCAATAGCACGAAAGGAATTGATCTTAGTTGATAACACTTATCTTCATAATTTATTTAAAAAGGATGAGATCGAGAAAAAAATTGAAGATTATTTAAAAGGACAAAAAAAATAAAATAGGAGGAACAACTATGAAAAAGATATTGGTAATCTTAGGATTAATTTTAATAGGAGCGGCAGGATTATTTATATCAAGCTGCGGTTCAGGGATAGAAAAATTTGGCGAGGAGATCGGTGCAAATACAGCCAAAACAGCTATCGGGACAATACTGCTTAATCCCGGTGATTACGTTAATAAAGAAGTAATTATTGAGGGAAAAATAGCGAGTGAATGCCCGACAGGCGGATGGATAAATGTTTCTGACGCTTCAGGCGGCGGGACAATTTATGTTGAAATGCACGGTACACCTATAACTATACCTCAAAGGGTGGGTAAAAATGTAGAGGTTAAAGGGATGGTTTATCAGACAGAAAGCGAACCGAAAGAAACAAAAATCTTGGCGAAAGGATTAATAATAAAATAACCCCCTTTCATTCCCCCTTATCAGGGGGATAATTGATTTCTCCCCTGATAAGGAGAGATCAAGAGGGGTTTGAATAAAGGTTAATATTTATGAAAAAAATAATTGTGATTTCCATGCTCTATGCTTTATGCTCTATGCTCTTTTCGAGTTGCGGCCCAAAACCACAATTTATGGCGGTAGGAGATGAAGCTCCAGGTTTTTCTATCCTGGATATGAATGGCAATAAAGTTTCATTGAAAAGCCTTTTGAATGGGAAAGAGGTAGTATTAAATTTCTGGGCCAGCTGGTGTCCGGAGTGCCGTGCCGAGGTATCGCGTTTAAAAGAGTTTTCTGAGAAATATAAAGATAAGATAGAGATTGTGGGAATAAATCTGGAAGAATCCAAAGAAACGGTCCAATCGTTTATTGAATCTAACGGGATAAAATACAAAATATTGCTGGATTCAAATGGAAAGACAGCAAAACTTTATATGGTGCGGGGCGTGCCGACGAATATTTTAATTAATAAGGATGGGTTAATTAAAAAACTTAATATAGATATCAGGGAAATGGAAAGTTATTTAATCCAAATATAAGGAGAAGGATTATGAGGAAATTTTTTAATTTGGCTTATAAAAATTTATACAGGCGAAAAATAAGGTCAATGCTTACGATCGGCGGTGTAGGCGTGGCAGTGGCGGTATTGGTGAGCCTTTTAGGATTTAATTCCGGGTATCGTATCGCGCTGGAAAAGGATGTTTCCGGTATGGGATACCAGGTTTTAATTACCGCTAAGGGATGTCCATATGAATTGGCGACTGTGGCTTTATCCGGGACAGGGGCACTGCGTTATCTTACGGATGACACGATAGCAAAAGTAAAACAGGACAAAGAGATCGCTGAATTAACTCCAATGTTAATGAATCCGCTGATTAAAGAAAACGGGAATGGTTTTTATACCTTCTGGGGGATAGACAAGGATAGTTACACGAAACTTCGCCCAATGATGCAGATAGCGAAAGGCAAACATAAAGAAAGGATTACTGATCCATCTTCGGGAAAAGAGACTGAAAAAGAAATAGACGGGCCAATGGGCAGGTGGTTTAAAACTCGTGAGATTAAAGCGGACGAGATCTATTTGAAGAATGGTAAAGTCTTAAAAGGTTTGATCACGGGCGAGGGAAAATATGAAAAGGTTGTGGGAACTGAACTTGATCCGGTCAGCGGGGATTTTGTCCAGAAAAAGAAAATGGTTTCAACGGTCAAGGTTATGCTTCCATCAAGAGTGTACAATAAAATAGATGTCGAAAGTGTAAAGACTGCAAAAATCGGAGAAGAACTGAAAGATGAATTGTATTTAAAGGATGGAAGTAAAATAACAGGAGTGATACTTAATGAGACGAAGGATGTATACAATGTAGGAGATGTAGAATTGGCTTATCCCAACAGTGAAGAAATTGATCTGGAACAGGTTGCTGTTGAGGCTAATGGCAGTCCGAAAATTATTAAATATGACAAGGGCGAGGAAATTGAACTGGTTATGGGCTGGGAGGCCGCGCAAACGGGATTTGTTCAGGTCGGTCAGAAACTGGCGATTAATGTTAAAGAAATGGCAAGAGAAAAAGTTAAGGAAAAAATAACCGACCCGGTCAGCGGGAAATCAAAAGAGATCGAAAAAGAAATAGAAAAACCTGTATCAACTTCTTATACCTTCAGAGTAGTCGGGATCCTGGAAAAAGGAGGAGGCCAGGATGATGGTTCATATTTTATCCAGATAGAAGAGGCGCAAAGAATTTTCAGGAAATACAAAATGCTTACAGGTATCGGTGTCAGGCTGAATAATCTTGCCCAGCTTCCATTGTTTACAGACAGGATCTACAACCGTAAAGAATTGGGAGAAACACAGATCGTAAGCCTCGCGGAGGTGAAAGGAACGATCCTCAATCTGGTGCAGACCGCGAAAATTCTGGTTATGTCGGTGGCGTTTATCGCGATCCTTGTCGCGTTGATCGGAGTAATGAACACTATTTTGATGAGCGTGTTTGAGCGGACCCAGGAAATAGGAATTATGAAAGCGATAGGCGCGTCGCGTATGGATATATTTAAACTTATCTGGCTGGAGACAATTGTTATCTGTGTATTTGGAGGTATTTTGGGGACGATTATTGCCGTAGTTGGAGGAAGTTTTATAGAAAAATTGATCAGAGCGGTAATGTCCAGGGCGGGTTATGTTCCCGCAGGCCAGATAATTAATTTTACACCTGGCATAATTATCGGTTCATTTGTCGGCGCGATCGTTTTAGGAATTTTATCTGGGATCTGGCCCGCATACCGCGCGGCAAAGATGAGGCCTATTGAGGCGATAAGAAGCGGAGAATAAAGGAGGGGACCAAAATGGAAAATACACAAGTTATAAATACAAAAGGATTAAAAAAGGTCTACCGCCTTTATGCTGAAGAAATAGCCGCGCTCAAAGGAATAGATCTTAGTATAAATAAAGGAGAATTTGTTTCAATAATGGGGCCATCGGGCGCCGGAAAAACCACATTTTTAAATCTTGTCGGATGCTTGGATCATATAACATCCGGGGATTTGACGGTGCTTGGCAAAAATCTTAATTCATTCGATGACTCCCGTATGCGTGACCTGAGGCTCCATCACCTGGGATTTGTTTTTCAGGAATTTTTTCTGGTGAAAGAGCTGACTGCCCTGGAGAATGTGGAATTACCCATGCTGTTTGCCGACAACAAGGACCTAAGCTGGGCAAAACATTTGATAGAAAGAGTGGGGCTTGGAAAAAGAATGAATCATTTGCCTAAAGAAATGTCTGGCGGAGAGATGCAGAGAGTTGCTATCGCGCGGGCATTGGCAAATAAGCCGGATATTGTATTGGCTGATGAGCCTACAGGAAATCTGGATACAAAGAACGCCCAGAGTATTTACGATCTTTTCAGGGAACTGGGTAAGGAAGAAAATCTTACGATTATCGCGGCTACTCATAATGTAAAACTGGCTTATCAGGCGGACAGGGTTGTGCATTTGCGTGAAGGGCGTATTGAAAAAGATGAAATTGTTAAACATTAATTAATTGTAGGGGCAGACCCATGTGTCTGCCCAAAAATAATGGGGCGAACACATGGGTTCACCCCTACAAAGGAAAATATTATGAATGACATAGTTCTTGAAGCAAAAAACCTGAAGAAATATTATACCCGCGGCCCGGAAACCGTTAAGGCTCTGGACGGCGTGGATTTCTCGATCAGAAAAGGCGAGATTGTTTCGATCGTCGGGCCCTCGGGTTCGGGTAAAACTACACTGATGAATTTGATCAGTTGTCTGGATACGGCTACATCCGGTACCTTGAATGTAGGCGGCGAGGATGTTACGCATTTCAGTGAGTCACAACTCATTAATGTGCGGCGAAATTATCTCGGGTTTATCTTTCAGCAGTTTTATCTTATTCCAAATCTTTTCGCGGTGGAAAATATAGAATTGCCGCTGGTTTTCGCGAAAAAACCTATTGACCAGAAAAAAATACTTGAGGTTATTGAACTCGTCGGGCTAAAAGGGCGAGAAAATATTCCGGCATTTATGCTTTCAGGCGGAGATAAACAGCGCATTGCGATTGCCCGCGCTTTGATCAATGACCCTAAGCTTCTCATTGCGGATGAGCCTACGGGAAAACTGGAGTTAAAAGTAAGGGATGACCTGCTGGTTTTATTTAACCAGCTGGTAAAAAAAGGAATTGCTATTTTTATAGCGACGCATGATCTGGAACTGGCAGGCATGACACAGAGGATAATTCATTTGCAGGACGGCAAGATAATTCCAAAAGAACAATCAAGTTTATATTATTAAAATTTATGTGAAAGGGGAAAAAATGAAAAAAAGTATTATATTGTTATTCGGATTTTTATTGTTCGCGCAAAGCAATATTTTTGCGATGGATTGTAGTGCGACAGACGATAAAGATACTACTGCGCATGGCGAATCAAAGCATAAAGACATGGAAATGGCAAAGAAGGATTCAAATGATACAGCTTCAGTCAAGGCGAAAAATATTGGCAATACCGTCTGCCCGGTTACCGGCGAAAAGATCAATGAGAAGTATAAATCTTCTTACGAATATAAGGACACGACTTATAATTTCTGCTGTGCCGGATGCGTTGATGAATTTAAAAAAGACCCGGGTAAATATATTAAAATAATCGGAGAAGAACTCCAAAAAAAGTGGGATTTAATGAACCTGAAAGTTAAAGACCCGGTTTGTAACAAGGAAATTAATTCCCAGGAAGCGGATGCGACTTCCGTATATAATGGGAAAACATATTATTTCGACTCTAATGAATGTAAAGCAAAATTTGATAAGGAACCGGGAAAGTATATTAAAGATTAATTTTTATTTTCGCTAAAAGAGAAAAAAACAAAAAAGGAGGGAAATGGATATGAAAGTAAAAGATCCGGTTTGCGGCATGGAAATTAATTCAGAAGAAGCGGAGGCTACCTCTGTGTATAATGGGAAAACTTATTATTTCTGCTCGCAAACATGCAAAAATAAATTTGATAAAGACCCGAAAAAATATATTAAAGTATAATTTGTTTTATCAATTTTAAATCAAGGAGAAAAAGTGAAAAAAGAAAATAAATTGCCGGGATTTGCGCTGATCTGCTGTCTTTTTATATCCATATCGACCGGTTGTACAACAAGCAGCAATAATGTCACACAGCCTTCCGGAACGGTAATTAATGTTTCGGGGGAATGGAATGGACCATGGACAAGCTCGGTTTTTATCGCGTTAAATGTTAAGGGTACTTTTAAGGCAACAGTAGTTCAGAGTGGAACGGTTTTAACCGGAACAATAAATGTCCCTGAGATAGGCATGACTAACGCGCAGCTAAAAGGGACGGTTGATACAACAAATATTACGTTCGGGGATATAGATAATAAAATAGTTTTTACCGGCGTGGTAAGCGGTAATTCTTCAGCATCCGGAACTTATATTTATGCTTATGCTCCATTGAATGATAATGGGACTTGGAGCGGTACTAAAAAATAAAAGTTTTTGTTTATTGACTTTCTTATTAATGTATATTTGAATATTGCCGATATTAGTGTTGTTTTATGGCAATTAATATGCATAGGGAGGGTCTCATATGAAGAAAATATCTGTTTTCTTTGCAATTATAATGCTGTCAGCCTTTTCAGGTTGTGATCTAAATAACTTATCGCAAAATACTTCACCGGATACTACACAAAAATTTGTACAAGATACTACTCGATATATTACCCAGGACACAACCAACTATACTCAACAGGACACTACCAAATATACTATACAAGACACTACACAACAACAGCAATTTAACATAGTTTTACCTTATTTTAATGATTTTGAAAACGGTTCACTGAACGGCCTTGAAACCTTCTTTAATGAGTGGGTAATTTTAAAGGATTCAGACAACAATAATGTTATTGTTCCCTATTATGCCGATGATAACTCTGATCTGTATCTTGCTGCTGATCTGAAAACTAATTTTACAATAGAATTCAGATTCAACAGAAGGATGTCGCCCTGTTGGATGGCGTTTGATTTTTCTCAGTATAAGAGGGTTGGCATGAATTTGAATAACTGGCTTCTTGTTAACGATAACGGTCTCATTTTTGGAAGAAGAAGTGAATCCCCTTTTGGGTTTGTGAATTATATGACTAACATTAATCCGAATAAATGGTACACCTTGAAAATACAGGTAATTAATGCCAACCGGTATGTAATCTCGTTTGACGGTATTCAGGTTATTGATTACACAGACGTCAGCATAAATACAACTTTAGGTTATAATCTTATTAAATTCGAGGGAAATCCATTAGATGGGTACTATTATCTGGATAATATAAAGGTATCTAATCCTTAAATATTTATTTTTCTATTTCAGGGGCTCCGGTATTTATCGGAGCCCTTTTTTTTATTGCAGAGACATGTCCACGTGCATATCTTCTATTTTTGAAATTGAATGGAATATTACGAAAAAGATATAAATATTTTTTAAAAATATGGTATTATTCGTTGTGTATGCGTAGATTCTTCAAAAAACGGATTAATTATAAAACTTTTCTTAGAAAGGAAAATTCAATCATGAAAAAAGTAATTGCAGGGCTTATTCTCGCTGTACTATTGTCTTTTAACCAAAACTTAATGGCAAGTGAGGAGACCCACAGAAAGACAACAGAAGAATTAATCAAGGTGCTGAAGGTCGAGGAAATGGAAAACCAGGGTTTTGAACAACTTAAACAGATGTTCATGGACCAGACGGATCAAATGCTAATGTCCCTGCAGGATGATGCAAAAATAAATGCAGCCAAGGAAAAGTATATTGGCATACTAAATAAGGAATTAACCTGGACGAATCTTAAAAGTAAATATATGGAACTTTATATGGAATTATTTACTGAAGAGGAAATGAAAGGAATTATGGCTTTTTATAAAAGTCCGGCGGGACAAAAGTTTATGGAAAAAACTCCAGACCTTATGGATCGGTCCATGCAGATCGGAGAAAAAACGGTATCTGAAATAATGTTAAGAATAGGGAGTGATGATAATGAGAAAGGCGGAAAGGATCAGCAGAAAAATGAAATGCCGAAAGATAAAATGCATATGCAAAGGAACAAATAGTTGAACAATAAATATGTTATAATATATATAGTGTGAAAAGGAACAAATGATGATTGACAATATTTTTGTGATAGGCCATAAAAACCCTGATACAGATTCGGTATGTGCGGCAATTGCATACGCGAAGCTTAAACAGTCGATGGGAGAGAAAAATGTAGTTTCTGCCAGGGCGGGGAGCCTTAATTTACAGACAGAATTTGTTTTATCATACTTCGGCGTTTCAGCGCCGGTATTTCTTCCGGACATCACCCCCAGTGTGGGGCATGCTATGGAAAAAGAAGTAATTTCCTGCAGCAAGAATACATCGATAAAAGAATTATTGGCAATGATGGAAAAGCATAATATCCGTTTGATTCCGTTGGCCGATGAAACAGGCCTTTACAGCGGAATGATAAGCTTATTTGATATAGCTCACAATCTTTTTCGTGAGGTCAATCCGATAAATTCAAGGGAAATTTTTACTTCGATTAAATTTATTCATGCCTCGCTAGGCGGTAAATTGCTGAATGCCTACCAGCCGGATGATGTTTTTCAGGGAAATTTTCTGGTAGGCGCTATGAAGGAACTTTCTTTTGGAAAAGTCTTATTCGGGCTGGACCATCAAAAATGCATTGTGATAACCGGGGATAGGGAAGAGATCCAGGAAATCGCGATCGAGAATGGGGTAAAGGCGCTGATAGTAACGGGCGGATTGCCTGTTTCAAAAGAGATACAACGTATGGCGGTTGAGCATAATGTAAACCTTATAGTTTCACCATATGATACTGCTACTACAGTCGGGCTTGTTAAATTAAGTATCCCTGCCTATCGCGTGGCGCAGAATTACGATGGTACGCTTAATGAAAATGAATCGCTGGAAGATGCCCGGTTAAAGATCCTTAAGGCTTTCAATCGCGGTATGGCAGTGCTGGATGAAGAACATAAGCTTTGCGGAATGATCACTATGGCTGATTTTATGCAATTTTCTAAACCCCGGCTGATTTTGGTTGACCATAATGAGATCTCACAATCAGTTGATGGCGCGGACCAGTGCGAGATCCTGGAGATCATAGACCATCATCGTTTAGCTAACCGCGAAACTTTACACCCTATATTGTTCATAAATCAACCTGTGGGAAGCACCTGTACTTTAATAGCCAAGCTTTATTTTGAAAAAAATATCGAAATGGATAAAAAGATCGCGGGACTTTTAATTTCCGGTATAATAGCGGATACTTTAAATTTAAAATCACCTACCGCGACAGCCTTGGACAAGGAAATACTGGAAAAGCTGAATGAAACAGCAAAGCTCGATCTGAAAAAATATAGTGAAAAATTATTGGCTTCCGGAGTAAATATTAAAGGCCGCAATCCTGAAGAAATTATTCTCAGCGATTTTAAAGAGTATAAAACAGGGAAGATCACTTTTGGGGTAGGGCAGGTGGAATTGGTAGGTTTCAGTGAATTTGAGGAAATTAAACACCGGTTCATGGAGGAACTTATAAAAATAAGGCGCAACCGCAAATATAATTTTGCCGCGTTAATGGTAACTGATATTTCGACATCAAATAGCCTGCTGATCTTTGATGGAGATGTTAATTTATGCCGCCGTCTGGGTTATCCTTTATTGGAACCGCATGTAGCTGAATTAAAAGGTGTCTTGTCCCGCAAAAAACAGCTGGCCCCGCATCTTTTGAGTATCTTCAAGGAAACTTAAATCTGGTCTTTATTCTTAAATTAAATCTAAAAAATATCAAAGGGAAAAATGAATATTGATTTTATAATAGATAATATTGTTAACGATCTTAAACTTAAAAAAACACCGGTTAAAAATACAATAGACCTTTTTGAAGGCGGTGCGACCATACCGTTTATTTCAAGATACCGGAAAGAAATGACAGGTGATCTTGATGAAATAAATGTCCGTTTGATCTCGGAAAAACTGGAATATTACAAAGTTCTGGAAGCGCGGAAAGAAACTGTAATAAATACCATTAATGAGCAGGGTAAGCTCACGCCCGAGCTTGAACAAAAAATATCAGCCTGTACCGATAAAACGGTGCTTGAGGATATTTATCTTCCTTATAAGCCTAAGAAATCTACTAAAGGAACAAAAGCGAAAGAAAAAGGTCTTGAACCCCTGGCTGATTTTATTTTTAAACAGGAAAATAACGGCAAAACTAAAGAAGAAATAGTTTCTGTTTTTATTGATCCCGCAAAAGGCGTCGCGTCCTGTGAAGAGGCTGTGTCCGGGGCGCTGGATATTATCGCTGAAAATATAGCTGATAATGAAAATATACGCTCATGGATAAGGAATACTATCCAGACAACAGGTAAAATTACTTCGAAGGCAAGAAAAGAATGGGCGGAAAAAGAATCAAAATATAAAAGCTATTATAATTTTTCCGAACTCCTTAAAGATTCTCCGTCACACAGGATGCTTGCCATACGGCGCGGGACAAAAGAGGAAGTTCTTTCGTGGAATATTGAAGTTAACGAAGATGAGATCATCAATTTTATAGAATTAAAAGTATTAAAACAACAGGATTTCATTTTTTATACGGACCTGAAAAAAGCTATCCGCAACAGTTTTAAACGCAATTTATTCCTTTCCCTTGAACTTGAAGTTTTTAATCTCAGGATGGAAGAATCCGAGAAAGAGGCCATAAATGTTTTCTCGAGGAACCTTAAGAATTTACTACTGGCGCCCCCGGCGGGAAACAAGGTTATAATAGGTGTTGATCCGGGTTTCAGGACCGGCTGTAAGGTTGCGGTGATCGATTCGAACGGGGATTTCAAAGAATATGCCGCGATCTTTCCTCACGAGCCGCATAATAAAAAAGATGCCGCTGAGAAAACTTTGCTGGGTTTTATCTCTAAATACAACGCGGAAATTATTTCAATGGGTAACGGAACGGCCTCAAAAGAAACCGATATTTTTGTCAGGGATATAATAAAGAAAAATAAATTAAAAGCAAGATCGGTTGTTGTAAGTGAAGCAGGCGCTTCGGTTTATTCCGCGTCTCCCGCCGCTTCCGCAGAATTCCCTGAGCTTGATGTTACTGTAAGAGGCGCGATAAGCATATCAAGGCGCCTGCAGGACCCTCTGGCGGAACTTGTCAAGATTGACCCGAAAGCGATAGGTGTCGGTCAATACCAGCATGATGTCGACCAGAATGGCCTGAAAACATCTCTGGATCTCACTGTCGAATCCTGTGTTAATTATGTTGGCGTTGAACTCAATACGGCATCGGTTGAGCTGCTCTCTTATGTATCCGGAATAAACAAGGGAATAGCGAAAAATATAGTAAGCTACCGGTCAGAGAAGAACATGTTCAAGACAAGAGAAGAGCTTAAAAATGTTTCGAAACTCGGAGCCAAGGCGTTTGAACAATGCGCGGGTTTTTTAAGGATCAGGAATAGCGTGAACCCATTGGATAATTCAGCTATTCACCCTGAGACCTACTGGATCGTTGAAAAAATGGCAAAAGACGAGAATGTGCCTCTTGATAAAATAATCGGGAATGATAAGGCCATTTCAAAAATAAATATCAAAAAATATGTAACTCCCGAGTTTGGTATCCCGACCCTGAACGATATTTTGAACGAACTTAAAAAACCGGGTATCGACCCGAGAAAAGAATTCAATAGCATCGAATTCTCCTCAGAGATCAATGAAATTTCGGACCTGAAAACGGATATGCAGTTAACAGGTATAGTTACAAACGTCACGAATTTCGGCGCGTTCGTCGATATCGGCGTGCATCAGGACGGCCTCATACATATCTCCAAATTAAGCAACCGCTTCGTTAAAAATCCCCACGATGTAGTTTCCGTCGGCGACACGGTCAATGTAAAAGTGCTGGCGGTGGATGCGGTGTTGAAGAGGATCTCGCTGGAGAGGGTGCAATAGTTCACCCTGTTTAATTCTGTTTTTTAAATTCCTAATGTAGGGGCGATTCGCGAATCGCCCCTACAAGAAAAATATTTTTACCTGAATGTGTATGGTATTTAATTATCCCATTAAAATTGTCAAACAAAAAATCTTAAGAGGGCAGGGCAAGCCCAGCCCCTACATTAATAACCGTAATCAAAATTGTTAAAAAATATATTAAAAAGGGCGAACACATGGGTTCGCCCCTACAAATGCAAAAATTATGGAAAAAATTACTAATACTAACTTTTATACCGCTATTTCTAAAGATATTTTATCATAATCTATGGTTGGTGCTATTTTTCTGTTTGTCTCTGTTTTTTCAATCAAGCCCATCTGCCCTAAGTATTTCACGTCATCAGCGACATTTTTTATATCCCTGTTTATCATCCTTGCAAGTTCATTAATAGAGGAAGGTTTTTTTGCCTTGATTATACGCAATAGTTCGAGCCTTTTAGGTGTTAAGGCCTTTCTGAACGCTTCAAAACTGGTGAAGTAAACGCCGGTTTCTTCTTTAATCATTTCCCCGCGTTCGATGGATTCACCTGTTTTTTCAAAATCATTTAATGCGCTTTTTAAATCTTTAATGCCTATTTTAATCTTTTTAAGTTTCATAATTCACCTAAATACCGCCAAATTCATCTATGATTTTTTCATGCCTGACTAAATTTGCATCCATCAATGGTATTCTATACCAATAGCAAAAATTAATCAAATATATTTTTATTTATTAGATATTTATTTTATGGTTGAAATTAATGATCAAAAGTAAAATTGTGGGGAAAATATATAAAAAAAGGGCGAACAAGGTAGTTCGCCCCTGCAAAAGAATAAATCATATTTATTTCTTTGGAAGTGTAATGACCAGCTTATTACCCTTTCTTTCATACTGCATTTTTGACGTGTCCGCGTCGGCAGGGACGGGAATGGATTTCAGGAAGGTTGCGTAACTTTTTGAACTGAAATGTATATTCCCTGTGTCCTGTTTTTGTTCTTCTGTTCTTTCTCCTTTAATTGTTATATTCTGTTCATTTACCCGAATATCAAGTATTTTCTGATTCAGTCCCGTAACATCTAATTCAATGACATACTTATTTTTTTCATTTTTTATTTCAAACCGGTCATCATAAAAAATATCGCTTCTGAACATTCCTTTATTAGGGTTACCTGTCCCGCTGAATGAATCCCTGAACATTTGATCCATTTCTTCCTGCATTAATTTCATCTCCTGAAATGGATCCCAGATATTTTCATTCGTTTTATCTTTATCCTTTTGTTTATTTTCTCTGGTATTTTTTTCCAGCTCTTTGATCTTTTTACGCAACACCTGGATTTCTTTTTTTAAGTCTTCGACACTTTCTGCCGCGTATAATGGAAATGTTTCGAATATAAAAGCGGATAACATTAAGAAAATGATAAATATAATTATTTTTTTCATAAAAACCTCCAATGGCACTATTTAACTTCGATCTTTACTTCTTTTTCTTTAACTTCTTCAGTTTTTGGTACATGAACGGTTAAAATACCGTTAACATAGGAAGCCTTTATGTCTTTTGGATTAACAGAATACGGCAGATCGAAGCTTCGGAAAAATGAGCCATACTCCATTTCCTTCATAACATAATCCTTTTTCTTTTCTTCTTTTTCCTCTTTGCGTTCTCCGTGTAAAATAAGTTTATGGTCCTGCAAAGAAATTTTAATGTCTTCTTTTTTCATTCCGGGGACATCGGCTTTTATCGTGTATTCGTCTTTTGATTCTTCAATATCAACCAATGGTGACCATGCCGCCAACCCCTGGTTTTTTCCTCTTTTCGTCATAAAATAATCTCCGAATAACTTTCTCATGTCGCTGTCAAAATCAAATAGATCTCTTTCCGGTTCCCACTTAATCAAATTTGCCATAATATGCCTCCTTTTTTTTGTTTTTAATTTAGAAAACTTTTATGTGATATATCATATACTTTAAAAATAATAAGTAAATGGCCTGATTCTACTTTTGTTTGATTTTTTTCTAAGGCGATTTTAATTAAGTTTAAAGTCGACAAACAAATTAAAAAGAGTTAATATTAAAAAAAGCAGGAGGTGCGAATGGCCAATAAAAATGAAACAAAAAATGAAAAACTTGCAAGGCTTGAAAAGGACTTAAAAGAGGTAAAGGGGACGTTGCCGGAACATTGTTATGGGAAAAACGGTTATATTGATTATCATAACGCGCCGGTATCCCTGTGGCAAAAGATAGAAGGTTTAGAAGAAGAAATAAAAGTGCTTAAAAAGGAACTTGGAATAAAAGATTAATCAGAGGCGCATTGTCTTGCTCTTTCATCTAAAAATTCCAGGCGTTCATAAAGCTTTTTAATTTCTTCTGTTAAAAAGTTTGATCTGGATCTGGTAGAAGCAACTTCCTGCGAGTTTTTTTTATAAAAAGAGGCATCTGCGAAAAGCGCGAATATTTTTTTCTGTTCCGCCTCCAACTTTTCTATTTTAGGCATAAGCTCTTCCAGCTCGCGTTTTTCTTTAAATGATAGTTTTTTTAAAGCGGATTTTTCTTTTGGTTTTACTTGCCCGCCGTGGAGGGTAGGGTCTTTTACTTCCGACTTAGTTTTTTGGGCTGGAGCAAGGGCTTCCTGTTGTACCTTTGTTTCAACTTGTCCGCCGTGGCGAGCCTGCCCGGCTAGGAGGGACTGGCTTAGGTAATCATCATATCCGCCGGGATATTCATTGATCACTCCGTCCCCTTCAAAGCAGATCGTTGAAGTTACAACATTATTAATGAAAGATCTATCATGGCTGACCAGAAGGAGGGTGCCCTGGTATTCAAGCAGTAATTCTTCCAGAAGTTCCAGCGTTTCGATATCAAGGTCGTTTGTTGGTTCATCCATCACGAGCAGATTAAAAGGTTTTGTAAAAAGCCTTGCAAGAAGAAGGCGGTTGCGTTCTCCTCCTGAAAGGACTTTTGCCGGTGATCTGGCTCGATCCGGTGGAAAAAGAAATTCCTGCAGATAACCGATAATATGTTTGGGTTTTCCGTTTATGACCACTGTGTCATTATTGCCGCAGACGTTTTGAATTACACTTTTTTCTCCATCCAGCTGTTCCCGTAATTGATCGTAATAAGCAATTTCAAGGTTGGTGCCAAGTATTACTTTACCTTTTTGAGGAACAAGCTGACCAAGAAGCAGCCGTAACAATGTTGATTTACCGCATCCGTTCGGGCCGAGTATTCCTATTTTATCACCCCGTGAAATTATGGTTGTAAAATCCTGTATCAGGTGATTGTTTCCATAAGCATGTCCTAATTTTATCGCTTTTATTACCTGTTCGCCTGAAATAGAGGCTCCCTGCAGATTTACGCGGACTAATCCTGTTTGTTTACGCTGAGTTTTCTTTGTTGCGCGTAAACTCTCCAAAGCCCTTACCCGGCCTTCATTACGGCACCGGCGCGCTTTAACCCCACGCCTTATCCAGACTTCTTCCTGAGCTAATTTTTTATCGAATTTATCCCATTGGGATTCTTCAGCATCCAGCACCGCCTGTTTACGTTCGAGGAATGTTTTGTAATCACATTGCCAATTATATATTTTCCCGCGATCGAGTTCAATAATCCTTGTAGCGATATCAGTCATGAACATCCGGTCATGTGTGACAAAAAATATTGTGCCGGGATAATCCTTAAGAAATTGTTCGAGCCAGTTTATCGATTCTATATCAAGATGGTTCGTCGGTTCATCCAGTAAAAGTACTTCCGGTTTTAAAGCCAGGGCTCGCGCTAATAAGACCCGACGTTTTTGCCCACCTGATAATTTTTCAAAATCGCTTTCAGGGTCAAGTTTAACATGTTTGATGATATCTTCGATCTGATCGTTAACATCCCAGCCTTCTGAGTGGTCCAGTTCAGCTTGCAGGATGCCAAGCTGTTTCATCAATTCCGGAGTATGTTCTGTCTGCAGGCGGGCGGTAAGGTGATGGTAATCACTTAAAAGCTTTCCGGATCTGCCTAAACCGGACAGGACAATATCAAAAATATTTCCTTTTATATCTGAGGGGACTTCCTGCGGCAAATGAGCTACCTGGATTCCTTTCTGAACGACAACAAGCCCGGTGTTTATTTTTAACTGGCCCGCGAGAACTTTCATTAAAGTAGTTTTCCCTGCGCCGTTACGTCCAAGCAGGGCTATACGTTCTCCCGGTTCCACCTGAAGATTTAATTTATCAAAAATAAGCGGCCCGCCAAAAGCGAGCGTGATTTCCTGTAAACTGATTAATGCCATATAAAAACCTTATTAAGTATTTTGATGAAAATGGGTAATAAAAAAACTAAGGGCGATATATGAATCGCCCTTTTTGTTGATCCTGTTATTTTTGCCTGCCTGCGGCAGGCAGTAATGTAAAATTAAAACTTATTATTTTTTCTTGTGACTCGCGCAGAATTTTGATTTGCCTGACGCGAAATTTTTACATTTTTTGCCTTCTTTTGTTTTACCTGCGCAACAAGCTTTTTTTGCATTTGCCATGTATTCTCCTTTTCGAATTAAAGACGGAAAAAATTATCCATCCTGCGGTTAATACTCCAACCAGTTATATCGACAATCTAACAAATAATCTTAATTTTTTTATATTATAGCACTCTTTGCGCAGGAAATCAGATTTAATTTTAAATTTTATTTAATATTGGTTTTATTAATTCTTATTTTTCTTTTCAGGATCATCTCTTTTTTTTCTTTTGGAAGTTTTTTTATCGCGCTTTCGAGCCTGAGCGCTCTGCCTTTTTTCCCGATTTTTTTCTTAAATACTAATTCCAGGGGTGATTTTCCTCTTAAATATTTTGAGCCTTTACCCTCCTGATGTTCCTTAAACCTTCTTTTTATATCAGTTGTAATACCTGTGTATAAACTTTTATTTTTACATCTTATTATATACAAAAACCAGTTGATCATTAAATTGTCCCCTTCGAGGATAACAAGGACTAGAAGCGGAAAGAACCTGGCTTTCAGCCATCCCGATAAAATCGGGACGCTTAAGTCTTGTTTATTCCTAGCTAAACTTGTAACCTAACCATACGCCGATCATTCCACCGGCGCCGCTTCCAAGTATAGAGGCAACAGAAAATGTGTCAGCTCCCAGAAATATAACAAAATACTGTCCAATAATTGAGCCGGCGATCATTCCGATCAGGATCATTGTTTTTCGAGACATAATGTTAAGCATACTACTATTTTTAATGGTTCTCAAGTTTTTTTATTTGTTGCCACTTTTTTCTAAGCATAATATAATAACAGAGTATGAAAAATGAAAAAATACCGTGCTAAAATAAAAAAATAAGTTTTTTACAAATTTTAAAAAATTTGGTATCATAGATAGTTGCAATTTCAATAAGGAAAAGATTGTGAGATCAAAAAGGATATTTATATTAACTTTATTTTTTGGGCTTTTATTTGGTTTGGGAGATTCTCAATCACAGACAAGCTCAGAAAAAATACAAGAGACTATTGATTTGCTTAAAAATCGGGATAGTGATATTCGTAAGAAAGCTGTAATGGAATTAGGCGAATTAAAGGACGGGCGCGCGGTAAAGAGCCTTATCGATACGTTTCAGGATAGTAATGCGAATATCCGGGAGGAAGCATCCGCAGCTTTATGCAAAATAGGTAAACCTGCGATAGAGACCCTTATATCGGTACTCAGAGATGATAACGACAATCTTCGTGAAGGAGCCGCAAAAACTTTGAGTTGTATGGGTAAAACCTCAGTGGATTTACTTATTTTAGAGCTTAAAAATACTTTCAGTTCTCTACATAAAGAAGTAATGGATGTACTTACTAAAATGGGCAATCCTGCCGTTGAACCGCTTATTAACACGCTTATAAATGATGAGGATACTGATGTTAAATTAAAAGCGGCTGAAGTTCTGGGCAGAATAGGGGATGTGCGCGCGGTTGACCCTCTTATAGCATTTTTAAAATATAGAGAGGATATGTTCCTTCAATGCAGTGTGGCAGTTGCTTTAGGTAATATTAAAGATGCACGGGCGGTAGATCCGCTGATAGAAGCCTTTAAAACTGAAGAAGGCGGTGTCCGTCTGGCAGTATTGGACTCTTTAACTAAAATAAAAGATAAACGCGCGGTGGCACCTATGGTTGATATGATTAAGAAAGATAAAAGTATTCAGGCTGAATTAGTAAAAAGCCTGGCTAATTTAATGGACAGTACTGAATTTGAAGCGTTTATTCTTGCCAATAAAGATGAACTTAATAATGTATTAGATAAATAATAATAACCGACTTGACAATTTATGGCTAAAAAGATAATTTTGTATATAATTCCGTTTTTTTTGCTGTTTTTGTTTGTTTTATATTCTAATGTCCTGTCGGTTAAAGCTTCAGGAGAAAAAAAACCCGCCGTTATTTACGGTAAGAATAATTATATTTTAAAGAATCCTTCAGGTGTGGCAATAAATAAAACCAGCAAAAATATATATGTGACTGATACTGTAAACAGCAGAGTAGTGATTTTTAATCCTTCAGGCCAGTTTCTTTCTTCTTTTGGAGAAAAAGGAAAGGGTGAAGGACAATTTAATCTGCCTTATGATATCGCGATCGGGCCTGATGGAACTATCTATGTGAATGACCTTTCATCATATTTTATTCAGGTATTTGATCCTGATGGAAAGTTTAAATTTCGTTTTGGTAAACCGGGCAAAAAAAAGGATCAGTTCATCCTGCCTTTTGGTTTAGATGTAGATGCTAATGGCAATGTTTATGTAGTTGATGTTGAAAATAATACTGTTCAGATCTTTACGGGACAGGGGCAATTTATGAAGAAGTTTGGCCAAAGCGGGGCAAGAAATGGCGAGTTTTCGCAACCTTCAGATGTCGCGATAGATAAAAATGGGAATATATATGTAGTTGAGATGCGTAACTGCCGCGTGCAGGTATTTGATAAAGATGGTAATTATAAATTCAAATTTGCTCAACCGGGGTCAGGGCCAGGTGATCTTTCTTCTCCAAAAGGGATAGCTATATCTTCTGATGGAATGATATATGTCAGCGATTCAGGGAATGACAGGATCTCTGTTTTTTTAAAAAATGGATTATTCACTGAGTTTCGCGGAGATAAAGATGAATTAAAGGGAATAGAAAAAATAAATATTGATGATGATAATTATTTATATATTCCAGATTCGCAAAACAGCAGAATAAGGATTTTTAGTATAGGAAATGGTTTATAATTTGTAGTATGAAGTTGCTGTAGATCCCTGCCAGAATATCATCCGCCATTATGCCGGTCCCGCCGGGAAATTTTTGTAAATATGAGATCGGAAAAGGCTTCCAGATGTCAAAGATCCTGAATAAAGTAAAACCAAAGAAAATAAATTTAATGTTCAAGGGGATGAAAAGCATTGTTATAAGAAATCCGGCTATTTCATCAATAATGATCTTGGGGCTGTCATGTTCATCAAATATGGTTTCTGCCAAAGAGGATATTTCTATTCCTAATATGATAAATAGAGTCGTGAAAATAATATAGATTTTGGGGCCCTTTAGAGAAAGAATAAAATATAAAGGAATACCTATTAATGTTCCAAGTGTTCCGGGCGCGACAGGGGAATATCCAACAAAAAAGCTCGCGAAAAATTTCACAAGCTTTTTCTGCAGTTTATCCATTTATCAATTCCTTGTTTTTATTGTAGTATTCAATGCCGGAAAGGACGGTAACTATTACTGTTGAAAACATTAAATAATATGGGCCTGAAATAAAGATCCACAAGGTTAATTTGTCTAAAAACGTATTATGACTGAAGATCTGTTCTATGGGGACAAAAAAACGGGTGAAAGTATCCCTGAAAAGAATAAGACAAATGCTTACTATGATAACCTCAAGCTGGTTTATGGTTTTATATTTGCCCGATTCTCTGGCCGGAATAACGTCGCCGTTAGAACTGGACAGTATACGGATCCCCATGACCATAAATTCCCTGCCCAGTATAATGATAACCATCCAACCGGGGATGATCTTTCTTTCCGTGAAGGAAAGTAAGGCGCAAAGGAGCAGCAGTTTATCCGCTAAGGGATCAAGCATCTGGCCGAATTTCGAAACAACATTGTAGCGTCTCGCAAGATGGCCGTCATAAAAATCAGTGATAGTAGCAATGATAAAACACAGAAACGCCAAATAATTCAAAAATAAATTATTGAATTCAAAAAGAAAATAGAATATTACCGCGAAAAAAATTCGGGAGATGGTGATTTTATTTACTAGATGCATTTTTATTCAGTTTGGCGTTAATTTTATTCCTGACTATGTCAGGAACAAGCCCGTTAATGTTTCCGCCGTAGGAGGCGATCTCTTTTATTACACTTGAAGAGACATATGAATATATCTCATTCGGCATGAGGAAAACCGTTTCAATTTTGTCATCCAGTTTACGGTTCATCAAAGCCATCTGGAATTCATATTCAAAATCAGTCATAGCCCTAACCCCGCGGATAATGACATGGGCCTTCTGTTTATTAACATAATTTATCAATAACCCGTCCAGTGAATCCACTTTAACCCGTTTAAGTTTTTTGAGGGAATCTGTTAGCATTTCCAGTCTTTCTTCAAGCGTGAAAAAAGGTTCTTTATGCGGATGTTTCGCCACAGCTATGATAATATGATCAAAAATTTTCAGTGCCCGTTCTATAATGTCCACATGTCCATTGGTCACTGGATCAAAACTTCCCGGATAAATCGCGATTTTAGACATGATTATTCTTCCTTTTTTTGATAGATCGACAACACGGTATCGCCGTATTTTTTCTTTTTCCAGAGTTTGAAAACATTATTTTCTTCCGGCAGAACTTCTTTCCAATAATGTTCCAGTATCAGAAAACCTGACTTTTTCAGGATATCATATTTTACAAGCCCTGTCAAAAGTTTCTCATATTGGTTTTCATGGTATGGCGGATCGGCAAAAATAAAATCGAATTTACTGCCATTCCGGAAAAGCTTTTCTATAGCTAAAAAGACATCCTGTTTTATGATTTCAATTTTTTGTTCTTGCAGGGGTGTTACGGTGTTACGTCGGGATGCCCTTACTGCAGGCTGATTGTCGACAAGAATAACATGCCTGGCACCCTTGCTCAATGCCTCAAACCCAATAGTACCTTTCCCCGCGAAAAGATCAAGAAAATCAGCATCAACTATTTCACTTTGAAAGATATTAAAAATAGCCTGTTTTACTTTATTTTGTGTCGGGCGCAGCAATTAAATTTTCTCCCGTCATTTCTTTTGGTTTTTCCAGGTTCAAAAGCCCCAAAATAGTAGAAGCTATATCGGCCAGGATCCCGTGCTTTAATTTTAATTTGCCTGCGCCTATAATAATAAGCGGAACAGGATTGGTTGTGTGCGCGGTATAAATTTCTGAAGTTTCATAATCGATCATTTGTTCAGCATTGCCGTGATCGCTTGTGAGAAGGGCGGTTCCGCCTTTTTTGAGGATGGAGTCTATTGTTTTCCCGACACATGTATCAACGGCCTCAACTGCTTTTATCGTTGCGTTTAAATCACCGGTGTGTCCCACCATATCGAAATTCGCGTAATTTAAAACTATAAAATCGTAGATACCGGTTTCAATCCGTTTAATTACTTCATCAGTAACTTCATACGCGCTCATTTCCGGCTTCAAATCATAAGTTGGTATTTTCGGCGAAGGAATCAGGCATCGATCTTCACCTTTGTAAACCTGCTCTCTTCCACCGTTGAAGAAAAAAGTTACATGCGCGTATTTTTCAGTTTCCGCTATACGCAGTTGTTTAAAACCCGACTTACTTATAATTTCTCCAAGGCCGTTATGTATATCTTCATTTGGAAATACAACAGGAAGCTTAAAATCCTTTTCATATTCATAAAAACATACAAAATCCACTTTTGGGAAAACGTTTCTTTCAAATTCAATGAAAGTTTTATCCGTCAGACTTTTGGTTATCTGTCTCGCGCGGTCGGGCCGGAAATTATAAAAAATCACAGTATCATTATCAGATATTTTTGCTAAAGCATTATTTTTGGAGTCGGTTAAGATTAATGGCATAATAAATTCATCGGTTTTGCCTTCTTTATAAGAGGCTTCAACAGCCTCAATCGCATTTTTTATTTTTTTACCCTGTCCCAAAACCATTGCGTCATATGCCAGTTTAATCCTTTCCCATCGTTTATCCCGATCCATGGCGTAATATCTGCCCATTATCGTTGCTATATGCCCGATTTTAAGCTCTTCGAGTTTTTTCTCCAGTTGTTTCAAATAACCTGATCCGGCAGTAGGAGATACATCCCGTCCGTCAAGAAAACAATGGATGAATATCTTTTCGATCTTATTTTGTTTTGCCATATCAAGCAATCCGAAAAGATGTTCTATATGGCTGTGGACCCCGCCGTCTGAAAGAAGCCCTATTATATGGAGATTTGTATTTTTAGCCTTAACTGTATTAAAGGCATTTAACAGCACCTCATTTTTAAAAAGGCTTCCGTCCCTTATTGATTTTGAGATTCGGGACAGGGATTGCCAGACGATCCGGCCCGCGCCGATATTGAGATGTCCGACTTCGGAATTTCCCATTTGTCCTTCAGGAAGCCCGACTGCTTCGCCTGACGCGGTAAGGTGCGTGGAAGGATAATTTTTAAAAAATCCTTCGATATTTGGTTTTTTAGCCAGGAAATAAGCATTGCCTTTTTTATTTTTGTTTATTCCCCATCCATCCAGAATTATAAGCGCGACCGGTTTTTTCAAGATCACTCCGTATTTGATTATTAAAATAAATATTATATCATTAATAAAAAATTTCTACTATAGACTTTTTTGATTTTTGATAGTAGAATTTATCCACTATAAAGAAAAATATCAGGAAAATCGGAATGCCAGGCCATATGAAAAAAACAGGTTCCCTTATTACGCTCGAAAAAGCAAAAAATATTATTTCCGATTATGTTAGTTACAAGACGGAAACAATAAATACCCAAAATGCTCTAGGCCGCTGTCTTGCTCAAGATTTAACCGCGCCTGAGAATTTCCCCGCGTTCAAGAGATCGCTTTACGATGGTTTTGCCGTAAATTCAAAAAAACACAGGGTAGGGGTTCAAAATTTTGAACCCTTGCGAATTGCCACAGGCCAAATTTTACCGGTTGGCGCGGATTCTGTAGTAATGCTTGAGGATGCAAAAATAACAGGGAATAAAATTACTTTTTCTTCAAGAATCCGTCCGGGACAAAATGTTATTCATGCAGGAGAGGATCTCAGAAAAGGAGAATTTATTTTAAATAAAGGTTTCCTGCTCAGGCCTCAGGATATCGGATTACTTCAGGGATTAGGTATTAAAAATATCAAAGTTTTTAAAAAACTTTCTGCGGGTATTGTATCTTCCGGAAACGAGCTTGTTTTTTCGGATAAAATCCCGGGATATGGACAAGTGCGGGATATGAATTCCGGTATGCTTTTTAATCTGGTCCTGCGCTCAGGAGGAGAGCCTGTCTTATTGGGTATATGTCCTGATAAAAAAGAAGAAATTAAAAAATTTATCGGCAAATTAAATAAATTTAAATTGGATTTGATTTTGTTTACCGGTGGAACATCCGTGGGAAACAGCGATATTTTGGAAGAAGCTTTATCATCACTTCACGGGAGCAAGATCCTTTTCCATGGCTTAAAAACAAAACCGGGTAAGCCTGCGCTGGCCGGTTTTTGGAAAGACCGTTTGATCATAGGTCTTCCCGGCAGGCCGAGTTCCGCGTTCGTGGTATTTCATCTTTTAGTTAAACCGGTTCTGCGCTATTTTCGCGGTCCTTTCAATATGCTGGAAGTTGTTTTGAAAGAGAGTATTTCAAGTAATCCGGAAGTTGAAGAATATGTGCCTGTTCTAATTGAACAAAAAAAAGGAACTTTATACGCGTGGCCGATGAGGGCAAAACCATCTTTATTCTCTCCCTTGATCTTTTCTCAAGGCGCGATAAAAATTCCCATCGGCCGGAAGATCATTAAAAAAGGCCAGGTAGTGAAGGCCCTTCTCTGGAATGATCTATGAACCCTATTTTTATTAAATTTAAATACAAAGACTGTAATCCTGTAAATATATACAGTAAACTCGGGGCCGGAAAAGATACTGTTGTTTTAGACAGCGGAGATTCATCTGAAAAAATAGCCCGCTGGTCATTTATCGGAATGGATCCGTTCCTTATATTCCGTTCAAAAAATAACAGGAATGAAATTATTTATTATTCTGACAAAAAGCCCGGAAAGACGATAGTTCCAGGGGATCCTCTTACTGTTTTAAAACAGCTGTTTGATCAATATAAAATAAAACAAAAAAATAAATTACCCCCGTTTTTTGGAGGATTGGCAGGATTTTTCAGCTACGATTTTGTAAATTTTTTTGAAAAGATCCCGAGGACAACTGTTGATGACGCCAAAAATTACGATTGTTATTTTCTTTTTGTTAAGACGGTGGTTGCTATTGATAAGCTTAATAAAGAGGTTTGGGCCATTACAAATATTGAAGAAAATGGCAAAGATGCAAAGGGTGTTCATAAAAGAGGAATGAATATCCTTAAAAAATTAAAAGATAAAATCGTAAAAGAGAAAAAAACAGGATCTTTACCGGTTAAAAATATCCGCATAAATTCCCTGCGTTCAAATTACACATTTTCTGAATACAAAAAAATTGTTGAAAAAACAAAAAAATATATTAAAAGCGGGGATATCTATCAGGCAAATCTTTCACAGCGTTTTAAGGCAAAAGCGAAAAATATAGACCCGTTTTGTTTATATCAAAAATTAAGGAAGATCAATCCTTCGCCCTTCGCGTGTTTTTTGAATTTTTCGGATGTAAAAATAATAAGCTCGTCTCCTGAAAGGCTTATTAAACTTTCGGGAAAAATTATTGAGACAAGGCCTATCGCGGGTACAAGGCCGCGCGGAAAAGATGACGCTCATGATAAAAAAATGGAGAAAGAATTGATCCTTAATGAAAAAGAGCGGGCTGAACATATTATGCTTGTGGACCTTGAGAGGAATGACCTGGGCCGGGTTTGTAAATATAATTCCATTAAGGTTGATGAGCTTATGGTCCTCGAAAAGTATTCGCATGTTATTCATATTGTTTCGAATGTCAGAGGCGAACTGCAGAAAGGCAAGGACGCCTTCGATTGTATCCGCGCGTGTTTTCCAGGCGGAACGATCACCGGTGTTCCCAAGGTGAGGTGTATGGGGATCATCGATGAACTGGAAAAACACAGGCGCGGGCCATACACGGGTTCAGCCGGTTATATTTCTTTTAACGGCGATATGGACCTGAATATTCTGATCAGGACCTTTGTTCTAAAAGATGATAATTTATATTTTCAGGTAGGAGGAGGGATCGTAGCGGATTCTGTGCCTTCAAAGGAATATGAGGAGACACTGCATAAGGCGGAAGCGCTGATGGAGGCGATAGGGGTGAAATAAACTCCCCCTGGCCCCCTCTTTAAAAAAAGAGGGGGTAAAATAGGAAGAGAAAAATAAGATATAATTTTACTATATTTATTTCCCCTCTTTTTTTAAAGAGGGGATTAAGGGGAGTTCGGATTATACAAGGAGATAAAATATGAAAATTCCAAAGAGAGTCTTGCTGTTTTTATGTATCGCGGTTTTATTAAACCCATGCTCACGTTTAAATTCAGCCTCTGTTGATGATGTTTCTCAATTAATATCTGCGGCGGAAGATGGTGATATAAATAAAGTAAAATTGTTACTGGAGAAAGGCGTAGATGTAAATGCTAAAGGATATTGTAATGTTACTGCTCTGCATAATGCGGCGTCTAAGGGATATACAGAGATAGTAAAGCTACTGTTGGATAAGGGTGCGGATGTAAATGCGAAAGGAGATAATGGTAGCACTGCTTTAGTGCATGCGGCAAAAAATGGGTATACGGAAATAGTAAAGATATTGCTGAATAAAGGCGCAGATGTAAATGTAAAACCAAGCAATGAAAGCACTCCTTTAATAGCAATGGCAGAGAAAGGTAATACAGAAATAGTAAAATTGTTGTTGGACAAGGGTGCGGATGTAAACGCGAAAACAGATGATGGGCCAACGGCTCTAATAGTAGCGGCACTGAAAGGTCATACAGATATAGTAAAACTGTTGCTGGATAAAGGTGCGGATGTAAATGCTAAAACAAGTAGTGGTGTTACTGCTCTGATGAATGCATCGCAGGGGCATATGGAAATAGTAAAGTTACTTTTGGATAACGGTGCTGATATAAACGCAATAAATTTGGGTGGTGGTACTGCTTTGATAATAGCGGCAAATAAGGGTTATACTGAAATAGTAAGTATGTTGTTAAGTAAAGGTGCGGATGTTAATGCAAAAGGAAATGATAGCATTACTGCTCTGATGCATGCTGTAATGGATAGGCATCCGGAGGTAATAAAGTTACTGTTGGATAAAGGCGCAAATATAAATATAAAAGCAAGTAACGGCTATACTGCTCTGATAATAGCGGCAAGTAAAGGTGATCCAGATATAGTAAAGCTATTGTTGAGTAAAGGTGCGGATGTAAATGTAAAAACAAAAGATGGTGCCACTGCTTTAATGTTGGCAACAGGTAATAAGGAGATAGCAAAACTGCTTAAAGAAGCAGGTGCTGAAGAAACCACCGCTCCCAATAATTCGGATTCAACGTCCACGGCGATTAATCGAACTATTATTATCAACAGCATGGATTTAATATCTGCGGCAGAAAAAGGTGATATTAATACAGTAAGGCAGTTGTTGGATAAAGGTGTGGATGTAAATGTGAAAACAATAAGACAATACAGTAATTCAGAGGGTATTACCGCTTTGATGTACGCGGCAGAAAATGGGTATACAGATGTAGTCAGGTTATTATTAGACAGGGGTGCGGATGCAAATATAAAAAGAGGGGATGGTTACACTGCCCTAATGGCGGCAACAGATAAGGGCCATATAGAGGCAGTAAAACTATTGTTGGATAAAGGGGCAAATGTGGATGATAGAAATACCGCTGGTATTACTGCTTTGATGAGAACAAAGAATATAGAAATAATAAATCTTCTGTTAAATAAAGGCGCGGATGTAAATGCTAAAGGATATAGTGGTATGACTTTTCTAATGTATGCCGCAATGGGTGGAAATCTGGAGGTTGCAAAATTACTGTTGGATAAAGGCGCGGATCTGAATGCAAAAGCAAGCGATGACCGTACTGCCCTGATGTATGCGGAAGAGAATAACCATACCGAGGTTGTGAAACTGTTATTGGATAAGGGTGCGGATGTAAACGCTAAAGAGAAGTATGGTAATACTGCATTAATAAATGCGTCTCAGAAAGGATACACAGAGATGATAAAACTGTTATTGGATAAAGGTGCGGATATAAACGCGAAAAGTAATAATGGTTATACTTCTTTGATAATAGCAGCAGAAAGTAATCATATGGAGATTGTAAAGCTATTATTGAGTAAAGGTGCTGATGTGAATGCAAAAACAAAAGATGGTGTCACAGCTTTATTACTTGCAACAATGCATCAGGATATGGAGACAGTAAAATTGCTCAAAGAAGCAATGGATATAAAGTAAAATTTAAAAATTGGGGAATAAACAAGAACTTTACCTGGCCCCCCTCTTTTAAAAAAGAGGAGGGGTAATATGGGAGTGCAAGGTTAGCCGCGAATTGTTTCCAATTTCTTTTTTTTCTTTTCCCCCTCTTTTTTTAAAGAGGGGATAGGGGGAGTTCGGTGTACATCAAAATAAACGGTAAATTTTACACAAAAGATAAAGCAAAAGTATCTGTTTTAGACCGTGGTTTTTTATATGGTGACGGTGTTTTTGAAACTATGAGGGTTTATAACGGTCATGTTTTTGCTTTAAATGAACATCTTGCAAGGTTGAGAAATTCGGCGAAGACAATTTTATTGAAAATTATAAAGACTGACGAAGAAATAAAAAACGAGTTAATAAAGACTCTTAAAAAAAATAAATTAAAGAACGCTATTTTAAGAATATCTTTTTCACGGGGACGCGGCTGGGGATTGAATCTTAAAGGTGAGCTAAAACCATCAATGGTTATTCTATGCCGCGCGTTTCATCCTTATCCTGAGGAATTTTATAAAAAGGGTGTCGATGTAATTATTTCAAAAAAAGTTGTTTCATATTCCGGGTCGGTTTTGAACCGTGTAAAGTCAACTAATTATATTCCTAATATTTTAGCTAAAAACGAGGCGGATGATACCGGCGCGTTTGACGCTTTAACGGTGGATGAAAAAGGGTATATACTGGAGGGGTCGGTCAGTAATTTTTTTATTGTAAAAAAAGGGGTTTTAATTACAGCCCCGTTAAAAACCGGAATATTGCCGGGAATAACCAGAGAGATCGTTTTGAAATTAGCCAAAATGTCAGGTATTAAGATTGAAGAAAAAAAGTTTAAACCTGAACTGATTTATAAAGCGGACGAGGCATTTTTAACGAATACATCAATTGAAGTCTTGCCAGTTAAGATCGTTAATGGTAAAATAATAAATAAAGGGAGAATGGGTGGGGTTACTTTAAAATTACTTAATAAATTCAGGGATGCAGTAAAGGAGTAAGCTTATGAAAAATTTAAAAAGTAATTCAAAAGGTTATACGCTGATCCAACTGATTGTTGTTATCGCGATCTTGGGGATCCTGACAGCGGTAACGGTTCCGGTTTATTTAAATGCAAGAGGAAAAGCTCAGGATGCCTTAGCCGCTGCAACCCTTGAAGCAATGAAGACTTCTCTTGATATGTATGCGGCTCATAATGGATATTATCCGCAGAATGTTTATACAGTGACAGAGTTATTAATTGCTTTAGGCCGGGATTTTCCAAATAATGTAAGATTTGACGGAAGCGCGGGTAGTTTAATCGCAGTTGCCACTAATTCAATGGGCAGCGGTTATTATATTTACGCGATCGGCAGGGATGAAAATCATTATTTCGGATTATCTAATAATAGCCCGATAGCAGGCCCGGATACTTTGTTTAATTGCAAGGTTTCAGTTGATATAAATAAACCGCTGATCGGGCGATTAGTCGCGTTATTAAAAGATCCAAATAGTGTTGTTCGAAATGGTGCCGTGAAAAAATTAGGAGAAATAAAAGATCCTCGCGCGATCGGGGCATTGTCTGAAATGCTTGAAGATAAAGATTCAACTGTTCAGGAAAGCGCGAAAAAGGCAATTATAGAAATAAACGGGAATAATTTAGAAGAGAAATAAATAAAAAATGAGGAGAAAAAAATAATGGCTAAAATTAAAAGGGCGCTGATCAGTCTTTCAGACAAAAAAGGAATAGAAAAGTTTGCTATGGAACTTCATAAAATGGGAGTTGAAATAATATCAACAGGAGGGACGGAAAGCCTTTTAAAAAAGGCCGGAATTCCTGTAAAAAATATTTCTGAATTGACAGGTTTCCCGGAGATCCTTGACGGCAGGGTAAAGACACTTCATCCAAAAGTTCACGGAGCTCTGCTTGCCCGGCGAGGCCTTGCTGAACACATGGAGACCGTTAAAAAACACGATATAAAACTTATTGATATGGTTGTGGTAAATTTATATCCTTTTGAAAAGACGATTTCCAAACCGGGAGTCAAATTAGCCGAGGCGATAGAAAATATAGATATAGGCGGGCCGACGATGCTTCGTTCCGCGGCGAAAAATTATGAAGATGTGGCGGTAATTATTAATCCTGAACGTTATGACACTGTTATAGAAGAAATGAAGAAAAACGGCGGTTCTGTTTCACCTGAAACAAAATTTGAACTCGCGAAAGAAGTCTTTGCGCATACAAGCCGCTATGATACGATCATCAGCCGGTATTTGTCTTCTCTTGGCGCAATTCCGGAAAAATTTCCGGCAGAAAAAATAATTGTTATGAAAAAATTATACGGCCTTCGTTATGGTGAAAATTCGCATCAAAGCGCGGCGCTTTACGCGGAAAGCAATCCCCCGTCGGGAAGTTGGGCTACCGCAAAAAAACTTCAGGGAAAGGAATTATCATTCAATAATATCCTTGACCTGGAGGCGGCATGGAGATTATCTCTGGAATTTGATGAACCGGTTTCTGTTATAATTAAACATAATAATCCGTGCGGGACAGCGGTTGGCAAAAATATACTTGAGGCATTTAAATTGGCCCGGGCGACAGATCCTGTTTCTGCCTTTGGCGGGGTATTGGCTTTTAATCAGGAAGTAGATAAAGATTTAGCCTCGGAAATCATAACCGGTTTTGTTGAAGCGATCTCAGCTCCGTCTTTTACGGCGGAAGCGCTTGGAGTTTTTAAAAAGAAAGAGTCGATCAGGCTTTTGGAAATGGGCAGGGAAAAATTGAATCAGGAAAATGACCCGTATGATATTAAAAAAGTCGGAGGAGGCTTTTTGGTTCAGGATAAAGATTGGGGTATGATCACTGAAAAAGACCTGAAGATCGTTACTAAGCGTAAACCTGCGAAGGAAGAAATTATGGGTTTGCTTTTCGCGTGGAAAGTTGCGAAACATGTTAAGTCCAACGCGATCGTTTTCACGTCAAAAAATCAGACGATCGGGGTAGGCGCGGGGCAGATGAGTCGTGTTGATTCGTGCAGGATCGCGGTTTTAAAGGCAAAAACAAGCGGCCTTAGCACAAAAGGTACTGTTGTCGGTTCCGACGCGTTTTTCCCGTTCAGGGACGGTGTGGATGAGATAGCAAAAGCAGGCGCGACAGCCATAATACAGCCCGGCGGATCATTAAAAGACAGCGAAACGATCGCCGCCGCGGATGAACACAACCTTGCGATGGTCTTCACCGGAATGAGGCATTTCAGGCATTAAAATACATAAATTAAATTATATTAATTGGATAAAATAAAAAATGCCCCGATAATATCGGGGCATTTTTATTAAATTAATCATTACTATTAACATTACTGTTTAAGGTTTGGTTATATTAATCGTATTCCCGGCTAAAATATTATTAGTTTCATCAGATTCTTTTCTTGCATTGTTGTAATCAGCTATAGCTCCTATATAATATATACCGGCAGCCTTAGTTGAAGGTATTACAAAAGATTTTGTCACTGTACTTGACGCGCCCGCGGCAAGGCTTGCAATAGATGCCGTGCCTAACCGGGTATCTGATGTTGTGATGGTTGGATCTGTTGATATATATATTCCGGCAGTAGAAGTTGATATAGTTCCAACACCTTGATTTTTAACTGTGGCAGTTATAGAGATAGATGTTCCTGTAACACCGGATGCCGGGCCGCTTACAGCTGTTACGATAACATCAGCACCTGGTGTTATATCAATTGTATTTCCGACCAGAGCATTATTAGTTTCATCAGATTCTTTTCTAGCATTATTGTAATCAGCTATTGCTCCTATATAATATGAGCCGGGCGCCAAAGTTGAAGATATCGCAAAAGTTGGGTTTACTGTGCTTGATGCTCCTGCGGCAAGGCTTGGAATAGATGCCGTACCTATTCGTGTATCTGATGTTGTGATGGTCATATCCGTTGATAGATATAACCCGACATAAGAGGATGCCAGGGTTGCAACACCTTGATTTTTAACTGTGGCAGTTATAGAGATAGATGTTCCCGTAGCGCCTGATGCCGGGGCGCTTACAGCAGTCATAATAGCATCAATACCTGATACTATATCGATCGCATTTCCTGTCAAAGCATTATTGGTTTCATCGGTCTCAGTACGA
>JAQUKH010000010.1 GCA_028719205.1 bacterium
TACATAGCGAGGCTCAATTCCGACGGAAGCGCTGATACGACATTTGACGCGAATGCTAATAACTATGTCTATTCCCTCGCAGTCCAGTCTGATGGCAAGATACTGGCAGGGGGAGGTTTCACAACCATTGGAGGCAAGGCGAGAAACCGCATAGCGAGGCTCAATTCCGACGGAAGCGCTGATACGACATTCGACGCGGGCGCTGTTGATATCGAGGTCAGTTCCCTTGCAGTCCAGTCTGACGGCAAGATACTGGCAGGGGGAGGTTTTACAACCATTGGAGGCCAGGCGAGAAACTACATAGCGAGGCTCAATTCCGACGGGATCGCTGATACGACATTCAACGCGGGCGCTAATAACTATGTCAATTCCCTTGCAGTCCAGTCTGACGGCAAGATACTGGCCGGGGGATATTTCACAACCATTGGAGGCCAGGCGAGAAACTACATAGCGAGGCTTACAAACACAGGCGCCGCGTTTCAGGATATTTCGGCCTCTGTTGACGGAAGTACGATTACATGGATGAGAAGCGGTGTGGGGCCTGAGATAAATCGGGTAACGTTTGAGATATCCACGGGCCTGAGTTTATGGGCCCCGCTTGGAGTTGGGAACCGCATAACAGGCGGATGGCAAATTACCGGCCTTAGCATACCGAAGAATGTAAACCGGTACATACGGGCGAGGGGGTACGTAATAGGAGGCTATTGTAGTGGTTCCACGTCAATTATTGAGTCCGTAAAAAACATTTATATAATAAATACTGCGCCGGCAGCGGATAGTCAATCAGTAACCACCGCGGAAGATACGGCAAAAGATATAATTTTAACCGGCAGTGACGCTGATGGAGATCCATTAACCTATACAATAGTAACCGGCCCAACACACGGCGCATTATCCGGCACAGCGCCGAATGTAATATATACACCAAACGCAAATTACCATGGTGCGGATAGTTTTACGTTTAAGGTAAACGATGGGACGATAGACAGCAACATAGCCACAATAAGTATTACTGTTACCGAGGTAAATAATGCGCCGACAGCTAATAATCAATCTGTAACTACAAATGAAGATACAGCGAAGAGTATTGCTTTAACAGGTAGTGATATAGACGGAGACCTAATAACCTATATAATAGTAAGCAATCCTACACATGGTGTATTATCCGGTACAGCTCCAAATGTGACATATACACCAAACGCCGATTACTTTGGGACCGATAGTTTCACATTCAAAACAAATGATGGTATAGTTGATAGCAACATAGCCACCGTAAGCATTACTATTAACGTTGTAGATGTCACAACTCCTGTTCTTAAGGGAAATATTGATACCACCTCTCCCGGTTCCGCCAATCTCGTTGACGGCCATGATTTGTATGTGTTTTCGAAGGCCTTCGGGTCAAGCCCCGCGAGTCCTAATTGGAATTCAGCGGCTGACTTAAATAACAGCGGGACAGTTGATGGTGAGGACCTTACGATACTGGGAGCTAATTTCGGGAAAAGCCAGTAAAAGTTAATTTTTAATAAAATATTTAAATGTAGCCAACTAGGAATATTTCTGCGGATTTGGATGGTAATAATATTGTTGATGGTAACGATCTTGCTTTATTGGCCGTAAATTTAGGAAAGAAAAATTAATATATATGTAAAAATTTGCATTAAAAACAAATTTGGTATAAAATACAATTATAAAATTACTGCGTTTGCGGTTAGCGAAAATTAAATTTGGAGGTATTTATGAACAAAACAAATGCTATGGTGGAAGTATTTGTTACTGCTTTCAGGTCTTTACCACAAAAAGAAAGAAAAAACATTGCTCAAAAATTATTGGCTGATTTAGATGCTGAATCTTTTACAATAAACGATTGGGAAAAGATTGAAAAAATAGCAGAACAAAGAGGTGAATTTTATACAACCGGCAAACAAGCAAAACAACATCTCAACAAATTATGAGATTTGAATTCAAACCATCTTTTGACCGTTCAATAAAACGCCTTGGCCCAATTCGCAAAGAAAAAATTAAAAAAGCTGTTTCTGCTACAATTAACTTTTTTGAATTACATATCAAATCCGAAGGATTAGGATTAAAACATCTAAAAGGACAATATTGGGAAATCAGGGCAACGATAAAAGACCGTATAATTTTTCGATTTTCAAATGACTTAGTAGAATTTATTATTGCCGGAACACATGACGAGATAAAAATATTTCTGAAAAATATATGAATGAGGGCCAAATTTCCCTTAAGTCATAAGAATTATTTTGTTGACAAGTATTATTTTTGTTGTATAATTTGTGTAAAGTAAAATTACTTTACAATTATGAAAGCAATTGATGATCAGGTCCGCAACAGTTTACTGCTTGATTTCTACGGGAATCTTTTAACAGAAAAACAGAAAAAGACAGCCGACTTTTATTTTAACTGCGATCTGAACCTTTCTGAGATCGCTAAAAAAACAAAAGTAACCCGTCAGGCGGTTTATATCAGCCTGAAGAATATTGTAAAAGACCTGGAAAAGTACGAGTCGAGTTTAAAACTTTATCATAATAAGTTCAGTAAAGTTAACGCTAAGAGGAAGAAAAATGTTTGAAAATTTGTCAAATCGCCTGCAGGATGTCACAAGAAAACTGTTAGGCCAGAATAAACTGAGCGAGAAGAACATCGAAGATGTGTTAAGAGAGATCAGGGTGGCGTTCCTTGAGGCTGATGTTGATTATAAAGTAACCAAAGATTTCGTGGACGCTATAAAAGTAAAGGCTTTGGGACAGGAAGTTTTAGTAAGCGTTACTCCGGCCCAGTTAGTAATGAAGTATGTAGCCGATGAAATAACCCATTTGCTGGGTGATAACATATCAAGAATAAAATTTTCAGATAACGCGCCGACTATCATTATGATGGCGGGTTTGCAGGGAACAGGAAAAACTACAACCACGGCAAAATTGGCCCTGCATTTAACTAAAGAAGGGCACCGGCCTCTTATGGTCGGTTTGGATATATACCGCCCGGCCGCGCAGGAACAGCTCAAAGTTTTAGGTGCGTCCTGTAATATTCCGGTTTACCTGGAGGACAGTAAAAATTGCCTTAATATCGCGAAAAACAGTTTGAAGTATGCCCGTGAGAATAACTGTGATTGTGTTCTTCTTGATACCGCGGGCCGTCTGCATATTGACGAAGAGATGATGAATGAGCTTAAGGAATTAAAAAGCGGGATATCTCCTCATGAAATACTTCTGGTGGTTGATTCTATGACCGGCCAGCAGGCGGTTGCTGTCGCGAAAGAGTTTAATTCGTTATTGGGGATCGACGGCGTGATCCTTACCAAGCTGGATGGCGACGCGAGGGGAGGCGCCGCGCTTTCACTCCGTACGGTAGTCCAGCGCCCGATCAAGTTCGTAGGCGTCGGTGAAAAGCTTGAGGACCTGGATTCTTTTTATCCTGACCGTATGGCAAGCCGTATTATCGGAATGGGAGATATTTTTACGCTGGCTGAAAAGGTGGAAAAGATATATTCCGAGGATGAGGCAAAAAAACTTGAGAGTAAAATAAGAAAAAATGAATTTACACTGGAGGATATGAAGGACCAGTTCAAAAATATGAAGAAGTTAGGGGCGATGGAACAGGTGGTTAAATTGATCCCCGGCCTTGGCAGTAAGATCAATATCGGTGAGGCGGAAAAAAACAATATGAAGTCGATGGAAGCGATCCTAAGTTCAATGACTAAAATGGAAAGATTGACCCCCCGGCTTTTGAACGGGTCGCGCCGTATGAGGATCGCTAACGGCAGCGGAACGACAGTTCAGCAGGTTAATCAGCTTATGAACCGTTTTGACCAGATGAAAAAGATGATGAAACAGTTTGGCGGCGCGAATAAATTTGATATGAATAAATTAAAGGCTATGGGCGGAAAATTTAAATAAAAAATATCCGATTTTATCGGAGCATCGGGATATTTAGAGAAAAATTTTACGAAGTGAAAATTTTTAAGGAGGTGATATAACTTGGCAGTAAAGATCAGACTTAGACGAATGGGTACCAGAAACAGGCCGTTTTTTCGTGTTGTTGCGGCGGAATCTACTATGCCGTTAGGCGGCAAATTCATAGAAGAACTTGGCCACTATAATCCATTAACTAATCCGGCGGAAATTAAGTTGAATGTGGAACGGATAAATTATTGGATCAGTGTCGGGGCTAAACCTTCGGATACAATAAAAAACTTGTTATTAAAAGGCAAAAAGTAAAACCAATGTCTGAAATAAATAATTATGTTTATATTGGCCGCATTGTTTCGCCTCACGGGATTCATGGAGAGGTGAAGGTTAAGGTTATGACCGACAACCCTGAAAGATTTAGCAAGGGATTTATTATCTTTCTGATAAAGGATGATAAAATCTCTTCAAGCCGTATTGTCAGTGTAAAGCCTCAGGGGAATTTTGCTATTGTGAAACTGAATACTATTAATGATATAACTGAGGCTGAGAAATTCAGGGAATATTTTTTAGGCATAAAAAAAGATAAGCTTAAAAAACTTGAAGAAGGTAAATATTATCATTTTGAGATCATCGGTTTAGCTGTTTATTCTGTAGAAGGGGATTTTATTGGTAATGTGGTGGAGATCTTTAATACCGGCGGCAGTGATGTTTATACAGTGAAAGATCGGGATAAAGAAGTTTTTATTCCGGCGCTTAAAGATGTAGTTGAAAAGATAGATCTTTTAAATAAGCGCATGATCGTTCGTCACCAGCCGGGGCTTTTCTAAGGTAATTATTATGATCACTTTTGAAGTGTTGACGATTTTCCCTGATATGTTTGAAGGTGTCCTTGGGGACAGCATAATTAAACGGGCGCAGGAAAAGGGCCTGATTAAGATCATCCTTCATAATATAAGGGATTATTCAAAAGATAAACACAAAACAGTTGATGATTATTCTTATGGCGGCGGGCCCGGGATGGTAATGAAGGTTGAGCCTATTTATGATTGCCTAAGAGCAATCAAGTATACAAGAAAAGATACCTGGGTGGCGCTATTAGGCCCCAGAGGTAAGAAACTGGATATAAAATCAATTAATGGTTTGAGTAAGAAAAAAAGATTGATTTTAATATGCGGCCATTATGAGGGAATTGATGAAAGGGTAAGGGAATTTGTTGATGGAGAGATCTCTATCGGAGATTTTATCCTTACCGGCGGGGAATTACCCGCGATGGTTGTAATAGACGCGGTCTCGCGGTTTATTCCGGGAGTATTAGGAAGCGAGGATTCAGTTAAAAATGAGTCTTTTAGCGATGGGCTGTTGGAGTTTCCGCAATATACCCGGCCGCGGGAGTTTAGAAAAATGAAGGTTCCTGATGTTCTTTTATCAGGAAATCATAAGGAAATTGAATCCTGGCGGAAGAAGCAAAGCGTTAAGGAAACTTATAAAAAAAGAAGAGATCTTTTCGCGAAGCTGCCAGTTCCTGATGATAAATAAAAAATTAAATAAGAGTACGATAAATAAAAATGGAGGAGATCAGTCATGGATTTTAGGAAAATAATTGCAGGTAAACAGGTTAAAAGGGATTTTCCCGAATTTAGACAGGGAGATACGATAAAGGTTTATTTAAAAATTGTCGAGGGAGATAAAGAGAGAGTTCAGGCTTTTGAGGGTTTAGTAATTGCCCGTGATAACAGCGGGATACAGGCAGCTTTTACTGTCCGCAGAGTTTCATACGGTGTAGGCGTTGAAAGAAAATTCTTTATTTGCTCACCTTCTCTGGAAAAAATTGAATTAGTAAAAAAGGGAATGGTTAAAAGAGCCAAACTTTATTTTTTAAGAGGGAAATCCAGGAAAGAAGGAAGAATTAAAGAAAAACTGGAAGAAGAATTAATGGCCAAGGCAGTTATCCCTGAGATAAAGGCTGAAGTAATTCCGAGCGATAAAATAAGCGCGGATGTACCGGCAGAGGCAAAAACAGAAGTTAATAAAAAAGTAAAAAAAGATTCAAAAAAAGAGACAAAGAGAATAGCAAAAAAAGAAAAGGCAGCAACAGAGAAAAAGGCAAAAAAGGCGTAGAGGGGCTCCGGGTTCCGGGTAAAGATCCCGGATCCTTGACCCTTGAGCCGATAACGGGGGGTTGTTTGTGAAAAATAATCTCTTTTATGAAAAGTCTGTTTGGGTGCAAGGCAGTAATTTTATTGCAGGTATCGATGAGGTCGGGCGCGGGCCGTTGGCAGGCCCTGTTGTCGCGTGCGCTGTTATATTACCAAAGGAATTTTATTTGGAAGAGATTGATGATTCCAAAAAATTGTCTTCTCAAAAAAGGGAAGAATTGTACAATATTATAAAAAAAGAAGCCGTAAGCATTGGTTTGGGGCTGATCCGGGAAGATGTGATAGACCGGATCAATATCAGGCAGGCAACTTTTTTGGCAATGAAAAAAGCTATAACCCGCCTTAAAATACCACCTGATTATCTTTTAGTTGATGGAGAAAAAATACCGCAAATTGATATTCCTCAGATCCCCATATTTAAAGGGGACTCTCTCTCTTTTACTATATCATCCGCTTCAATAGTAGCTAAGGTAACCCGGGACAGGCTGATGGATAAATATCATAAATTCTGGCCGGAATATAATTTTTGCAGCCACAAGGGCTATGGGACAGAGGAACATCTTTTGTGCTTGGAAAAATATGGGGTTTGTCCGATACATAGGAGAAGTTTTAAACCGGTTACGAAGGCTCTAAGCGTAAGAGGATTATATGGAAGCTAGACAAAAAGGCGATTATGGCGAAGAAGAGGCATGTAATTTATTAGTCCGTGAGGGATATAAAATTCTTGAAAGAAATTTTCATTTTAAACATCAGGAAATTGATATAATAGCGTTAGATAAGGGAACACTGGTATTTATTGAAGTTCGCGGCAGGAAAGAAGGCTTGTGTTCACCTGAAGAATCTATAGGGTGGTGGAAAAAGAAAAATATAATACGGGTCGCGCAATTTTATTTAAAGAAAATGAATCTTAATGATTTTACATGCAGGTTTGATGTTGTATCGATTTTATATAAAAATGATACAGTTGATATTAAAAAAATTGAGTTGATCAGAGATGCATTTCAGGTTGATTAAGGAAAGGAGTTAAATATGGCGCAAACTCAGGAGGGTACTAAAGCTCAAGCTGTTCTTCCGAGAATCAGTAAAGCACAGGTAACAGGCCCGGAACGATACCGGCTTTTTCAGACAATCACGGTAATCTTTACTGTTTTTGGCTCTACTGCGGGAACAGTTTATTTATCTGAACTAAAAGCGGGAATTATTGGAGGTTTAACAGGTTTATTTATCAGTTTTATTTTAATAAAGTTGTTGATGGGGGATAATAAAAATATTTTCAGAAGAAATTTTGCTGAAAGGACGCTGGACTCGGCGATAAGTATGCTTGGCGCGGGTATTTTTTCCGGAGTAATGGGCGGGTTGTTTGGATATTATCTGGAAGGAGATTTTAATCTCGCGTTATCTATAGCTTTAACTTGTGTTATAGCGGGTGTTGTAAGCACCAGTCTGGCAGGATTGGCAGTAATGTTCTGGGAAGTAATAACAAAGAAAAAGGTATAATATTATGGAAAATAAAGATTCTCGCTGGATCAAACATTTATTGGATATTAAAGCGATTTCAAATGAAGGTCTTGATATGGCTTTAAAAGAGCAGGAAAAAACAGGCAAGAAATTAGATGAAATATTAGTTTTGAATAATCTCATTGATAAGAAAAAACTGGCAAAATCTATTTTCGGGATATATTCAGGAAGGAAGATTGAAGAAATATTAGTTGAGGACGGAATAATTTCTTCGAAACAGTTGAATGAAGCTTTAATAAAACAAAAAAATAGTAAAAAGCGTTTAACGGAAATTTTATTGGAAGAAAATTTAGTCAATGATGAACAGTTGGCAAAGGTATTAGCTAAACAACAAGGGTTAGAATACACCTCTTTAGAAAATTTTGCGGTTGATAAAGGACTAGCCAGAGAAATTACATTGGATAAAATGCGTGATTATTCATTCGTTCCATATAAAAAGGAAGACAAAGTTTTAACTATTGCGGTTTCTGACCCGACTAATCTCATATTGTTCGATGAATTAAAAATACTGCTGGGTATGCAGTTAACGTTCATGGTAAGTACAGAAAGGGCAATTAAAAAGGTTTTAGAGAATTTTGGCAGTAAATCCAATGTGTTACAGGAGATGGCTGAAAATCTGGGAATGCAGATCATAAAAGAAGACGGCGAAGAAGAAAAAGATAATCGGGAAAAAATAGAAAATATTCCTGAGGATCTTGAAGATAAAAATAATCCGGTAATCATGATGGTTGATTCCATTATTAACAATGCCATAAAAAAAAGAGCAAGCGATATTCATATTGAATCGAAGGAAGAAAATGTAGGCGTTAAATATAGGATTGACGGAGTACTTTATCCGGCGATGGAAAAAGTGGCTAAAAAATTTCATGATGTAATTGTTTCCAGAATAAAGATAATGGCTGAGTTGAATATCGCGGAAAAGCGCGTACCCCAGGATGGACGTTTTAAAATCAGATTTGAAGGGCGAAATATTGATTTCCGGGTTTCAGTTATACCAAGTAATTTTGGAGAAAATGTCGTTATACGTATATTAGATAAAATAGCTTTAAACCTGGATTTGACAAGTTTAGGATTTGATCCGGAGGAATTGGAAAGATTTAAAAAAGAAATAATAAAGCCTTATGGGATGATCCTGGTTACCGGGCCTACGGGGAGCGGGAAGACTACGACTCTTTACGCGGCAATATCCGCGATATATTCCCCGGAGGAAAAGATAATTACTATTGAAGATCCTATTGAATACCAGTTATCAGGAATAACACAAGTTCCTGTCAATGAAAAAAAAGGGCTTACCTTCGCGAGAGGCCTGCGTTCTATTCTCAGGCATGATCCGGATAAAATAATGGTTGGAGAGATCCGGGATTCTGAAACCGCCCAGATCGCGGTGCAATCAGCATTAACCGGGCATTTGGTATTCAGTACGATACACGCGAATAATGTAGTTGATGTTATTACCCGTTTGATCAACATGGGGATTGAACCGTATAATTTTGTTTCCGCCCTGAATTGTATGATCGCTCAGCGATTGGTTAGGAGTATTTGCGTCCATTGCAAGGTTCCTGTTAAAATATCAGGAAAGGAACTGGTGGATTCCGGGATTGATCCGGCCAAGGCGGCCGATAAAAATTTTTGTAAAGGGAAAGGCTGTGAATATTGTAATTATACAGGGTATTTTGGAAGAAAGGCTATTTTTGAATTGATACATCTTTCTGATACTGTCAAGGAAATGATCCTGGAAAAGAAGCCGTTTTCAGAGATAAAACTCAAAGCAAAAGAAGAAGGTATGATATTTTTGCGGGAAGCCGGATTGAAGAAAGTTTTTGCAGGGGAAACTACGCTTAAAGAGGTTAACAGGGTTACGTTTGTGGAGTAGAGGATAGGAGAAATATATGTTTTACTTGACCTCAAAAGATGTCTCAGCCGGGCTTGATATCGGCAGTCATAGCATTAAATTAATTAAGTTAAAGCGGGGAAAAAAGGTAAAAATTTTAAACGCTGAGAAGGTCCTGCTGCCTCAGGATCTAATCCGGGGAAGTTTTATTAATGAAAACATCCGGGATCAAAAAGTTTTTACCGGAAAGATAAAAGAATTATTTTCCATCGCCGGGTTAAGTGATAAAGAAGTGGCAGTAGGTATCCCTGATACTTCCGCGCGAAGTATTTTTTTGGAACTGGAAAATGTGCCTGAGAATAAAGAAGACGCGAAAGAACTTATAAAATGGAAACTGAAAAAAGATATAGATTCAAATTTAGACAAAAATTTCGCGATTGATTATCATATTTTAAAAAAAGATACAAAGGATAAAAAAGATCTTTACAGGCTTTTCGTAGTATTGAGTAATAAAAAAATTTTGGCGGAGTATGAAGATTCATTAAGGAATATCGGATTAAAACCTGTCTCATTGACTTTGAGTTCTTTTGGATTGATCAATTTTATTAATTTTATTGAAAAAAGAAGCGATAACTCCCTCATAATCAACCTGGGGCATCAGGTAACGACTTTATTTATTATAAAGGACCAAAAACTTGCTTTTATGCGTTCAATTGATATCGGGGGAAGAGATTTTACTTCAGAGGTCAAAGAGCATTTTTCGTTAAACTGGGAAGACGCGGAAAAGAAAAAACGGGAGAATATCTTTTTCCCTGAAAGTATTGAGATCCCTGAATTAATGAATATGAGCGTATTGGATAATTTCAGTTCAATTAAATTAACTCAGGGTAATCTTATAAGAGAGATATCTTTATCTTTGCGCCATTATGAAGATAAAACAGGAGAGTCCGCGATCAAAAAAATTTTATTATCCGGCGGGACCGCGGATTTCAGGAATATCAATATATTTATCAAAAATATTTTTAATTTGGATACTTTTAAGATCGATCAATTAGAAAAAATAGATCTGCTGCAAAATATCGGAGCGGAGAATTTATCAACTTATGCTTCAGTAATTGGATTGTTGTTATGAAAATAGAAATAAATTTATCCCAGCATAAATATGAAAAAAGATCAGTTATTATTCTCTTTTACTCTGTAATTATTGCTTTAATATTAAGTGCTGTATTTTATAACTATAAATTAATATATTATTATAATGATCAGCTTGCCGGTTTAAATGAAAAAAACGCCGATTTGAATAAAAAATTAGAAACAGGAAGGCAAATAGTTAATGAAAAAGGGTTGTCAGAAAAGGATTCAAGCGCTTTATTGAAAAAGATAGATTATGTTAATCTGGTGATAGAAAAGCAGGCTTTTTCATGGACAGGGCTTATTTATCATCTTGAAGAGCATACTCCTGATGAGATTAGTATTACTGAAATAACGCCGTCTTTTGCTGAAAATAACATTAAGATCATCGGTTTGGCTAAAACAGTCGATGATATAGTAAAGTTTGTTAATAATCTTCAATTATCGAGTTATTTTAAGGAAGTGTTTTTATTAGAGCATAGTGAAGTGGAAATCGAAAAAAATCAATTGATAAAATTTGTTATTACTTCCAAATATATAAAGGAATGAGCAGCTATATGAAACAGCCGTTGAAAATTTTATTAATAAGCTTTGTTGTTATTGTATTTGCTAATATAACGGTATTCTGGTTTGTGATCCGGCCGGAAAAAATAGCGATAAAGCAAAAGGAGGCAGATTATTTCGTGTTAAGAGAAAATCTGCTTGAGGTCAGGCAAAGGATAAAAAATGAAAAATATATTAAGGAAAGTATCAGTAATATTAAAAGCGACCTTGATAAATTTGATTTAATATTGCCCCGTCATGAAGAAATTACACGGCTAATTCAGGAATTGCCCAATATAGCTGAAAAAACCGGAGTAAAAGTGAGCGGTGTGAAATATCAACCGTTTGTAAAGGATGAAGGTTATAACCGTCTTTCTTTTTCCCTGCCTGTGGAGGGGAAATATTCCAATATCAGAAAATTTATCTATGAATTAGAGACGATGAGAAAAATAATATGGATCGAACGCTTAGCTATCCGGACATCATATTCCGTGCGTGAAGAGCTGACAATACAATTGACAATGTCTACTTATTTTTTATAACGGTGGAGTTTTTACAATTAATTTGAGGAGGATTAGATGAAAAAGGTAATAATCCTGTTTTTACTTTTGTTTTTTTACTGTTTTCAAATCGGGGAATATGGTGAAACCAGTAATGTAAAAGAGAATGAGGTTCCGGCGGAAGTTCCTAAATCCGATAAGAGCGAACCTGCGGATAAAAGTACATCATTAAAAAAACAGGATCCGGCGATACAGCCTATAACTCTTAAGTTTAAAAACGCGTATTTAAAAGATATTTTTGAGATCTTATCCAAGATGACCGGTGTGAATATATTTTTTGATGAGACAGTTCAGAACAAAAAAATAAATGTTTATATCGATTCACTGCCTTTTGAACAGGCATTGGATATTTTATTGAAGACAAATGACCTGACAAAAATAACTGTGGATAAAAATTCCATGGTGGTAGTACCAAAAAAGGGAGACAGGATAAAAAATTATCAGGATATGGTCATTAAAACCTTTTATTTAACAAATGCCGAGGCAAAAGATATCATTAATTTGCTTAGGACCATGATCCAGACAAAACAGATAATCATAAATGAGAGGCTTAATGCTATTGTCCTTCGTGATACAAAAGAGAATATTGATATGGCGCAGCAGATCATTGAGGCCAATGATAAACTCGGCACGCAGGTTGATATTGAACTGGAACTTTTGGAGATAAACCGTAACAGGCTTGAAAATCTTGGAATGCAGCTTGGCGGAGGCGAGGGCGATAAAAAAGCGCTTTTATCAGGTTTGAGCGAGATTAAGTTTGAAGGCAGTGTGAAAAATAAATTGAATCTTTCGCTGCCGAGTGTCTGGTATAACCTGGTTAATGATAAGAGTTTCGCGAAGATATTGGCTAATCCGAGGATCAGGGTGACCAATAAACAAAAGGCGAAGATCATGATTGCGGATCGTATCCCTGTTGAGATTTCCTCGTCTACCAAGGACAGCTTAGGCAATGAAACAATTAATACTCAGGTCCAATATAAAGACGTTGGAATTAAACTTGATGTTGAGCCTAATATCCATTTTGATAACCAGGTGGAGGTAAAGCTAAGCCTGGAGGTTAGTTCAATTGTAGAATATAACTCAAAGGGATATCCATTGATCCGGACAAGAAATGTTGAAAGTTCTATCAGATTGAAAGATGGTGAATCTAAGATTTTAGGCGGATTAATAAGTGATGAGGAGAGAAAAGGCGCATCCAAAGTTCCGATGCTGAATAAGATCCCGTTTCTTGGGACATTATTTACTTCCAGCCGCGATCAAAAAATTGAGACAGAAATTGTTATGAGGGTAACCCCTTATATAGTTGATAAAACCGTTTTAGCTCAGGATACAGCATCAGCTTCCCCTGGGATAACAGTTTCTTCCTCTGCTGCAGGAAAGACAGATTTGATACAGGAAGTTCCTCCTTTACCTAAAGAGGAACCGGTAAAGAATGAACCGGTGGAAGCGGCTTTTACAAAAATGCAAAGGCTGGTTGAAGAAAAATCAGTAAGCGATGAAGAAAAGAAAGAAAAACCAAAGGATGACCTGTCGAATCAGCCGGACGCGGCGTCGAATATGATCTATATTAATCCTCAGTTTAAAGATGTTATTGTGAATGAGGAGTTTTCCTTAGAGGTGTCTGTAAATAATATTTCAGATCTTTTTGCCGTGCCTTTTTATCTTATTTATGATCCTAAACTTCTGCAATTTATATCGGCGAAAGAAGGGCCTTTTTTAGGACAGGATGGAAATTCAACTACCTTTCTATTTTCTAATGATATTAACCGCGGCAGGGTAATAGTCGGCCTTACCCGTCTGGGACAGGTAAAGGGAGTGAATGGTTCGGGAACGATCATGATCATAAATTTTAAGGCGCTTGCTGCTGGCAATGCTTCTATTGGTTTTGATAATGCCTCGGCAAAGCGGGTTACTTCTGAAAATCCGATGCCGCAGTCGTTTCCAGTGACTTTCAGGGGCGCGCAGGTAAATGTAAAATAAAGAGCATGGAGCAAATGGAGTTAAAATGAAATATCCGGGAAAAATAAAAAAAACTACAAGTTTTATTAAGTTAATGGTTACTTTGGCTGCTATTGGTATTTTAATCCATTATACAGCTGATAAAAATGTCTTAGCGCAAGATACAGCGTCAGCGGTGTCGAATATGATCTGTATTAATCCTCAGGCCAAAGAAGTTAAAATAAATAACGAGTTTTCCTTAGAGGTGTCTGTAAATAATATTTCGGACCTTTTTGCCGTGCCTTTTTATCTTACATATGATCCTAAAATCCTGCAATTTGTATCGGCGAAAGAAGGGCCTTTTTTAGGACAGGATGGAAATTCAACTACCTTTTTATTTTCTAATGATATTAACCGCGGCAGGGTAATAGTCGGCCTTACCCGTTTAGGGAAGGTAAAGGGAGTGAGTGGTTCGGGATCGATCATGGTTATAAATTTTAAAGCGGTCGGGATCGGCAATACTTCTATTGGTTTTGATAAAGCTTCGGCAAAGAAAGTTACTGAAGATACAGAACCACAGTCATTTCCTGTAACTTTCAGGGGCGCGCAGGTGAATGTAAAATAAAGAACATGGAGCAAAGAAAAATACAAATTACAACTCAGCACGGTTTCAGTTTTATTGAATTAATGGTTACTTTGGCCATTATCGGTATTCTGGCTTCCGTTGTTTTGCCTTTAACAAAGATCACAGTAAAGAGAAATAAGGAAATAGAACTGCGAAGGTCTCTGCGGGAAATAAGAAAATCGATCGATAATTATAAAATAAAATTTGATGAATTAAAAACTGAATTTTACAGTACAAAAAGAGATATAAAAAAAGAAGAACTCTATAAAAAATTCAAGGTGGAAGAAGTTGACCGTATGGGTTATCCTCTTACTTTGCAGGAATTGTTAGAACTTAAATTTTTACGCCGGATACCGGAAGATCCTTTTACCGGTTCGCAGAAATGGGCAACTCGTTCTTATAGCGATGCGTATGACAGTAAAAATACAGACGGTAACAATATTTATGATGTATATTCAACAAGTGAAGAAGAGGCGTTAGATGGGACAAAATACAGCAACTGGTAGAAAAATTAAGTTACAAGCCGGTTTTACATTGATAGAGCTTGTTATTTCACTTTCAATATTAGGTATCATTTTATCTTTTGCTGAACCGATTTATAAAAATTCCATTATAAAAGCGAAAGAAGCCGCCTTAAAGAAGGATATTTTTATCATAAGAGATAGTATTGACCAGTATTATGCAGACAATAGCAGTTATCCTGCAAGTTTGGAGGAGCTTGTCGAGAAAAAATATATAAGGTCGATTCCTGAAGATCCTTTTACTAAAAGTAAGGATACCTGGGTAATAATATCTTCTGTTCCTGAAGAGGTGGATGTTTTTGATATACACAGCGGAAGTGATCTTTTGGCTCTGGACGGGACGGCATATAATGAATGGTAAAAACGAGTCCGGTTTTACGTATATCTGGCTTATGATATTTATCGCGGTTATGTGTGTGAACATCGCGATAGTAGCCCCTGTCTGGAGAACAACTGTAAAGAGGGATAAGGAAGAGGAGCTGCGTTACCGTCTTGAAAGCATCAGAAGCGGAATAAAAACGTATAAGAGTAAATATAATAAATTTCCCGATAATATCAGTGAATTAGTAGCCCTGAAATGCCTTCGCAGGCTGTTTCCTGACCCAATGACCGCTAAATTAGATTGGACGTTAAATGGAAATTTAGGATTTTCCGATATACACAGCAATTCAAAAGAAGAATCAATGAAATCTACGAAAGAGTTGAAAGATTATTATTCAGCATGGTAATGGAGCAATTGATGGACAAAAATGAAGAAGATATAATTTTAGTAAGAAAATGTCTTAATGGAAATAATGATGCCTTCGAGGAGCTGGTTAATAAATATAAACTTCAAATATATAATTTGGCATACAGGCTTTTAGGAAATAGGGAAGAAGCCAAAGATGTTGCCCAGGAGGCTTTTTTCAGGGCTTACCGGTCATTAAACAAATATAAAATAACATATAGTTTTTTTACCTGGATTTATACTATTTCTATTAATGTTTGCCGTAATCACCTCAAAGATAATAAAAAAATGCAAATGGTTTCATTCGAATCCCATTCCAGCATGGAGGAAGACGATTTTGAACTGCCGATAGCCTCAGAACAACTGACCCCTGAAGAGATATTGCATAAAAAGAGAAATGACGTTATAGTCCAGCGGATCATCAGTAAGCTGCCCAAGAAATACAGGACAGTAGTTGTTTTAAAATATATTCATGATTTACAGTATAATGAGATCGCAAATATAGTTAATTTACCGTTAGGGACGGTAAAGATCCAGATACATCGCGCGCGTAAGGTGTTAAAGGAACTTTGGGATAAGGAAACAAAAAATAATTTTTGAAACTCATAAAAAAACCTGTGGTATATCATATCAGGAGAGGATGAAAATGAAGTGCAATGACGCAAAAGAGCTAATTGATTATTATATTGACGGGCTGCTTTCCGGAAGCGAAAAGAAAGAGCTGGTTTCTCATTTGGAATGCTGCGTTTGCTGTAAAAAGGAGTATAATGATTTAAAGGAAATGAACGATAATTTGAGATCGGTTTCTATCGTTTCTGTCCCTGATGATTTTACGAATCGGGTTATGGATCGCGTTAATAAGTATAGCAGGAACAGTATGCTTGACTGGTTTGATTTTATTTTTACTCCAAGAGTGGTAAAATGGAACGTTGCAGCAGTTTTTTCTTTGCTTCTTTTAGTTGGGATCAGCGTTTATTTATTTCCAAAAAACAGGTTTATTGATAGTGAGGTAGTAAATGTTAAATTTCAGTTGGAATTACCTGCGGGCCATGTAGGGATAAATACAATTTCTTTGGCAGGAGATTTTAACGGATGGGATACAAAAGCTATGGTCCTTAATCCGTCTGATAATAATAAATGGACTCTTGATGTTCCTTTGAAAAAAGGACGTTATCAGTATATGTTCGTTATTGATGGCCGTGAATGGATGCCGGATCCTGTTGCAGGAAAACTTGTAGATGACGGGTTCGGCGGTAAAAATTCTTTACTTGAGTTGTAAACTTGACTCGTAGGGGATAAATTTGAGTAAAGGCAGAGGTGAGTAATATGAAATTAAATAAAATTGTGAAATCAATTATCTTATGTGTGACTTTAATGGGTATTTGTGAATTGAAAGCATTTGCCTTTTCAAGTCATCAGGAAGAGGTTAATCTGGATAATATGATCACAGAAATAAAAAATTATCAATATCGTGAAACGAAATATCAAGTCGAATTATTAGATATTTTGGACCAGGCAAAAAAAGAAATGATCCCGGTTACCCCATTGCTTAATAAAATTAAAGAGGGTTTAGCCAAAGATATCGGATTGAGAGATATTATTGATGTTGTAAACAAGAATAAGGACAGCTTGAAATTGGCGCAGTCATTATTAGGTGAGTTTGAAAACAGAGGATTAAAAAAAGGTAAAGATGCAAATTGGAAAGAATTCGCGGTATTGTCGTTATCTGAATATCTTATGCGTGATTTATCCGAGGAAACAGCAAGAAAATTAGCAGATCAGGTTGTCAGTCAAAGGGCGGATGGCCCGCGGTTTTTGATATTGTGCGGTATGTTTGTCGATTTAAAAGAAAAAGAATTAAAAGAAGATATTATCTGGAGCATGGTTAACGTGGTATTAGAGCAAAACTTGAGGGATTCTGACACAAAGGACCTGATTAATAATATTAATAAAAAAATAGATTCAGGCGGAAATATTGAGGCCTTTATAAAGCAGTTGGAAAAAGATAAGCCGGCGCGTGCTCTGGGTAGAAAATAATATAAAATTTTGTAATTTGATGTGACTTTAAAAACCTTCGTTAGTTTTAAACTGGCGAAGGTTTTTTTTATATGCTAAAATACTCTTTATCATGAAATCCAGAATTTTATTTTCTTATGTTTCAATAGGTTCCGGCCATCAGCAGGCTACAAAAGCAATTGAAAAGCACTTAAAAACACTGGACAAGGAAATAGTTACATTATGCGTGAATTCTTTCAGCTTTTCGGGATTTATTGTAACAAATATTGTATCATTCATTTATCTTTATACAATAAAATTAACACCTGAATTTTGGGGATATTTATACGATAATATATGGATAAAGAAAAAGATAGATATATTCCATTCAATGATAAATTGGGGTAATTCAATAAGATTTTATTTTCTTATTAAAAAATTCAAACCATCGGTTATTGTCTGTACGCAGGCTATCCCGTGCGGGATTGTCGCGAGCTTGAAAAAAAGGGGGAAAATAGATATCCCACTGGTTGCCGTTATGACGGATTTTGTAGCCCATATCTACTGGATCTATAAAGAGGTAGATATATATTTTGTGGCGACAGAAGATATGAAAGTGAAACTTATTGAACATGGGATTAATGAAAGCAGGATAATAATTTCCGGTATTCCGATAGATCATGATTTTAATAATCTTAATAATAAACAGGAAGTATTAAAGAAAGAAAAATTATCCGATAAAATAAAAATAATACTTTTGATGGGCGGAAGCAGAGGGATAGGAAAGCTGGAGGAAATTGTATCTGAACTCCATAAAATAGATGTTCCGTATCAAATAATTGCAGTAGCCGGAAATAACAAAAAATTAAGAAAAAGGCTGGATTTGATAAAAGTTAATAGCGGCAATCATTTAAAAGTTTACGGATACGTTGAACATTTGAACGAAATTATGGATATAAGCGATTTGATCATCACTAAACCGGGCGGATTAACCAGCTCGGAAGCTTTAGTGAAAGGATTACCGATGGTCATTGTTAATCCAATTCCGGGGCAGGAGGAATCAAACAGCCGATTTCTTGTTAAAAACGGAGCGGCTGTCAGAGTTGATGATATTAATGAATTAGGCGGTACAGTTAAAATGTTATTTAATGATCCGGAAAAGCTTCAAAAAATGAAACAAGCCGCGTTGAAGCTCGCGAAACCGATGGCTACAAGAGATATCGGTAATATAATTTTTGAATTAGGAGGAAAATATGAAAATAGAAGCATACATTCAAAATAAAGCTGAATTGTGCCGTGAGGCAGGCATGAAATTGGCTTCTATGCAGAGCCGTGTTAAAAACCAAGCGCTGGAGTTAATGAGTAAAAAACTTAAAGAAAAATCCGGCCTTATTTTAGCTGAAAATAAAAAAGATGTGGCTGCCGCGAAAAAAAGCGGATTGTCGAATGCGATGATCGACAGGCTGATTTTAAATGAAAAACGCATTGATGAAATGTGCAAGGGGCTTAAAGAGGTAATAAGTTTGACTGACCCTGTGGGCGAGGTGATAAAAATGTGGAAACGGCCTAACGGTTTAACCATCGGCAGGATGAGAGTGCCGATAGGAGCTATCGGCATCATTTATGAATCCCGTCCGAATGTTACAGTGGAAGCGGCATCACTTTGCATTAAATCGGGAAACAGCGTACTTCTCCGGGGAGGTTCGGAAGCCATCCGTTCAAATATCGCGCTCGCCAATATTTTGATCGAGGCGGTTAAGGAATCCGGCCTGCCTGAGACATGTATACAGATAATTGATATAACGGACAGGGAAGCCGTGATGAAAATGCTAAAGCAGGATAAGTATCTGGATGTGATAATCCCGCGCGGAGGGGAAGAACTTATAAAAACCGTTGTCGAAAATTCAACTATCCCTGTGATCAAACACGATAAAGGCGTCTGTCATGTTTTCGTCGATGAGTCAGCGGATTTTGATATGGCTGATAAGATAATATTTAACGCGAAGGTCCAAAGGCCGGGAGTTTGCAACGCGTTGGAAACTTTGCTTGTCCATGAAAAGATAGCAAAGAGATTTTTACCGGTAACTGCTAAATCTCTGTCTGGAGCCAAAGTTGTTCTAAAAGGTTGTTCAGAAACAAGAAAAATATTGAAAGGAATTGAAGAGGCGAAAGAGATTGATTGGACAACCGAATACCTTGACCTGATCTTGTCCATCCGAGTGGTTAAAGATTTGGATGAGGCGATCGATCATATAAATTTTTACGGCTCGCACCACTCAGACGCGATCGTTACATCTTCTTACGAAAATAGCCAGCGGTTCCTTCGGGAAGTGGATTCAGCCGCGGTCTATATTAACGCTTCAACGCGCTTTACCGACGGCGGCCAGTTCGGTTTAGGCGCCGAAATAGGTATCAGCACCAATAAGCTTCACGCCCGTGGGCCGATGGGATTAGAAGAACTTACGACAAATAAGTTTATTATATATGGTAATGGGCAGGTAAGAGAATGATAATCCAAAAGTCAAAAGTTAAAAGTCAAAAGTTGAAACCAAACGCCGGCAATATCCGTCGGATTGGTATTTTCGGTGGGACATTTAATCCTATACATAACGGGCACCTTTTGATCGCGGAAGAGGCCAGGGTAAGCCTGAAATTAGATAAAGTCATTTTTATCCCGTCCGCTAATCCGCCGCATAAGGAAGTATCGGATTTAGTTTCAGGCCGTCACAGGTTAAAAATGGCCGGAGCGGCAATTAAAAATAACCCTTTTTTTTCGGTATCGGATATTGAATTAAAACGGGGAGGCAGGTCATATTCAATTGAAACGATCAAAACTCTTAAAGAAATTTATAGAAAAGGAACGAAGTTCTTTTTTATCATGGGTGCGGATTCCATTCTGGAATTCATGACATGGAAAAATTGGGAGGATCTGCTGAAACTGTGTAATTTTGCGGTATATCCTCGCCCGGGATATAAAATTAACCTGGATGTGTTAAAAAGTAGAATGAAGAAGAAGCTTTTAGCTAAATCTCTGGTGAAAAATATTATTTTTTTCCAAACGAGGGTATTTGATGTCTCTTCGACTGAAGTAAGGGAAAAAATAAAAAAAGGAGAATCAGTAAAATATTTAGTTCCGGAAGGTGTAATAGGATATATTAATAAAAGCAAACTTTATAAATGAAAGGTCAGGGAATTTCGGCCTTTCATCCTGAGAAACGAAGTGACGAAGGATCTATAATATAAAACAAAAATAATTGAAAGGAATCTTATGGAAAGCATTTTTAAAGCGTATGATATAAGAGGAATTTATCCGTCCGAACTTAACGAAGAAAACGCGTACAAAATAGGGCAGGCATTTGTTCAATTTTTAGGAAAGAGGGAAATCGTTGTCGGCTATGATATGAGATTATCCGCCCATGTTTTATTTGACGCATTGTCAAAAGGTATAGTTGACGCGGGTGGGACTGTAATAGACATCGGAATGGTTCTTACGCCTATGGTAAGTTTTGCTGTCGGGCGGTATGGTTTTGGCGGGGGGATCATGATTACCGCTTCTCATAATCCTAAACAGTATAACGGTTTTAAACTTTGCAGGGAAAAAGCGATCCCCATAAATTATGATACCGGAATCCAGGAACTGGAAAAAATGGCTGGGATACCCGGAAAAGCGGCAAAAGGAGTTGTTAAAGGAAAAATAATCAAAAAAAATATAATGGATGATTATATTGATTTTCTAACAGGTTTTGCGAAAGACATTAAACCGTTTAAAATAGCCATTGATGCCGGAAACGGGATGGGGGGCGTTACGATGCCTCTTATTTTTAAAAAAATTCCCGGCAAAATATTTCCTTTATTTTTTGAACCGGATGGTTCTTTTCCGAATCATGAGCCTAATCCTCTTAAGCCTGAGAATAAAATAGACCTGCAAAATGAAATTATTAAAAGAGGCGCGGATCTTGGGGTCGCGTACGACGGTGATGCGGATCGCGCGGCATTTGTTGATAATAAAGGTGAATTGATCGGAAACGACCTGATAACGGCGCTTTTAGCGGGAGAGGTATTAAAGAAAAATCCGGGTGCGGGGATAATTTATGATATTCGTTCAAGTTGGGCGGTAAAAGAAGAGATCGAAAAATACGGCGGCCGTCCGATCGTATCCCGGGTCGGGCATGCGTTTATGAAACAAAAATTAAGAGACGAAAACGGGGTTTTTGGCGGGGAATTAAGCGGGCATTATTATTTTAAAGATGCCTATTTTACGGACAACGCGGAACTGGCTATGATCTTTCTTTTGAATTTGATGAGCGCGAATCCCGGTAAAACATTGAATGATCTTTTAAAGCCGGTTCGCCGTTATTTTCAGAGCGGAGAGATAAATTCAGAGGTAAAAGATAAAGACGCAAAGATCGCTGAATTAAAAAAGATTTATTCCAAAGGAAAAATTTCAGAGATTGACGGTGTCAGTGTTGAATATCCTGCATGGTGGTTTAATGTGCGGAAATCCAATACCGAACCGATCTTGCGGTTGAATGTTGAGGCAAAGACCGAAGCTGAAATGATAAAATACCGCGATGAACTGCTTTTATTAATCAGAAAATAGAAAAACAAAAAAATGCTTGTTATCAAAAACCTGGAAAAAGACTTTGGCGGAATCAAAGCTATTCATAACTGCAGCCTTGAGGTTAAAAAAGGGACTATTACCGGTTTGATCGGCCCCAATGGCGCGGGGAAAACCACGCTGTTTAACCTCATTTCGGGTATTTACGCCCCAGATAAGGGTGAGATATGGTTTAATGGAGAAAGAATAGACGGATTAAAACCTCACCGGATCTTCAGAAAACGTTTAATGAGAACCTTCCAGATATCCCGCGAACTTCAAAAAATGACAGTTTTGGAAAATCTTATGCTTATTCCTTATAACCAGGATGGAGAAGGATTATCTGGTGTATGGTTTTTACCCGGGAAAGTAAAAAAACAGGAAAAAAATAATAAGAAAAGGGCCATGGAGGTTTTAGAATTTATAGAATTGATTCATTTAAAGGATGAATACGCGGAGAATCTTTCAACAGGACAGAAAAAACTTCTGGAAATTGCCCGGACGATGATGGCGGATCCCGAGATGATCCTTTTGGATGAACCCGGGGCGGGTGTAAATCGTACATTAATGAATAAATTAGTAGAGGATATAAAAAAAATAAACGCGAATGGAACAACCTTTTTATTGATAGAGCATGATATGGATCTGGTTATGAATCTATGTGACCCTATTATCGTAATGAATGAAGGCTCGAAATTAACCGAAGGTACGGCAAAAATGATCAAAAGTGACCCGCGCGTGTTAGACGCGTATCTGGGAGTGTAAATTTATGGAGTCTATTTTAAAAATTGAGAATATTGCCGCGGGATATGGACGCGTTGAGATAGTAAAAGGAATTTCCTTACACGTGTCAAAAGACGAGATCGTTTCGATCATCGGGCCTAACGGTACGGGAAAATCAACATTTTTAAAGGCTATTTTCGGGCTGGTTAAGGTATTTACCGGAAATATATTTTTTGATAATGAAGATATTACAGGCCTGAAGCCGCATCAGATCGTGAAAAGAAGTATGTGTTATGTTCCGCAGGATAATAACATATTTCCCTCATTAACCATAAAAGAAAATCTTGATATGGGTGCTTTTGTGAGGCACGATGATTACAGCAAAAATATCGAAGAAGTTTATGGGATTTTCCCTCTGCTTAGCGGTTTTAAAAATAAAAAGGCCGGAGAATTGTCAGGGGGACAGCAAAAAATGCTCGCCATAGGTATGTCCCTGATGCTTAAGCCAAAGCTTCTGCTCCTTGATGAACCCTCAGCCGGATTAGCGCCGAATATGGTTGATGAGATGATGAAAAAGATCGAATTGATCAACCGGGAAGAAAAGGCCGCGATTTTGATGGTGGAACAGAACGCGAAACGCGCGTTAAAAATCTCGAACCGGGGGTATGTTCTTTCAATGGGGAAAAATATGTATGAGGGTACTGGCGAAGAGCTGTTAAATAACAAAGATATTGGTAAATTATATTTGGGAGAATAATTATGCCTCAATTAATCATTAACGGGATCATCATGGGGAGTATTATAGTTCTTGGGTCGATCGGATTGACACTGACCTATGGGATCCTGAACTTTGCCAATTTCGCGCACGGCGATATTATGGCTGCGGGCGCGTATTTATGCCTTTTTTTTCTGGGATTAAATGTTCCGTTTGTTGTTGCGGTCATTCTTTCAATGTGTATTACAGCGGGATTGGGAATATTAATTGATTGGTGTATTTATAGAAAACTAAGGGAGAAAACTTCAGTGGTCCTGTTAATTGCCTCGATCGGCGCGGCGCTTTTTTTAAGGAATGTTGTCCAACTGATCTTTGGCCCGCAGTTAGTCTATTATAGTTCAGAAATACAAATGGCAAAAAAACTGCCTTTTGGTATTAGAATAAAACCCGATGAAATATTTATTATTGCCGCGTCATTCCTATTGATAATCGCGGTTCATTTATTTCTTAAAAGATCCAGGATCGGAAAAGCGATGCGCGCGTTGTCAGATAATATGCAATTAGCGGGGGTGATCGGAATTGAGACAGAAAAGATAATTTTTTGGACCTGGGGATTGGGATGCGCCCTGGCAGCGGCCGGCGGTATTTTTCTGGGACTCGAGGTTCAGTTAAGGCCGATGATGGGCTGGGATGTGCTTCTGCCGATTTTCGCGGCAGTAATTCTGGGAGGGATCGGAAGCCCTTATGGCGCGATGGCCGGAGGGATGATCATCGGTATATCTCAGGAGGTATCGACGGCATTTATTAATCCCGCGTATAAAAGTGTTGTTTCTTTCATGATATTGATACTGGTGCTTTTGATAAAGCCATCAGGTATCTTCGGGAAAAAAGAAAGGCTGGCATGAGCGGAATTTTAAGTTATCTTATTACACTTGGAATCATGGCGGGTATTTTTGCCATTTTGACGTTAGGCCTTAATTTGCAATGGGGTTTCACGGGACTTTTCAATGTCGGTATCGCGGGTTTTTTTGCGATCGGAGCTTATGCAACGGCATTTTTGACTAAAGGGCCGTCACCTGAGCATTTGGGCGGCCTGGGAATGCCGATATTTTTTGGACTTTTAATTTCAGCCGTTGTTTCCGGACTTATCGCGTTTTTGATCGGTCTGCCCACGTTAAAATTAAAAGAAGATTATCTCGCGATAGCTACGCTTGGCATCGCGGAATCGATCCGGCTGATCTTTACCAATGAGGCATGGCTTGGCAACGGAAATAGAGGGATCAAGGATATCCCAAAACCATGGGCAGAATTATCCGCGGCACCATATTATAATCTTTTGTTTTTATTAATTATTTTTATCATTATTGTTTTTATTTATTTTTTTATTGAAAAAAGTATTCATTCGCCGTGGGGCAGGGTTCTTAAGGCAATCCGTGAAGATGAATTGGTAACCGCGTCTGTCGGGAAAAATGTATTCCGTTATAAATTGGAGTCACTGGTGATCGGATCAATGTTCATGGGATTGGCGGGGGGATTATACAGCCATTACATCTCTTTTATAAGCCCGGATGTTTTCCATCCGATGCAGTTTACATTTCTTGTCTGGGTCATGCTTATCCTTGGCGGTAGCGGGAATAATCTGGGCGCTATAGCAGGGGCCTTTTTAGTATGGGCGATCTGGTCCGGGTCTGAATTCCTGACGGATCTTCTGGCGCGAATTTCCACTGATCCGAAGGTTTCCGGAATGATAACAAACATCCAGAGCCCTCTCCGGATAATTCTTATCAGTGTTATTCTGGAACTCGTGCTGCTTTATCGTCCTGATGGGATATTTGGAGAAAAGAAGATATTGTAGGGGTTCAAAATTTTGAACCCTTACCGTTTTTATTCTACCACTTCGACTCTTACATCGACAATCTTATCATTATCGATTTTCCAGACCCCGTAAGAACCGCCGGTGATATCGCCGTTTTTATCAAAATTGACGGACCCTGATACGCCCTCATAATTGATATCTTTGCCTTCAGCGATTAATTTAAGCGCCTTTTTCAGGTCCAGGAAATCAACTTTTTCGCCGGGAGGATTCGCGACAAAACGCAAATTGTCGCGGATGGTTGTTCCGTCCGTATTTCCGCCTTTCGCTATCGCGAGGGCAGTCAGGATCACGGCGTCAAAGCAGGTATCGATATATGGTTTGGGAGGCATTTCGCCGAATCTTTTTTGATATGCCTCTTTAAATTTTTTACTTAAATTGCTTTCTACCGGCGCAGGCGCGGTTCCGTAAGTTCCATTCAGATATTTGCCACCGATATTTTTTATTATCTCGTCCGCCTTCATTCCATCCGTGAGCAGAAATTTATTGGCAAGCCCGAATTCGATCGCCTCGCGCAATATCCTTACTCCGTTTTCAGGATAGGCAATGACAAGTAAGGCATCCGGTTCGTCTTTAACGGCCTTTTGCACCTCAGAGCGGTAGCTTGGCTGGTTGGAATTAAAGGCTACGGATTCCAAGATCTTCCCGCCGATCATTTCAAACGCGCCTTTCATGGTTTCCGCGAGGCCTTCGCCGTACGAATTATTCACATAAATAATGGATATTTTTTTAAAGCCTTGTTCCTTTGCCACGGAGGCTAGAACCTCACATTGGAGCGCGTCTGATGGAACGGTCCGGAATAAAAAGTCATTATCTTTAATGTTTGTAATTTCCGGGGAGGTTGAGGCGGGTGAAATAACAGGTATTTTTTTATTTACTGCCACTGAGGTCGCGACCGGGATAGTTTCGCCGCTTGAAAGTGCGCCTACAATGGTTACTACCTGATCAATATCAATTAATTTTTGCGCCGCGTCCACAGCCATAGTCGGCTCGGTTTGTGAGTCTCGGTGGACCAGTTCAATTTTTCTTTTCAGGATACCGCCATTTTCATTGATCATTTCAGCGGCAAGTATAGCGCCATTTTGGATCGCCTTTCCATAAGCGCCTAAATCCCCTGTTTGAGCCAATAGCACGCCGATCTTGATAGGTTTCTCTTCCGCCATGGACAAAAAAACAGGAGTTAACGATAAAATAATGATCATAAAAATAATTTTTTTAAGCATCGGCATCCTCCTTGATTTTTTTTAAATATTAGCATAACGCCGGAATAATTTCAAGGTTTTTATACCACCCCTAATCCCCTCCTTGCCAAGGAGGGGACTAAGGGGTGGTAATTTGCGGGATTTAATCCTGATTGGTTATGTTATAATTATAAATTCTGTATGGTATTAAAAAGGGGTATTTTGAAAAGGATTATAATAATTTTTTTTACTTTTTACTTTTGTTTCGCGGGATTTTCCCTGGCAGATGAGGCGCTCGGCCCATTGACAAACGTGCAGGGCGAAGGTTTAATCCCTTCCATTAGCTCGGAAGACCAGCAATCACTTATGGATATTTCCGGCCGTAAACTTATCCGTTTTACCTTGGATGAACAAAAATTCTCCTCGCCTTATCAGCCGAATAAATATGGTTTTAAAATAGACCAGGAACTGCAGGTGAGGATCTATGGCGTGGCGCGCAGGAAATTGTTTTTTGATATTGATTATGATGACACCCGTGAGGATAAAAATAAAAACAGGATCTCGGCGATCTATGTGGGAGATGATGATGAAATCGTTCAGCGGGCGGCTTTTGGTTATATCCCTTTAAATATTTCTGAAACAGAATTTATAGCCTATAATAAAACCACGTTTGGGCTTTATTTAGAAACCCAGTTTGACGCCGATAAAACTTTCAAAGGTAAAAAAGATTATACCGAAATTAATTATCCTGACCATATTCCCCCTCCTGTTTATCCAAATCTGAAAATTAAGGCGCTTGCGACATTCAGCGAGACTCAGAGCGAGCGGAAAGAATTTTCAGGAACATTTGCTGAAACGAAAAAAGATATTAAAGACGCGGAATATATAAAAAATCGTTATTATCGTGTTTATGAAAATATAAATGAACTCCCGATAAAAGATGTTAAAATTTATCTTGATGACCGGAATTCGGCCAATAATTTTAATACAGATCATTTTATAGCTTCAGGGACGGACGGCAGTAATTATGAAGGAGAATTTGATGAACTTAAAAGCGGCAATGATTATACATTTGATGAAAAGACAGGCAAGATCAGTTTTTTTATTCAAATACAGGAAAATTATGTAATAGCGGTAAATTACAATGATGCAAGCGGGAAAAGGTATGAACATAAAATTATCCGGGATCAAAATGATTCAGAGTACTTTTGGCGGTACAGGGTGCGGAATATTTATTTTTTAGGCAGTAAAAATATTGATCCGAGATTCTTTTCCTTAAAAATAATAGATCTATTCGGCAGGGAAAAAGACCCGAATACATCAAGAGAATATATTGATATTCTGGGGCTGGATAATGATCCAAAAGATGGAAGGATAGATCCAAAAAACATAGATTACGATTACGGCATTTTGATTTTTCCCGGGGACTTGCCTTTCCAGGTTTTGAATCCGTCTATTTATACAAAAACTCCGGTTCCGGAATTTATCCTCAATGTAAATTACAGGGCTTATACAAAAGAATATTTTTTAAGGCCCGGGATAGTTACCGGCAGTGAAAAGATCTATCTCAAACAAAAGCTATTAGCAAGAGGTGTGGACTATAATATTGATTATAATATCGGCCTGCTTACATTCTTAATAAAAATAGAAGAGGACGCGAAGATAATCGCGGATTATGAATATTTTCCGTTTGGAACCGGTTCCCAAAGCACTATAATGGGCGTGCGCGCGGAATACGAGCCGACACAGAACCTCGCTGTCGGGGCCACATATATTGCGGAAAACGGACTTGAGATGAAAACCGGTTTCCCGCAGGCCAAAGAATCTCCGAACAAAGATATAATTTTAGGCGTGGATGCTAATATAAAGTTTAATATTGAAGATATGCATGTGAACATTCTTGGCGAAATTGCCAAGTCGTCGTTTGATCCTAATACCAATAACAGGCTGTCAATAAATAATATGGAGGAAGATAAAGTATCGGATGAAATATCAACCAATACTGAAAATTGGTCTGTTGTCTCGAGTAATCCCGCGGGTGAAATATCCAGGAGTGATTTTCTGGAAATAAATGAAATAAATATCAGCCACGATGAAGAAGAAAGCGGAAGATCGTTGTATTTAAAAAATCAAGGATCAAACTGGGCAGGGACAATGTACAGTTTTTCAAAAAAGGCATTGGATTTCAGTAAGCGGGAATATATTGAAATCTGGATAAAAAGCGACACAAAAAGCGGCATTTTAAATATTGATATGGGACAGATAAATGAGGATATGAACGGAAACGGAGTTTTAGATACGGAAGATAAAGACGGAGACGGGAAATTGGGTAAAGATGAAGATACGGGTTTTGATTATTATGGTGAATTGGCGGGAAAGGGTAATAAGAAGCTTGATACGGAAGATCTGGATGGGGATGGTTTTCTGGAAACCAATGATAATTATTTTAATTTTCAATTGGATCTGACAAATTTTCCCAATAATATTGATCCGCAATGGCTCGGCCGGTCTGAAAATGGATTTACTTTATTAAGTATTCCCTTAAGTTCCGCATCAAAGACAGGCGCGGCTGATTGGGAGCTGGTTAAGTACCTGCGTTTGTGGCTTAAAGGAGGGGGGGATGTAACAATAAATACATTACAAGTTGTCGGCCGCAGTTGGGATGTGGGTAAGGTAAAACTGGCTAACGGAACAATAGAAGAAAACGAAAGATTCGCTGTAAGGTTGAACAATGAGGGCGGGGCGGGAATAATATTGGACAATTCCGAGTTATTAAATAATAACTATGTGAATTACAGCCTGATGATGGCGTATTCTCTGCGTTCAAAAGAAGAAGGGTCTACCCAATGGGATTTTTCAGAACTTATGGATTTTTCATCATACAGGGCTTTGCATTTCTGGCTGAAACAGGATGCCGGGCAAGCCGCGGATGATGAAGTGTTTTTTATACGGCTTGGGGTTGATGAAGATAATTATTATGAATTTACAACCCCTGTAAAGGATATTCCAAATAGTTGGGATTATGACGGGGTTGATATCGGCCTGGATGACGCTGATGGCGATAAAATTCCGGATGGATTAAAAAGGACAGGGAACCTTGTTTCTCTTTATAAAATAAAATTTATCCGTGTTGGTGTCAGAAACCCCGGATCCGATGTCCCTGGTAAAAGAAAAATTTATCTGGATGAGATAATGCTGAAAGACCGGATAAAAAAGAGCGGCGAGGCAAGAAAAGTTTCATTAAAAACGGAGCTTGAGGATAAAATGGATCTGTTCTTTGATTTCAGGCAATGGGATCAGGATTTTAAAACCATCGGGCGTGATATGGAAACACAAAAAAGGGATATGCTGCGCGCTATAAGTAATATAACATTTCTGGAATTCCTGCCAATTACTTTAAATCTGGAAAAAGAAAATAAGGCCCCGAAGGAGGATAAATACGGTGTTTTATCTCTGGAAGAGCTTAATGAGACAAAAAGTTCAAAAGGCGGAGTGAACGCGGCCCTGAAATTGCCGAAAAACCCGAGATTTCTGACGTTTAACTACGAAGACAACAATACAAAGGAAATAAGCCTCCAGCGAAAAACGAACCAGGATATTTATACCTATGGTTTTGAATATAATATTCCTCAATATACTCTCATAGACCGGTTGAAATTTAATCTTGGATTAAAACGTTTTAGAGAGGCACAGGATTATGAAATGGAAGGATTTTCCAGATTCCATAATTCCGATAACCGCTCATTAGGGATCGGTTATTCTCCCGTTAAATATCTTGATATGGATTATTCATGGCGCAAGATCAAAGAAATAACCGAAGAAAGCGGCTGGTATCCTTTAAACCGTGACCAATGGGGAGGGGTAAATATTGAACCATTTAAAAATTTAAACGGGTTGCACAGCAGAATAAAAAGTTCAGTCGATTATAAGGAAAGATTTTTGACAGGTTCGGAAGCCGGTTCAAAAAACGCGAATATCGCGGGAGAGGCGGAATGGCAATTAGACGCGAGGCCGAGCAATTGGTGGCGGAATATAAATCCTTTATCATTCAGCCAGACTGTCAGGGCGAGAAAATCCGCGATATTTGATAATATTAATAATGGGACCGGATTTTCGACACTAGTGAAAAAACTCAGGGATGGAATAATTACCGGGCAGGACCTGTCGGCAAAAGAAATTACCATGGAAAATTATTACGCGCTCGGCTCCAGATATAATTTGAGCACGCCTCTGGTTGTCAATGCCAGATACAGCCTGGGCCGGGAAAAACAGACGATCTTCGAAAGTATTTTTAATACGCGCACGAGGATTTCATCGGCGGGAATGAATTATGACCTGAAATCGGATCTGTATTTCTGGGATAGGATCACTGAATACGCGAATTTGAGTATGGATTACAGCCATAAAAAGATCCTGAAAGATGACATTTCTGAAAAGACCGTTTCTAATCCTTCGTTTTCATTTTTGGCCGGATGGACTAAGCGTTTTTCAACTAATTATTATTTCTCTTACAGGGAGGAAAAGGAGAATGTTTACAGTGAGTTAAGGGTTAAAGAACTAAAGGCGTATGAGCCCAATCTGGAATTAATATATAAATTTGACCTGCCCCGCGCGCTTCGTTTTGCCAAAAGGCAGATCGATTTCACGAACCGCGCCAGGTGGCGTACGGGCCTAAAAATGGAAATAATAAACACAAAAGATTATGTTGAATACGATTCGAGCAGAAAATATAATTATAATACAAAGTTTGATTATGACTTGACTGAATTTGTAACGTTCAATATTTCTTTTGATTATGAAATATTCAAGAATAAATCCCAGCTTGAAAAAGATTACAGTCTCCTCAAGGTATCCAGCGAATGCGTGATCACGTTCTGAATTATATCTAATAAAAACTTGACAGTATAAAAGGTTTAGAGAGATAATAAAGTTAATTTATGAATAAATTAAAAATAACCTTTCTAGGTACGAACGGTTGGTATGACACGAAAACAGGGAATACGGTTTGTATTTTGATCGAATGCCCTGAATATTATATTGTTCTGGACGCGGGAAACGGGTTGGGAAAATTGGACAGGCATATCAACCAGACTAAACCCGTTTATATTTTTTTAAGCCATTTTCATTTAGACCATATTATAGGATTACATACACTGCCTAAATTCAGGTTTAAAAAGAAATTAAGCATAATCGGGCAAAAGGGGACAAGGGATATTTTGAAAATTTTCTTGAATTGGCCGTTTACTCTTCCAAGAAAAAATCTGAAATTTAAAAGCGAAATAATCGAAGTGCCGGAAGGATTAAAGAAACTTCCGTTCAAAGCTGAAGTATTACCGATGCTTCATGCTTCACCGACATTGGGAATAAGGCTGGAAATTGAAGGTAAGATAATCACGTATTGCCCTGATACCGGTTACTGCAAAAATGCGGTTGAATTAGCGAGAAACGCGGATCTGGTTATAACAGAGTGCGCGTATACTGTGGATTTTAACGTAAAAAACTGGCCGCATCTGAATCCGGAAACAGCAGCAAATATCGCGAAAGAATCCGGGGCAAAAAAACTTGCTCTTGTACATTTCGATGCGGAGAAGTATCCGGACTTTAAATCAAGAAAAATAGCCGGATCAATAGCCAAAAAAATATTCTCTAGAACTATCGCGAGCCGTGATAATATGGAAATAGAAATTTAATAAGGAGGCGAAAAATGAAAGAAGCCTTATTTTATGAAAAACTGGATAATGAAAAAGTTAAGTGCCTGCTTTGTCCGAAACACTGCGTAATTGCTCCCGGTAAATCAGGATTCTGCAGGTCCAGGGAAAATACCGGCGGAATACTTTACGCGGTTAATTACGGTCAAACCGCGTCACATCCCTGCCTTGACCCGATAGAAAAAAAACCACTGTACCATTTTTATCCGGGGTCTTTGATACTTTCTCTTGGGGCTAACAGTTGTAATCTTGCCTGCGAAAATTGCCAGAACTGGACCATCTCCCAGATCGATGTAAAAACGATTCCGGTTTCTCCAAAAGAATTGGTTGCCCTGGCGAAGGAAAATAATTCACTTGGTTTAGCCTATACATACACCGAACCTTTTACATGGTATGAATTTATTCTGGAGACCGCGCAGTTGATAAAGGAGGCGGGGCTTAAAAATGTTATCGTGACCAATGGATATGTGGAAGAGGAACCGTTAAAAAAACTTCTTCCTTTTATTGATGCTTTAAATATTGATATTAAATCAATGGATGAAAATTTTTATAAAAATATATGCCATGCTAAACTTGGGCCGGTTTTAAAGGCAACTGAATTAGCTAATAAAACCTCTCATGTAGAGTTAACCAATCTCGTGATCCCTACGTTAAACGACAAAAAAGAGGATTTTGAAAAACTGGTAAATTGGATCTCTGAAAAATTAGGGCCTGATACCCCACTCCATTTCTCAAGGTATTTTCCGAATTATAAAATGAAGATTCCTCCAACGGATATTTCAAGTTTGGAATTAGCGAGAAAAATAGCCAGGGAGAAACTGAATTATGTCTATATAGGGAATATCGCGGATGTTTCGGCTAATACTACTTATTGCCCGAATTGTAATAATGAACTTATCCGGAGGATAGGGTATACAATTAGAAAAATCGGATTAAAAGAAGGGAAATGCGTAAAATGCGAAAACAAAATTGCCGGAATTGGATTATAACATTCATTATTTTTTTTGTGTTATTGAATGTTTCATGTGGTAAATACAAAAAAACCGAAGAAACTAAGTTTATAATGGGCACTATAGTTAATGTTAAGATCTATCAGACAGATGAAGGTAAAGCCAAAACGGTGATAAAAAAAGCGTTTGATGAAATGGAGCGGGTGGACCGGGTTTTCAGTAATTTCAAAGAAGATAGTTTTATCTCAAAGATAAACAGGAACAGCGGAACATGGGTTGAGGTACCGGAAGAGGTTGTCGAATTGATAGAGCGATCTTTGAAATATTCCGCCTTAACTGACGGCGCGTTTGATATTTCTATCGCTCCGATAGTAGATCTCTGGGGATTCGGTCCGGCTAAGAAACATTATATTCCGACAGAAAAAGAAATTTCCGATACGCTTCCATTAGTTAATTATAAAAATATAGAGATCGATAAAGAGAAGAACAGGATCAAAATAAAAACCGGAATGCGGTTAGAGCCCGGAGGCATAGCCAAGATTTACGCGTTAGAACGAGCGGTGAAGGTTATTAAAGAATCCGGTATAAAAACCGCGCTTGTCAATGCGGGCGGGGATATTTACGCCCTGGGAGAAAAACAAAAAGGTGAGCCTTTTAAAATCGGTATCCAGCATCCGAGGAACGATGAAGAGATATTAGTAAATCTTAAAGTTTCGGATGCCGCGATTATTACCTCAGGGGATTATGAAAATTATTTTATTGAAAATGATAAAAGGTATCATCATATCTTTGATCCAAAAACAGGGCATTCAGGCAACCTGTGCCAGAGTGTCACGATAGTTTCTAAAGATATGTCTATTCCCTCAACCGGGATTTTTGTCCTTGGGCCTGAAAAGGGAATAAAATTGGTAGAATCTATTCCGGGAGCAGAATGTTTGATAGTAGATAGTTCCGGGAAAATTTTCAAATCAAAGGGATTTGATAAATATATAGCAAAATAATCACTCGTTATTTGTTTTAATCCTTAAAAGAAAATCTTTTTTCCAGTTTTCAAAATTATCTTTCAGTATCGCTTCTCTCGCGTCCCTCATGAATTCCAGATAAAAATAAACATTATGCAGGCTTACCAGAGATAACCCCGTGATTTCGCTCATCTTGAACATATGCCGGAGATACGCGCGGGAATGCGTGAGGCAGGTATAACATTTACATTCTTCATCGATAGGTTTGAAATCATTCTGATATTGGGAATTTTTTAAAATTACTTTACCGTTCCGTGTGAACGCGGTGCCGTTCCGGGCATTTCTTGTCGGCATTACGCAGTCAAACATATCGATTCCCAGTGATATTCCTTCAACAAGGTCTTCAGGCGTGCCGACACCCATCAGATACCGTGGTTTATTTTCAGGTAATAACGGAGCGGTATGTTCTATTATTTCATACATCGCGTCTTTAGGTTCTCCCACGCTTAACCCGCCGAGGGCATATCCTTCAAAATCAATTTCAAGAAGCTGCTGAGCGGATTCTTTTCTAAGTTCAGGGAATACACCTCCCTGAATAATACCGAATAAAGATTGTTTTCCGGCAGAGTTAGCCAGAAAATATTCCTTACATCTTTTTGCCCAGGCCGTTGTGATCTCAAGCGAATTTTGCACATGGTCAGGCGTAGAAGGATAAGGCGGGCAGTCATCGAAATTCATTATAATGTCAGCGCCTAATACGATCTGGATCTCCATAGCTTTTTCAGGGGAAATAAAATGACTGCTTCCGTCAAAATGAGAATTGAAATGGACTCCGTCTTTCGTGATTTTCTTAAGGACATTCAGGCTGAAAACCTGGTATCCTCCACTGTCTGTCAAAATAGGCTTTTCCCAGTTCATGAATTTATGAGTGCCTCCGGCTGTTTTGATTATTTCAAGCCCGGGCCTCAGGTAAAGATGGTAGGCGTTATTTAGAATGATCTGCGAACCTATCTCAACAAGATCCCTGTTCGTTAAGGTTTTTACCGTGGCGTGGGTTCCCACAGGCATAAAAACAGGTGTTTGTATCTCGCCGTGAGCGGTTTTCATCAACCCCGCGCGCGCCATAGTTTTTTTATCTTTTTTTATAAGTTTAAATTCCATAAAATATAATCCCAAATTTTTACAATTTTATTGTAGGGGCTCCGATTTTATCGGAGCCCGCTTTCTTAATGTTTTTTGGGTTCGATAAATCGAACCCCTACGGAAAGCTAATTTTGTTTTTGACAAATGAGTGAATGTAGATTATACTATATATATATATTAAAGGAAATATAAAATGGAAACAGAAAAATTAGAAGCAGTGATAAATATCGATGGAGCCTGTTCTGGAAATCCCGGCCCTGCAGGATTGGGTGTTTTGATTTGTCATCCAAGCGGCGAAGTCTATGAAGAGATCAGTGAATATATAGGTGAGGCAACGAATAATATTGCCGAATACCGGGCTTTTATCAAGGCTTTGGAACGCGCGCGGGTTTTAGGCTTAAAAAGGGTCGCGGTTTATTCTGATTCAGAACTTCTGGTAAAACAGGTTTTAGGCGAATATAAGATAAATAATAAAGAGATCTTAAGATTAGTGACAGAGGCGAGCGAGATCTGTAAATCATTTCAGAAATTATATTTAAAATATATTCCGCGGGAACAAAACAGCAGGGCGGATAAATTGGCGCGTTTGGCTGTAAAGAATCGTTCTATTAAAATTTCGCCAAAGACAAAAAAAGTTAACATTAAATCGCAAGCTGGACAGGCAATCGCTCCAAATATCTTTAACGGATAATTTGGAGAGGAAAGTCCGAACACCCTGGGAGCTTAGGCTCCTTGAGGACAGGATGGCTGCTAACGACGGCTCCCCGTGAGGGGCAGGAAAGTGCCACAGAAAATATACCGCCCTGATGCAAATCGGGGAAAGGGTGAAATGGCGTCCCGATGTAAATCGGGATTTATTTTAAGGTAGAAATATCTTAATGTAAAAGGTAAGAGCTCACCGCTCCGGTGGTAACACAGGAGGCAGGGCAAACCCCATCCGGTGCAAGATCAAATAGGTTTCGATCCCCGATGCTACGTCGGGGTGGGAATGGTCCGTTCCCATTTTCCTTCGGGAATATTGAAACGGGTAAGATTGCTTGAGACTGATGGAAACATCAGTCCCAGAGGAATGGTTGCCATCCCGGCGCAAGCCGGGAAACAGAATTCGGCTTACGTACAGCTTGTTATTTTTGGAAGGGCGGTCCGCCTGAGGCGGATCGCCCTTTTTTTACAAAAAATGCTTGCATGTTTAAAAAATCAAAACCTTCATTAGGGTCTATATCCCCCGTATAGCGCGGTGCTCCATGGAAAGCTAACGCGTAGCTTCCCACGATCACATATTCAACTTTGTTTGAGTTGAACAACTCTAACAATTCTTTGAAGTCTTTTTGTACTTCCACTAAACTGCCTCCTTAGGATTTCAACAGTTTCAACACGTTCCTGCGGAGATTTTGTTGCCCAGTGTTCCATGTCCGCGTTTTTGATAAAGTCATCGTTAATGCTGCCTTTTTTTATTATTTTTTTTATCATAACACATTCCTGATTTTATCCGTATAAATCATTTGTGATCCAAGGTTAAAACTATGAAGTTAATTTTAATATATTTAATTCAAATTGTCGATAAAAATAACATTAAAAATAGCATTGATAAAAATAATATGAAAATATTTTATTTTTTGCTTGACATCTAAATTATAAGGTGTAAAATTTTGTACATAAGTGTAAAAGAGTGTAAAAGTGTGAAATCCAATTTCGCATGAATGGTAATCCAAAAAGGGACAGCTTAACATGTATACAGGAGAATATCATTATACTTTAGATGAAAAGGGAAGGTTGAGTATCCCCGCTAAAATGCGGCAGAATAAAAAAGCCGTCTTCATGGTTACGCGCGGCCTTGAAAAATGCCTGTTTGTATTCAATCAAAAAGAATGGAAAATCTGGGAAAAGAAAATTTTTTCGCTTCCTACCACTAAAAAAGAAGCACGTTCATTTTCGCGTTTTCTTTTATCAGGAGCCACGGAATGCGAAACAAATGAACTGGGCCGTATAAATATTCCTTTAACTTTACGCCAATACGCGGGCATTAATAAGGATGCTGTTATTATAGGAGTCGGTAACCGTATAGAGATCTGGAGTAAGGATAACTGGGCAAGTTTCTTATTGGTGGAAGAAAAGAATTTCGCGGAGGCGGCTGAAAATCTGGTTGATCTGGGTATTTAAGGCTCTGTGTTGAACAAGGAGTTTTTGTGATCATTAAAAATACTAGAAAAGAGGATAATGTTCAAAAACCGTTCATTATATCCTGCGGCCGGCATCCTGTTAATGATTATAATTTACAAATATCAGGGATGAATTTCCCGAGGGATTTGCATAATATTATAATAAAAGTTTCCGGACGTTTAAAAGGAAAAACATGCTGTGATTAGTTATGCTCACGCTCCAGTGATGTTGGAAGAGGTATTAAAGCACCTGGGTTGTTTTGACGAAAATGTTTATGTGGATGGGACATTGGGAGGAGGCGGGCATGCAAAGGCAATTTTGGAAAAAATTCTCCCTCGTGGGAGACTGGTTGGGATCGATTGCGATAAAGATGGTATTTTGGCATCTGAAGGAAGTCTTAAAAATTTTCGAGAGAACTTGATAATTGTTAAAAATAATTTTCGGAATATCAGAAAAATATGGGAAGAGCTTCAGCTTCCTTTGGTTAACGGTATATTATTAGACTTGGGTGTCTCCTCATATCAGTTAAAAGAGGGGGAGAGGGGATTTTCTTTTAATCAGGATTATCCGCTGGATATGCGGCTGGACCGGGATCAGGGTATAACGGCGGAATATCTCGTTAATCATTTATCTTATGATGAGCTTGCGAAAATAATTTTTGAATACGGTGAGGAGCGTTTTTCAAGAAGAATAGCAAAGGCAATAATTTTTGAACGTTCAAAACGTCCGATAAAAACCACCGGAGAGCTTGCCGAAATTGTAAAAACGGCGGTAGCGGGGAGGGGCAGGATACATCCCGCGACGCGGACGTTCCAGGCTTTAAGGATCGCGGTGAACGATGAGTTGAAAGCGCTGGAAGAAGGGCTTTCTGGTGCGCTGGAAATCCTTGCGGTAAAGGGAAGGATTGTAGTTTTAAGTTATCATTCTTTAGAGGACAGGATAGTAAAAAATGTGTTCAGGAATAAGGCAAAAGAGGGCGGGTTCGTTCTTATAACAAAAAAACCTATGGTCCCTTCTTTTAAGGAGACCAGGGAGAATCCAAGCAGCCGAAGCGCGAAAATGAGGGTGATTGAGAGAATAGCTTAAGAAAAAAATGTCACAAGTTTATAAGTCACAACGTCACAAGTAAAGAAAAACATATTTGCTGGTGACTTGGTGACTTTGCAACTGGTGGCTTTTATTAGGAGTAATATGTTCCAGGAAGGTTTTTTTTCAGGCTCTCCGGTTTTTGAGATAGCCGACAAAATAAAAAATCGCGAAGAAATAAAGACGATGATACTTACGTCTATTTTTGTTTTAGGGATCATTTCAATTTTTCTTTTTTATATATATCAAAGGATGGAAGTGAGAGAAAAGGTTTATTCGATAAACCAGATGCAGGAAGAGCAAAAGAAATTGATAGAAGAGAACAGGTCTCTGCAGTTGGAGGTTGCGAGCCTGCGTTCGCTGGAACGTATTGAACGTATTGCGCGGGATCAGTTAGGATTAGATGTTCCCAAGGATGTACGAAACCTGAAATAGGGGGTCTCAGGAGGGAGATTTGTGCTAAGCAAAAAAATTAAATTTCGTATGGCCACTTTTTTCTGTTTAATGGGAGTGGCTATTTTTTTTATTATCCTGCGTTTATTTCAAGTCCAGGTAATCCAGTACAGCAATTTGTCGCAAAAAGCTTCACGCCAGCACCAGAGAGTTGTTAATCTTCAGCCTAAAAGGGGTGCCATATATGACCGTAGAATGAGGGAACTGGCAGTAAGTGTTTCCATGTATTCTATTTATGCCGAACCGAGAAACATAAAAAATCCAATGGAGGCCGCGGAAATCCTGTCGGAAATACTGGAAATTGACAGTAAAAAGGTCATGGAGACCTTAACAAGCGATAAGGGCTTTGTATGGCTGGCACGCCGGGTTGAACTCGAAAAATCTAAAAAAATAAAAGGGCTTGATATTAAAGGTATCGGTATTATAGAAGAGAATAAAAGATTTTATCCCAAAAAGGAACTATGCGCCCAGACAATTGGTTTTGTAGGGTTGGATAGCGACGGATTGGAAAATAAAGGCCTGGAAGGCATAGAATTTTATTATGATAAATATATAAAAGGAAATCCCGGATGGATCATTACAGAGAAGGATGCCAGGGGCCGCAATATTACAGGCAATGCCGGATCTATTATCCCTTCAAGTGAAGGGAACAGCATTGTTTTGACTATTGATGAAGTAATACAGCATATTACTGAAAGAGAACTGGAAAAAGGTATAGAAAAATATAATCCTAATTGGGGTATGGCGATCGTTATGGATCCAAAGACTTTTGAGATTCTGGCTTTGGCAAACTGGCCGTCTTATAATCCCAATAATTTTTCTGAATATCCTTCTTCTTTCAGGCGTAACCGGGCTGTTACGGATCTGTTTGAACCCGGATCAACTTTCAAGGTCGCGGTTGCTTCGGGATTAATAGAAGATGGTATTGTCGCGCCAATGGATGAAATAGATTGCGAGCACGGGGTTTATTTTGTTTTCAACCACGCGGTTCATGACTCTCATGTTTATGATACGCTAACCTTTAAAAGGGCCATAGCGGTATCGAGTAATATAGCTATTATTAAATCAGTGCAAAATTGGAGCCCCAAAAAATTATATCAATATTTATGTTCTTTTGGATATGGTGAAAAGACCGGAATAGACCTGCCCGGAGAGGTCCCCGGCGGCATACCTTCGCCTGACAGATGGTCTAAGCTTTCTGTAGGGGCAATTCCTATAGGACAGGAAGTGTCGGTCACAGGCCTTCAATTGATCCAGCCAGTAGCTACGATCGCGAATAAAGGGATCCTTATGAAACCCTACATTGTTAAGTCTATTATTGATAAGAATGGCGTTGTGAAGGAGTTCAAGCCCAAGCCGATAAGGCGTGTAATTTCAGAAGAAACCGCGGAGAAAATGACGGATATTTTAGAGGGAGTTGTCCAAAATGGGACCGGAAAAAGGACTTATATGACCAGTTACAGAGTTGCCGGAAAAACAGGGACCGCCAAGAAATTTGATTTTGAGCTGAAAAAATACAGCAGCGATAAACTACTTATTTCTTTTGTGGGATTCGCGCCGGTAAAAGATCCTAAGCTTTGTGTTTTGGTGGTATCAGATGAACCTAAATCGGACAGTACGGCGATTTGGGGAGAAACGATATGCGTTCCTATCGCGAGGGAAATATTCAGAGAGTCTCTCAGATATTTAAATATTCCGCAGGAGACAAAAGATATAGTCCTGAAAGATCAGGAACTTGATCCTGATTTTATGGATGAAAAGCTTGCCAATGTCAGCAAGATCCTGGAGGAAAATAAGGAAAAAATGAATTCCGCTTCTCAGGATACGGTAATGCCGAAATTATTGGGGCTGACTATGAAAGAGGCAATGAATGTTATGTCTGCCTACCAGATCAAAATAAAATTTCAGGGAAGCGGGATAGTAGTTAAGCAGGAACCACAGCCCGGAAGTTTGATAAAGAAATTTCAGGAAGGGACTCTGTATTTCGGGGATAAAACGTAAAAAAGGATCAATTGACAATGATTTTATTAACAACAGGTGAAATCCAAAAGGCGGTTAACGGAAAAGTTTCCAGCGGCTTTGATCCAAAAGAAAAAAATTCGGGGATCTCGACTGACTCGCGGACAATAAAAAAAGGTGAAGCCTTTTTTGCCATTAAGGGAGAAAAATTTGACGGGGCGGAATTTGTGGATGATGCTCTAAAAAATGGTGCGTCCGTGGTTGTTATTTCCGGGAATAAAAAAAAAGGCAAAAATATTATTAATGTCAGTAATGCCAATAAAGCCTTGATGGCCCTGGCGTTATATTACCGTAAAAAAATTAATCCAAAAGTTTGCGGTATTACCGGAAGCAATGGCAAAACCACGACAAAAGATGTACTGGCAATGTTATTAAAAGATATTTATAACGTTACAGAAAATAAAGGCAGTTTTAATAATGAGATCGGATTACCGCTTACGATTTTGAATATGGCAAATAAAACTGAGATCCTGGTACTGGAAATGGGTATGTCCGGAAAAGGTGAACTCGATCTATTGAAAAAGATCGCCCTGCCTGATGTCGGGATTATTACGAATGTAGGACCCGCGCACCTTGAGTATTTTTCTTCGCTTAAGGAGATCGCGTCCGCTAAGGCGGAATTGATAGAAAATTTAGCTGAAGATAAAACCGCGGTTTTAAACGCCGATGATAAATTTTATGATTTTTTTAAGTCAAGAACCAAAGCAAAGATCATTTCTTTCGGAATAACGAATAAAAGCGATTTTATGGCTGAAAATATCAATTTGATCCCTTTTAAAGGAAGCAAATTTGTTTTAAACGCTTCGGGGAAAAAAATAAAAATAAAAACTTCTTTACCCGGGATTCATAATGTGTATAATATTCTGGCTGCGACAGCGGCGGCGAGTATATTTGAAAATAATTTAAACCTTTTAGCTGAAAAACTTGAAAAGGCACAACCTCCTAAAATGCGCCTGGAAGGAGTAAAGTTAAAAGGTATTGAGATCGTGAATGACGCGTATAACGCGAACCCTAATTCGGTTATGGCGGGATTAAAAGAATTGGGGAATTATGGAACCGGGGGCCGCAGGATATTTGTGTTTGGCGGTATGCTGGAGCTTGGAAATGATTCCGGGGTTTATCATAAGAAAATAGGCGAGGAGATTGTCAGGCAGAAAATTGATTATCTTGTTGTAAAAGAATCGGATGGAACTATAATAACTTCTAATGCCGCGTTAAAACGCGGTATGGATATAAATAAAATATTTTCCGCGAGAACAAACGAAGAGATAGCCGATATTTTATTATCATTTATTAAAAAACAGGATATTGTTCTTTTTAAAGGGTCTCGCGCGGTGAAGTTGGAAGAGGCAGTGGAATTATTAAAGTCAAAAATTAAGAAATAACGCCCCTTGGGGGAGTTTTAAAATTATGTTTTACTATTTATACCTTCTATTATATAAAAATGGCAGTATTTTTTCCGGGCTTAGGATTTTCAGATATATCACAGTCCGGTCGGTTTTTGCCGCCATTACGGCATTTTTAATAAGCATAATTTTCGGGCCGTGGATTATTCGCCGCCTGAAAGCGATGAAGGCAAATCAGCCGATCAGGCAGGAAGGCCCGGAGACTCATTATAAAAAGTCAGGTACGCCTACCATGGGTGGTATTTTAATAATCTTTTCAGTTGTTCTATCGTGTCTTTTTTGGAGCAATCTAAATAACAGTATGGTCTGGATAGTCCTTTTTGTCACCGTTTGGCTCGGGTTGATAGGCTTTATCGATGATTATATTAAACTGACACAGAAAAATTCAGAAGGGCTTTCAGTTTCATTTAAATTGATCAGCCAGGTTACTTTAGGACTGCTCTTAGGATTTTATTTATACAAATATCCGTTGGATATCGGGGCGCTCTGGAATTATAAAATCAATGACTCGAATTATATGAAATATTTGAGCACAAAATACATGACGCAGCTCGCTGTGCCGTTCTTTAAAAATGTTTTGTGGAAGCTTTCATGGTTTTATATTATATTCGCGGCGTTTGTAATAGTAGGAAGTTCTAACGCGGTTAATTTGACGGATGGATTGGACGGCCTTGCTATCGGCGCGATAGTATTCGCGTCTATATCATTTCTGGGGATGAGTTATGTTACAGGTAACTGGACGTTCAGCCAGTATTTAAATGTTTTTTATGTCGAAGGGGCAGGTGAGCTGACTATAATATGCGCGGCTATTATAGGATCAGGACTGGGATTTTTATGGTACAACACTTATCCCGCTCAGGTTTTTATGGGTGATACAGGATCCCTTGCGTTAGGGGGCGCGCTCGGGACAATAGCGATCCTTACTAAAAAAGAATTAACCCTGGTGATTGTCGGAGGAGTTTTTGTAATTGAAGCTGTTTCGGTTATAATTCAAGTGTCAGTTTTCAGGCTTACAGGTAAGAGGGTTTTCCGCGTGTCGCCGATCCATCATCATTATGAGATGAAGGGGTGGCCTGAGCCTAAGGTGGTCGTTCGTTTTTGGATCATATGTATTGTGTTTACGCTGTTGAGTTTGGCGACATTGAAGATAAGATAATAAAAGTCACCAGTGCACCAGTCACCACGTCACAAGTATTAATTTTTACTGGTGACTTGTGACTTTTAAACTTGTGACTTATGATAATGCTATCCGCTGTATGATAATACCAGGAGATATATGGATCTGAGAGACAAGAAAGTTACAGTTTTGGGTTCGGCAAGAACCGGATTGGATTCCGCGCTATTTTTGAAAAAAAACGGGGCGTTTGTATTTCTTAGTGAGAAAAAGCCTGAAGAATTATGGGCTAAAACAAAAAAAAAATTAGAAAGCGAAGGAATTATAACTGAGTCCGGCGGGCATACTGACAAAGTTCTGGAAGGGACAGATTTTGTTGTGGTAAGTCCCGGCATTCCGTTGAATATCCCGATCCTTATAAAAGCGGGGGAGCGGAATATTCCTGTTATCAGTGAGATAGAGCTTGCGTATTCTTTTTGTCCGTGCCCTGTTATTGCTATCGGGGGGACTAATGGCAAAACGACTACCACTACGCTTTTGGGAGAAGTATTCAAAAAAAATAAAACACCTGTAGTTGTCGCCGGTAATATCGGGACAACTTTTATAAGCCAGATAAATAATTTAACGCCGGAGCATTTAGCGGTCCTGGAGATAAGCAGTTTTCAGCTTGAGGGAATCAAAAAATTTCACCCGGAAATAAGTATAACTCTGAATATAACTCCGGATCATCTTGACAGGTATTCATCGATGGAAGATTATACCGCCGCGAAACAGCGTATTTTTCTAAATCAGGAAGAGAATGATTATGCGGTTCTGAATTATGATGATGAGATAATCAGGTCCTGGGCAAAAAAAACAAAAGCAAAGGTTTTATTTTTCAGCACAAAGAAAGAATTGCCGGCTGGAACTTATCTTGAAGGGGATAATATTATATTTTCCTTTAAAGGCAGTAAAGAAAATATTTGTTCCCGCGGTGATATTAAACTTCTTGGCGAGCATAATATCAGTAATGTATTGGCAGTTATTACTGCCTGTAAAATAAAAAATGTGGCAAACAGCATTATTATAAAAACAATCAAGTCATTCCGCGGATTAGCTCACCGGATCGAATTTGTGCGTGAGCTCGGGGGCGTAAAATTTTATAATGATTCTAAGGGTACTACCGTGGATTCGGTTATTAAGGCAATTGAGAGTTTTAATGAGCCTGTAATTCTTATCGCGGGCGGTCAGGATAAAAATCTGGATTTTACGATCCTCAGGGATCTGATTCAAAAAAAAGTGAAACTTATTATTTTGATCGGTGAGGCAAAAAAGAAAATAGGAAAGGCTCTGGATAAAACTGTAAAAATATATGAAAATGATACACTTGAGGAAGCAGTGAAGAACGCGAAAAAAATGGCTGAATCAGGGGATGTTGTTTTACTTTCTCCCGGATGCACGAGTTTTGATATGTTCAGGGATTATGAGGACCGGGGAAATAAATTTAAAAAGGCAGTCAGGGATCTATAGTATGTCAGGAAAAAACGCGTCGGATTATAAACTTTTTTTTATTGTTCTTGTTTTAATAGGTATAGGGATCATAATGATCTACAGCTCAAGCGCGATGATAGCCTATGAAAACTTCGGGGATAGTTATTATTATCTGAAAAAACAACTTGTATGGTTCATAATAGGAATAATTTTTGTTTTAATTACGGTGAATATAGATTATCATTTTTGGGATAAGATCAGCAAGCCGCTTCTGATATTCGGCTTGATCCTTTTGGGAGTTGTTCTGATCCCGCGTGCGAGCAAAGAAATCGGGATCGCGAGACGGTGGATCGAAATAGGCGGATTCAGGTTCCAGCCTACAGAGCTTATTAAACTTATTATCGTGATCTATATGGCAAGTTCTTTATCGAGAAAGCAGCGTGAAATAGAAGTTTCATTTTCCGCGTGGTTCCAGGACCTGATAATATTGGGCCTTGTCTGCGGGCTGGTTGTGTTACAGCCGGATTTTGGAACGGCCGTGATTTTGGGCGGCACGGTATTTATAATGTTCTTTGTATCGGGAGTAAAACTTGTCCATCTTTTCAGTATTGTACTCTCTTGCGTGCCTTTGCTTTATTTCCTTATATTCAGCAGTGCTTACCGCATGAAAAGATTTTTGGCATTTTTTAATCCATGGCAGGATCCACAGGCATCAGGATTTCAGATCATCCAGTCCTTTCTGGCATTCGGTTCCGGCGGGACTTTTGGGCTTGGATTAGGGGAGAGCAAACAAAAATTATTTTATCTGCCAGAAGCGCATACGGATTTTATTTTTTCTATTGTCGGCGAGGAACTTGGTTTTGTCGGGGCACTGGCAGTTATTATTATTTTTATCGGATTTTTGCTGCGCGCGGGAAGGATCGTATTTAAAGCAAAAGACAGTTTCGGATGTTTCCTGAGTTTAGGAATATTAACTGTGATAGGACTGGAATTTCTGGTTAATATCTCGGTAGTATTAGGAATGCTGCCGACTAAAGGAACGCCGCTTCCTTTTATAAGTTACGGCGGGTCATCTTTAATATTTACCATGGCGTCAGTAGGAATTTTATTAAACATTTCAAAAGAAAGCTAAAATTTTATGTCAAAAAAAATACTCATTGCTGCCGGTGGAACAGGCGGGCATATTTATCCGGCAATTGTTCTGGGTCATGAATTGCAGAGTGAATTTAATATGGATATTTTATTTGCCGGTACTAAAAAAGGTATCGGGAAAGATATTTTTACAAAAGAAAAATTTAACTTTGAATTATTTGACGTTGAAGGATTAAGCCGTAAATTAAATTTATCGCTTTTTATAAGTTTCTGGAAATATTTTAAAAATTTTGTTAAGGCGTTATTTTTATTAAGAAGATTTAAACCTGATGTTGTAGTCGGAATGGGGGGTTACATTACGCCTCCTATTGTTCTGGCCGCGGTATTATGCAATATCCCGACGGTAATACATGAACAAAATGTTATACCCGGATTGGCTAACAGGTTCCTGAATAAGCTGGTTGATCAAACCACAGTCGCTTTTCCGGAGGCGCTGCATTATTTTAAAAACGCGGTTGTTACCGGAAATCCGGTCAGGTTGGGCATAGAACTTGCTAAGAAAGAGACGGGTATCCATGGCCTGAATCTGGATCCCGGGAAGATCACACTTTTTATTTTCGGGGGGAGCCAGGGAAGCCATAATCTTAATGAGGTTTTTAAAGATACTTTGTTATTATTGGAAAAAAAAGGCATAGACCTGCAGTTTATTATAATGACAGGTGAAAACGATTGGGAAAAGATGGATGAGTTTTGCAGAAATCTTCGTTTCAAATCGATCGTCCGCCCATTTTTTTATAATATCGAAGACGCCTATGGCGCGTCGGATCTTATAATCGCGCGTTCCGGGGCATTAAGTATTTCAGAAATTTGCGCGTGCGGGAGGCCTGCAATATTTATTCCTTATCCTTATGCCGCGGGAAACCATCAATATTTTAACGCAAAAAGAGTTGAAACTAAGGGCGGGGGAATAATCATAACGGAAAAAGAATTAAGTCCTGAAAAACTGGCAAAAGCCGTTTTTGACCTGTTGGAAAATAAAGCAAGATTAATTATGATGGGTGAAAGGAATAGAGGTTTGTATCAAAAAGGCGCGGCAAAAATACTGGCGTTAAATGTATTATCATTAATTAAGTAGCGGTGTTTGAAATTTAACAGATATAATATTATACAAAGGTTTTAAAGTCACATAGTCACAAGTCACAGGCAAAAAATTATATTTCTATCTTGTGACTTAACGACTTGTGTACTTGTGACTTTTGCTAGGAGACATATGCTTCCAAGAGACCGTAAAATACATTTCGTCGGGATCGGCGGTTCAGGGATGAGCGGGATTGCCGAAGTTTTGCTTAACTTAGGCTATCAGGTTACAGGTTCAGATATTAAAGAAAGTCCGGTAATAAAACATTTAGAAGAATTAGGCGGTAAAATATATTACTCGCATCACGCGGATAATATTAATAATGCTGATGTTGTTGTTATGTCCACAGCGATCCTGAATGATAATCCTGAGATATTAGCGGCACGGGAAAAAAAAGTGCCGGTTATTCCCCGCGCGGAGATGCTGTCTGAGCTTATGCGGATGAAATCAGGGATCGCGATAGCCGGTTCTCACGGGAAGACCACAACAACGTCTCTCGTGGCGTCTATTCTTGCCAGGGCGGGTATGGATCCGACTATTGTGAATGGCGGGATCTTAAACAGCCTGGGGACAAATGCCAAACTCGGGCAGGGAGAATTCCTTGTAGCGGAGGCGGATGAAAGCGACGGGTCATTCCTTTTACTTTCGCCGGTCATTGCTATAGTAACGAACATTGATCTGGAACATCTCGATTATTTCAGAGATCTGGATCATATCAAGGAAACTTATCTTCAATTTATCAATAAAGTGCCTTTTTATGGAAGTAGTATAATTTGTCTTGATAATCCAAATATCCAAAGCATTATACCAGGAATAAAAAAGAAATTTATTACATACGGCTTGAAAACCCAGGCTGATATGGTAGCTAAAAATATTCAGATAAAACCGATGGAAATGCAGTTTGATGTGGTTTATCGCGGCAGGGATCTTGGCCGGTTCAATTTGCGTGCCGCGGGTATACATAATGTTTATAACGCGCTGGCCGCGATAACCTGCGCTTTGGAATTAGGAATAAGTGAAGAGAAGATTCACGAGACATTACAGGAATTTAAGGGTGTTAAAAGGCGCTTTCAGATTAAGGCTGAGGTCAATGATATTATGGTGATCGATGATTACGGCCATCATCCTACAGAAATAGAAGCAACCTTGAACGCGGCGCGAGTGGGATGGAACAGAAGAATTGTCCTTGCTTTTCAGCCGCACCGTTTTACTAGAACCAAGGCGCTGATCGAACAATTTGGAAGATGTTTTTATCAGGCGGACGAATTAATTATAGGGCCTATTTATCCGGCGGGTGAAAAACCGATTCCCGGTATAACCGGTGAATCGATAGTGGAATCGGCAAAAAAATATGGCCAGAAAAATGTCAGGTATATTCCTGATAAAATAAAGATGCTGGAACACATTTTATCGATCGTTAAACCCGGGGATATGGTTTTTACAATGGGCGCGGGGGATATTTGGCAGGTTGGGGAAAACCTTATTGAAAAATTAAAAGCGAATAAATAACCACCCCTGTTTTCCCTTCCTTCGCAAGGAGGGGATTAAGGGGAGGTAATTTTTTACCGAAAGAACAAATAATGAGAAAAAAAGATATTAAAGACTTGCGAATCGGCGTGCTTGCCGGCGGGGTGTCCTCGGAAAGAGAAATTTCTTTGATCAGCGGCAGGGCGGTAAAAAAAACGCTTGATGAACTAGGCCTTAAAAATGTATTTATTGATGTTGATAAAAATATTGCTTCCAGGTTAAAACAGGCAAAAATCGATCTTGCTTTTCTGGCTTTGCACGGCCCCGGCGGCGAAGACGGAACTATTCAGGGGCTGCTTGAAATAATGGAAATCCCTTACACGGGCTCAGGGGTCCTGGCCTCAGCCGCGGGAATGGACAAAATATTTACCAAGCAAATCCTTGTCGCTAATAAAATCAAAACACCGGGATTTACAATTTTAAATGCCGGGGTACGGAATTTTGCGCCCTTACCGAAACTGCCGTTTGTTGTTAAACCGTCCCGTCAGGGATCAGCAGTCGGGGTTAGTATTGTTTTTAAAAAATCAGAGATCGAAAAAGCGCTTGATTCCGCTTTTTCTTTTGATGAAAATATTTTAATTGAGGAATATGTTACCGGTAAAGAAATAACAGTCGGTATTCTGGGAGACGATGCGTTACCGGTTGTGGAGATAGTTCCAAAAAATAAATTCTACGATTTTGAGGCCAAGTATAAAAAAGGGATGTCGGAACATATCATCCCAGCGAGGCTTCCAGCCGATATTTATAAAAAGGCGCAGAAGATCGCGTTGAACACCCACAGAATATTAGGTTGCCGGGATGTTTCAAGGCTGGATATGATATATAATCCGAAAAAAGGTTTATTTGTGCTTGAAATTAATACTATCCCCGGGATGACAAGCGTGAGCTTGCTTCCTGACGCGGCAAGATCGGCGGGGATCGATTTTAAAGAAATGATACACCGGATAGTTGTTATGGCGGGAAAAAGGGCTGGATTAATATGAGATATAGTAAAAATGTTTATTTAACAAAACGGCGCCACTCTGACGCGAAGAGGCAGGAATCAAGATCGGATTTTTTAAATTCATTGGGTAAAATAATGACGATTTTGGTTGGAACAGCTGTGGTTGTTTCCTTGTTCTGGATAACGCGCAATTTTGTTTTAGTCTCGCCATATTTTAATATAAAAAATATTACTGTTACAGGTAATAAGGCTGTTCCAAAAGAGGACATAATAAAATTAACCGGCATAGAACCCGGGCGGAATATTTTTAAATTAAATTTAGTCAAGGTCCAATACCAGATCAAAGAAAATCCTTTGTTTGATAAAGTGTGTGTTAAAAGGTGCCTTCCCGATAAAGTCGAGATCCAGGTGGAAGAAAGGAAATCGGCGGCGTTTTTGAATATAAAAGGGGATTTTTACCTGGTCTCGGAAAATGGAATAATTTTTAAAAAATTATCATCAGTTATTTATGAGAACCTTCCGATAATAACTAATGTAAATTTGAAAAGTATTGTCTTAGGCAGTGAAATTGATTCTTATGACCTTAAGATGGGGTTAAAGGTCATAAAGGATATTAAAAGTGTTCAACCTGAACTTTTAGCCTGCATCTCGGAAATAAACGCGGGAAATGCTGATGAGATCATCGTTTATACTAACAATGGAATAAAAATAAAGGTTGATAAAAATACTGATAAAAGCAAATGGCTTCGGTTGAATATGGTAATAAGCGCCGCGAATTCAGAAAAAATTCCGGTTGGTTATGTGGACATGCGTTACAATAAACAGATTGTTTTAAAGCCGGCGGAAAAAACAAGTAAAAGAACGTGAAATAACGTTTTACTAATATAAGGGGGATTACATGGCAAAAGAAAAAATAATAGTAGGATTGGATATCGGTACAACAAAAATTGCTACTATTGTCGCGAAGATTGATGATAATAAAAAAGACCTGGAAATAATAGGTGTTGGGATATCAGAATCTTTTGGAATGAAAAAAGGCATGGTGACAAATCTAGAGGCGGTAACTTCCGCTATAGAAAAGTCAGTAAGTGCCGCCGAAGAGATGGCAGGCGTAAGGATAAACAAAGTATATGCCGGGATCGCCGGTGCTCATATAAAAGGGATAAACAGCAGGAGCGCGATAAGTGTGCAGCGTCCTGATAAAGAAATAACAAAGTATGACGTGAGCCGCGTTATGGAAGCCGCTCAGACGGTGTCTATCCCTGTTGACAGAGAGATCATTTATGTTCTGCCGCAGGATTTTATCGTGGATGAGCAGTGCGGAATATCTGAGCCGGTCGGTATTGCCGGGAATAAGCTCGAGGCGGAAGTGCATATATTTATAGGTGCAGTAACTTCCATTCAGAATCTGATAAGATGTGTTAATGAGGCCGGGATTGAAGTGGAAGAGATAGCCCCGGAACCGCTGGTTTCAAGTTACGCGGTGTTGAACGAGGATGAAAAAAGGCTGGGTGTGATTCTCGCGGATATGGGAGGCGGCACAACGGATATCGCTATTTACGTGAATGGGATATTAAGGCATACCGCTGTTATTCCTGTAGGCGGAGATCAAATTACAAATGACCTGTCAGTAGGCTTACGTGTTCCTGTCAGCGAAGCTGAACGGATAAAAAAGGAATATTGCAAGGCCATGTATTTCGAGGAAGACAAAACTGATCCGGTGGATATTCCATGTAACGGTAATCAGGGTGAGCGCATGTTCTCGCAAAAAGAACTTTCTTTTATAATTAAACCAAGGCTTGAGGAAATTTTCTGGCTTATACACAATGAGGTCAGAAGTTCCGGTTTTGAGGGTTTGACCGCTTCAGGATTGGTCCTGACCGGTGGGACATCCCAAATGAAAAATATCGACAAATTGGGAGAAAAAATATTTTCCCTGCCTGTCCGAAAAGGCGCGCCAAATACCAGCATAAAAGGTTTACATGATCTGATAAATAATCCGATATATTCCACAGGTGTAGGACTTATTCATTACGCGTGGAAGAAGCATTGTGAAGATAACAGCAAAAATGAATTAAATATATTTGAAAAAACTTTCAATAAATTAGGGTCTTTGATCAAAGCATTACCCTGATTTAGTATCACAAGGAGGATAAAATGGCATTAGAATTCAGTAATGAATTTGAAAAATCCGCGTCTATTAAAGTAGTTGGAGTCGGCGGCGGCGGCGGTAACGCCGTAAACAGGATGATCGACGCTAAAATGCAGGGGGTTGAATTTATAGCAGTTAATACTGACCTTCAGGATCTGCGCGCCTCTCAGGCAAATATTAAAATTCATATCGGTGAAAAAGTGACACGTGGATTGGGAGCGGGATCCAGCCCGGAGCTTGGAGAAAAAGCGGCAATAGAGGATAAATCAAAAATAGCCGAGGCTTTAGAAGGCGCGGATATGGTTTTTATTACCGCGGGTATGGGTGGCGGGACAGGTACCGGGGCGGCTCCGGTTATTGCCCAGATGGCTAAAGAAATGGGAATTTTGACGGTAGCCGTTGTTACAAAACCGTTTATTTTTGAAGGAAGAAAGAGAGTAATGCACGCGGACGAAGGATTGAAAAAATTAACTCAACATGTAGATACCGTTATTACCATTCCTAACCAGAGGCTTTTATCGGTTGTCGGTAAAAATATTCCGATCATTGACGCTTTTAAGGTTGCTGACGACGTGTTACGGAGCGCGGTGCAGGGTATATCGGATCTTATAACTGTTCCCGGCTTGATAAATCTGGATTTTTCAGATGTCAGGACGATCATGTCAGGCATGGGAGACGCGCTGATGGGTACAGGCTCGGCGTCAGGCGAGGGCCGCGCGATAAAAGCAGCCCAGCAGGCTATTACTAATCCTCTGCTTGAAGACACGACTATAAACGGCGCTAAAGGCATTTTAATTAACGTGACAGGCGGGCCGGAAATGACATTGCATGAAGTCAGTGAGGCCGCCAATCTAATATACGAAGCCGCGGATGAATCCGCGCATATTATTTTCGGAGCGGTGATAAATGAAGATTGCGGTGATGACGTGAGAGTCACAGTTATCGCGACCGGGTTTGAAAGGCCAAGCCGGAGCAAAGACCTGGATAAAAACGAATTCAGTTTTGACCGCACAAAAAATCCGGCAAATAAAAATTTTGAAAAACGCGAAGGATTCAAATTAGAACAGTTTCTTTCAAATAATATGGAAGATAATTTAGATATCCCGGCATTTTTGAGAAATCAAAAATCCATGTAATAACAGAAAAACAAAATTCAAAATAAATTTAACCCTGGCTTCTATAATTCAGAAGCCGGGGTTTTTTGTTGCATTTATTCCCCATAATGACCCAAATCTCTGATATAATTTTATAATCATATGATCAGCAACAAAGAATTACTAAAAAGCGAAAAAGGCCCTAAATACAACCCGTTTGGGAAAAATATCAGGACGGCTTTGGTATATCCTAATTTTTATTCGATCGGGATGTCCAACCTTGGGTTCCAGACCATATACCACCTTTTAAATTCCTATACTAACACTTATTGCGAAAGAATATTTTTGTCTAATGAAGAAAAAATATATTCTTTTGAGAACAATCAATCTTTAAATAGTTTTAATTTTATATTTTTTTCGCTGTCTTTTGAAGGGGATTATCCTAATATTGTGAAGATATTGGATAAAGGGAATATTCCTGTTTTCGCGTGCGACCGGGATGAGACGCATCCGGTAATAGCTGGCGGAGGTGTATGCGCTTTTTTGAATCCTGAGCCAGTCGCGGATTTTTTTGATTATTTTGTGATAGGCGAGGCGGAGGAAGTTTTAAGCAGGCTTATCGATATTTATGATAAAAATTATTCCGGCGGGTTTAAAACAAAGAAAGAACGTGAATCGTATTTAATTGAGATCTCAAAAATTGAAGGGGTTTATGTCCCGCAGTTTTATAACTTTGTTTATAACAATAAAAATGAGATAACATCGGTAGAAGTACAAAAAGGCGCGCCGTCCAAAATAAAAAGGCTTTATATCAAGGACCTGGACAGCTTGCCGATCCTGCCGCAGATAACCAGCCCGCATCTGGAATTCGGTGATATGTTCCTTTTAGAGGTCGGGAGGGGATGTCCCTTTCAGTGTAATTTCTGCGGGGCGACTTCTGTTTATAAGCCGTACCGTTTTAGAAGTTTGGAGACAATAAAAAAGATCGTCAGAGGCCAGAAAGGGATAAAAACATTCGGTTTAATAAGCCCGGCTGTATCATGTTATCCAAAAATGGAGGAGCTCTTCGAGCTTTTCTATTCGGAAAAAGCCAAAACGTCCTTTTCTTCGTTGAGAATAGATAAAATTGATGATAAATTGGCCCTTCTGCTGTCTGAAAATAATCAGAGCACTATAACCCTGGCCCCTGAATGCGGCTCACAGCGCATGAGAAATATGGTTAATAAAAAAATAGAAGAAGAAGATATTCTTATGGCCATTGAAAACCTGGCTAAGCATAAAATAAAGAATATTAAACTGTATTTTATGATAGGGCTTCCTGAGGAAAAACCGGAGGATATTGAGGCCATTTATGCCTTGACACAAAAAATCAGGGATGTTACAATAACTGTTTATAAAAAGACGAAATATCTAACTAAAATAACGATCCATATTACTCCTTACGTTCCAAAGCCTCATACCCCGTGGCAGGATATAAGTATGAGCGATGAGGAGGATTTAAGATCAAAATTGCATTTTTTACATAAATCTGTTTCAGAACTTGGATCGATCAAACTGGAAGCGGAAGATGTGAAAAACGCGATTTTGCAGTCAGTATATTCCAGAGGGGACAGGAAATTAGCCGAATTTATTATTGCGTTATCCCGTTCGGAAAATAAGAACTGGAAAATAGCAGGCAAAAAATCAGGTTTTGCCTGGCAAAGATATTTATCAACGGAGCACTATGGTAAAATTTTGCCATGGGAACTCATAAGTGAATAGTTGACAGTGAATAGCCGATATTAAAATTTAAAGGTTTAAATACTAAACTATGGCTCAGATATTCAAAAGACGAATTGAGAATAGAAATCAGCATATGATCTTTTTTACCAGTATGGTTATCCTTTTCATTACTGGTTATTTTAAGAGCGTTCCTAAATCATGGCTGCATTATCTTGGAAATACTACTTTGTTCTGGTCGCAGTTCAGCGCGATTTTGCACAGGTTAGCCGCGATAGCCTTCATAGTTTCCTCCCTTTACCATTTGAAGTTTTTGTTTATGAGTTCAGATGGGCGGTCTAATTTTAAAAATCTTATTTTTACCAAACAGGATATAGTTGATTTTTTTATACATGTTTTTTCCTCGCTTGGCCTTACTAAGAAAAAACTTATCAGAAAACGTTATTATTATAATGAAAAATGTGACTACTGGATCATGTTCCAGGGAACAATAATTTTTATTATTACCGGGACGATCCTCTGGCTGGAGGAATATTTCGGGAAATTTGCCATAGATATTTCTTATATACTTCATAATAAGGAGGCACTATGGGGAGTTTATGCTATTGTAGTCTGGCACTTTTTCAATCTTCATCCGGAATTTTATCTTTACGCGCGCGAGGACGCGCAGCCCTGCGGGCGTGATGAATGTGTATTTTGCGGCATTTGTGACTTATTGACCCAGGATAAAGACAGCCTTAATGTATTCCTCAGCGGCGATCAAAAGGTAGACGGCCTGACAAAAACATATACCCTTAATTTATGTATCGGCGATATGCTGACAAGGGCTAATAAGCTTAGGGAAAAGGGTATTACGTCCTGCAAGGAGGGTGTAGCAGTTTTAGCCGCTGATACAACGGTTTGTCAGTATGGCTGTATCGGCCTCGGTGATTGTGTGTTAGCCTGCAGGACGCATGCCAGGTATTTTGACGACAAAGGAAGAGGGATGGTAGACAATTCAAAATGTACCGGGTGCGAAGAGTGCATAAAGATTTGCCCGCGGAATCTTATTATCATGTATCCTAAGGAAAAACGTGTTCATATTCCTTGTAATTCGCTGGATAAAGGCACAAAGGTCAGAGAAGTATGCGCTGTCGGGTGTTTAGGCTGCGGGATATGCGTCAAGTTCTGTCCTGTTCAGGCTATTACACTCTCAAATAATCTGGCAAAAATTGATTATTCAAAATGTATTGAATGCGGTATTTGCGCGGTTAAATGCCCTCACAAAACTATTGTGGATACCACGGGCCCGAGGGCAAAAGTTAATATTCTGACAAAAGATTGTACGGGGTGTTCCGAGTGCGTGAAAGTTTGTCCTGTTAAGGCCATCCAGCCGGATACCGCGAACGCGGGTAAATTTATAGTGCTGGAAGATAAATGTATCGGATGCAAGGTTTGTATCGATAAATGTCCCACCAAATGTATTAAAATTAAATCATAGAGATGCCCGATTCGGACGTTTCTATAAATAAAAATGTCCACTAAAAATCATCTTATCAAATCAACAACGATTATCAGCCTGAGCACGGTCTTGAGCCGGATTTTCGGGTTTATACGCGATATGGTTATAGCTAAATTTCTCGGGACCGGGATGCTCGCGGATGTGTTCCTGGCAAGCTTCGGAATCCCCAACATGATGAGGCATTTAATGGGTGAGGGTGTTCTCAGCGCGGGATTAGTTCCGGTTTTTACTGAATCTATTGAAAAAAATACAAGAGAAGAAACTAACTTGTTAATGAGCAGTTTTTTATGGATAGTTTTGATATTTTCAATTTTGGTTACTGTAATATTTATTATTTTTACTCCCTTTCTGGTAAGAATGATCCTTCCTGGTTTTATTTCTTCTCCTGAAAAAATGGAATTAACTATTAAAATAACCCGATGGTTAATACCTTACCTGATATTTATCGGCGTTTCATCATGTATGATAGGAATGCTTCATTCGTACAAATATTTTTTTGTTCCCGCGATCTCCCCCGCCGTTTTTAATTTTGGGATTGTTATTTCATCCTTGTTTTTTGGGATTCTTTTCGATCAGCCGTTGAAAGGAATAGTAGCCGGTGTGCTTATAGGCGGTTTTATGCAGATCATGATCCAATGGCCGATGCTGGTTCATATTGGATTTAAAATGAAGTTTGTTTTCTGGCATCCCGCGATAAAGAGGATTTTAAAAATGATCGGGCCGGCTATTTTTGCCTTGGCGGTAACAGAGATAAATATTACGATCACAAGGATTTTTGCCTCATCAGGACAGTTGGCCGGGGAGGGGGCAATTTCCATTTTATATTACGCGAACAGGTTGATCCAGTTGCCGATGGGGATTTTTACGATAGCTATCTCGACAGCTATTTTACCTACACTTTCCAGCCAGTTTATTGAAGGAGATATTGAGAAAGCAAAACTTACTATTTTATACGCGTTCCGGTTTTCTTTGTTTATAGTCATTCCTGCCACAGTGGGGCTTATTGTTTTGCGTGTCCCTATTATCCGTCTTTTGTTTGAAAGGGGCGCGTTCGGCCCGGGCGCGACCCATGATACCGCTATGGCGCTTTTATTCTACAGCCTGGGTATATTAGGTTATGTCGGCGTAAAAATAATTATCCCGGTATTTTATTCATTAGAAGATACATTCACCCCCGCGAAAATCGCGTTACTTATATTAGTTATCAGCGTCTTTCTGGATTTTATTTTGGTCCGGTTAATGAGATTTTCGGGCCTGGCGCTCAGCATTTCTGTTTCAAATTTTATCCAACTTGGTTTTTTGATTTTCTTTTTAAAAAATAAAATCGGCCCGCTGGGATTAAAAAAGATGGTTATGCCTTTTATAAAAGTTGTAATGATCTCTTTTTTTATGGGCGCGGCCTGTTATTTGTTAATTAATTTTATCGAGAAATTCATTGTTTTGAATTTAATAAATCAGATTTTTGAAGTAGGATTTTGTATTGCCGCGGGTATTATAATATTTTTTGGTTTATGTTATATTTTTAAACTTAAAGAAATGGAGATCATTGGCGAAATAATTAGCAGAAAACGTTAAAAAATGATATAATTTAAAAGTTATGAAAACCAAAGAGATCATTATAAATAAAGTAAAAATCGGCGGGGTAAATCCATTGGTTCTTATCGCGGGGCCTTGTGTTATCGAGTCAGAAAAGATTTTGTTCCTTTGCGCGGAAAAACTCTTGAAAATGACCGCAAAAATGAAAATACCTTTTATCTTTAAAGCATCCTATGATAAGGCAAACCGGTCATCAGTTGATTCATATCGCGGCCCTGGTTTTAAAAATGGTTTGAAGCTTCTTGGCAGATTAAAAAAAGAATTTAAGTTTCCTGTTACTTCTGATGTCCACTGCAAAGAAGAAATTCAAGAAGCGTCAGAGGTTTTGGATATGCTCCAGATCCCGGCTTTGCTTTCCCGCCAGACAGATTTTATTGTAAACGCGGCAAAAACAGGGAAAGTAATAAATATAAAAAAAGGACAGTTTTTATCTCCCTGGGAGATGAAAAATGTTGTTTCTAAAATTGAGAGCGCTGGGAATGTAAATATAATATTAACTGAAAGGGGAACATCTTTTGGTTACAATAATCTTGTAGTGGATATGCGTTCCTTGCCTTGTTTGAGGCAATTGGGATATCCGGTAGTTTTTGATGCCACGCATAGTGTCCAGCTTCCGGGAGGGTTAGGAAAATCTTCCTCAGGGCAGAGGGAATTTGTGCCGTTTTTAGCTAAATCCGCGATCGGTTGCGGCTGTGACGGAATTTTTATGGAAGTTCATGTGAATCCTGAAAAAGCTCTATGCGATGGGCCTAATATGCTCCCGATAAAGGATTTGCCGCCTTTGTTGGAAGAATTGATGGCGATTGATGAGTTAAAAAGAAAAAAATTTTCAAGGTAGAAAATCAGTGAAAAAATTATTAACTTTTATAATTGCCGGAATCAGCGTTATATTTTTATCATGCGGAAAAGATGAAAAAATTTCTTTCGTAGAAAATAAAGTAAAGGGGCCGCAGTTAGTAATTGACAAATTTTCGATCACTGCCACGAACATGGGTAAAACGGAATGGATATTTCACGCGCGGAAGGCTGTAGTTTTTGAAGATAAAAATTTAATTGATGCTGATGAAATAAATATTGATTTTTTTATTGATAAAAAAGGGGAGGAGATATCTTCTCATTTAGTTGCCATAAAGGGAAACGTTAATACCAAGACTAATGATATGGAAGCAGTGGGAGCAGTTGTTTTAACTTCCGGAAGCGGCAATACATTATTTACAGAAAAAGTAAAGTGGCTTTCCGCAGCTCAAAAGTTTTTTACTGAGGAAGCGGTTAAAGTAGAAAAAAAAGACAGCATAATAACAGGTATCGGCATGGAGGCGGATCCGAATTTAGAAAATGTCAGGATCTTTAAGGATGTTAAAGTAGAGGCTAAAGAATGACCATAGAAAAAAAGTTTTACAGTATTTATTGGGTAATATTATTTCTATTATTTTCATTTTCTGTAAGAGCGGAAGTGGTTGTTGATGATAATAAAAAAAAGGATAAAATAAACATAAAATCGGACAAGGTTGAGTATAATTTCAAAGAGGGAGAAGAAATCGCTGTTTTTACTGGTTCAGTTGAAATGAAAAAAGGAGACCTGACTGTTTATTCAGACAAAATGCAGATGTATTCACAGGGCAAAAAGGTTATCGGGGATGATAATGTTAAGATCATTGTTGATAATGAAAAGGAAAACAGGGTTATGACTAGCGGGTATTATGAATATCACCGCGATGATGAATATGGTATACTTAAAATAAATCCCAAAATGGTCATAATTAATAAAAAACAAAGTTCCGAGAAAAATAATGAAAATAAAGACAAAAAAAACGTGAAAGATTTTAAAAATTTAACTGTTACAAGCGATGTTATGGAAATGTTCTCTAAAGAAGGTTATTCTAAAGCAATAGGGAAGGTTGTAATGGAAGAAGGAGACCGTAAGGCTTATTGTGATGAGGCTATATACTACGAGAAAGAAGATAAAGTTGTAATGACCGGTTCTCCCAGGATAGAGCAAAAAGATAATGTGTTCAATGGAGAAAAAATGATATTTTTCCTGAATGATAATAGATTAATTATTGAAGGAAAAGTCGAAGGGACAATTTTAGAAGAGGATAAAAAAAATAAAGAAGAAAAGAAAGCGGGCGATAAAATTGAGCAGTAAACTTAAGACAAGTAATCTGGCAAAATCATACGGGAAAAGAAAAGTAGTTAAAAATGTAAGTGTGGAAATAAACGAAGGTGAAATAGTCGGGCTTCTTGGCCCAAATGGGGCAGGCAAGACTACTACATTTTACATGACGCTCGGGTTAATAAAACCGGAAGCGGGAAATATCTTTTTAAATGATGAAGATATAACCAACCTGCCCACATATAAAAGAGCAAGAAAAGGTATTAATTATTTGCCTCAAGAACCGTCCGTTTTCAGAAATTTAACAGTAGAAGACAATATCCGGGCTATTTTGGAATTTAATGAAACAAGTAAAACAAAAATTGAAAATCGGCTGGATAATTTATTGAAGGAATTCAGCCTGGATCATCTTAGAAGTAATTATGGGTATGCTCTTTCCGGCGGGGAAAGAAGGAGGGTTGAGATAGCAAGGTCATTAGCCTGTAATCCATCTTTTGTCCTGTTGGATGAGCCTTTTTCCGGGATCGATCCGATTGCCGTTCTGGATATTCAGAAATTGATATATAAATTAAAAGAAAAAGGGATCGGGGTCCTGATCACGGATCATAATGTCAGGGAAACATTAGCTATAACGGACCGGGCATATATTATTGCCGCGGGAGAGATCCTGGTGTCCGGAACCGCTCAGGAACTGCTTTGCAGCGAGCAGGCCAGGAAAATTTATTTGGGCGAGAGTTTTAAGATGTAGGGAAAATATGAAAACAGGGCTTTACCAGACTATATCGCCAAAATTAGTATTAACGCCGAGATTGCAGCAGGCAATAAGTTTGCTGCAAATGTCGAATCTGGAATTGCTTTTTCATATCAGGCAGGAAATGATCCTCAATCCCTTTTTGGAAGAAGCAGCTGTTGAAGAAAATACTGAAGAAGAAAAAAAGACACAGAATGATGAAACTCTCATGGAAAATGAGAAAGAAGAAAGCGATGAAAATTTAAAGATAGAAGATTGGCAGGAATTAATTGAAAACAATGGTGTATCATATGAAGCAAAAGATAAGATAGATTTTTTCGAAAAACCAATTGAAAATAAAACCAGTTTAATTCAGCATCTGATGTGGCAGCTGCAAATGAGCAGGTTAACACCGGATGAGCGTTTACTGGGTGAGATAATAATCAGTGAAATTGATGAAAAAGGATATTTAAGGATTTCTCTTGAAGAATTAGCGAAAGCAGCCGATGTTCCTATTAAAGATATGGAGAGAGTTTTAAAGGTTATCCAGACATTTGAACCGGCTGGTGTGGGCGCGAGAGACCTTAAGGAATGTTTATTACTGCAGTTAGGAGACAGGTCGGAAAATGAGAAAACAGCTAAGATATTATTAGAAGATTATCTGGAGGAAATCGAAAATAAGAATTACGGTAAAATAGCGGAAGATATAAATAAAAGTCTGGAAGAAGTGGAGAGAGCCGCTGATCTGATATCAAGTTTGAATCCTTATCCGGGAAGTGTTCTGGAAGAGATAAATAATTTTTATATTGTGCCTGATGTTATTGTGGACAAGGTGGAAAATGAATATGTAGTTACTGTTAATGACGATCGTTTGCCGAATTTAGGTTTAAATAAATATTATTTGAAGTTGCTGAAAAATAAAGAGAAACCATCTGATGTTTCGGAATTTCTGTCTAAAAAATTCCAGTCAGCTAATTGGCTGCTCAGCTGCATAGAGCAAAGACGGATGACTTTACTTCAAATTACGAAAGCGGTAGTAAAAAAACAGTATGAATTTTTTGAGAAAGGCTTAGAATACCTTTGTCCATTAAATCTAAAACAGATAGCGGATATAGTTGATATGCACGAATCTACCGTAAGCCGGACGGTGAGCAATAAATATGTCCAGACACCGAGGGGCATATTTGAATTAAAATTTTTCTTTTTGAAAGGTTTTAACACGATAGATAATGGATCGGTTCCGACTTTAATGGTTAAGGAATCAGTCAGGGACATAATAAAAAATGAAGTTACACCTTTAAGCGATGAAGAAATAGCAATTATATTAAAACAAAGGGGGATCAATATAGCCCGCAGGACCGTGAGCAAATACAGGGATGAGTTGAAGATCCCTACTTTAAATAAAAGAAAAGTCACGAAGTGACCACTTCGTGGAAAGGAGACATTAATGGAAATAAGAATTACAGGCAGGCACGTTCAGGTGACAAACGCGATGAAAGATTATGTCGAAAAAAAACTATCTCATTTAGAGACGTATTTTAATCATATTATTGAAGCTCATGTGATTATGGATATCGAAAAAAAGAACAGGCATAAAATAGAAGTTGTTTTGCATACAAATGTCGGGAAACTTTTCGGCGAGGAAGAAACAGAAGATATGTACGCGTCTATCGACCTTGTGCTTGAAAAGCTGGAAGTGCAGTTGAAACGTCAAAAAGAAAAGGTACAGGAACATAAAATAAAGAAAGATATGAAACAAGCAGAAATGTAAAAACAAAAATATTAACATTTGGTATGGAGGGTTTTAAGATGAAACTGATGGATTTTCTTGATAAAAGAGCAATTATTCCTGTTTTAGAGAAAAAAAACAAAGAAGAAGTTATTGAAGAGATGGTTGGGAAGTTAGTAGCTTTAGGTGAGATCAAAAACAGCGAAGAAACAGTTAAAATTTTATTGGAAAGGGAAAAACTGGGAAGTACCGGGATTGGTGAGGGAGTAGCTATTCCTCACGGCAAATCAAAAGATGTTAAGAAGATCACGGCTGTTTTCGCGAAATCCAAAGATGGAGTTGACTTCGAAGCGCTGGATGGTGAACCGGTGTATTTATTTTTTCTACTGGTTGCCCCTGAGAGTTCCACCAGTGAACATATTAAAGCATTGGCAAGGATTTCCAGATTGCTGAAGGATTCTAATTTCAGAAAAAAATTAAAGATGAAGCAAACAGTTGAAGAAATTTTATTCGCGATCTCAGAAGAGGATACAAGGCAGCCGTAAGCAAGTTATTCAGCCAAAGACGTTTGTCATAAGTAAAAAATCAAATAACAGAAAAGGGATTTGATGCAGAAATTTAAATTTGTTATTGTAACAGGATTATCCGGCGCAGGGAAAACTCAGGCGGTTCATATATTTGAGGATTTGGGTTTTTTCTGCATAGATAATCTGCTTCCGGTTTTAATTCCGGAATTTATACAGATATGCCAAAAGTCAAAAGATAAATTATTGAAAGTGGCTATTGTTGTTGATATCCGTGGAAGGAAATTTTTTGGCGGGCTGCAGGATGTTCTTTATAAATTAGATGACACCGGTTTTAAATATGAAATACTTTTTATTGAGGCCTCTGATAGTGTTATTTTAAAAAGATTTAAAGAGACGAGAAGAGAACATCCGTTAGGCGGCCGCCGTACAATTGAAGAGAATATTGAACTTGAGAGGTCTTATTTAGAACGGGTCAGGGGAAAATCCAAAAAAGTCATTAACACATCCAATCTAAGCCTTAAGGAATTCAGGGAAGAGATAATAAATGGGTTTTTGAGAGAAAAAAAATCTAATAAAATTAATTTTTATATAACTGCTTTTGGTTATAAATACGGTTTGCCGCAGGATGCGGATCTGGTTTTTGATGTTCGTTTTTTACCTAATCCGTTCTATGTTGCCAAACTTAAACATTATTCAGGTGAAAATCAAAGCGTGCGAAATTTTGTTTTAAAATCAAAGAAAACAAAAGATTTTCTGAAAAGTTTATTTATATTTATTGATAAAATGGTTTCATTCTATCTGACAGAAGACAGAATGCATGTTGATATAGCTATTGGTTGTACCGGGGGGAAACACAGGTCAGTTGTCATAAGCACTGAACTAAAAAAATATCTTACCAGACAAAATCATAAAGTAAATATTGTCTGTCGTGATATGAATAAAGAATATAAAAGGATGTTTTAAGTGAAGAGGCTAAAGTGGCTTTATCCGGGAATGGGTATAAAACGCTGGTTTTCTCTCCTGGCTATCGGAATATTTTTTATCGGAGTAAGCATGTCCAATCCATTCCGCAGGATGACAGTTTTTTTGTTTCCGGAGGACTCATATTTTTTTACTAAAAGGAATTTGTTATTTCTTGGTTTAGGGATTATTTTTGTTATTCTTGGTATCAGGAAGCTTATTAAATCTTTAACGAGTATATTCCTTCCTCAGAAAGAGGATACCCTGGTTGATATAGTTTTTGAAAATAGACAGCTTAAAAAAGGCCCCAGGATAGTAGTTATCGGCGGGGGAACAGGGATGCCTGTTTTATTGCGGGGGCTAAAGGAATATACAAGCAATATAAGCGCGGTCGTTACTGTGGCCGATGATGGAGGAAGTTCAGGGAAACTTAGAGAGGGATTGAAGATCCTGCCTCCGGGTGATATCCGAAATTGCCTGGTTTCTCTGGCAGATTCAGCTCCTTTAATGGGGAATTTATTTCAGTATAGATTTGGCAAAGATACTGGTTTGGATGGCCACAGTTTTGGGAATATTTTTATCGCGGCAATGTCTGAAGTTACAGGTGATTTTAGTGAAGCGGTTAAAGAGTCAAGCCGTGTTTTGGCTATCAGAGGAAGTGTTATTCCGGTTACTTTGGATGACGTGCAGATAGGCGCGCGTATGAAAGACGGCAGAGAGGTGATCGGAGAAAGTAAAATATCAAAAAGCGCGGGTGGTATCGGCAGGATCTTTACAAGGCCCGAGGAAATATTTCCTGCAAAGGACGCTTTAAAAGCTATTGAAGAGGCTGAAGTAATTATTTTAGGCCCGGGTAGTTTGTATACAAGTATTATCCCAAATCTTCTTGTTAAAGGGATTCCTGAGGCAATTGAAAGATCGGAAGCGGTGAAAATTTATGTTTGCAATATAATGACTCAACCTAATGAGACAGACGGATTTTCAGTTGGAGACCACTTGCAGGCAATAAAAGATCACGTTAATAATTATTTGGCTGAATATGTAATAGTCAATAATGGAGTGATCACAAAAGATATTTTGCAAAGATACAAGGAGGAAGGGGCGTATCCTGTAAACCTGGATAGAAAAAGAATAGAAAAAATGGGAATAAAAATAATTGAAGATGATTTGTTAACCATAGAAAAGGAAGAACCTATCGCGGGGAATTTAATAAGGCATAATTCTAATAAAATAGCATACTTGGTTCTTCGCCTGATAATGAATGCGAAATATATTAATAAAATATGAGTACTAATAAAATGAAGCAAGAAAAAAAACTGGAAATAAAAAATAAACTGGGATTGCACGCGAGGCCGGCCGCGCAATTGGTTCAGATGATAAAACAGCATAAATCAGAGGTTTTCATTGAAAAAAACGGCGAAGTTGTTGACGGCAGGAGTATTCTTAGTGTATTGGCTTTGGCAGGAGAACCCGGAAGCGCGTTGAAATTTATAATAAGCGGCCAGGATTCGACTGAATTAATGAATAAAATAGAAGCATTTTTCCAAAATAGATTTAATGAGGAGTAGCTCTCAATGGAAAATAATTTTAAAGGTATTCCAGCCTCTCCCGGAATAATTTCAGGGAAGGCATTTGTTATAGACAGGGATAATTTTGTTATTGAAAAGAAGAAAATTATTCAGGGCCAGATAAAAAATGAACTTTTACGGCTGAACAGGGCTGTTGTTAATACTAAGAGAGAAATATTTGAATTAAAAGAAAGGCTTTCAAAAGAATTAGGCGATTCGGAAGCCAGGATTTTTGACGCTCATCTTTTGATCCTGGAAGATCCGGTTTTTACCAAGGATATTATAGATAAAATAGAAAAAGAAAAACTGTCGGCAGAATACGCCTTGAGTGAAATTTTAGAGAAGACAGCGCTGGTTTTTGAAAAAATCAATGATATATATTTAAAGGAACGCAGCGCGGACCTGAAGGATGTAGGAAGAAGGCTGATACATAATCTTCTGGGATATAAGAAAAGGACTATTTCCGAACTGGATAAGAAAGTTATAATTATCGCGCATGATATTTCGCCGTCTGATACAGCCTCAATGAAAAAAGATAAAGTCATTGGTTTCGCGACAGATATCGGAGGCCAGACATCGCATACCGCGATCATCGCGCGGTCACTTGCGATTCCCGCGGTGGTAGGTTTAAGGAACATAATCGGGAGTGTTAAAACCGGAGATGAGGTTCTTATAGATGGTAATCAGGGGATTGTTATTATTGAACCTTCGGATAAGACCTTAAAGGCTTATCAGTCTATTAAGAAGAAATTTCAGGTTTTTGAAAAAGAGTTGAAAAAGGTAACAAAATTACCGGCTGAAACGCAGGATGGGCATAGCGTTGAGCTTGTGGGTAATATTGAATCTCCCGAGGAAATTGATACGGTTTTAGCGCATGGAGGTGAAGGGATAGGGCTTTTCCGGACAGAGTTCCTTTATTTAAACCGCAATAATTTGCCGACTGAAGAAGAACAGTTCGAGGTATATAAAAAAGCTGCGGAAAAGGTCGGCGCGAGGCCTATAATTATCCGCACGCTTGATATAGGTGGGGATAAATTTATTTCTTACATGGATATATCTCCTGAGGTTAATCCTTTTTTAGGATTAAGGGCGATCCGTCTTTGCCTGGAGCATCCGGAAATTTTTAAAGTACAATTAAGGGCGATCCTAAGGGCAAGTGCTTTTGGACAAATTAAAATTATGTTTCCTATGATCTCAGGTTTATCCCAGCTTAAAGAGGCGAAACGGATCTTAAATGAAGTAAAGGAAGGTTTAGAAAAAGATAAGATCGGTTATGATAAAGATATGGAGTTAGGCGTAATGGTGGAAACTCCTTCGGCCGCGGTCATAGCGGATATTCTGGCAAAGGAAGTTGATTTTTTCAGCATCGGTACCAATGACCTGATCCAATACACCCTGGCGGTGGAACGTACCAATGAAAAGATCGCTTACCTTTATGAACCGCTTCATCCAGCGATAATAAGATTATTAAAAAATATTATTGACGCGGGGCATAAAGAGGGTATCTGGGTTGGTTTGTGCGGAGAAATGGCCAGTATCCCTTTATTTGTTATCATACTTCTGGGTATGGGACTGGATGAATTCAGCACAAATATTGTTTCACTCCCGCTCGTGAAAAAGATCATCAGATCAACTACTTATCGTGACGCGAAAATCCTGGTTGATAATATAATGGGATTATCTTCCTCAGTGGAAATACGTAAATATATCCAGGATAATTTAACTAATGTAATAAAAGAGGAATTAATTACAGGAGAAAAAACAAAATGATCAAAATAAAAGAATTTGATAAATCCAATTTGTTTGATATATTAAAAAATTTTTCGAAAATATGGGAACACGCGAATGAAATCGGAAGAAAATTTGAAATTGATAATAAATATTTTAAGGAAATAGAGAAAATAGTCATATGCGGAATGGGCGGGTCAGCTATCGGCGGGGATATTATAAGGGAATACGCGGAGACTAATTCCTCTATTCCTGTTTTTGTGGACAGGAATTATATACTGCCTAAATATGTAAACAATAAAACTTTATTAATTATGATCAGTTATTCCGGAAATACCGAAGAAACATTGAGCGTGTTTCGTGAAGCCGGCCGGACAGGAGCGAAAATGATCGGATTAAGTTCAGATGGGAAATTGTCTGAATTCTGCAACAGGGAAAAGGTTCCGTTTGTTTTGATCCCGTCAGGATATTCTCCAAGGGCTATTCTGCCTTATCTTTTCCTGCCGATCTTAATTATTCTGGAAAAGTTAAAAATCATTCCGGATCAAAGCGGCCCGGTTAAAGAGGTTTTTGATGTGCTTAATGAAATGTCCGGGGAATTGTCTGTTGCTGATAAAAACAAGGCATTAGACCTCGCAAAGAAATGCCGGGGCGGTGTTCCTATAATTTGTTCAAGCCAGAATTTTTCATCTCTCGCGCTTCGCTGGAAGACGCAGATAAACGAGAACAGCAAGGCTCCAGCGTACGCCCAGTTCTTTCCTGAATTAAATCATAATGAGATCGTAGGGTGGGAAGGGAATACTATAATAGATAAAAAATTTGAATTTATTTTCCTGAAAACCGCTTTGGAGCATCCCCGTATCAACCTTCGGATGGAAATAACAAAAGACATCCTGAAACAGAAAAATCTTTACGCGAATGAGATTTCAGGAAGAGGCCGCGAACTGCTTTCCCAGATGGTTTCCATTATTTATTTCGGAGACTGGGTAAGCTTTTATCTCGCGATCCTGAATGAAGTCGACCCGTCACCGGTAAAGATCATCACATTCCTGAAAAATGAATTAGGGAAGGTTGCCTTATAAATAAAATATTCTTGACTGCCGTAATTTTGTTTGGGATAATAAAGCTTAGATTTTGATTTTACCAGATATCAAAAAGGATTTTTGGAATATGACGCTCACATTTGAATGGGATGAGGCCAAAGCAATAGTTAATTTCAAAAAGCATAAAGTTAGTTTTGATGAAGGTAAAACGATTTTTAATGACCCATTTTTATTTACATTTCCTGATAATGAACATTCTATAGGCGAAGAGCGTTACATAAATATCGGCATTTCTGTAAAAGGGCGTATTTTAATTTTGACTAATACTGAACGAAAGGATAGAATACGTATTATCAATTGTAGAAAAGCAACAGCGAGCGAAAGGAGATTTTATGAAGAAGGCAGTTCCAAATAATACATTAAAAAAAGACGATTTAAAAGCGGAATATAATTTTTCCAATATGAAAGGGGCGGTGCGTGGAAAATATTATAAAGCGTATCGTGAAGGACATAATGTAATCATTCACCAAACCGACGGATCTGTTTCAGTTAAATATTTTAAGCTTGAGGATGGCGCAGTTATGATAGAGCCTGATGTTAAAAAATATTTTCCAAATTCGGAATCAGTAAACAAAGCCCTCAGGTCTCTTATAGATATTGTTTCATCAAAAAACTGGGCATCTGCACATACCAAGTAATTATAACACCTAATTAAGAATTGTTTCTGTTTTTCATCTGTGAATAAATAAATATTTCAACAGTATTTCGTTTTATCTTTTACTTCTGGAAATAAGGAATGAGTAATTTTGTTTTTATTAAAAGATAAAGTTGGTTTGAAAGATTATTCTTTTTTTAAGCGAAATAATTATACTGGTAATGTGTTAATACTGATTCATTTCCTTCACTTAAAGCAATGATGTATACTGTTTTTTATAAATTTTATCCTGATCAAAGAAAACCAATATTATCAGATGTTTATGATATTATTATATCTTCATTATTACCTTATGTTGATTGCTTTATTACTGAAGGACATCAATTTGATGCTATTCAAAAAATAAAAAAAGTTGATAGTTTTTTAGATCATCTCGAAGTAAAATCAATAAAAGAATTTTTGAAACAATCTTAAAATTATGAATGAAAATATCAGTGGTATTATTTCAAAAATACGCTTGGCTACCATAATTTTGTTTTGGATGATGGAATAGTGTGTAAAAATCGGATAATATTCTTGACAAATCCCATCTAATATATTACAGTCTGCCGTAAAAAAACTCAATATATTCGCAAGATTAAATGATAAAATTAAACAAAGCATACATTTCCCAATGGATTTTTGTTTTTGCCCTCCTTACGTCTGCATCCGCCTTTGCCGGAAAAATACGGATCAATGAAATTTATTATGACCCGCCGGGGGTATCTTCAACTGAAGTTGACAGCGAATTTATTGAATTGTATGTGGTTGAAGGCGGATTTGACCCTTCGGGGTGGTATCTTCTTGACTGGGACAGCGACCATAAGAAGTGGGCTGTTCCGGATTCATGCCCTCAAGTCCAAACAGGCGATTATATTGTTTTTCATTTTGGTAAAGGCGCAAATTATGATTCTTCGGGGGTTTATCATTTTTATATGGGTGAGGCCTCATCTAAACTTTCAAACAGCGGGGATCCGATCGGGTTGAGGGATGACAAAGATATCCCCCGGGATTTTGTTACTTATAAGGGCGGGACAGACAGTGAACTTACAGCTAATGATTATTGTTCATGGCCTAATGACGGATTAAAACCTTTAGGTACTGAATTGGAAGTTCCATCTGATTCCGGGTTTTCACTGCAATTTTCCGGAGATAATATTGATAACAGCAAGAACTGGATAATCGCTGAACCTACCTGCGGGTATGAAAATGTAAAGAAAGAGATCGTTTCAAAACCATCGGATGTTACTGATATTTTAGCCTCGCCCCAGCCGTTCATTATAGACGGGTCCGGTGACTTAAAAATAAATTTCAGCCTTACTTACGGGGCTAATGTGACTTTGAGGATCTATGATGTCAGGGGCAGGTTGCGTGTAAGTTTAAAAGAAGAAGCATCTTTCCCCGGAGGAGTGAATAGCGTTGACTGGGATGGAAAAGATGAAGAAGGGCGGGATGTAAAAATGGGGATCTATATCCTTTATATGGAAGTAAGAAGCGAGCAGGGGGTAAGTAGTTTGAAGAAGACGGTTGTGGTAGGAAAAAGAAAATAGCATGGAGCATGGGGCATAGCGCATGGAGTAAAAAAGTCACAAGTTGCAAGGTCACAAGTCACAAGTGAATAAATGTAGGGGCGACCGGCTGGTCGCCCAAAATATGGGCACAATAATATTGATCAAATTTATGAAAAACATTTTTTGGATAATTATCTTATTATTCCTTTCCCATTCCGCGTTTTCCGCTTTTGAGGAAAAACCTATCAGCGCGAGGTTCACGGGAATGGGGGAAACCTTTTCCGCTCTTCAGGGCGGGATTGAAGGCATTTACTATAATCCGGCGATGTTTGAAATAAAAGAGGAAAAAAACGCGATCTTTTCTTCTTATACTGAACTTTTTGGTATTAAAGAATTAAAAAATAATGTTTTCGCTTACAGCCGCACATTTTTTTTAGATAATAAAATTGGTTTTGGGATACAAAAATTCGGCAATGGCCTTTATTACGAGGAGGAGAGGCTTTTAAATTTATCAGGCAGGTTTGCGGACAAGCTGGATTTTGGAATAAATATAAAGGCGATGGATCTTAAGATCGAGTCTTTGGATAAATATTCAGCGTTTGGGATGGATGCCGGGATGCAGTACGCGTTTTACAGGAATTACCGTTTTGGATGCTCGGTAAAAAATTTTAACAGGCCAAAAATAATAGATGATCTGCCGGTTGTTTACCGCGCGGGTTTATCATGTAATATTATTGAAGGGATCATTCTTGCCTTTGACTGGGAAAAAGAAGAAAATTTCGAAAATAATTTCCATTTAGGCCAGGAAATATGTTTAAATAAGCTAATATTAATAAGGGCGGGATATGAAACCAAGCCAGGCCGTTTCAGCGGAGGGTTGGGTATAAAGATCAAGCCGGTCCGGATTGATTACAGTATTTTTGCCCATCCGGTGCTTGGAGAAACTCAAGTTTTTTCTTTTATTATGGATTGGTGATTTGACAAAGATTTGAAAATAATTTATAATCTACACTTTTATGAAGATAATTAGAAATATTTCCTCAATGCAGAAGTATTCCTTAAAATGCAGGGACAAAAAAAAGATCGGCTTTGTTCCTACCATGGGGTATCTTCACGAAGGGCATTTGAGCCTGATAAAGCGGGCCCGGAAAGAAAATGATATAGTTGTATTGAGTATTTTTGTTAATCCGATACAATTCGGGCCGAAAGAAGATTTTGAAAAATATCCGCGGGATTTTAAGCGTGACGAGAGAATGTCAAAGAGCGCGGGCGCTGATATAATATTTTATCCCTCCTGGAAGGATATGTATCCAGAAGGATATAAAACTTATTTGGAAGTTAAGGATTTGCAGGATCATTTATGCGGGAGATCAAGGCCGGGGCATTTTAAGGGTGTGGCAACTGTCGTGGCAAAATTATTCAATATAGTTCAGCCTTTTAACGCTTATTTTGGCCAAAAAGACGCTCAACAGTGTATAATTATAAAACAAATGACGCGCGACCTCAATATCCCTGTAAATATTAAAGTTTTGGAAACATTCAGGGAAAGTGACGGGCTCGCGATGAGTTCCCGTAACAGTTATCTTTTACCAAAAGAGCGTAAGGCCGCTTTAGTCGTTTCAAGGACTTTGCTGGCGATAAAAAAAAATATTTTGTCAGGTGAACGTAATATAAATTTATTGTCCGTAAAGGCGAATAAGCTTATTAAAAAAGAGCCGCTTGCTAGGCTTGATTATTTTTCTTTTGCAGATGAGAATACTTTAGAGAAAATAACGAAGCTTTCGGGAAATGTTCTGGTATCCGCTGCCGTCTGGATCGGGAAAACAAGATTGATAGATAATTTCAGGATAGGAATAAAATAAAATGTTTACCAAATTTGAACTTTCATCTGAACAAAAAAAAATAATAAAAGAGATAAAAAAATTAAAAAAAGAACGGGACGCGGTAATTATTGTCCATAATTATCAAAGGCCTGAGATCCAGGAGATCGGTGATATTCTTGGGGATTCATTAGCCTTGAGCAGGGCCGCGGCAAAGACTCAGCAGAGGGTGATCGTTTTCTGCGGCGTGCATTTTATGGCGGAAAGCGCGGCTATACTTTGTCCCGATAAAACGGTTTTACTCCCTGAGCTGGAGGCCGGCTGCCCGATGGCTGAAATGGTTACTGCGAAGAAACTTCACGAATTCAAAAAAAAATATCCGGGTGCTAAAGTTGTCTGTTATGTAAATTCTTCCGCTGAGGTGAAGGCCGCGAGCGATATATGCTGCACTTCATCAAATGCGACAAAGGTAGTCCAGTCAATAAAGGATACTAATGAGATCATTTTTATTCCGGATAAAAATTTAGCGCACTATACTTCGTCTTTTACTGAAAAAAAAATAATCCCGTGGAATGGCTGTTGCCCGACGCATCACCGTTTGAAACCGGAGGATGTCCTGAAGGCAAAAGAAGCCCATCCTAATGCGACGGTTATTGCGCATCCGGAGTGTACTCCGAGCGTTTTGGCTTTGGTTGATTATGTTTTGAGCACCGAGGGAATGGTTCGTTACTCGAAAGAAACCAAGGCAAAAGAGATCATTGTATGCACAGAGGTCGGGATGCTTTACCGTTTGAAGAAAGAAAATCCGAATAAGAATTTTTATTCTCCCCTGGAGGAAATGATCTGCCCGAATATGAAATTAAATACGCTGGAAAGTGTGCTTAACTCTTTAGAAAAGATGGAGCATGTTGTTACTGTACCTGCGGATGTAAGAGAAAAAGCAAAAAGGGCATTAGATAAAATGCTTGAAATAATATAGAGGAGTGAAATGTTACCAGATAAAATTAAAGTCGGAATAATCGGGTGCGGGACAATAGGTTCTAAACTCGCCAGGATCATAGAAAAAGAGATAGCGGAAATGGAAATTTGCGCCTTTTGCGATATTCAGGAAGCAAAAGCTCTAAAACTTTCAAAAGAGTTTTCCAGGGATATAAAAATAATGTCCATTGAAAATTTGATTGATAAGATGGATATGGTTATAGAAGCGGCTTCAAGCA
>JAQUKH010000011.1 GCA_028719205.1 bacterium
GCACATCCTTTTTACCGCCAAAACCCGAACCTTTGCCGCCACTACCGCTGCCACTGCCGCCGCCGCTACCGCCGCCGCTACCCCATGCCGGCCCGCGGCTTTCCGACGAACCTTCATTCGGACGGCCAAATGATGAAGGTAAAGCAATATTTGCTCCACCGCCGAGATCACTTTCTCCCCCACCAGTGCCGATACCACCTTCTCCCCCGCTTAATCCTTCCATTTGCGCGGGCGGCGCCATCCCCCCTAATCTGTCCCTTAACAGATCTCTTTCTTCAACCTGCACCGCATCCATTGGTTTTATTTCTTCCACCTCCATAGACGCCTTGGGAACATCTGTCTGCTGAACATTTGGAGCGTCAACCTTAACTTCTGTCTTTTGAGGCTGAATCTCTTCTTTTGGGGGCTCTGCTTCCGGAGACGGAGGAAGCTTGATCATAGTAAACTTTAAATAAGCCTCTTTGGCTACATCTAACTTCGAAACTTTATTTATATTTAATATAATAATAAGAACCAAATGGAAAAGAATAGCGCCAAGAAAAAAGTTATGGAAACCTATCTCTTTTTTTGCTTTTATAGGTTTATTCAAATCCTCCATTTATTATTCCCTCAATAAAGCCGCTATACCAACATTCTTAATATTTTTATATTTTAAAATTCCCATCACCCTGACTACATCACCATGAGTAATTCTTTTATCAGCCTTAATAATTACAGTCGCATCTTTTCCAACCTCATCCAGTTTTCTCTCAAGCTCCCCATAGGTAACAAGCACACCGTCAAAGAAAACCTGTTTTTCAACATTTATCTCTACTATATTTGGTTTATGAGTCTGTTTTGATACTGCTCTCGAATCAGGCAGTTTTACATCTAATTTATCGTCAAGGGGTAAAAAATTATATCCGATCATAAAAAACGTTAAAAGTAAAAAAACCATATCAGTCATTGAAGTCATCTCAACCCTGGCTTCTTCTTTTGAACGTAAACTTTTTATAGCCATTAATTAATCCCCCAATTCATCCAATAACCGGAGAGAAATTTCTTCCAGCTCTACCGCAATATTATCAAGTTTTCCAACAAAATAAAAATACGCTAAAGTCAGCGGTATTCCAACAAACAGTCCTGCCGCGGTAGTGATCAACGCTTCTGAAATACCACCGCCGATCAAATCCGGCCTGCCGCTTCCTGCAGCAGCGATAACATTAAAGGCTTTTATCATTCCTGTTACCGTTCCAAGAAAACCAAGCAGAGGAGCCAAATTAGATAAAGTTGAAAGCATTCGCAGCCGGTCACCCATATTCGCTAACTCTAACGCGGCCGCCGATTCAATGGCCTTTTCTACTGCGTCTATCCCTTTCTTATGTTTTAGTAATCCCATACGGATAATTCGCGCTAAAGGTGTCTTTTTGCTTTCACATAAAGCTATAACCTTTGCTATATCTTTTTTCTTCAAAAGCGTGTCTAATTGGGAAACGAAAGTTGGAGGAAAAATCCTTTTCATTCTGAGTTTAATGCCTTTTTCAAGAACTATAGCGAGCCCCAGAACAGATGTCAAAAATATCGGATACATAACCGGGCCACCCTTATCCATCTGGTCGATCAGCCATCCGGGAGCATCATCCTTTCCTGCGTTAGGAGGAACATTTGGTAATTCAACATCTGCTGCCAGAGCTGAAAAACCAAACATAATAAAAAGGATCAAAAATATAATAAAAATTTTTTCTTTTACACCCATAAAACAATTCTCCTTTCTACATTCTTACCCATGATACGTTAAGTATATATTAACTGTCTGTAGCTGTCAATTATTTTCAGTTTTACTTATTTCAATCCCTTTTTTTTCCTCAAATACCATTCAGAAGCAAGTAAAGTTATGAATAAACAAAAAATAAAAATATTATCCCATAAAGAAAGATCATATAATATTTTTGCCATAATTTCCCGGCCCTTAATATCGTCCTTAAATTTGCTTAGCTTCAAAGGATCCAATTCATTTGCTTTATAAAATTTACCATGGCTTTTATCTGAAATTTCTTTTAAAAATTTATCATTTATTATGACATTATCCCATTCAGTCAGATCTTTTTTGACAAATATTTTTTTCACAGCCTTGCCTATAAAACCTTTATTGCCATTGGCTTCAGCCGTGATCTCAAACTCTCCGGATGCCAGAGGTTTATATTCCGCTTTTAACAAACCTTTATTCCCGCCATACGATATAAAATTAATAATATCTTTATTTTTCGATCGCATTTCCTTAATAAAACCGGTTACCTGGAAGGAAACCAGGTCTTTTTGATACACCAAAGCTGCTAAATTGACTATTTCACCCGGAGAATATATAAATTTATCCGTTTCAATATCAAAGGCATCTCCCTTAACCGAAGTGAGCCACGACAATATACGGCTGAAAAAGCGTTCATAATACTCAGAAGTTTTACCTATTCCTGTCATTAAAAAATCCCACCGCCACAGGTCATTTGCCATAATTGCCATTGTTCTTCCCCTGCCGTAAGACTGTACCGCCCAGATAATATCATTTTTATTAACAGAACGTACTGCCAATACCAGCGCGCCCGGTTTACTTTTATTAATAATATTATATCCCTCAAGTACCGGTAATTCTTTCCAGATTTGTGTATTCTTTATCGAATCAGGCATCAGTTGTGTTACAGGATGAACTTTCCCGCTACCGGTCAATTCAAACAAAAATTTACCTTCGTTAAATAAAGGCTCTTCTCTGTTAAAAACCACAGGTAAAATATCTTCAAGTGATGAATTATTATATCCGCCTCCCTGAAAAGAATTCCTGCCTCCAAGCATCAAAACGCCGCCGCCGCGCTCCCCGGCAAATTCCTTTAACCATGGAAACGCGTATTCCGGAATTTTCTTCCTTTCAATATCATTAAAAATAATAAGGTCGTATTCAAACAATTCTTCTTTTTTTTCAGGAAAACGGTCTTTCCCCTCATTTTCTTCCAGTTTAATAAAATCATTTTTATTTTTTGAGACTAAGAATCTGGCCTTGATATCAGGTTCTTTTATTAAATATTCATGCAAAAATTTATACTCCGGAGACGGAGCGCCGGCGAGAACAAGAACATAAAGTTTCTCTTTTTTCACATCCAGATAAAACTCCTCTTCATTATTTTTCGAGATTGCCTCACTCCCCTCAACAGGTATCGATATTAAATAACTATGCGGGCCTGTTTTTTTCGGAGTAAATTCCAAAGACAAAATATTTTTACCGGGTAAAATTCTGAATTTTTCTTTTTTAATTTCATTTCCATCCTCTTTGAGAACACAGAATATAGTTTTTGTCCCAAAACCAAAAGAATTAATAACAAAATTTATAGTTACCTTTTTATCCAGAAATGCCTTTTCGGGCGTATTTTGAAGTTTAATACTTATATCCCTGAGTATTTTCTCTTCCCCCGGGCTTATTGTAAAAACAGGATACGGAAGTTCTTTAACCAATTTAAGCGTATTTTCAGGATCATTATCGATCCCGTCACTTAAAATAAAAACTCCTGAAATAGTTTTTATATTAATTTTCTTATTAATCAGAGATAAAGCGCGATAAAAATCAGTGTTAGAATCATTGATCTTAAGCGAATCAATATCATTGAGGCTGATCTCATTCAGCCCATTGGAAAACGAATAAAAAGAGAGGGCACTCTTTTTTGACATTTCACTGAAATTTTTCTTTTCCTTAAATAATCCTTTCAGCCTGGACAACCTGTCTTTCCCCGTTTCATCCGCGATTCCCATGCTTCCCGAATTATCAATAAGAAAAATAATATTATTTTTTTCGATTTTTTCTTTGATTATTGATATTGACGGCTGAAGCAGAATAAATAAAATGACAAAAATTGCCGCCAGGCGCAGGGACAAAAGTATTGATCTTAACCTGCCGGTTAAACGCCAATAAGTATAAAAAGTTATTGCCCCTGCAAGTATAACCAGCGGTATAATTATAAAAACAGGAATTGTGGGTGAAAAAATAATTTTAGGCATTTTTATTCAATAAACTTCGCGTCTTTGTTTGAAATTATATTTTCAAAAATAAGTAAAATTAACACTAAAATCAAGAGTATGCTGGATATTTCTTCTTTATAATACGAAACCGTACTTATTTTTTTTGAATTACTGCCCGCGCCGGCCAATTTTTTATTTATCTCATCGGCCGGAAAATAAAACAGTTCAGATTCTTCCAAAGCTAAATTAAGCGCGATATAGTCATTCGGTTCTTTAATTAAACTGAACCCCGGTTCTCTTTTGTAAAATTCCCCTTCTAAAATAAGCTGCCTCTGTTTTAGATCTTTAGGCTGAGCCAGATAGTAAACTGCCTGATGCAGTAAGGGAAGATAATTCGGCCTGAGAGGAAAATCGCTCCAGTTTGAATCAAGCGATGAGGTAAAAAGCAAAACTTTTCCCTCTCCGTATTTTTTTTCAATAATAAAAGGCGAACCATCATCAAATCCGGCTAAAACCCGGGTATCCGGATCCAAAAGATCAACCTTGGCGCTGTAAAATGAATAAAAATGGGATGACGAAAAAGACTCCGACGTGAATATCTTAAAAATCGGATGCAACCTGTCAAAAGATGTTATTTTAAAATATTTACTGGTTTCTTCCTCGCTTCCGATCTTAAACTGGGGTTTTGCCGGAAAAAGCGGAGAATTTCCGCTATAATCTTTTATTGAAATATTGTTACCCAGGGTTATTAGTATCCCGCCTCCCGAATTTAAATTTTTCAAAAGCGCGTCCTGCAGTTTCTCGTCTATACGGGATACATTATTAAGGATTATTACAGAAAAAGGCTTGAGAATGCTATAATCCTGCCTTTGCAAAGTCAGGGTTTTCAAAACTACAGGCGAATCCTTCGCGGAAAAAAGCGCCTGTTTAATATAAAAATTCTCTTCCTCGCTGTCTTTACTATCATTAAGCAATAAAACTTGTAATGGATCCCTAACTTCAACACAAAAATAAAACCTGTTGTCTATTTTCAGGTTATCACTGCCTTCAACTTCCACAAAACCTTTATATACGCCCTTTTCAGGAAAAGAATAAAAGAATACCGCCTCTCCCTCAGAGTTACTTTGTAAATCTATTTCTTTTTCTCCGATCTTATTTTTCTCAAGATAGATCGCGGCGCGCGGTTTCTTCTCTCTCCCGGTATTTTTAAGATGGACACTGATCCTTGTAGTATTTCTAAAGCTTATATAATTCGGGAATTCGACACCGGTTACCGTTAAATTAGAAACCTCCGGCGGTTGAGTAAACACCGGAATTATTTTAATCCCTTCGGCAGATTTCATATCAGAAAATCCGTTCTTTTGAAAATCCGAGAAAATATAAAGTAATTTTTCGGGATTTTTCGACTTACCAAACATTTCGAACGCCAGATTTAAAGCATTCTGCCCTCTGGTTTTAGCTGAGGAAAGTTCCCTCTCCTGCAGGATATTATTTAAGGCTTGTTTATTGTTTGTAAAATCATTGAATGAATTTTCCGGTCTTTCATTAAAAAATATTATGTTTGCCTCGTCAATTATGGATATACCGTCAATGATTTCTTTCGCCTTTTTTTTGGCTTTATTAAAAAGTGTATCCCCGCCATCCCGGTAGCCCATGCTGTAGGAATTGTCAATAAGCAAAATAACAGTTCTTGCTTCTTTTTTCCCTGATCCCAAAAAACCTAAAGATGTTAAAGGCCTTGCCAGCGCCGCGCAGAATAACAAAATAATAAGGATTCTCAAAAGCAGAAGCAGAAAAAAATCAATATTGATCCGGCTTCTCTTATTTTCTTCCATTTCTTTCAAAAAGCGGATACTGCCGAAAAATACCTGTTTGGCCTTCCTCTTCGTAAGAAAATGGATGATCAGAGGAATAGCCCCCGCGATCAAACCAAAAAGCATTAACGGATTTAAAAATGAAAACATTTATTTTATCCTCGTTCTTCTTTTAGCAAGATAATTCGAAAGAGCGATATCAAACGGTGTCGAGGTCAAAAGCAGGGAATAATCAATAGCCGCCCCTCCACAATGATATTTAAAATCCTTAATAAATTCTTCGATCCTCTGGCGGTAAGCCGCCCTGATCCGGTTTGGATCGGTTTTTAAAACCTCATTACTTTCCATATCAACAAATTCCATGGGATCATTAAAATTAAATTCTTTTTCCTGTGGATCCATTAAATGGAAAACTATTACCTCATGTTTTTTGTGCCTTAGATGTTTCATCCCGGCTATGACACGATTTGTGTCATCCATAAAATCCGATATGACAATGATAAGCGCTCTTCGTTTAATTTTATCCGCCATGCGATGAAGCACAAAACTCAGGTCTGTCTTTTCTTCAGGTTTAATATTGCTGAGAGAATTCAAAATTTCTTTTAAATAGGCCGGCTGGCCCCGTGGAGGCAGATATGTCCTTATGTCCTTGTCAAAGGTCGTTAACCCGACAGAATCACGCTGGTTGAGCATAAGATAAGAAAGCGCGGAAGTTAAATAGACACCATACATCAGTTTGCTTACGTTACCGGAAGAATATCCCATGGACGCGCTTTTATCCAAAATTATATGGCATTTGAGGTTAGTCTCTTCCTCAAACTGTTTTACATAATATTTATCCCTTTTTCCCCAGACCCGCCAGTCAATATAGCGAATCTCATCACCCGGATTATACTGGCGATGCTCGGCAAATTCCACATTAAAACCGCGGTAAGGGCTTTTGTGCATCCCCGCTACAAATCCCTCTACAACAAGACGCGCTACCAGTTCCAGATTGGATATTTTCGCGACTACCTGCGGATCAAGATATTTTTTGTAATCGGACACTCTGTACTCCATTAAAATTGACAATAAATTATTAGTGTGTTACTATTTTTTATTATGATAACTACATTGCCCAAAATAACAGAACATCATGCAAATATTTCACAAAATAAAATTTCGATTATCTTCCAAAACAAAGAAATAAATTATACCACATTAAATGAAAAAAGTAATCAGATTGCCCATAGTTTAATAAATTCAGGGATCCATCCCCATGAGAACGCGGCCATTCTTCTCAAAAACATTCCGGATTATATATATTCTTATTTTGGAATACTTAAAACGGGCGCGGTTTGTGTTCCTTTGAACACCTTTCTCAAGGCGGAGGAATTAAAATATATTTTAAATGACTGCCGGGCAAAATTTATTATCACTATGGATTGTTTCATGGATGAATTAAATAAGATCATGCCTGAACTCCCTCATTTAAGATCCGTGATAATACTCGAACAATCCGCAAAATATTTGTCACTGCATAAAATATATTCAACCTGTAATATATCAAATCCGGAAATAGAAATAAAAGAAAATGACACTGCTGTAATTATTTACACATCAGGGACAACAGGCCATCCCAAAGGGGCAATGCTGACACATAAAAATATCCTGAGCAACGTAAAAGCTATTATTGAAGTTTTAGAGATTAAAAAAAAGGACAGGGTTCTCGATATTCTCCCGATGTTCCATTCCTTTACATTAACGGTATGTATCCTTCTCCCTTTATATATGGGAATAAGTATAATCATTGTCGAATCAATTAAACCATTTTCCAATGTACTTAAAATAATAGTTAAACACAAAGCCACGATCATCGTTTGTATCCCTAATTTATACCAGATACTGTCTCAAACCAAAATACCGGGTTTTCTCCTTATGTTCAACCCGATCAGGCTATGCGTCTCCGGAGGAGCGCCGTTACCCCCGGTTGTATTGGAAAATTTCGAGAAAAAATTTAAAATACCGCTTATCGAAGGATATGGGTTATCAGAGGCGTCGCCGGTCGTTACAATAATGCCGGAACATAAACCCCGGAAATCAGGGTCTATCGGAGTTTCGATCCCGGGTGTGGATGTTAAAATAGTAAATGAAAATCGCGAAGAACTGCCTAAAGGCGAGATCGGCGAACTTATTGTCCGGGGCCCTAATGTGATGAAAGGTTACTTAAATCAAACAGAAGAAACAGAGAAAGCAATAAAAGATAACTGGTTATACACGGGTGATCTCGCGAAAATGGACGAAGAAAATTACATCTATATCGTTGACCGTAAAAAAGACATGATCTTATGCCATGGAGTAAATGTCTACCCGCGGGAGATCGAAGATGTGCTTTACAGGCACCCTAAGATCGCGGAATGCGCCGTAGTCGGAATCAGAGACAAACACTTGAAGGAAACACCAAAGGTATTTATAGTGCTTAAAGAAGGGCTGACGGCGTCGATAGACGAATTCCACGCGTTCTTTAAAGATAAAATTGCGGATTATAAGATCCCGCATCATTTTGAATTTATGCAAACCCTTCCCAAAACCTCTACAGGAAAAATATTAAAAAAGGCGTTGCGGGACCAAACAAATAAAGGAAATACCGGCCTATGAAAATAATCCGCGCTATTCATCCGCTTGCCGCCGAGAATAAAATTATTCTGGCTATAGGTAACTTTGACGGCATACATCTCGGGCATCAGGCGATATTCAAAGAGATGGAAAAAGAAAAAAACAAAATAAACGGGCAGACCGTAATCCTTACATTCGAACCCCACCCGATCAAATTTCTTGATCCCGAAAGAGAGCTTTTGCTCCTTACGCCGTTCCATGAAAAAATGGAACTGCTGGAAAAATTCGGGATAGATACGGCAATATGCGTCCCTTTCACGAAAGAATTCGCCGAAATGTCCGCTGAAATATTTATTAAAAATATACTTCATGATAGTTTGAAGGCGAATTCTATTTTTTTAGGAGAAGATTTTAATTTCGGAAAAGATAAAAAAGGCTCTTATGATCTATTAAAACAAAATTCCGAAAAATACGGTTTCAAAGTAAATCTGGTTAAAACCATATCTCTGGATAATATTACCGTCAGCAGTACCAACATCAGAAAATTTCTCCTGCTTGGAAATGTTGAAATGGCAAATAAATTATTGGGCCGCCCGTATTCCATCAGGGGAAAGGTAATCCACGGTAAAGGGCTTAAGTTTGAAATTCCCACCGCCACACTTGAACCGCACCATGAGCTTACACCCGGCCAGGGAGTCTATGCCGTTAGAGTAGAATTTGATGGCAAAAAATATCCCGGTGCCGCGAACATAGGCCTCACCTACCCCTATCAAACCTACAAACCCACCATCGAGATACACATCTTCAATTTCAACGAAACCATCTATCACGAATTTATCAAAGTAGAATTCCTGAAATTCATCCGCGGGGAAATAATATTCAAGTCACAGGAAGAATTAAAGGCGCAGATAAAGAAGGATATTGAAAAGATAAAGGAAGTTCAAGTTAATGAATGAAATAAAAAGATCGAATATAAAGCAAGGCCTTAAAGTCAGGATAGTATTAAAACAAGACCAGAAAAGCGGGAAATTAACCGAAGGGGTTGTAAAGATATTTTAACAAATTCTCCTTCGCATCCTCATGGAATAAAAGTAAGATTAATTAGCGGAGATGCAGGACGGGTCAAAGAGATATGCCTGTGACTATTCAATCAATTCATAAACATGGATATAATCATTTCCCCAATATATCAAGTATGGGAAACTATATACTGGAATATTATTGTCTTTATTATTATCCTTGTGAGATATAGCATAGATTTCCCCGCCCTTATTTGGATCCAAAGCAATAACTTTCTCTTTAGTATTTATAACAATTGCATCCCCAAGCATGGCCAATTTTCCATACCCCGGAACACTTTTTAAATCATACGTCCATTCTACTTTTCTTTCATTAATGTTCACTCCGTAAACATTGGAATCAGAAGAAGGCACGATCAGCAAATCACCGTAAAAAACCGGAGTATTTATTATTTTTTTTGAACTTATTTTTACTTTCCATAACAATTCACCATTTTCGTTATTTATTACGATTATTTCACCGTCATAAGTACAGATATAGATATTATTTTCTTTAATCACAGGTGTTGACTCTACATTAGTTCCTAAGTCCATTATCCAATGGACCTCTCCATCGATATAATTTACCGCAAAAACTTTTCCGTTATAAGTAACTCCATATATATTATTATTATTTAGTATTAAGGACGGTGTAATATTTCCGCTAAAACCTCTTGGCTCTATCTCAAGCTTCCATATCAGATAGCCTGTCGTTAAATCTATATTATATATTTTCCCGTCAAATCCCAAAAAATATACATTGTGCCCATCTACTACAGGAATAGAATTTACAACACCTTCAGATTGGACCTCCCATTCTCTTTCACCGTCTTTTACCGAAAAAGAGCATAATTTATAATTTGCCGAACCAATTAGAACAGAATTATCATCTACAACAGGTGAAGTGCAAAAATTATCATCATACTCTTTAACCCAAAGTGTCTTCCCGGTTTCTACATTAACAGCGTAAAGCCTGTATTGTAAAGTATAATACAATACTTTATTGTAAATAACAGGCTCATTTACAAGTTTCGACGCTAATTGTATTTCATTTTTGACCATTAAATTGTTATAGGCTCCCCCGTTTGCGTATTGTATATTTAATAAAATAATATATAGAAAAACAGCGGTATTCAAATAATTTTTGATCTTCATATATTAAATCCGTTTTTTTTACTCATTTTTCCATGATCTGAATTAAATCAGTTAAATCCAATTCAGGTATATTATTATCAGGTAAAATAAATTTTACATGATAGCCGACATTTTCTTTAATTTCAGTCAAATCATATATTAAAAATATCCGGTTATTATTACTTTCCTGCCGTAAAGGCAAGTAATGGAATATTTCAGTTAATTCCGTCCCTGCGGGAAATGCGAGTATGGTAAAATATTTTTTCAATCCTCTGTAGGGGTCTGAATTGATCCCTACGTGAAATTCTTTATTTGGTATTAATTTTTCACGTGTATGTAAATGTGGTAACCGTTTTAACTTATATGCCACCCAAAAACTGCCGGTTTTTACATCTTCATTAGTATCACTAAATTCAAAACTCATGCTTGGGCAATAATATATAGTACCCCGCCAGCTGTCATCCATAAATTTTATATTATTAAGTTTGATATTTGGAGAATAATTTAAATCATAAAAATCACTTGTATCATATTGGCTGGGCCCAACAATGTTTTTCGGGAACATTGTTCTATTAATTATTTGTGAATCAGCAGATAAAGGAACCATATCATAAACATTATATTGAGACACTTTGACATATCCGATATTAAATTCGTATACTTTGTAAGTTTCAGTCACCCGGAAATATTCCGTATCTTTTAATTGTAATTCTGAAGCATTTGCGTTACTGCTTTTAAAGATTATTATTAAGATAGTTATTAATAATAAAACCCTGGTTTTTCTTTCCATAATCATTATTATATTTTACATGTTTCATTTCTTTTATCAACTTATTTCTTATTTTAGTTTATTCGTTGCAATTGCCAAAATTCAGTATTTTTGATAAAATTAATGAAATGAAAAAAGAGATCGAACGCAACCTCGGAGAGCAGCCCATCGCGCGGCTCATGGCGGAAAATGGCCTCAAGGCACAGGACCTTGTAGCTGCTTCAACCAAACAGATTACCCACAAGATGGTATCCCGGGCGTGCAAGGGCAGAAGGTTAACGCCCGGCGTCCAATACAAGATCCTTGACGCGTTGAATAAGGCTGCAGGCAAAAATTATTCCATCAAGGAACTGTTTACCTATTAATTACCCCCATCTAAAATTCAGGTTTATTCGTTGTAGTTGCTAAAATTCAGTATTTTTGTTAAAATTAATTTTAAGAAGTATCCAAAATAGCTGAGGTGTAAAATGGAAGAAAATAAGGACAGAAAAAATATCGCGCAGCATATTCTCCCGACTGCTTCTAATCTCTTAGGGCTTTGCTTTGTTTTACTTAGTTTCATCAAGCTCTCAAATATTTCCGCAGAAACGATCATTGACGAGTGCCTTGGAATATTAATAGCCCTATTTCTTGCTTCGTGTATTTTTTCGTACGCGTCAATGCGTTCACAAAAACAATCAGAAAAATACGAGAAAATTGCTGACATTATTTTTATCATCGGGCTCAGCAGCCTTGCGCTTATCTCGATAATAATTATTTTTGAATTGATATAATAAAAATGATAAAAACTAAAATTCCAGAATATATTCGCAAGCTGCCAAAAGTGCTTATCATTATTTTAGGGATTTTGCTGGTTGCATTTTTTGGTTTTATCGATTATTTTACCGGTTACGAGATCTCGATTTCAATATTTTATTTAATACCTATCTCTTTGATTGCCTGGTTTGCCGGAAATTTTTCTGCCGCAATTATATCTATTTTAAGCGTGATAGTATGGGCATTGTCTGATCTGGCTTCAGCGAAATATTATTCCCATCCTGTTATTCCTTTATGGAATTCTTTTATATTATTGGGGTTTTTTTTAATAATTACTTTTGCTTTGACAGAGATTAAAAGTTTATTAGAGAATGAAAGAGAACTGGCGTTAACGGATCCTCTGACAAAAATTGCAAATGCACGGGGTTTATATAAATACATGCAATTTGAAATAGACAGGGCTATCAGGTTTGGGCGGCCTTTGACTATCGCGTATATTGACCTTGATAATTTTAAATTTATTAATGATACGCACGGACATAGCGCGGGGGATAAAGTTTTGCAGGTTGTGGCAGGAACTATTAAGGAAAATATCCGGTCAATAGACATAGTCGCAAGAATCGGCGGCGATGAATTTGTAATTCTTATGCCGGAAACAGGAGAGGAACACTCCAGGATAGCTATCGATAAAATACTAAAATACCTTTTGAATATTGTGGAGGAAAACAAATGGCCAATAACTTTCAGTATAGGAGCTGCCATTTATCATAACCCGCCGCGTGATATGGATAAATTGATAAAGACAGCGGATGAATTAATGTATTCCATAAAAAAGGCCGGTAAAAATAATATAATGTATAAAATCATTACGGGCACCGTTTAAAAAAACACTCTCCGAATTTCATCGACAAACAAATAAAAATATTATAAAATGAAGTCTCATATAACAAATCAAGGAGGCAATAATGAAAAAAATATCTGTTTTGGGAATAATTTTAATTCAGTTGCTTTCGATGTCTATTCATGCTTTCGAGTGGGAAACAGATTTTGCAAAAGCCTCGGCTGAAGCTAAAAAAACCGGCAAATATATCCTGATGGATTTTGCCGGCTCTGACTGGTGCGGGTGGTGCATCAAGCTGGAAAAAGAAGTTTTCAGCCAGGAGGACTTTAAACAGTTCGCGGATAAGAATTTTGTTTGTATTCTGGTAGATTTTCCGAATAAAAAAGTTCAAACTAAAGAGCTTAAAGAACAAAATAGTAAACTGGCCGAGAAATATAGAATACAGGGTTATCCCACAATTATTATTTTAGATCCTAAAGGGGAATTTGCCGGCCAAACCGGATATCAGGAAGGCGGCGCAAAAAAATATACTGAACATCTTAAAGCTATAGTTGATAAATTTAAAGAAAAAACAAAAAAGCAAAAGTAAACAATAAAAATATTATCTGCCAATTAATATAATTTTAATATTTTATACGGATCGTATACCTCTACTTTCCGTATCTTCTGTTATTTTACCTTTAAACAAAATCTTGTTTTCAATTTTTATTTTCAATTCTTTTTCTATTTTCCTCAATAAAGGCATTTCGTAAACGGTTGCAAGAGAAACAACTATTCCCTTCAGTCCGTTCCTCCCTGTACGGCCGGCCCTGTGAAGATAATCCTTTGATCCTTCAGGAATATCTATATTGAAGATGTATGTGATCCCATCCATTTGAAGGCCCCTTGCCGCGATATCGGAAGCGATCAATATCCGCAGCCTGCCTGTTCTGTAATCATCCATAACCCGTTTACGGTCCATCTTATAATCAGTACCATGCAGGCTTTCAATTTTAATTCCATGAAATTGAAGTTTTCCGGTCAAATTATCGATCTGATCCACATTGTTCAAAAATACCAGGGCTTTTACCGGATCCAGATTTTTGATCAATTTTGTAAGAAGTTCGATCTTATCTCTCTGTTCCGTGATCAAACAGCAATGAGATATCGATTCCGGTATTGACTCTCCGCCTTCAGATGTCAATAGAACAGGATCAGCCATAAAACTTTTTGCCATATCAATAGTTTTCTGCGGTAAGGTCGCGGATGCGATGATAAGCTGGCGTTCTTTTTGAAGGCTTTTAATGATCTTTAGCACAGGCTCAACATTATGCATATCCAAGAGCCTGTCTGCCTCATCGAGTATGATCATTTGTATGGTTTGAGCTTTGATCTTATTTTTTTGTATCAGTTCAAGAATCCTGCCGGGAGATCCTACAATTATTTGCGGCTTACCTTTAAGCTTATCTATCTGCCTTGTTATATTTGTACCGCCGATTATTGGCGTCGAACGGATAGAAAACCCTGAGTTTTGTGAAAGCTTTTCCATCTGGCGCTGGATCTGAATGACCAGTTCGTGTGTCGGGGCCAGAATGACCGCTTTCATTTCTTTTGAAGTATTTTTTATCTTTTCAAATAGAGGGAGAAGATAAGCGAGAGTTTTCCCTGTGCCGGTTTCAGACCGCATGATGACATCTTTATTAAGGATGATCTCCGGGATAACCCTGCTCTGGATATCGGTCGGTATTATTATTTTTTCAATTTCCAGGGCTTTGACCAGGCAAGGATCCAATCCCAGATCTTCAAAAGACTCTGCCATTTAATTCTCCTTTTTTATTTAAAACTGATTATAACACACTAAATTTTATTGACAAAAATTAAATTTGTGATATCATTCTGTTTAAGATACAAAGAAGTATCAAAGACATTGATGTCTTCCATTGGGTGGAAACCTATGGGAGGCATTTTTTTTTGGAACAAGGATGTTCACTATGTCTAAATTTATTAACAATTTTAGGAAAATATGTTATTATTGCGTTGAATATATAAGGAGAAAATATGGAAAATATAGAAATCCCTGAACTATTTGGAACAAACGTATTTAATGAAAAAATAATGAAAGAAAGGCTTCCTAAGGAAACCTACAAGGCGCTAAAACAAACGATGGAAAAAGGCGCTCCTTTGAAACCGGAGGTAGCCGATGTTGTGGCTAACGCTATGAAGGATTGGGCTATTGAAAAAGGCGCGACTCATTATACTCACTGGTTCCAGCCATTAACCGGGTCAACCGCTGAAAAACATGATTCTTTTATATCTCCGACAGATAACGGCGAAATTATCATGGAATTTTCCGGCAGGCAGCTCAGCCAGGGAGAACCGGATGCTTCGTCATTTCCAAGCGGCGGAATAAGAGCGACTTTTGAAGCCCGCGGATATACCGCGTGGGATTGTACTTCTCCGGCATTCATAAAAGAAGATTCAGCCGGGAACGCAACATTATGTATACCAACGGCGTTTTGTTCATATAACGGCCAGGCGCTTGACAAAAAAACACCGCTTCTTCGTTCTATGAAAGCCGTTTCACAACAGGCTCTAAGGGTCTTATTCGCGCTTGGTGATACCACCGCGGCAAGAGTTATTTCAACGGTAGGGCCTGAACAGGAATATTTTCTTGTTGATAAAGAGCTATATCTTAAACGCCTGGATATTATTGTATCAGGACGTTCGCTTTTCGGCGCTCCGGCTCCGAAAGGCCAGGAACTGGAAGACCAATATTTTGGTGCCCTTAAAGATAAAGTTTCTATTTTTATGAAAGACCTGGATATCGAACTTTGGAAAATGGGGATCTTATCAAAAACAAAACACAATGAAGTAGCGCCGTCACAGTTTGAAATGGCCCCGGTATTTTCTACCACCAATATCGCGACAGACCAAAACCAGCTTGTTATGGAAACCATGCAAAAAGTCGCTTTGAGACATAATATGATTTGTCTGCTCCATGAAAAACCTTACGCAGGCATAAATGGTTCCGGAAAACACAATAACTGGTCTTTATCAACAAATACCGGAAACAACCTTCTTGAACCGGGTAGTACTCCGCATGAAAACGCGCAATTTCTGGTTTTCTTAAGCGCGCTGATCATGGCAGTAGATAAACATGCTGATATAATGAGGGCCACCTGCGCGAGTTCGGGAAACGATCACCGGTTAGGCGCGAATGAAGCCCCGCCGGCGATAATCTCTATTTTTCTTGGCGACGAATTGGCCGGGATACTAAATAATATCGCGCAAGGTGAAAAAAATGTCAAAGCTGAAAAAGTTTATTTGAGAATTGGGGTTGACACGCTCCCTGAATTACCTAAAGACAATACCGACCGCAACCGGACATCTCCTTTTGCTTTCACCGGTAACAAATTTGAATTCCGGATGGTTGGATCATCACAGTCAATTTCAGGCCCAAATGTAGCGTTAAACACAATAGTCGCGGAATCACTGGACGAACTCGCGTCCCGTCTGGAAAATTCATCCGACATAAACACAGAGATCCAGAAAATCGTAAAAGATGTGATAAAAAAACACGGCAGAGTTATTTTTAACGGCAATAATTATTCAGAAGAATGGGCCAAAGAAGCGAAAAAACGCGGATTACCGAACAGTAAAAATACTGTTGATGCTTTGAAAGCTTTTATCACACCAAAAGCCTATGAACTTTTTTCAAAATTTAATGTATTAACCAGAGAAGAACTTCATTCCCGGTATGAAATTTATCTTGAACAGTATTCAAAACACATAAATATTGAAGCACTGGCTTCTCTGCAGATGGTGAAAAGACAATTTATGCCTGCAATTATGCGTTATATAACGGAATTGGGAAATTCTATTAATGCCGCGGGCAAACACAGCACTGTCCAGAAAGAATTGATCGAAAGAATATCCGGCCTTTTGCAGTCTGTAAATAAAAAAGTCAAAAATCTGGAAAATGAAAACTTAAAGGCAAAGACTTTAACATCTGCTGAAAAACAAGCCGTATGTTATCGTGATAATATTGTGCCGCTTATTTACAGTTTAAGGGTTGATATTGATGAACTTGAAACTATTATTCCAAGCGATGTATGGCCGGTACCGACATATAGCGAACTTTTGTTCAAACTATAGTAATAATTAAAAAACAGGGAAGGTGTCAGCAATGTACCTTCCCTATTTTTACCCTTAATTGCCTTTCAACACTTGACATCAAAACAGCCGTGGCGATCGAATAAAGTTTAGATTTCGCCGAATCAACACGCGAAGTCAAAACAACCGGAGCCTGGGCACCCACAATGACTCCGGCAACATTTCCCTTACATAACCAGACATGAGACTTAACCAGAGAATTTCCGGTTTCGATATTAGGAACAAGAATAATATCGGCGTTCCCGGCCACAGGGCCCGTAATACCTTTATGCTCAGCCGCCCACATTGAGATTATATTGTCAAAAGCTAAAGGGCCGTCAATCGTTACCTTCCTGCTGAATTGCCCGCGCTTACTCATTTGAGCCAGAGCCGCCGCGTCTAATGTTGCCGGCATTTTAGGATTAACTAGTTCCACTGCTGCGAGAACACCTACTTTAGGATCTAAAATTTCAAATATATCGGCCATATAAATAGCGTTAAGAATGATCTGGGACTTTTCTTCAAGCGTCGGCGCGATATTCATTGATCCATCCGTGACAAAAACAAGTTTTTTCAGGTTCACAAGCTCAAGCACAAAAACATGGCTTAAAAAATTCCCGGTCCTGAGGCCTGTTTCCCTATCTACTATCCCGCGTAAAAAATCATCGGTATGAATGAACCCTTTCATCAGTATATCAGCTTTATTTTTATGGATAAGATCCGTCCCTCTGCGTATAGCCATAAGGTCGTTAGTTTCATCCAGGATACGGTCTTCTTCAATTAAAATGTTATACTTCTTAGCAATATCCAGAATTTTTGTTTTATCTCCTATAAGAAGATAATCGGCGATCTTTAATTTTTTAGCCTCAACTACCGCCTCAAGTACAGTATTATCCTGAGCGCAAACAACAGCTACCTGCTTAATAGGGTGAGTTTTAACTTTTTCAAGCACCTGATCAAAACTGGTCAACATATGTTTCACGCCTCCTTTCGTAAAACTCGCGATCTACTGGATTATCATTTCCCTGACTTTAAGGGCTTTGGCATTTTCAGGTTCTAATTTCAGAACTATATCCAGTTCTTTAACCGCTTCATTTAGCTTGCCTGTTTTAAAATAAGCATATGCAAGGTTAAAATGTGAATCGACATGATTTGGATCGATCGATAACGCCTGTTTATAAGCCTGGATAGCTAAATCAATATTACCCAGCGTAAAATGAATATTTCCAATATTATTAAAAGGACCCGGATTATTGGAATCAATATTAACCGATTTGATAAGATTTTCTAAAGCTTTATCCCAATTCTCCTGTTTAGCATAAAGTGTTCCAAGTTTATAATAAAGATCAGCACTAGTAGTGTCTTTTTTAATAATTTCTTCCAACTCTCCTATATTATCCCTCACTATTGGACTCTTACTGAAAAATTCCTCCGCTTTCGGCATCGAGAACATTGCCTGGAAAGGCTGAGTAAAAGTTTTGACCATTAAAAAAACAAAAAGTATCAACGGAATATAAACTATTATTCTGAAAAGAAAATAAGGCATATGAGGCATAAATTTTTCTTTAAAACTTACAGAGAGTCCTGTATATATTTTTTCTTCCTGGCAATACATATTATACATAAGGCCTATAATCCCCGCGTAAAGCCAGAACAAAACCGATGAAGACACAAATCTAAGATCAATACTGGTTAAATTAAAAACCAGATCTCCGGCTATTCCTGAAATAAGGGCAATAGTTAAAAACTGAGATCTTTTTTCTTTATTTTCTTTTATCAATACCATACTTAAATGATATATCAGCCATATAATGGCCAAAAACAAAATAAGCCCTACTATCCCTAATTCCGCCCATATTTCCAGAAATTCATTGTGGGCGTGCCGCACAAAATTCTTATCCACCGGATGCATGGATAAAAGCCCGCTTGTCCTGAAATTAGGAAAAACCAAAGGAAAAGAACCAATACCATATCCAAAAAGAAAACGGCTGATAGCCATTCTTACTGTTCCCTGCCAGACAAAATACCTTGCTGTAGGACGAGTTAATATACTTAATAAAATATCCCATTTCCAAAAAACTAAACCAAAAAGAGCAACACAGATAACAGTCCCTGCCGGAACGATCTTTTTCCAATTAATTTTTTTATCTTTAAAAAAGCCATACTTGATATGCAAATAAACAAATGAAGCAGCCATTGCCAGGAACCCGAGCCAGCCGCCTCTTGTCTGGGTAACGATCATGTCAAAAAACAAAATAAAAGTAAAAATATAAAATAAATATAATATCCATTTTTTTTCTTCCTGCAATATCACAGTCAGCGCAACGGGAAAAATAAAAATTATATAACCTGCAAAAAGAATGGCATTACCAAAAGTCGAAAATATCCTGTCCATATTTGCCCATTGGCTGACATCATAGCCGACAAACTGAAAAAAACCATATAACCCCGCGAGAAAACCTGTTAATACAAGAAACATTGCTAAACGATCTATTTTTTTTTGTCCTTCTAAATTATTCATTGCGGCAAAAAAAAGAATGATCGGGAGGAACAATTGGTATAAATTAACCCACGCGGAACTTTTTGAATCAGAAAATAAGAAGGAAATAAAAGAATATAACAGATATAGTAAAACCAAATAATCCAACGGAGTACGGATCAGTTTGAGATCATTTTCTTCAACTAATTTGATCACCCAAAGCACAAAAATAAATAAAATAGCAAAAAAAACGCCCAGATCCTTCCAGCGTGCCAAATTCATATTGTATAGGACGCTCAGAAAAAAAAGGGCAAGGAAAAAACAAAAGTATATTATCTTATTAATAAAATCTGTTGATCGAATTTTTTCAGTCATATTATCAATTTACAACTTTTTCTCAATCCTGTCTTTCAGGATCCCGAAAAATTTCTCTGTTTCCATCTGTCCCAGATTGCCTTCTTTCCGTTCCCTGACCGAAATGCAATTACTTTCGATCTCTTTGTCCCCTATAATAAGCATATATGGTATTTTTTCCTTCTGGGCATCACGTACTTTAATATTTATGTTGCTTTCCAGCTGATTAACCTCAACCCTGAATCCCATATTCAATAATTCTTCTTTCAATTTATTCGAATAGTCCAGATGCGCGTCGGAAATAGGCAATATTTTAATCTGGACAGGTGAAAGCCACAGCGGAAAAGCTCCGCCATAATGTTCAATTAAAACACCCATGAAACGATCCAGAGAACCCAATAAAACCCTGTGTATCATTACAGGCCGATGCTCTTTTCCGTCACTGCCGGTATATTTGAGCTGAAATCGCTCCGGTAAAGCAAAATCCACCTGAATCGTGGCACATTGCCAGGTTCGGTTTAAGGCATCACGCAGTTTAATATCAATCTTCGGGCCGTAAAAAGCACCATCACCCTCATTGATCTGGTAAGGCAGGTTTAAGGCGTCCAGAGTATCTTTAAGGGTATTTGTAGCCTGCTCCCAATCCTCATCTTTACCAATATATTTTTCCGGTTTTGTGCTTATCTCCATTTCAAATTCAGTAAAACCAAAAATATTAAGCGTGTATTTTATAAAATTTATGACGCCCTTAATTTCATCGGCTAATTGGTCGGGACGGCAAAAAATATGAGAATCATCTTGCGTAAATGAACGAACTCTGAGTAATCCGTGAAGCACGCCCGCTTTTTCATGGCGATGGACCGTTCCCAGTTCAAAATATCTGATAGGCAAATCCCTGTAACTCCTGATCTCAGACTCAAAAATGTAAATATGCCCTGGACAGTTCATCGGTTTTATAGCAAATTCCTGGTTATCGACATTAAAAAAATACATATTTTCTTTGTAATAACCGTAATGCCCGGATCTTTTCCATACATCCGATTTCAAGATCTGGGGCCCGATAACTTCCTGATACCCATGACGGTAATGCTCTTTCCTTTCAAAATCCTCTATAACCCTGCGAAGCGCCGTTCCTCTTGGATAATACAAAACCAATCCCGCGCCGATCTCATCAATAATATTATATAGTTTAAGCTCACGTCCCAATTTACGATGATCTCGTTTCTTTGCCTCTTCTATTTGGAACAAATATTTTTTCAGTTCCTTCGGCGTCGGAAAGGAAATACCGTAAATTCTCTGGAGCATTTCATTTTTTTCATCCCCGTGCCAGTAAGCTCCCGCGATAGAAATGAGTTTAACCGCTCCTATCTTACCGGTTGATTTTACATGCGGGCCGCGGCAAAGATCTACAAAATTTTTTCCTTTTCCGAAAGAATCGGAATCGTCACCCTGATGATAAAATGTAGGTTTTTGACCTTGCTTAAGAATTTCTTCAACTAATTCTGTCTTAAACTTTCCAAAGTGAAACTTTGCATCCAAAACTGAATAATCATATTGAAGATCAAGTTTTTTAAATGGATAATCTGCCTTGATAATCTCATTCATTTCCTTTTCGATGGCTTCCAAATCTTCAGGCAGAAACGGTTCTTTCTTATAAAAATCATAATAAAAACCATTCTCGATCGCAGGCCCTATGGCCAACTGGACCTCAGGGAAAATCGATTTTACCGCCTGTGCCATTATATGAGAAGTACTGTGCCAGTAAATTTCTTTGCCTTCTTTGGTATTAAAATCTATGTCTACAACATCTGGATTATTTTTATTCAATTTTGAACTCCTGATCTTTTATTGGATTTATTAGAAAAAAACAAACCTATTTGAAAATCGATAATCGAGATTTTTTTTATCTAATCTCGATTTTCGATTCTCGATTGCTCTGATTTTCTGCTTCGGCAGAAAATCTGGTGGGCGATACTGGACTTGAACCAGTGACCCCTTGCATGTCAAGCAAGTACTCTAACCACCTGAGCTAATCGCCCTGTATTTTAACTTTTCTTACATGAACCAGCGACTCTCCCGATGTCACATCGGGACAAGTACTCCCTGCCTGCCGGCAGGCAGGTAACCACCTGAGCTAATCGCCCCCTGCTGTATTATAGAATTTATAATTATAAAACCACCTTCATCATTTGTCAAGCATAAGTAAGCAAATCAAAGATTTTAAACGGTATTAATTTTACTTTACGAATAAAAGATTTGTGTATAAATAAGGTATTGGCGGATGGGAAAGAAAACAATTGAAGCAAAATTGGTTATTCCCCGCGAGAGAAGGTTCAACAATGAAAACATTTCAGGGAAACAAAATCATACAAACGGCTGAAAAAATATTGCTTTGTGTTTTTCTCATCCTGATTTTTTTAATAAATATTTTTACCCCGGTAAAACTTTTCGCGGAAAGTGCAGTTTTAACAATAAAAGTCAGTCTGATTAACCACGCTCCGGTACTGGATCCAATACCGGATATTACTGTCCATGCAGGAGACAAAGTTATTTTTACACCTACAGCTGCAGATGAAGAAGGAAATATTCTTACTTACAGCTATTCAGGTTGGATGAACGATTCCGTCTATACAACCAATTTAAACGATGTAATTAATAATGATGCAACTGAACATTTTGTAACCGTGACGGTCTCTGATGGCGGCTTAACCGACAGCAGGGCAGCAAAGGTAACAGTTTGTGTCAATTACTCTCCTCTAAGAATTATAAATATAAAACCTCGGGGTTTGGATGGAATTACTGCCTCAAACAGGATATTCAGAGCTTATCCTGGAATAGAATATAATATCAAGGCAGCTGTCCTTGGCGGAATGTATCCTTACCAATTCACATGGGAAGCGAATAAACCTTCGTGGTTATCGATGGACAACAATACCGGTGAAATATCAGGAATTGCTCCTGCCTCAGGTTTATTTAACGATATTAAAATCAGAATTACTGACAGCAAGGGAAGCTCGATAACAGCCCAGTGGTCAATTGAAGTCACAACTCAAAAATTTATCTTTCTGGATGCTGTTAAAGGCAATCTATCTATAAGAAACGGGGGAACAGGAACAGGAACAATTGACAATCCTTTCAAAAATGTTAAGGATTGGTATGGCACTGCCTCAAGCGACATATCCGGTTTTAATGATTATCAGGATTATTTTGTTTATTATAGAACAGGAATATATTATCTTGACGGTTATCTTGACGCGAATAGAAATATGTCCTGTAACGGAAGTAAACCTTCCGTTCATTTGGCATATCCCGGAGAATATCCAAAATTTAACATGGAAAACGGAAAAACCTGGGAATCTCCAGTTTATGCCGATGGTTTAGAATTTTACAACATGCTTGGATATGGGATTATAACCTTAGCGGGAAACAACTATAATACTTTCAGGAACTTGTATATGCATGGTTTAGATCCCGCGTCCGGAATAAATGGCCAGGGATTTATCAGCGTATTGGCTGATTCAACGCAGGGTAATTATTGGATTTGGCAGGATTGTAAATTTGACAGTTCAAAACAAAACGGTATTGAAATAAATAACCTGGATAATTCGTTGATAGAAAATTGTGTTTTTACCAATTTTTTAACGAATAACTTAGACACAACCTCTAATCCGATTTCAACTGATGTTAAATGCCGTAATCTTACTATCAGAAATAATATAATTTACGGAAACGAAGGAAAAGGAATTTTTGCTTATTTAGCCGCTGAAAATCCGGATATAAATAATAGAAGCTCAAATATAGAAATTTGTTTTAATAATATTTTTGATTGCGCTGAAGCAGGCCTATCAATAAACACCGGCACAAACGGGATACAGGGTTTTTACGTTTATAGAAATACAATACAAAGCAATAATACAGAGGCCTCAATTAATATTGAATATGCCGGAAATAATCCGCCTGAAGGCCCTTATGTTTTTAAAAACAATATAATAGTCAATCCTAATTTGAAATATTTTGTTTTTATGGGTTGCAGCGCGGACGTAATGAATTATGTAAAAATAAATGATAACTTGTTTGATTCTACCGCGAACAATATTGTTGACCCTGCAGGGAATATTACTTATTTTTACGCGCAATATCTTGGGACTTACGGCTGGCAGAAAACAAATACCCCGCCGGTTTTAAATCCTATAGCGGATATTACCTTAAATGCGGGACAAACGGTTACTTTTAATCCGTCCGCGACAGATAAAGAAAGCAGTCTCCTTACTTATGCTTATTCCGGATGGATAACCAGTGCAAGTTATGTTACAAATTACAGCGATGCAGGAGTACATTATGTGACCGTAACTGTATCAGATGGCACGCTGACAAACAGTAAAACTGTGAAAGTAACTGTTATAGACGTAAATACAAACTCAGCCCCGACAGCCATTTCTCAGAATTTCACTACAAACGAAGATACAGTATTAAATATAACACTGTCAGGATCAGACCTTGACAAAAACACTTTAACTTACAGCATAGTAAACCAGCCTGTTCACGGGACTGTATCCGGCACAGCGCCAAATGTTACTTATAAACCACGCCCTAATTACAATGGCAATGATTCTTTTACCTTCAAGACCTTTGACGGAAAATTATATTCAAATACGGCTACAGTTTCAATAAAAATCAATCCGGTTAACGACGCGCCGGTATTAAATCCAATAGCGAATATTACTGTAAATGAAGGGAAAAAGGTTACCATTAATCCGTCCGCGACGGATATAGACAGCAATATCCTTACTTATACTTATTCCGGATGGATGACCAGCTCAAGTTATGTTACAAATTACAACGACGCAGGAGTACATTATGTGACCGTAACTGTATCTGACGGAGCGTTAACAAACAGTAAAACTGTAAAAGTAACTGTGATAAATGTCAACCGTATTCCGACAGCTATTTCCCAATCCCTCATTACAAACGAAGATTCGGCGCTAAACATAACCCTGAGCGGAACAGATCCTGATAATGATGCCTTAACCTACAGCCTGGTAACTCTGCCTATTCATGGAGCTTTATCCGGTTCAGCGCCAAATGTTACTTATAAACCAAACCTTAACTACAACAGCACTGACTCTTTTACATTCAGGGTCTATGACGGCAAAACAAATTCAAATACTGGAACAGTTTCAATAAAAATCAATCCGGTTAATGATGTGCCGGTATTAAATTCTATAGGCGATAAGGTAGTTTTAGGCGCAAAAATGGAATTCACTATTTACGCATCTGATGTTGAGAACAATACATTGACATATACAGCCGGCAACCTGCCAACAGGCGCTAATTTCAATCCGTTGACACATACATTTACCTGGATACCTGATTATAACCAGGCATCATTAAATTATCCAAACGTGCTTTTTACCGTAACTGATAACGGAATCCCGCCGGCAAGCTGTAGTGAAAGTATAACAATAACAACAGGCGCTATAAATCATCCTCCGGTATTAAATCCGATAGGCAATAAAACAGTTAAGGAAGGAGAACTTCTGGAATTTACAGTAACCGGTTTCGATACTGATGGGGATAACTTAACATATACTGCCGGTAATTTACCCGCAGGCTCCGATTTTGATCAATTAACACAGATCTTTACCTGGACGCCCGGATATAACCAATCGGCTAATTATACAAATATACTTTTTACTGTTTCAGATAATAATATTCCGCCGGAAACCGACAGCAAAAGTATTACAATAACAGTAGGAGATATGAATCATCCGCCGGTTTTAAATCCAATAGGAAATAAAGCGGTAAAGGAAAACGCGCTCCTGGAATTTTTTATAACAGGTACTGATGAAGATAATAATGTCTTAACATACTCCGCTAATAATTTACCGGCTGGAGCGGCATTCGATTCATCAAGCCAGAAGTTCCAATGGTATCCGCAATACAACCAGGCCGGTAATTATGAAAGTGTATTATTCACGGTAACGGATAACGGAGTCCCGCCGGTAAGCAGCAGTGAAACAATAACTATAACAGTGGGGAATGTAAATCATCCACCGGTATTAAATCCAATAGGAAATAAAGCGGTAGCAGCAGGAGAACTTCTTGAATTTGTAATAACGGGGAGCGATGTTGACGGCGATATATTAACTTACACGGCGGCTAATCTGCCTCCGGGCGCTTATTTTAATCCATCAACACAGACATTTACCTGGACGCCCGGATACAGCCAATCGGCAATTTATACAAACATAATTTTTACTGTAACGGATAACGGTGCCTCTCCGGCAAGCAAAAATGAAAGTATAATAATAACAGTCCTTTCACCGGGGGCAATATAAAAACCTGCCTCCGCAATTTCTCCAAAATAAAATAACCAATAACAAAGATTATGATATAATACCTTTAAAATTTATGAAATGTAAAGTAACCTTTTTACCGGAAAATAGATCTACTGAAGTCCGCAAAGGGACAGACCTTTTGCAGGCGGCAAGAGAGATCGGGATCGAAATACTTTCAAATTGCGGCGGACAGGGAACCTGCGGCAGCTGCAAGGTAAAAGTGCTTAAAGGCAATCCCGGCGCCAGCCCTTCACCCCATCTTTCAAAAAAAGAAATTGCCGAAGGATGGATCCAGGCTTGTCTGGTTCTTGTCGAGGAAGACCTTGAGATCCTTGTTCCTAAAGAACACCGTATCGCTAAACCCGCGAAGATCTCAACCGGATTAAAAACAGCAGCCCGGATAGAGATCGGTAAATGGGACATTACTCCAAGCATTAAACGCGTCAAATTAAAGCTTCCTTCACCAACCATTGATAATAATATAAGCGACCTTACCCGTTTATTCCAGGGATTAGATCATGAAGGTTATCCGTCCGAAAAATTATGGTGCGGCCTTGATATAATCAGCAGATTAACAAAAACACTCAGGAAAAAAAACTGGGAGGTTACCGTACTCATCCTTGAATCTGAACACGGGTTTGAGATCGTGGATATTCAACCGGGCGATACTACCTGCAACCGGCTTGGACTTGCCATTGATATCGGGACAACCTCAGTTGTGGTTTATCTTGTGGACCTGTTAACCGGTCATATCATCGGGACTGAATCAGATTACAACAAACAGATCAGCTGCGGGACAGATATTATTTCACGGATTATTTATACGGAAAGAAAAAACGGTTTAACCGTAATGCAGAAATTAATTATAGAAACAATTAATAACCTTATTAACAAATTATTAGTAAAACACAAGATACACCGGCGGAATATTGACTGTGTCTCCTGCGGCGGGAATACAACAATGATGCATCTTTTTCTGAAAATAGACCCTAATAATATCCGGTTTGATCCCTACATTCCAACTTTTACAACCACTCCCCTTCTTTCAGCCAAAGAGGTTGGAATTAAAACCGGCGCGCATACCTCGCTTTATTGCGTTCCCGGCGTATCCAGCTATATCGGCGGGGATATTACAGGCGGGATTTTGGCGTCCGGAATGACAAAAGACAATAAACTTACTTTATTCCTTGATGTCGGAACTAACGGCGAGATCGTTTTAGGAAATTCTGAATGGCTTGTTTCGGCATCATGTTCAGCCGGGCCCGCTTTCGAGGGGGCGGGCATAAAATACGGCATGCGCGCGACCAACGGAGCGATCGACCAGGTAAAGATCGACCGGAAAACTTTTGAACCAACTGTCACAGTCACAGGGCATGAAAAACCGATCGGTATATGCGGTTCAGGAACGATCGATACAATTGCCGAAATGTATCTGGCCGGTATCATTACCCAAAAAGGTAAATTTAATAAAGAACTAAAAACACAAAGGGTTCGCGAGGGAAAATACGGATGGGAATATGTTCTTGTATGGAAAAATGAATCAGGCATCGATAACGATATTACTATCACCGAACCGGACGTCGATAATATTTTAAGGGCAAAAGGCGCGATCTACGCGGGTTGTTCCCTTCTTTTAAAAGAAATGGGTTATAAAGCAAAAGACCTGGACCGTTTTCTTATTGCGGGCGGATTCGGGCATTATTTAAATATTGAAAAAGCAATAATCATCGGAATGCTTCCCGATATTGACCCTGAAAAATATCAGTATTTGGGTAATACCTCGGTTATCGGGGCATATCTCACGCTTCTCTCAAGAAAAATGCAGGAAGAAGTTACACAGATCGCGAAGAATGTTACCTACCGCGAGCTTTCCGTATCCAACGATTTTATGAACGAATATATGGCAAGCCTCTTTTTACCGCATACGAATATCGAATTATTCCCGACAGTCCAGGAAATTCTGAAAGAAATCAAACATTTGTAATATTTTTTTAAATAATTGTTGCAATTTAAAAAATATATGTTATTATTTGCCACCAATGAAAATTTCATTTCGAAATAAAATAAAAATTAAATCAATTTTTATTAATATTTTTATATTATTTCTTCTGGCCCAAAATAAAACTGACTCCTCATCAAATGTAAATTCAAATCTTTTTAAAACGATAGCAATAAGAGTCAACCTGGCCAGCCATCCGCCGGTATTGGATCCGATCCCTGATATTACCGTACATGCCGGGAATAAAGTTATATTCACGCCTACAGCTACGGATAAGGATGGAGATATTCTCACCTACAGCTATTCAGGCTGGATGAACGATTCTGTTTACACGACAAATATAAATGACGCTGGTAATAATGACGCGAGTGAACATTTTGTAACTGTGACAGTCTCAGATAGTAAATTAACCGACAGCCAGGAAGTAAAAATAACCGTGTGTAAAGCCTATTCTCCTCTTAGGTGCGTAAACATAAAACCTGAAGGGGTGGATGGAATGACTTTGTCAAACAGGATATTCCGAGCCTATCCGGGATTAGAGTATAATATAAGAGCGGCAGTTCTTGGCGGTATGTATCCTTATAAATTCTCTTGGGAAGCAAACAAACCCTCATGGTTATCCATAAATAAAAATACAGGTGAAATATCAGGAATTGCCCCTGACGCGGGGTTTTTCAACGATATTAAAATTAAAATTACCGATAGTAAAGGAAACTCAATAACCGCCCAGTGGTCAATTGAAGTCACAACCGAAAATTTTATTTTTCTGGATGCCGTTAATGGAAACCCGTCTGTAAAAAACGGCGGAACCGCAACAGGAACAATTGATAATCCTTTCAGAAATGTTAAAGATTGGTATGGCACTGCCTCCAGCGACATATCCGGCTTTAATAATTACCAGGATTATTTTGTTTATTATAGAACAGGAATATATTATCTTGACGGTTATCTTGACGCGAATAGAAATATGTCCTGTGACGGAAATAAACCTTCCGTTCATTTGGCATATCCCGGAGAATATCCAAAATTTAACATGGAAAATGGGAAAATATGGGTGGATCCGATTTATATTGACGGATTAGAGTTTTACAATATGAAGGATTATGGAATTCAAACCAAAGCAGGGAAATATTACTCCACATTCAGAAATTTATATATGCATGGCCTGAATCCCGTATCAGGGATAAACAATCAAGCTTTTATTAATGTAATTGCCGATACAAACCAGGGCAAAAACTGGATTTGGCAGGATTGTAAATTTGACAGTTCAAAACAAAACGGTATTGAAATAAATAACCTGGATAATTCATTGATCGAAGATTGTATTTTTACCGCGACTAACACCCATCCAATTTTCCCTAAGATTGCATGCAGTGATCTTACTATCAGGAATAATATTATTTCCGGAAACAAAGGAGATGGGATTTTTGCTTATTTAGCCGCAGACAGCACGGATATAAATAAAAAAAGCGCCAATATAGAAATTTGTTTTAATAATATTTATAATTGCGCTGAAGCTGGCTTATCTGTAAACGCGGGATCATACGGGATACAAGGTCTTTATGCTTATAGAAATACAATACAAGGCAATATCGGGAAGGAATCTATTAAGATAGAAAATGTTGGTAAAAATCCTCCTGAAGGCCAATATGTTTTTGAAAATAATATAATAGTTAATTCTAGTTTAAAACATATTGTCTTTTTGAATTGCAGTGCGAATGCAATGAATTATATAAAAAATAATAATAATTTAATTGGATACGCGGCAAACAATATTGTTGATTCTACGGGAAACATTAAAATATCTTATTTACAATATCTTGGGACTTACGGCTGGCAAACATATACTCCGCCTGAGATAAAACCACGCGTACCGGATATTACGACAAACGAAGACACCCCGATCACAGTATGTCTTACCGGTTACGAAAATGATAATTATGATTCAGGAATAAACCTTGACTGGAGCATATCTGGCGTTAATTCGTCTTTATTTACCGCCTTTATAGATATAAATTCTGATCTCTTAACAATAACACCGGTTGCAAATAAGTACGGAGCAGATACAGTAACACTTTTGCTCACAAATTCAAAAGGCTTGACTGATACAACAGATATTAAAGTAACCGTTTATCCGGTTAATGACCCTCCGGTATTAAATCCAATATCGGATATTATTTTAAATGAAGGGCAAGCTGTTACTTTTAATCCGTCCGCGACAGATATAGACAGCAATATCCTTACTTATACTTATTCCGGATGGATGACAAGATCAAGTTATGTTACAAATTACAACGATGCCGGGATACATTATGTGACCGTGACTGTATCTGACGGCGCGTTAGCAAACAGTAAAACTGTGAAAGTAACTGTATTAAATGTCAACCGAGTTCCGACAGCTGTTCCGCAATCCCTCACTGTAAATGAAGATACACCACTAAACATAACTTTAAGAGGAACAGACCCTGATGGAGACGTTTTAACCTGCAGCATAACAGCTCTGCCTGTCCATGGAACCATATCCGGTATAGCGCCAAATGTTACCTATACTCCAAATTTAAATTACAACGGCAATGATTCATTTACATTTAAAGTCTCTGACGGCAAAATAAATTCATATACAGCAACGGTTTCAATAACAATAAAACCTATTAACGACAAACCTGTATTAATACCTATAGGCAACAAATCAATTACAAGCGGCGCATTAAGATTTATTATTTACGCCTCCGATGTTGATAATAATATATTAAAATATACAGCCGGCAACCTGCCAACAGGCGCTAATTTCAATCCGTTGACACATACATTTACCTGGATACCTGATTATAACCAGGCATCATTAAATTATCCAAACGTGCTTTTTACCGTAACTGATAACGGAATCCCGCCGGCAAGCTGTAGTGAAAGTATAACAATAACAACAGGCGCTATAAATCATCCTCCGGTATTAAATCCGATAGGCAATAAAACAGTTAAGGAAGGAGAACTTCTGGAATTTACAGTAACCGGTTTCGATACTGATGGGGATAACTTAACATATACTGCCGGTAATTTACCCGCAGGCTCCGATTTTGATCAATTAACACAGATCTTTACCTGGACGCCCGGATATAACCAATCGGCTAATTATACAAATATACTTTTTACTGTTTCAGATAATAATATTCCGCCGGAAACCGACAGCAAAAGTATTACAATAACAGTAGGAGATATGAATCATCCGCCGGTTTTAAATCCAATAGGAAATAAAGCGGTAAAGGAAAACGCGCTCCTGGAATTTTTTATAACAGGTACTGATGAAGATAATAATGTCTTAACATACTCCGCTAATAATTTACCGGCTGGAGCGGCATTCGATTCATCAAGCCAGAAGTTCCAATGGTATCCGCAATACAACCAGGCCGGTAATTATGAAAGTGTATTATTCACGGTAACGGATAACGGAGTCCCGCCGGTAAGCAGCAGTGAAACAATAACTATAACAGTGGGGAATGTAAATCATCCACCGGTATTAAATCCAATAGGAAATAAAGCGGTAGCAGCAGGAGAACTTCTTGAATTTGTAATAACGGGGAGCGATGTTGACGGCGATATATTAACTTACACGGCGGCTAATCTGCCTCCGGGCGCTTATTTTAATCCATCAACACAGACATTTACCTGGACGCCCGGATACAGCCAATCGGCAATTTATACAAACATAATTTTTACTGTAACGGATAACGGTGCCCCTCCGGCAACCAAAAATGAAAGTATAACAATAACGGTTTTTTCAACTAAATAGGCATAAACTCATTTATTTTTCTTCCTTGATAACTCGCAAAATATAACAAAATTTAAATTAAATTTTTATTAAAATGAAATTAAAATATTTTAATTTTTTGCGCAGGCAATTATATTGATTTTAATTTATGAATTATAGATATTTGACAGGTGACATGCGGTAAAATGCCCAAGCTTGGTTTCTCTTAATTCCGGTTCTTTCTCTAAACATATTTTCTCCACAAACGGGCATCGTGACTGAAAACGGCATCCCACCGGCAGGTCGATGGCGGAAGGGATATCCCCTCTAAGGGCTTTCTTTTCAATGTGTACCCTGATCTCTCCCTCGACGAATGGTTTTGGAATAGCGGCTAATAGACTTTTAGTGTAGGGATGTTCCGGATTTTTGAATAATTCATCCCTCGCGGCAAATTCAACGATCCTGCCCAGATACATTACCGCGACTTTATCGCTTATAAATTCGATAACCCTGAGGTCATGTGAAATAAAAAGATAAGTCAGATTAAATTTTTCTTTTAGATCTTTAAAAAGATTTATGATCTGAGCCTGAATCGAAACATCAAGAGAAGACACGGGCTCATCAGCCACCAGAAATTCAGGTTCAACGGACAAAGCGCGCGCCAGAGAGATCCTTTGCCTCTGCCCGCCGCTGAATTCATGAGGGTATCTTTTAAGATAATCTTTATCCAGCCCGACAAGATCCATTAAAGAACTGATCTTCTCATCTTTTTCTTTTTTATCTTTCGCGAGGTGATGAATATTGATCCCTTCTGATAAAAGGGATCTGACATTCATCCTTGGATTAAGCGAACTGAACGGGTCCTGGAACACAACCTGCAGCCTCTTTCTCCATGTTAAACCCTTCTTTTTTGAAATATCCTCCCCCTCAAAAATAATATTTCCTTCCGTCGGTTCATAAAGCCCCGCGATCAGCCTTCCCACAGTCGATTTCCCGCATCCCGATTCCCCGACAAGCCCCAGCGTTTCACCCCGTTTTATGGAAAATGAAATATCATCAACGGCCTTTACCTGTTCAGTCGCCTCTTTCCATATCCCGGTTTTTAGCGGGAAATATTTCTTTAGATTTTTGACTTCCAAGATTGTATCCATTTTAGGCCCTTTGCATTCCGATTATTATAAGATAATTATTAAAACCATGCAACACCAGAATATTTATGCTTGTTTGTCTTGATAGTAAGTTGAAGGGTAAATGTTAAAAAAATTTATCCGCAGGCCTTCTTTCGGGCACAAAAAAATGCGGGGTTTTATCTTCATTCCACTCTAATGAAACATACAGGCCGCAAAAACATGCCCCGTATTGTTTTACGTCTGCCTCCCTGTATGCGCAGGGGCACATAATATCCCTGTCTTTTTCACGGTCACCCGCGGCTAATCTGCATGGACACGACATATAACCGTAGCGTTCTTTGTTTTTTACAAGCCCTGCCAGCACATCCAGGGTAAATTTTTTATCTTTATTGAAATAATATCCCTTGGGCTCGTTTATCTTTTTTAGTATTTCAAAAAGTTCTTCTGTATTCATTGCATTCCCATCTCTTTTTTAATTTCATTCTCGTTAAATCCAACTATAACTTTATTCCCGATTACAATTATCGGAAACGCGATCTCAGTGCTTAATTTCCTGATTTCTTTCATAACGGCGCTACGCTCCTCCCCCTTAAGCAGATCAACATCCACATAAGTATAATCAGCATTACAGTCATCAAAAAATTTTTTAGTATTCTGGCAATGTATACAGGTGCTTAATGTATAAAGTTTTATTTTTGGTTTCATTTTACGCCCTCCATTAATAAGTATTCCATATATCCATATTTTTTATTATCCTACTTTATTTTAAATAAAGCAATTAAAATTTATGGGTAGAGCCAGCATCTAACCGAAGAATTACCGGAAATATTTTTTAATTGCGGTTCATCTTTACGGCAGATATCCATTACCTTAGAACAGCGCGGATGGAATTTACATCCTGGAATATTTTCCAGAGGATTCGGGACATTCCCGGGAATAGTCTCTAACCTTGTTTTGCCATACTGCTTCCCCAGTTTTGGCAATGATTTTAAAAGCCCTACCGTGTAAGGGTGCAATGTATTTGAAAAAAGCCCTTCAGTCAATTGCTCTTCAACGATCCTGCCCGCGTACATTACAATGACCCGCTCGCAAACATCATAGACAACGCCCAGGTCATGCGTGATCAAAAAAAGTGACATATTGAATTTTTGTTTTAATTCCCTGAGGAGTTCAAGTATCTGCGCCTGGATGGTAACATCCAGCGCGGTTGTAGGTTCGTCAGCTATCAAAATATCCGGCCGGCATGCCAGAGCCATAGCTATCATCACGCGCTGGCGCATACCACCTGAAAGGCGGTGAGGATACTCATTAACACGCAATTCAGGAGACGGAATACCTACAAGCCTGAGTAATTCTATTATTTCTTTTTTTCTCTCTTCTTTATTTAATTCTTTGCGATGCAGACGAAAACTTTCTTCTATCTGATTACCGATAGTAAAAAGAGGGTTTAAGGATGTCATCGGTTCCTGAAAGATCATCGCCGCTTTGTTCCCCCGAAAGGCCGTAAGCTCCTTGGGATTAAATTCCAAAATATTTTTTTCTTTAAACCAGATCTCTCCGGAAACAATTTTCCCAGGCGGGCTTTGAATTAATTTCAATAAAGACAATGCCGTAACACTCTTTCCGCAGCCTGATTCGCCTACCAGTCCCACGGATTCTTTTTCTTTGATCTGGAAACTTACATCTTCAACGGCAGGCAAAACCCCTTCATCTATAAAAAAATTTACCGAAAGATTTTTCACTTGTAACATATTTTAGATTATAGCATCATAAATACATTAACCACAATATAAAAGATATATCCTTAAATTCAAAAAAAGAGGAATGGTTATACGGATTATCCTTTTACCTCATAAAATAAATTATTCCCATTATAATTTTAATGAAAATATCTTTGATAGAAAAGTTTATATTCATTGATCAGCGGCGGTGTTCATATTCTTTTTGGGGAGAAATATTAAAAGGCCGTTGAACTGGCGCGTTAGGTGCAGTATACGATTTGATTTCTCTCTCGTGCCAATTTTGCAGCAGGTTGCGTTCACGGGACTTATCTTCCTGGAAGGCGTTAAACTCCCTATTATGCTGATTTTTTAGCTCTTCATTATTAATGTTACGTGCGGGATTTTGCAATTCCCGCTCATGATCTTCTTTCAATTGGCGTTCGCGATTTTGCTGAATTTCTTCCAGAGCCCGCATTTCAGACTCATGCCTGTTTTTCAGCTCCGGTGGTTCATTCTGTAAATTAAGAGGTTGTTCGCTGCGCACAGACTCTTTTTTATTCTCAGGCTTGAAGATATGCAGTTCATTTCCCTTTACACCATAGTTAATCAGAGAATTTTCTTCAGAGATCTTATAATGATTTACAGGGTGCCCAACCGACTTTGTAATATCTTCTTCAAGAGGAAAATGGTTTACAGCGCGATTATTTATTATTTTAATACTATTACGCACAATGTTTGTCTGCTTGAAAATAGTAATATTACGCGCAGGTTCAATTATCTTATGCGCTATATCGGCATCAGTAAAATCCTTTTTGCGAACGAAAATAAAAGAGTGCCGGGGCAAATCATCCGCGTCATGGTCACTAAATTCCAATCCGATGCCCTCACGCCAAAAAGCCCGCGGCGGCAAAGGAGCCCAGCCGATCCAATCGCCTCCGGTCCGCCAGACAACCCAGTTCGGAGCCCACATCGTATCCGGGTACCATAGCCAGCCATAGTAATCATCATAAAACCAGCGGCCATAATGAAAACACGCCCAGCCCCATGAATAGTCAGATACCCATACCCAGCCATCATCAGTATACAACCAATGCCCGTTCGTATATGGCCGCCAGTCTATCGGCATATCATAAGGCCGCCATGTCCAGTTATATGTATCATGGAATATCCATTCGCCATAAGGATCCAGGTCTCTATAGAAGTAACGTATTCTTTCATCGGCCTTTTCTGGTATTATAGCAGCAGTTTGACTTTTTTGAATTAACAACTGGATACTGCTAAAAATTAAAACTAAATAAACAACAATTAAAATGACAGTATTTTTTTTCATATATCACTTTTTTTAATATTTAATTTATATTCTAACTTTAATTTAAAATTAAATCAATTGGCAGAACACACCTTTTTCTGTCTTTTTTGTACCTTCTAAAAATTAGAAAAAAGTTGAAAATAATCAGCAAAATATTTATTTATAAGGATACTTTTTCTTTAATTTTAAAACTTGCTTCTCAACAGTGGGGAAAAAAATAATTTATTAAAGATTTTTTGCTTGTAACATGGCAGGATTAGACTGGATCTTACTTATATTGATCGTGATATTTCTCCTTTTGCCGATAAAGAAAACTTATTATTCTGCGGGCATCTTCAATACTGTTATCAGCAACGGCCTTCTTTAAATCATAAGCCACCTGCTTTAAATGTTCCATTCCCAGAAGCAATTCAGGTTTACTCTGCTTTATTGAAGCATCTATTATATCAATTAAATTCTGTGCTTCCCAGTCGGTTAAAATGCTACCGTTGGAAATCTGCAGATTAGCTGCATTTAAAGTATCACGCAATTGTTTTTTGAGCTCTTTATAGGAGGCCTGAGGTTTTAGAACATCTAACTGAATTTCAGGTGAACTATCTGCCGAATTATTATTCCACTTGAAGGAAAACTTGAACTTAGAATATCCATCATCATTCTTATATTTATACTTAACCTCTAATTTCTTGGGTATTTTTATTTCATTTTTTTTAATTGAGATCTTCCCCCCGGCTAATTGATCAGCTAATCTGAATAATAATCCGGCTAATTCTTCTCTGGTAGCTGTGGTTTGCTCTTTTAATTTTAGCATTTGATTTCCCCCGCTTTTTCAGAAAGTATTAGGAAATATTTAAATATTAATATAACCACACAAAATTAAGACAGTCAAGAAAAATTTTTTAAATAGTTTTATTCATACCGCAAGGCTTCTACCGGATTAAGCATTGAAGCCTGTTTCGCAGGCCATAGGCCGAAACCAATACCGATAACTACGGAAAAAGTTGTTGAAAGGATTATTGAGAAGGCAGAAATACTTGTCGGCCAGCCGGCAATTTTCGCCATTGCTATCGAAACGCCGCAGCCAAATAAAATTCCCAAAAGTCCTCCGAGCGAAGTCATAACTACAGATTCAATTAAAAATTGAGTCATTATATCAATTCTCCGGGCTCCGATTGCTTTGCGAAGGCCGATTTCTTTTGTCCGCTCGGTAACAGAAACAAGCATTATATTCATTATGCCTATCCCTCCGACAATCAAAGAAATGGTTGCTATTGACCCTAAAAGCCACGCGAGAGTTTTAGAGGTACTCTCCATTGCTTCCTGGATATCCGCCATGTTTCTGATCTGAAACGCGTCATCCGTGTTTTTCACGGAAACATGGTGCCGCGTATTAAGTAATTTTTTTATCGCATCCTGAGCCTCAGGCATTAACGCGGGGTCTTTTATTTCAGCATCAATAGAATCTATATATTCTTTCCCGAAAAGCCGGTACATCGCTGTTGTCACAGGAATTACAATAACATCATCAAAATCGCGCCAGCCGTTATTACCTTTCTCCGGTAAAATTCCGATAACCAGAAAATTCTCGTTATTTATTTTTATGGTCGCGTTAAGAGGATCCCCATCTCCAAAAATCTGACGGATAACAGTTTTCCCGATTACAGCTACCTTCTGCCTGCCAGCTAACTCATCTTTAGAAAAAAATCGTCCCGCCACAGGTTCGGCCGCACGCATCGAGGCATAATTTATGCCTGTTCCCTGAATAAAAGTACTCCAGTTTTTATCGCCATAAACAACCTGCCCCCTGCCGTTCGATGAGGGAGAAATCATCTTTACAGGTGATAAATTTGCTATTAAATCCGCGTCCTGCATAGTCAAACGAGTAACTGCCGCGGCGCCTAAAGATACCCCGCGTATTTCTGCCGAACCCGGCCTTATCATTAAAAGGTTTGAACCTAAAGAGGCCAGCCTTTTCGCGATTGATTCTTTCGCGCCCTGGCCCAAAGCCAGCATCGCGATAACCGCGGCTACCCCGATAAAAATACCCAGCATTGAAAGGGCCGTCCTCATCTTGTGAGAAAGGATTGCCTGCACAGCCTGCCGCAAATGATCCTGAAATTCGGCCCTGCCCACAGGAGAATAATCTTCACAAATTTCAGACCCTTCTTCTTTAATTTTACCCGATGGACAAAGTTCAACAGGAGTTGTGGGAATTTTAGTTTCATCAGAGATAATTTTTCCGTCACGCATCTTTATAACTCTTTTGGCATGAAGGGCAACATCAGGTTCGTGGGTTATCATTACAATGGTTTTACCTTTTTTATTAAGGTCTTTAAAAATCTGCATCACCTCTTCCTGGCTTTTTGTGTCCAGGTTACCGGTCGGTTCGTCCGCGAATATTAATACCGGGTCATTAACAAGAGCGCGCGCGATCGCTACTCTCTGCTGCTGACCACCGGAGAGTTCATTAGTGTAATTCTTTTTTTTATCTCCTAAGCCAACATCCTTCATATTTTTGTCCGCGTTTTTAAATAAATATTTGCGGCCGCCGTATATTAAGGGAAGCTTAACGTTTTCAAGGGTAGTTAATCTCGGGATTAAGTGAAACTGCTGGAAGACAAAACCTATCGATTGATTCCTTAGAAATGCCAATTCATCTTCAGTTAATTTAGAGGTATCTTTTCCGTTAAAAAAATATTCTCCTGAATCCGGGCGGTCCAGGAACCCTAAAAGATGAAGCATAGTTGATTTTCCTGAACCCGATGGCCCCATAATGGCAACAAATTCACCCGCTTCAACCTTAAGGTCAACTCCAAGAAGTGCTTTAAACTCAATCTTACCCATCCTGTATGTTTTTGTAAGATTTTTTATTTCAATCATTTTATTGCCTTTATTAAATCTGATCTATTAAAGATCCAATTTCAGTCAGATCAGAAGATGAAAGTATTTCCCCCTATTCATACCGCAAAGCCTCGACCGGATTAAGTATTGAAGCCTGTTTCGCGGGCCAAAGGCCGAAACCAATACCGATACCGACGGAAAAAGTTGTTGAAAGGACTATTGAAAAAGTCGAAATACTTGTCGGCCAGCCGGCAATTTTTGCCATTGCTATCGAAACCCCGCAGCCGAATAAAATCCCTAAAATCCCTCCAAGCGAAGCCATTACTACCGACTCAATTAAAAACTGGGTCATTATATCAATTCTTCTCGCGCCAATGGCTTTGCGAAGGCCGATCTCTTTTGTCCGCTCGGTCACAGAAACAAGCATTATGTTCATAATGCCTATTCCGCCGACTATCAGAGATATTGTGGCAATTGATCCTAAAAGCCAGGCAAGTGTCTTGGTAGTACTTTGCATCGCTTCTTGAATATCCGCCATATTACGTATTGAAAAGGAATCTTCATCTTTTTTACTAAGCCGGTGACGTTTAATTATAAGGTTTTTTATTAAATCCTGGGCCTCCGGAATTAAAGCGGCATCCTTTACTTCGACATCGATCGAATTTACATATATTTTCCCAAAAAGCCGGAACATCCCGGTAGTAACCGGAATAATTATTATGTCATCATTATCCTCCCAAGCCGATGCCCCCTTTTCAGGTAAAACTCCAATTACATGAAAATTGATGCTGTTTATTTTAATGATCTTATTGATCGGATCAGTTGTCCCAAAAAGTTCCCTGATAATAGTTTTTCCCACGATAGCTACTTTCTGCCGGCTTATCAATTCTTCTTTTGTAAAAAATCTTCCTTTTACCGGTACGGCCGCCCGCATTTCCGCATAATTCACCCCAACTCCCCTGACTTGTGTATTCCAGTTTTTATTGCCAAATACCACCTGCCCGCGGCCGTTAACATTTGGAGAAACCGCCTTTAAAGGCGATAATTGAGAAATCGCGCTGGCATCCTGCAACGTTAAACGTGTAATGGCACCCGCCTGCATAGCCACACCGTGAGTCCTCGCCGAACCCGGCCTTACCATTAAAAGATTTGAGCCTAAAGAAGCCAGCCTTTTCGCGATCGATTCTTTCGCGCCCTGGCCCAGAGCCAGCATCGCGATAACCGCGGCTACTCCTATAAAAATACCCAGCATTGAAAGAGCCGTCCTCATTTTGTGAGACAGAATTGCCTGTATCGCCTGCCGCAAATGGTCCTGAAATTCTGCCGTTCCTACAGGAGAAACGGTTTCACAAACTTCAGTTTCTTCTTCTTTACTTCTAACCGATGGAGAAAGTTCAACAACCGGAACCGTGGGAATTTTAGTTTCATCTGAAATAATTTTTCCATCGCGCATTTTTATAACTCTTTTGGCATGATGGGCAACATCCGGTTCGTGCGTTATCATGACAATAGTTTTACCTTTTTTGTTCAGGTCCTTAAAAATCGCCATTACCTCTTCCTGGCTTTTTGTGTCAAGGTTACCTGTCGGTTCGTCCGCGAATATTAAAACCGGATCATTAACCAGTGCCCGCGCGATAGCAACTCTCTGCTGCTGACCACCTGACAATTCATTAGTATAATTCGTTTTCTTATCCGCTAATCCCACTTCCTCAAGATTTTTATCCGCATTTTTGAATAAATGTTTATTCCCGCCGTATATTAAAGGGAGTTTAACGTTATCAAGTGTAGTTAATCTCGGGATTAAATGGAATTGCTGGAAAACAAAACCTATCGATTGATTCCGCAAATACGCCAATTCATCTTCAGTTAATTTAGAAGTATCTTTTCCATTAAAAAAATATTCACCTGAATCCGGACGGTCCAGGAACCCCAAAAGATGCAGCATGGTTGATTTCCCTGAACCCGACGGCCCCATAATAGCGACAAATTCACCAGCTTCAACTTTTAAGTCAACCCCCAAAAGGGCTTTAAATTCCACATTTCCTGTCCGGTATGTTTTTGTAAGATTTTTTATTTCTATCATATTATTCCCCAATTCCATTCTCAAATTTGAATTTTTATTCATATCGTAAAGCTTCGACAGAATTAAGCATTGAGGCCTGTTTCGCGGGCCATAGGCCGAAACCCACTCCTACCCCAATGGAAAAAGTTGTCGAAATTAATATTGAAAAAATTGAAATACTTGTCGGCCAGCCGGCAATTTTTGCCATTGCTATCGAAACCCCGCAGCCGAATAAAATCCCTAAAATTCCTCCAAGCGAAGTCATAACGACCGATTCAATTAAAAATTGAGTCATTATATCAACTCTCCGGGCTCCAATGGCTTTACGAAGGCCAATTTCTTTTGTCCGTTCCGACACAGAAACTAACATTATATTCATGATGCCGATTCCGCCAACTATTAAAGATATAGCCGCGATAGATCCCAAAAGCCATGCGAGTGTTTTAGTTGTACTCTCCATTGCATCCTGAATGTCTGCCATGTTCCTGATCTGATACGCGTCATTCGCGTTTTTCACGGAAACGTGATGCCGTGTATTGAGTAAATTTTTTATTGAATCCTGAGCCTCGGGAATCAGCGCGGGATCTTTTATTTCAGCATCAATTGAGTCAACATATTCTTTACCAAAAAGCCGATACATCGCTGTTGTGACAGGAATTACAATAATATCATCATTATCCCGAAAGCCGCTGGCCCCCTTCTCCGGCAAAGTTCCGATCACCTGGAAATTATCGCCATTTATTTTTATGGTCGCGTTAACAGGATCCTCATCTCCAAAAACCTGCCTGATAACTGTTTTCCCGATTACAGCTACCTTCTGCCTGCCAGCTAACTCATCTATTGTAAAAAATCGTCCTGAAACAGGTTCGGACGCCCGCATTGGAGCATAATTAATACCTGTCCCCTGGATAGAAGTATTCCAGTTTTTATTGCCATAAACAACCTGCCCCTTGCCGTTACTTGATGGGGAAACCCTCCTTACAGGTGATAAAGTAGATATTAAGTCCGCGTCCTGTAAAGTCAAACGAGTAACTGCCGCGGCGCCTAAAGATACCCCGCGTATTTCTGTTGAACCCGGCCTTATCATTAAAAGGTTTGAACCTAAAGAAGACAGCCTTTGTGTGATTGATTCTTTCGCACCCTGGCCCAGGGCCAGCATTGTAATAACCGCGGCTACTCCGATAAAAATACCCAGCATTGAAAGGGCTGTTCTCATTTTGTGAGAAAGAATTGCCTGTATGGCCTGCCGCAAATGATCCTGAAATCCTGCCTTACCCGCAGAAGAAGCGCCTTCGCAAACTTCCGTTCCCTCTTCCTTTATTTTACCCGATGGACAAATTTCAACAACAGGAACCGTGGGAATTTTAGTTTCATCCGAAATAATTTTTCCATCGCGCATTCTTATAACTCTTTTGGCATGAAGGGCAACATCCGGTTCGTGAGTTATCATTACAATGGTTTTACCTTTTCTATTAAGGTCTTTAAATATCTCCATCACCTCATCCTGGCTTTTTGTGTCCAGATTACCGGTTGGCTCATCCGCAAATATAATAAAGGGATCATTAACAAGAGCACGCGCGATCGCTACTCTCTGCTGCTGCCCCCCTGAGAGCTCATTTGAATAATTCGTTTTCTTATCCGCTAATCCCACTTCCTCCAGATTTTTATCCGCGTTTTTGAATAAATGTTTGTTACCGCCGTATATTAAAGGGAGTTTAACGTTATCAAGTGTAGTTAATCTCGGGATTAAATGAAACTGCTGGAAGACAAAACCTATCGATTGGTTCCTTAGAAATGCCAATTCATCTTCAGTTAATTTAGAGGTATCTTTTCCGTTAAAAAAATATTCTCCTGAATCCGGACGGTCCAGAAACCCTAAAAGATGAAGCATAGTTGATTTTCCTGAACCCGATGGCCCCATAATGGCAACAAATTCACCTGCTTCAACTTTAAGGTCTACCCCAAGAAGGGCTTTAAACTCAATCTTGCCCGTCCGGTATGTTTTTGTAAGATTTTTTATTTCAATCATATTTTCATTATCTTCCCCCGAATAAACCCATAGTAGGCCTTCTGGTAGTATCAGAACCTTTTGCAGCCTTTGGCTCAGATTTACTAATGACATCTCCTTCTTCCAACCCTGATACAATTTCCGTAAATTCCCAGTTATTAACCCCGGTTTTTACTTCACGTTCCACAGATTTATCATCCTTGATCACATAAACAATTTTAGTTTTATCCTTATCTTTGATAGAATCATTCGGAATGAATAAAACATCTTTGCCTTCCGAAGTTATCATTTCCAGTGACGCGTTCATTCCCGGTTTAAGTATTATACTTGGATTTTTAATCTCCACCCTGACGTTGAAAGTCGTCACATTCTGTACAATAACTCCCAGGGGCGCTATTCTTATTATACGGCCTTCAAAATTCTTCTTAGGAAACGCGTCAACTGTAATCTTTACTGATTGCCCGACTTGGATTTTACCTATGTCTGTTTCATCCACGTCCGCGTCAATATATACCTTTGTCAGGTTAGCCATAACCGCGATAGTTGTACCTATGGAATTAAGAGACATACCTGATGATATTACAGTTCCTTCTGCCACATTCGTTTGCAGAATGGTCCCTGCCATCGGCGCGGTAACTCTTGTATCTTTCAAATTATCTTCAGCTAATTGTAAAGCCACTTTATCTTTAACAACATCTGTCTGTGCCGTAATAATATCCTGTTCTCTTGATTCTTCCGAGACTACCTTTTGCTGTGCTTTCTGAAGGTCCAATTCAGCCTGCGTTATTTGAAACCTTGCCATATCAAGGTCTTCTTTTGTGGCGGGTGTTTTTGTAAGCTCTAAACTTTGAAGAGCCTGTTCATAATCTGATTGCGCCGATTCAAGTTTTGTTTTCGCGGATTCAATATCATCCTTTGAAACAAAACCCTTTTCATTTAACTTGGATAACCTTTCATATTGGCTCTGGGCTAAATCCAGATTTGATTTTGCTTTTTCAAGATTAGACTGGGCGCGTTTTATTTCTTCAGGCCGTGACCCGATTTGTAATTGAGTAAGTTTCAGCTTAGATATATTCAGATTATTTTCAGCAGTCTTCACCGCGCGGTCATTATCTTCTTTTTCATATTTAACATCTATTTTTATTTTTTCCAGTCTGGCCATTGAAGCATCCAAATCCGCCTTTGCCTGATCCACAACAGGCTGGGTAAAGGTCTTTTCAATCTCCGCGATGAGATCCCCATTTTTCAGATAATCACCCTGTTCAACCGGCATATTAATGATTTTACCGCTGGCCTTTGACTTAACTTCAACTGTAGTATAAGGCTCAATGGTTCCGGTTACATTGACCGAAACAATGAGCTCTCCCCGCTTAACCGTAAATATACTTTCCTTAGGTTTACTGCTGGATTTATTTTTAATTAAAAATTTGTATGCCAAAAAAATAATTCCAGCAATAATAATAATAGCCGCTATCCATTTAATTTTTTTCACCGATCGAATCCTCCGTTAATCTGATTTAATTTTATATTATTGTAATATACACTAAAAAGATTTATTTCTGCCGTTCAGGTTTACTTATAATCTCTCCTTCATCCAAACCCAACATAATTTCAGTAAAATCCATGTTGCTTAATCCTGTTTTAACTTCACACGGTATTGGTTTACCATCCCATAAAACAAATACTTTTTTCTTATTATCCACATTTTGGATTACATTGTTCGGCACGAATAAAACATTATGCGCTTCTTTTACTATTACTTTAAACAGCAGGTTCATATCGGGTTTAAGCAATTTATCCGGATTTGCTATTTCAACCGTTATTTCAGAAGTTTTTGTATTTTTCACCGGTGCCTCTTCAGGCATTATTTTTGTCACAAGGCCTGTAAAATTATTTTCCGGAAATATGTCTGCTGTAATCTTTAACTGTTTGCCTTCTTTTAAATCTGCTAAATCATTGTTATTAATCTTGGCATTTATATATACTTTTGAAATATCCGCCATTGTCGCTACAACAGCCCCCGCGGAACTAAACAGCATTTCTGATGATATTTTCTGTCCTTTTTCAAAATTCTTCTGTAAAATAGTCCCCGCTATCGGGGCAGTGACCATTGTAGCCTTCAAATTTTCTTCAGCGATTTTAAAAGCCTCCTGTTTTTTTGAAACTTCAGATCCAGCGGCAATAACATCCTTTTCCCTGGCTTTCTGGGCATTTATCTTTTCTTCGGCTTTTGCAAGTTCCAGTTCCGCCTGTTTTATCCCAAATTTTTCCACATCAACTTTTTCTTTCACAATAGGATTTTTTATTAATTCTAAATAATTTAGCACTAATCCATATTCAGATTCCGCGGATTCCAAATTCAACTTTAATAAGGCTAATTCCTTAGTCGGAACAGGTTTTCTTTTACTTAATTCACTGATCTTTTTCTGTAGATCATTTATAGTAAGCTTAAAGTCCACTTCCTGTTTTATAAGTTCCGATTCAGTTGCAACATTATCTTTTCTATATGCCTCCTTTATTTTTTCTCTTTCAATTGCATTTTTTAGCTCGAGTTTTCTTACCTCCAAATTATCTTCAGCAGCTTTTAAAAATTTTTGATTTCTTTCTTTTTCAACCTCAACTTCAGTTTTTATTTTTTCAAATCTGGCTTTCGCGGCGTTTAACTCCCCCCCAACTTTAGCTGCAGCTGATCTAATTACAGCATTTTCAATTTCCGCGACAAGCGCGCCTTCTTCCATAAAATCACCTTTTGCTACAGGCATTTTTATTATTTCACCTGTTGCTTTGGATTTTATTTCCACAACATTTAAAGGCTTAATAGTTGCCAACATATTGACGGAAAAAAGGACATCGCCGCGCTTAACCTTAATTATGCCCTCTTCGTCTTTTAAATAAAGCTTTTTCCGGGTTAACAGTTTGCCTGCAAAAAAAACAACTCCGGCAAAAATAATGATAATTATTAGAATTTTATATTTCTTCACCAATTGCGTCTTCCCATTCAGCTAATTTAACTTTGTAATTATAGTACGCGTCCAAAAGATTTAATTTGGATTGTGTATAAACAACTTCCGCATCGATAAGATTTAAGGATGAAACCAGTCCATTCTGATACTGAACTTTTACGATGTCATAATTTTCTGTAGCCAGTTCCAGATTTTTCCTGCTTATCTCAAGCGAATTCCTCAAATTTTCCAGGTCATTGTATATCTTCTGGACATTTAAAATAATTTGCTTTTCAAGTTTCATGTATTCTTCTTCTGTCCTATTTTTATTTATTTCCGCCTGGCGAATTGAAGTTTTTGTTAAACCGGCATCGAAAACCGTCCAGGAAAGGTTGACCCCAACTCTCCATTCTCTGTTATTAAATTGAGGTTTGTCATCACTCCAGCCTAAACTTCCCGAACCGCCGATCACCGGCAGATAGCCGGTACGCGCGATATCAATATTTGCCTTTGAGATATTCATATCATAATCTTTTACTTTTAATTGATAATTATTTTTTTTAGCTCTTTCTGCGTATTCCTCAAGCGCAAAATGTTCCGCTAATATTTTTTTGGTTCCATCATCTATGCTTTCTTTTGATGTAAATTGAAAATCTTTTTCCAGAGGAATATTCAAAAGATTATTTAAAATCATTTTCGCGGACCTAAGATCATTCTGGGTCGTATTCAGATTCTGCCGGGTTCCCTCTAATGTAATTTCTGCCCGGAGTATATCGGTTTTTATTGCTTTCCCCTGCTCCAGCAAATTCTGTGAATATTTCAGCTGTTCTTCATCACGCGCGAAAGTATCTTTATAGAAATCCAGTTTTGATTGTAAACCCAGGACGTTATAGTAGGCCGTCTTAACCGCTAAAATAATTGCGTGTCTTACCTGGTAATCGATATACCTGGTTTGTTCAATGGACAAATCCGTTTGGTTAATCAGTAAATTAAGCTTACGGTTAAAAATGTTCTGTGTAAGGCTTATTGAATTACTATAGTTATCCTGGGGGCTAATCACTCCTATAGAACCGGCGTCAGTGCGGGAATAATTGCTTCCCAAATTAAAAGACGGGAATAATGATGACTGGTTTTTCCTTTTTTGCAGAAATGTATTTTCTTTGTTTTTCTGGGCAATCTTCCAGTCAGAATTATTCTGAAGCGCGATTTCAACCGCCTTTTCCAGCGTTAAATCTTCACCATATATTTTTTGTCCAATGAGACAGAAAATAAACATAAATAATAAAATTTCCCTTGTTTTCATAAAATTGTTCACCTTTATCTAACTAAAGAAGGGCGAGACCACGCTCGCCCTAGATTTATATCAAAAATATCATAAAAAAACCATAGGCAAATCCCACTTTTTTCTGACTTTTCTTCACATAAAAGTATTATTTTTTCCCATGTTCATGCTTTTCTTGCTTTTCACCATCTTTACTTGCCTTTATCAATTCATGCAGTTTTTTTGTCTGTTCCTCAGTTAACACATTTTTGACTTTAACGGAAGTTTCTATACAATTATATTCTATTTCACCTTCCAATACCGCTATTTTCTCTATTATCTTTTTCACCTCCGCCAGATCAACATTATCTTTTTTAACAAGAGCTTTCTTATCAATTTTAAGAGTGTCTACTTCAGCCTGTTTTTTAATAGCATCTTTTTTGCAATTTATTTCCAATTCCCGTAATTTTGTGATTTGCTCTTCTTTTAATTCGATTTCTTTAGAATGCTTTACTATTTTCTCGATCTTCATACAGGCCGCGCATTCTTTTTTATCCCCGTGCATCATTTTTTCCGGTCCCTTTTGCATCATGGTCGGACAGGTTTTATCTTTACCTGTTTTTTCACACTCCTCATGCGCGAACGCTGCACCGGCAGACAGCAATAAAACTAGAAAAGAAATAATAATTTTTGATTTGTTTTTCATGGCCTTTACCTCCTTATTTTAATGTTTGGTTTTATTTCCATCCAGAAAATGTCCTAAGATAACAGTAAAAAATTTCTCTTGTTGTTCCGGCGTAAGAATCTCTTTATCCGCCAGAAGATGCTCCACTACTTCCCGCTGAAGTACAGATTGAGATGAATCAATCAGGCTAAGCATATCTTCAACACGAGTAGAATCAGGAGATTCTTTCATTAATTCTTTAACAAGTGTATGTCTTTTTTCTTTTAATTCCTGAGACAGGGCTTCAATTTTCGATTCATACTTTTCCCTGGAGCTTTTCATCCTGGAAACCTGTTCATCAGTAAGATGGAACTGTTTTTTCATGTGAATAAAATGTTCTTCTCTGCCAAGGGGGAAAAATCCTCTTTTATGATAAACACGTTTAAATATAAATGTTCCAAGTATAGAAAGATTGATGATCGTAAGTATAACAAGAATAATCATAAACCATTTTTTATTCACGGTAATATTTCCTCCCCATTTTCATTAGAAGCAATAGTCATCGCGTTGCTGATATGCTCAGTTTCCAATCTATCCAGATAAAATACCCTGGCAACCTGTTCATTATTGGATATAACCTGATTCCCATTTATTTCTCTTGATAAAAAGTTTCCTCCAAAATATCCGGTAAGGACTGAGATAAACACCAAAATCACCATTACTGCCGGCTGGAAAATATAAGCGAACTTTTTTCTACTATAAAAAATATCGAACAAAACAGGATTATGTTCATATTCTTTTATTTCCGCCGCCAGCCTCGTCCAAATATATCGCGGGGCTTCCTGTTTTTGCACTTTTTCTAACCTCCATAAACCGGAAATTACTGTTAAATGTTCCCTGCAATCCGCGCAAACATCAATATGAGTTTTAACTTCCATCATTTCAGGTTGTGATAGTTCATTATCAATGTAAAGCAATAATTTTCCTTTAATATTTTTGTGTTCCATATTTTTGCCTTTCAATTATTTAGACAAAGAAAAAAGAAAATACTTGCGGTCAATAATCAATTAATTTTTTAGACAGGTTCTGTTTCGCCCGGAAAAGATAGGATTCCACTGAAGAAATTGAACATTTCATTATTTTAGCAATTTCCTCGTAAGGCAATGCTTCATAACGGCTGAGTATAATAGCGACACGCTGATTATCAGGCAGTGTATTAATCGCTTTTTGGACAATTCGTTCAAGTTCAGATTTTTCCAGCTCCTTAAGAGGATTATACGCCGGGCTATGAGGTATTTCATCCGGTTTATTCTCCAATAAAAAATCCAAAGAAAGCCACTGGTTTAATTTCTTTTTGCGCTGGAAATTCAGGGCTTTATTAACCGCGATGCGATACAGCCATGTTGATAATTTTGATTCAGCACGAAACTCTTTTAGCGATTTATACGCTGTAAAAAAAACGTCCTGGGTGATTTCTTGCGCGTCTTCACTGTTCCCGGAAATCCTGAAAGCCGAGCTGTACACAAAACCTGAAAACGCCTTATAAATCTCCTCAAAAGCTTGTATATCGCCCTTTGATGCTTGTTTCAGAATGTCATCTGAAATATCCTGCATTTCAACCTCTGTATGTTAAACAACAAATTTAAATGAAAACCATATGAACATTATACTTTAAAACATACATTGAAGAATGACTTTTTTTAAACAAAAAAAAGGTGCTCTTTTAATATCTTAGTGTCTATTAAAAAAGCACCTTAAAATTTTTATTCAAATATATAATTATTGGACTTTAACTGAAGCGTCTTCAATAATTATTCCATATTTATATCCGGCGCCAAAATCTTTATCAGTAGCGACTGTTCCGGTAATAGATATTTTGTCATTAGGCTTCGCGGTATCCGCTGTTGTTATAGTAATATCGTTTGTCCCTTGAGCGCCCGTACCATCCTGCAAATGTATCCAGTTTTTTCCCATAACTCCCATATTAACTTTTATAACATTTCCAAATACCGTGACATTTTTACCATTAAGTTCAGCTTTTTTAGCATAAATTTCAGCAACTGATAATGTTATAGGTGAACTTGCTTCTTTATTTTCAGTGCTTGGCGCAGTTACTGCCGGAACTACCGGCGCTGTTACTGTTGCGTCTGCTGGTACTGGTGCTGTCTCTGTTGCATGTGCCGGTGCTGCTGCTGGAACTGTTGCTTCTGCTGGAACTGTTGCTTCTGCTGGCGCTGCTGCCGGAGCTGTTACTTCTGCTGGCGCTGCTGCCGGAGCTGTTGCTTCTGCTGGCGCTACTGCCGGTACTGCTGCTGGAGTTGTTACTTCAACTACAGGAGCTTTTACTTCTGCAGCCGGTGCTACCTCTTCTGCTTTGCTGCCCTTCTGCCACCCGGTTAGCAAAACTCCGGTTATTACTAATCCTAATACTGTTTTAGAAATTTTCATGTAAAATATCTCCTTTCAAGATGTTTAAAAAACGTTAGAATTATATCATAATATTCGGAATATAATACAAAATATTAGAATAAAAGTCAAATAAAATAATTCCTGACTAAAATAATCCTTGACCTTAATAAATTTTACTTATAAACTTGAGTTAAACGGTTCCGATTTATCGGGATCCGCTTTTACTCATTGTTATCCTCGTAGGGGATATTATCTAAAATTATGCGGACCGGACTAATTTATCACCCCGATTTTTTAAAACACGATACAGGGCATCACCCGGAGAACAAACTTCGTTTAACAAAAACACTGGAATATTTAGATAAAATTGGATTATTAAATAAATTAGCGAATATTCCTTTTGATACCGCGAATGAAAAAGATTTAGAACTTATCCACAGCAGGGAACAAATTGAAACAGTCAAAAATGCCTATTCTCAAGGAATAAATCTTCTCGATCCGGATACTCCAATATGTGAAAAATCGTTTTCCATTGCTTTGCTGGCAGTAGGTGGAGTTTTAAAAGCAGTAAAAGAAGCCGCCGAAGGAAAATTGAAAAATGCCTTTTGTCTTGTCAGGCCTCCGGGGCATCATTCTACACCTTCACGCAGTATGGGTTTTTGCCTTTTTAATAATGTGGCAATTGCCGCAAGATATCTTCAGAAAAATCTTGATCATCAAAGGATTTTAATTATTGACTGGGATGCCCATCATGGCAACGGCACACAAGAAGCATTCTACAACGACCCGTCGGTCTTATATTTCTCTACCCACCATTATCCCTTTTATCCAGGAACAGGAAGTTCTGAAGAAAAAGGTTCTAAAAGTGGTTTTGGCTACAATATAAATGTTCCTTTATCTTCCGGAAGCGGTGACAAAGAGTATGTTTCAGCCTTTGAAAAAATTCTGGTTCCGGCCGCGGAAAATTTTAAACCGGAATTTATCCTGATATCTGCCGGATTCGACGCGCATATTGAAGACCCCCTGGGAGGTATGGCCGTGACAGACGAAGGATTTAAAACTTTAACTGAAATTACGCTGGATATTGCTGATAAATACTGCAATAATAAAATAGTCTCTGTTTTGGAAGGAGGATACAATTTGAAGACTCTGCCAAAAACGATCGCGGCGCATTTAGAGGTTTTAATATGATAAAAGAATTTACATATCAAACAATTCTGGGACGTCCTATACTTTTGTGGCTTGGGCTTGGAACATTTTCCAGTGTTTATTTCACTGCCTCAATCGCATTTTTAAATAAAAAAGGAATTCATAGAATTCCTTTTTCTCTGCATCCTAAAATGGCGTTATTCTCACTTATTCTCGCATTTTTCCACGCACTGCTGGCTCTTTCACTTTTTTTAAATTTCTAAAATAATTTGTCTTATTTCAAATTTATTTCAAATTTTTTTGAATCCTTATAAAGATATTCCGCGAACATCTTACTGTAATTTGTCCATGAGGAATCATTGTCGACCGTATAACTATTAGTAAACCAATGGAAACCGTTGACCTTTGCGTCAATATTATCAATATGGTGGAGCATAACAGCCTCCAGGCATTTGGGGCGCCGCGGCGAACCCCATTCATATTCTCCGTGATGGCTTAAAATAAGATGAAGTATCAGATCCCTTAATTCCCCGGGAAACCCGGTAATTTCAGATATTTTTTTTTCAATAATTCCCGCGCCGATAACAATATGGCCGATAAATTTTCCGCGGTCGGTATAGTTAAAAGAACGCTCGTAACTTAACTCTTCGGTTTTTCCGATATCATGAAGGATACAGCAGGTTAATAATAATTCCTCATTAACCGCGTTCGGATAATGGTTTATTATTGCCTTTGCCAATTTTACAAGGCTCAATGAATGTTCCAGCAATCCGCCCAAATATGGATGATGGAAATCGGTAGCCGCCGGGCATTTCTTAAAAACCTCAGTGAATTTTTCATTCGCGAAAATATTTTCCAGAAGTTTCCGGCAAAAAGGATTTTTTATTCCGGCAATGATCTCCTGAAGTTCATTGTACATTTTCCCGGTATTAAAAGGTGAAACCGGCAAATAATTTTCCAATTTAACTGTTTTCTCTTCTTCCTCATTCAAAGGACGGCATGACGTAACCTTTATCTGGGGATAACCTTTAAAAAAATCGACCGAACCTTCTATACCCAAAAACTTATCCACCAATAATTTTTTATAAAATGCTTCGCTGGCGTCCCAGACCTTGGCATCAACCTTCCCTGTTCTATCCACCAGTTCAAGTGAAGCATAAAAATCGCCTTTTTTTGTCAAACCGCTTGTTTTTTCCCTTAAAAGATAAACAGATATGACCTTCTCTCCTTCTTTTAAATCCTTAATAAAACGATGTTCTTTAATTTCTGACATTTTTACTCCCCATTAAACTATCCCAGATTATATCTGATAAAAATTTAACCGTCAATGTATTAAAACCACCCCTAATCCCCTCCTTGGCAAGGAGGGGACAAGGGGAGGTAATTAAATCCCTTGACGTCATATAAAATGTTTACTATAATGAATATTAATCTATATTTGCGGTTGGATTATATCTATTTTACTGTTAAATTTATGGAAAATATAAATATCCCGCTTTCCGAAATAACAGCTATTAATGAGATCATTAGTACCCACCAAAACGGCATAGGGCCGTTAATCCCTATTTTACAGGATATCCAGGATAAATTTAATTATATATCAGAAGAGGCTTTAGAAATCATCTCAGAAAAACTCCAGCAGCCGATCGCGCATATTTACGGTGTAGCCAGCTTTCACTACCAGTTCAAATTAAAAATGAAGGGCACAGAAATAACTCAGGCGGAATTTTCAGTGAAAATATGTTCAGGATCTCCATGCCATGTACGGGGGGCAAATAAAATAATAGAAAGAATTGAAAAATGTTTAGGAATAAAGCCCGGCGAGGTCACGAAAGATCACATGTTCAGCTTTGAAATGGTTGACTGCCTCGGCGCCTGCGGAATTTCCCCCGCCATAGCGATCAATGACAAAATACACGGGAAATTAACTCCTGAATCTACAGAGATCCTTTTAAGCAAAATAAAACACCAGGCTGAAATTATTGATATTAAAAAAAGAGCCGCGGAACATAAAAATAATGAATAATAAAAACTCATTAGACATTCAGATCCTTGTCTGCATGGGAACAAATAGTATCGCTTCCGGCGGGAAGGATGTGTTAGCCGAATTTGAGTCTCTTTTAAAAAATGATAAGATAGCAGCAACCCTTGGAAAAAGGCCCTGCCATACCGGCCGGACAGGCTGCAGGGGATTATGTTCCAATGACGTGCTGGTGGATATTATTATGCCTCCCTTCGGCCGGACTACATACGGGCATGTCAGTAAAGAAATGGTCCCAAAAATATTTGAAGAACATATTATTAATCAAAAACCGGTAAAAGAATGGCTTATCTATACTGAAAAAGAAGAAAGCCCATATGCCTCGTTCTACAATAATCAGACCCGGCTGATCCTGGAACATTGCGGCTATATTGATCCCGAAGATATTAATAGTTATATAAAGGCCGGCGGATACAGCGCATTTAAAAAAGCGCTGACAATGCAGCCAAAAGATATTGTCGAGGTTATTAAAAGATCCAGGCTTCGCGGGCGGGGCGGAGCGGGATTTCCAACCGGTGAAAAATGGGAAATTACTTTAAATACCCCATCGGACCAGAAATATGTAATTTGTAACGCGGAAGAATGCGATCCCGGAACGTTTAAAGACAGGAGCTTACTCGAAGGTGACCCGCACCAGGTAATTGAGGGAATAATTATCGCGGGTTTCGCAGCGGGAGCTGATACAGGATTTATTGTTATCAATCCCGACTACAATCTCGCGATCGAACGAGTCGACAAAGCCATCCGGCAGGCTGAGGAAATGAATTTTCTAGGGGAAAAAATACTTAATACGGGTTTTAATTTTAAACTTATACGCAGGCGCGGGGTAAAAACTTTTATCTGCGGAAAATCCACGGCGCTCATTAAAACCTTAGAAGGCGAACGCGGTTTTCCGGAGCTTACCCCTCCCCATTCCGCGGAAAAAGGCCTGCTCGGGAAACCTACAATCTTAAACAATACAGAAACCTTTTCCAATATCAGCATAATTATTTCGAAGGGCGCTGATTTTTACGCGAATATAGGAACAGAAAAAAGTAAAGGGACTAAAATATTTTCTCTGGCAGGCAAAGTAAAAAATGTAGGCCTCGTGGAAGTCCCAATGGGAACAACTCTGAAAAAGATCATTTATGATATCGGAGGCGGAACCATTAAAAGAAGAAAATTCAAAGCGGTTCAGGTAGGCGGGCCTCTAGGCGGGTGTTTTCCGGAAAGTATGCTTGAAACTGTTATTGATTATGAAGCTTTAAAAGAAGCAGGAACCACCATAGGTTCAGGCGGGCTGGTCGTAATGGATGACAAAACCTGTATGGTGGATCTCGCTAAACACTACCTTGAATTTACACAGGAACAGTCCTGCGGAAAATGCGCCACCTGCCGCCTCGGAACTGAAGTCCTTTTTGAAACACTTAAAAAAATAACTGAGGGTAAGGGAACTCCCGAGGATATTCAGGTCTTAAAAACCTTAAGTAAAGACATACAGGATTTTTCTTTGTGCGGTTTGGGAAAAACCGCCCCTAATCCGGTTCTAACCACTATTAAATATTTTTATGAAGAATATGAAGAACATATAAACAATAAAATATGCCGGGCCAGAACCTGCAGAAGCCTTTTAAAATTTAAGATCGATGAAACCTTATGCAGGAAATGCGGACTTTGTTTCAAAAAAGCCTGCAAATTCAATGCTATTGAATGGGCACCAAAAAATTCCGCGCGGATAAAACTGGAAAATTGCGTAAGATGCTGCGCGTGCGTGGATATTTGCGAATATAACGCGATATATTAAAACCATGATAAATTTAACAATAGATAACAAAAAAATTTCAGTCCCAAAAGGAACAAAGATCATTGAAGCCGCGAAAAAAGCGGGTATCGACATCCCCCATCTGTGCCACCATACCGGGCTTGAACCGTTCGGCGGATGCCGGCTATGCGTAGTGGAAGTTGAAGGCACGCATGAACTGGTGTCTTCCTGTGTTATGCCCGTCGAAGAAAATATGGTTGTTTTAACTTCTACTCCAAGGATCAATAAAGCCAGACAAACAATAATAGAACTTCTGCTTTTAAACCACCCGATGGACTGCCTGGTATGTGAACGATGCGGCGACTGCCGCCTGCAGGACCTGGCATACCGCCTTAAAGTAAATTTTAATGTTTATAAAATGGAAAAACGGGTCACTCCAGCTGCTCAAATAAAAGGAATAATAGAGATCAATCCTAAAAAATGCACGCATTGCGGCCTTTGCGTCCGCGCCTGCAGGGAGATCCGCATGGTCGGCGCGATCGATTTTTCTTACCGCGGATTTAAAACTGAGGTCGGAACACCTTTCAGGAAAAGTATTGACTGTGAATTTTGCGGACAATGCATATCGATCTGTCCTGTCGCGGGGGTTATCAGCACCCTTTCAAAATACGACGCGCGCGTTTGGGAAATAGGAAAACATAATACCATCTGCCCTTACTGCGGATGCGGGTGTTCTATCTCCTTAAATGTAAAGGATCATAAAGTTATTTCTGTTTCTTCCAGAGAGGACCTTGGAATAAACAACGGCAATCTTTGCGCGAAGGGAAGGTTTGGATATGATTTTCCGAACAGCCCGTTAAGGCTGACAAATCCGCTTATAAAAAAAGAAGGAATACTTATTGAAACATCCTGGGAAGAAACAATAAAATTCAGCGCGAATAAATTCCGCGAGATAAAAGAAAAATACGGGCCTGATTCCATAGCGGGAATAATATCCGCCAGGTGCACTAATGAAGAGGTATATCTTTTCCAGAAATTTATGAGAATTGTCATCGGAACAAATAATATAGATAATTCTTCGCGCCTTGAGAACGGAGCTAATATTGATATTCTTAGCTCCATGCTTGGTTATCCGGCTATGACTAATCCGATGAATGACCTCTTGATATCAGAGGTTATTGTTGTCATAGGCGCCAATCCGGTTGAAAGCCAGTCTATCGCCGCATTAAAAATAAAAGGCGCCGTTAAAAGATCCAATGCCAAACTCATTTTGATAGATCCGAGAAAAACTAAACTTAATTCTTTTGCCAGACTTTGGCTCTCTCCCAATATTCAAACTGACTCTATTTTACTGAACGTGATCTCAAAAATTATAATTGATGAAAACCTGCATAATAAAGAGTTCATTAAAGAAAACAGCACAGGATTTGAAGAACTAAGATCATCTATTAATAATATTTCGATAAAAGATGTTTCTAAAATCACTGATATTCCTGAAGAAAAAATATTCGAGGCCGCGAGGCTTATAGGAAAAAGTAAAAAAACAGCATTTGTTTACGGTTCAGGCGTTACACAGCAAAAATATTCTACTGAAACTGTAAAAGCAATTGTTAACCTCAGCCTCCTGACCGGAAATATAGGAAAAGAAGGAACCGGAGTTTATCCTTTAAAAGGTTATAATAACTCACAGGGAGCCTGTGATATGGGCGCGCTGCCTGAATATCTTCCCGGGTACCGGAAATTTGACGATCCGGCGGCACAAACAAAATTCAGTTCTATCTGGGGAAAAGAGCTCCCAAAAACTCCGGGGATAACTTACCATCAGATATTCGGCAAGATCATGGAGAAAAAGATCAGGGCGGTTTACATTATAGGCGACGACCCTATCGCGTCTTTCCCTGACACGGAATTCCTGAAACTTACATTGATTAAACTTGATTTTATTGTAATGAATGATCTGTTCCTGAACAATACCACCCCTTACGCGAATATAGTTTTTCCAGCAGCAAGTTTTACGGAAAAAGAAGGAACATACACAAATATGGAAAGGCGCGTTCAAAACTTTAAATCCGCGCTAAAACCCGGAAAAAATATAAAAACAGATTCCGAAATAATCGGGCTTCTTTCAAAAGAACTCGGTTATCCGCTGGATCCTTCAGTTAAAAATATAAGAAAAGAGATTTCCGAACTGGTGCCGGACTACCAGGGATTAGATGTTAATCCATTTCCCCAAAAAGGGATCCAATGGCCCTTTTCTAAAACAAATACTGACGGAACACCTGTTCTTTATACTGACAAAAAAAACAAATTCACTTTTATTATCCCTGAGAATTTATCTTTTGTTCAAAAAGAAAATACAGAATATCCGTTTATACTTTTATCCGGCGGATCATTGTTCCACAGCCACAGCGGCGCGATGACGAGAAATTCCAAAGGGCTGCATGAAGTTTGCCCTGAAGGATTTGTCGGTATAAATCCAAATGACGCTGAAAACCTTAAGGCTATAGATTCTGAATTGATCCGGATCAGCTCAGGATCAGGCTCAACAACAGTAAAAGTTCATTTGGATAATAATATACCGCGGGGCATATTATTCGCGCCCGTGCATTTTTTTGAAGAAATGCATATCAATAACCTTTTCCCCTGGGAACTAAATCCTGTATCCAAAAGCCTTATAAATAAATCAACCCGGGTAAAAATAGAAAAAATATAAAATATTATTTTTATTTATGGTTTTATTTTTTCCGTCATAATATAATCAGCGTTTTTCGCTTTGCTGTGACAATCAATACATTCTTTTACTTTGCCTTCAGCAAGTATTTCAAAAGCAGGATCATATTTTATCCATAGCCAATCACCGGCGGCAGGATCAAAACCTTTAACTTTATACATAACAGTAATTGCCATTAATTTTTTATCAGCTGAATAATTTTCTTTTACTATCATAGCCCCGTCCTGCATATCTTTTTTTTCAGTCAGTGAATCAAGCGCAATTTTATTTACATAAAGTGTTAAAAAAGAGCCGTGAGGTTCCTTACCCGCGTAAAGCTTTTCTTTACCTGGCCACATTTCCCAATTAGTATAAGTGCCGCATTTTGTTATAAAATACCGGACATCACCAGCTGACGGGCGCGGCCTGTCCATGATCAAACAATAATATGATTTCCCTTCTTTGGTTTTCGCATCCATTCCATGGCTTAGGCCTATATCTGCGGAAAATACCGCTAGCTGCACCCCTAAAACCAAAATTAATAATAAACCCAGCATATACTTTTTCATATTTCTGCCTCCTTATATTTTTCCCTCAGTCTTAATTTTATAACATATTTATTATTTGTAAAGCTTTTTTATTCCACATTTTATTGATAAAAAACCAGGATCTATAGTATACTAACAATAAAAACTATTATGATAAACTTTGATATTGATAAAAGAATCAAAGACGCTTATGAAATTTTCAACTCATGCCAGCTTTGCCCAAGGGAATGCGGCTTAAACAGAAACGATGAAATACTGGGTTATTGCGAGACCGGAAAAGAATTAATAATTTCAAGTTCCGGCCCTCATTTCGGGGAAGAACCTGAATTAACCGGAACAAACGGATCAGGAACAATATTTTTCACGGGCTGCAACCTCGGATGCTGTTTCTGCCAGAATTTTGAAATAAGCCAACTGCAGAAAGGACAAAAAACCACGCCGGAAGAACTTGCCGGTATAATGATCTCTTTGCAGAATAAAGGGTGCCATAATATTAATCTCGTTACTCCAACGCATTTCACGCCGCATATCATCCAGGCATTTAAACTGGCTGAAGAAAAAGGGCTTAAAATCCCTCTTGTCCATAATAACAGCGGGTATGAAAATGTGTCCACTTTAAAATTTTTTGAGGGAATAATAGACATTTACATGCCTGATATCAAATACGCGGAAAGTGAAACCTCCTATAAATTCGCACACGCGCATGATTATCCTGAAAAAATGAGACTCGCCGTTAAAGAAATGCACCGCCAGGCCGGCGACCTTGTTTTGGACGAAAATGGATTGGCGAAAAAGGGATTGATCATACGGCATCTTATGCTTCCGGATAAGATCTCGGAGACAGAAAAAATAGCTAAATTTGTCGCTGAAGAAATTTCAAAAGATACATACTTTAACCTGATGGATCAATACCAGCCTTACTATAAAGCGGCTAATTTCCCTGAAATAAACCGGAAGGTTACAAAAGAAGAACACGAAAAGGCTTTAAAACTTGTCCGTGCGACGGGGCTGCACAGAGGATTTTAAAACTTTATTGCCCTGCCGTCTTTAATGAAATAATCATTCTCCCAGCGAAAACCAATATTTTTAGTATAAAATCCGGGTTCAAAAGCAAAAGCTACGCCGTCCCGGAATTTATGTTTATTAAAGATATTTTTTGACAGGGAAAGATTGGGGTAGATGTCATGCACTGCCGTGCCTATACCATGGCCGTAGGCATGCTTTTCATAAATATCAACCTTATATTGTTTGGCAATAATATTCATTTTTTCAGTTAATTCGAAAGGGTATATTTTTGAAAGGTCCATTGATTCCATTTCCATGAACATCGCTTGCGCGGCCTTGTAAAATTTGTGTTCGCGGATATCCCCCCCGATAAGAAAAGTTCTCGTAATATCCGAGGTGTATCCGTAAAAACTTACACCCATATCGATGATAAAAAACTCGCCGTTCTTTAATTTTTTATCCGTAGTCCTGATAGGATGAGGATTAATAGCACGTTTACCAGATGCTGTGATCGTCTTAAATGAATTCTCCGCGTGCTTTTTACGAGTTTCAAAATATATAAGATCGTAAATATCCATTTCTGTCACGCCTGCTTTTATTTCACTTTTTAACTTTTCAAGGATCTCAAAAGTGGCATTCACGGATCTTTGTATAAGCTTGAGCTCAGACACGGTTTTGACCATGCGTAACGGGAAAATAACATCCTGCGCGGGTTTTAAAATAAACTCCTTTTTTAACTTCTTCAGCCATGAATATTTAATAATATCAAAATTATAATTATCAGAATACTCAGCCAGTATAATTTTATTTTTTTTTGTGGCTTTTTTTATAAATGGAATTATTTCCGCGCTTGACAAATAAGCTATTATTTCGATCTTATCTTTTAACGCCGAAAGGAGGCTTGTCTCAATGGGAGATACAAAGGCGTATATTTTGCCGTTTGGAAATATCAATAAAAAAGCGGGAGCCGCGTGATCCGCCTGCAGAGTAAACATCCGGTAGTTTTCGTTTAACCCGTCGAAATTCGTGATCAATAAAGGCGACGACAAATCAGGTAAAAGCTGCGATATTTTTTCAGCAAACGCCTGCCTTACTATCTTTGGCTCGATGATATCCTCCTGAAACCGGAACAGGCAATAACATTCAGTTTTTCTTTTTTCTCAAGCGCGTCCAAAACAAGGTTAACGCCAATGGTATCTGAAGCCATATGCCCAGCAATAATAACGCTGATATGGCTCTTTTCAGCCTCTTTACGGTTATCATCGGAGATATGCATGCAAATTATAGTTCCGACATCCGTATGTGAAAGTTTTTCATAAATATCCTTTGACCCGCTTGTTCCGCCTGTCATATCTATCATTACCCTGCCTGCCCTGTTTTTCTCGTTTCCGCAGACCGTTTTTAATCCGGTATTATTTTTTTCCGCCTCTTTATATTCCGGTATTTTTCTTAAAATATCGAGACAATCCGACACGCGGTAAGGTTTTTCTTTGTCAAATATCTTCTGCAGATAATTCGTGACTGAATTGTCGGCCGGCGTATGAATACACATTAAAGGAATATCCAGCAGTTTTGCCATATCCACTGTCCGGGTATGGTTGGTCGGCAGTAATCTTCTCTGGACTTCAGTTATTCTCTCATTCATCAATGCCTCAGCAACATTGATCGGAACTCCAAACATGTTAAAAATATCGGATTGCACTCCCATTACCTGATATAAATTTGCCAGCGCATACCCTTCAGGGTGATGCGATACAACGAGGTCGATCTTCTGCCCTTTTTGCTTTAACCTGTCCGCGAGCATGATCTCCGCACCTTCTATATCCACTCCGACAAGAATATTTTTCACATCAAGGCTGTCAGTTCCGTGTAAAATTCTTGTATCCGCGTAGGGATTAGTCAATTTTTCAAGGTCAAAATCTTTTTTCTTATCTTCCTTCAGGTCGTCATATTCCTTTTTCACCCGTTGTAATTCTTTTTCAACTAGATCTTTTCCCCGAGGATCGCTCTTCTTCCCCTGATCAATGGCCATGGTATAGAATTCTTTTAATTTCATTCTTTATTCCCCTATAAAATCTTCAATAGATTTATTATATTTCCCTAATTCTTTAACGGCTCCATTTTTCCCCGCGCCATTATCGCTGTTTAAGGTTTGATCAAAACTTTCGAACCTGTTCCAGGAAAAAATGTCAATTATCAGGTTATAAACTTTTGGAGTATATACGGCAATAGGTTTTACTATTATTGTCTTTTTAAGTTCTTCTCTGTACTTGGGTATTAATGGAAATTTCATTAAACTTATTACAACCAATCCGGTAATAAAAAAACCTTTAAGGAATCCCAAAGCAGCACCGCCAAATTTATCCACCCATTCTAAAAGCATCAGTTTAACAACATTCTGCAAAAACATCCCGCAAAAAAACATCAAAACATAAATAAATATCCATATCAAACTGAACGCGGCCGCCTTGCTGTTTCCGTATGACAGCCCTAATAAATTCCTAAAAATATCAGCCAGGCCGGGGCTAAGTTTTACCGCTACAAGCCCTCCGCCAAATATGCCGAATAAATTAAAGGCCTCCCGTAAGAGGCCTCTAAAATATCCCCGTATAACAATATACAGGAAAAATACTAAAGCAATAATATCGAAAAGATGCATTGTTTATCCTCAGGCTATTCGTTTTCTATTGTCTCTTGTTCTTTTCTGATCTTTTTTAAAGCTGCGTAAGTCTTTCGCTTCTTTTTAACGCTAGGTTTCTCATAATGTTCGCGTTTTTTTATTTCAATCAGTAGGCCTGACTTCTCGCATTTTTTCTTAAATCTTCTTAAAGCGCTTTCCAGAGATTCATTATCTTTTATCTTAACTCCAAGCATACTTTTTTAGTCCACCTCCCCACTATAAAATAGTTTGGGATATTATAACACAGCTTTATCTAAATTCAAATAAAAAAATAATCCCATACGAGGATAACAATGACTAAAAGCGAATCCCGATAAATCGGGACCGTTTAAGTCAAGTTTAACCCGGGGGCCAGTTCATCTTTCTTCCGCCTAAAACATGCATATGAATATGATAAATAACCTGTCCGCTGTCGGGATTACAGTTAAAAACCAGCCTAAATCCGCGCAGGTCGATCTTTCTATCCCTGCATATTTTATTCGCGACTGAAACCATATGCCCGATAAGTTTTTTGTCTTCCTCTTTAATATCCAATACCGTAGGAATGTGTTTTTTCGGAACAATCAGAAAATGCACAGGAGCTTGAGGATTTATATCATTGAACGCTATACATTCCTTATCATCGTGAATAATATCACTTTTTATCGTCTTATTAATGATCTTGCAGAATAAACAATCCATATGTTCCTCTTGTTTTCACATCCAATCGAACTGATACTTAATAATAGATAATGCTACCAGTCCCGCTATCTCCGTACGGAAAATAGTCTTTCCTAAACTTACGGGTACCGCGCCGATCTTTTTAGCTGCATTTACTTCTTCACCTGTCAATCCGCCTTCCGGCCCTATAATTATAGCAATTTTTTTATTATTTGTGCAATTATTTAAAATATCCTTCATTTTCTTTGATTTTTCTTCTTCCCAGGGTATAAGTATCAGATCAAATCCCTTTAAATTACATACAGCGTCGCTAAATTTTTGGATTTCAGATACCTTCGGTAAAATTTCTATTCCGGCCCGTTGCGCCTGCTCTTTCGCGATCTTTTGAAAACGGCATAAAAGTTTCTGTGCCCTATCTTCATTTACACGGGGAATACTTCTTTCGCTTATAACCGGGATTATATTTCTCAAACCTAATTCAACACAATGCCCGACCACAAAATCCATCTTATCTTTTTTCGGCAGGCACTGGATCAGGGTTATTTCCTGATCAGATCGTATTTTTTCCCTGTCAATAATTCTCGCCTCAATATGTTTACCGAGAACGGACATTATTTTTACCTTAAATTTCTCCCTGTCATTGGTAACAAAAATCTCCTCACCGGCCGCACATCGAAGAACATGAGCTAAATGGTGGAAATTGACGCAGGATATTTT
>JAQUKH010000012.1 GCA_028719205.1 bacterium
GATATCGCCGGAGCACCCGGTACTGATCGACAAGTTCCTGGAGGACGCCATCGAGGTGGACGTGGACGCCATCTGCGACGGCGCCACGACCGTGATCGGCGGGATAATGGAGCATATCGAGGAGGCTGGGGTTCATTCAGGCGACTCCGCGTGCGTTCTTCCGCCTTTCAGTATAAGCGATGATATCATCGAAGAGATAAGAAAAACAACCCATAAACTGGCTAAACATCTTAAAGTGATCGGGCTTATGAATATCCAGTTCGCGATAAAAGATGATATCCTGTATATCTTAGAGGTTAATCCGCGCGCCTCAAGAACGATCCCTTTTATCAGCAAATCTATCGGGGTGTCGCTCGCGAAGTTAGCGGCCAGGGTAATGGCCGGGAAAAAATTAAGCGAACTGGGATTTACCCAGGAAAAAAATATTGATCATATTTGCGTAAAAGAAGCGGTCTTGCCGTTTGTTAAATTTCCTGGAGTTGATATTATCCTTGGGCCTGAAATGAAATCTACCGGAGAGGTTATGGGCATTGACACAAATTTAGGTTTTGCCTACGCCAAGAGCCAGCTTTCAGCGTCGCAGAGCCTGCCTTTGGAGGGTATGGTATTTATCAGCGTGCGGGACAAAGATAAACGTCCGATGATCTTTATCGCGAAAAAGCTTGTGGATCTTGGTTTTAAACTTGTCGCGACAAGAGGTACAGCCGATTTATTGCAAAAAAGCGGGCTTGAAGTGGAAAAAATATTTAAATATAAAGAAGGTTCGCCTGATATTTATGATTATGTTTGTCAGGGGAAGATCAACTTAATCATTAATACGCCGCAAGGCAAAAAATCAAAATATGATGATAAGATCATCCGTACAGAGGCCACATTACGCGGGATCCCGTGTATTACAACCCTCGCGGCGGTTGAGGTTTCTGTTATGGCGATCGAAGCGCTGAAAAAAGGTAAATTAAAGGTTAAATCCTTGCAGGAGTACCATGCACCCCAGTCCAAAACTTAACGCGATGTTGATCTGTGACCAGATAATCACTGAGGCAGGTACAGGGAAAAAAAGCCTGATCGGAATTTTTGAAAATATCGGCGTGAAAAAATTCCCGTGTATCCATTATCTTTTGAATGTCTATGTGAAATTTACGGACGCGGAAGGTTTGTATAAATTTAAATTAGAACTGGTTGACCTTATTACAAATGAGATTGTAGGTTTTGGCGAGACACCTGAAATTAATCTTCCGGGTAAACTCCAAAGTTATGACCTTCCTTTTATGCTTCACGGAATAAATTTTAAACATCCGGGGAAATACGAATTTCGCATTTACGCGAATAATCATTTATTCGGCCAGAAGTTTTTTACGGTTGAACAAATTAATCCACCTGACAAAACAAATGAAGATCAATCAACAAAACATTAGGATAATTAGAAATATAGCTCTGGTTCCTGATAAAATATTTTTAATGGAACTGGAATCGGCTCATCTTTCGCGCGAAGCAAAACCCGGGCAATTTATTGAGGTCAGGTGCGTTCAGACACTGGATCCGTTATTGCCCCGTCCGTTCAGTATCCATGACGCGGAAGATAACAAAATAAAAATATTATATCAGGTTGTCGGAGAGGGGACGAAACTGCTTTCCCTGAAGAGGCCCGGCGATGAGATCAGCGTTCTGGGGCCTTTGGGCACCGGTTTTTCCGTTGATAAAAAAAAGAAGAAAGCTATTCTTTTCGCGGGAGGAATGGGAGCGGCTCCGCTTTATTTTTTAGCGCGCAAACTAATTGAAAAAAATATTGATGTGGAACTATATTTTGGTACAAGAAACAAAGAAAATTTAATAACAATTAATCCGTTCAAGAAGCTCGGTATCAAAATCCATATCGCGAGCGAAGATGGTTCCTGCGGCGAAAAAGGAATGATCACTTGTTTATTAAACAATAAGGTAGGGGCCCCGATAGCATCATCGGGGCAATCAATATTTACCTGTGGCCCGCGACCCATGATGAAAGAAATAGCCAGATGGGCTTTAAAAAATAATTTAACAGGTCAGGCATCGCTTGAAAAAGAGATGGCATGCGGCGTTGGTGTGTGTCTGGGTTGTGTGGTGAAGATAAAAGGGGATTATAAGCGGGTTTGTAAAGACGGGCCGGTTTTTGATATTAATGAAGTGGATTGGGAAGAAAATGAAAATAAATAAACCAAATTTATCAGTAACTATTGCCGGGGTTAAATTTAAGAATCCTGTCATTGCCGCATCGGGATGTTTTGGGTACGGGCAGGAGTATGCCGAAATATTTGATATAAATAAACTGGGCGGGTTTGTCGTGAAGGGGATATCTCTTAAACCTCAACAGGGGAATAAAACGCCGAGGATCGTTGAAACTCCGTCCGGGATGTTGAACGCTATCGGGCTTCAAAATGTGGGGCTTGAGGTTTTTATTAAAGAAAAATTGCCGTTCTTGAAGAAACTCGATACAAACGTTATTGTAAATATATACGGTAAAAAAATTGAGGAATACGCGGAATTGGCGGAAAAAATAAGCGGTGAAAAAGGCATATCTTTTTTAGAGGTGAATATATCGTGTCCTAATGTGGAAAAGGGCGGGATGGCCTTCGGCCATGACCCGGAAGTTGTTTATAAACTTGTTAAAGAGGTAAAAAAAAGATCTAAAATTCCGGTTATAGTGAAATTATCGCCCAATACGGATAAAATTACAGAAATCGCTAAGTCAGCTGAAGATGCCGGCGCGGACGCGGTATCTTTGATCAACACGATTCTAGGTATGGCGATCGATATTGAAAAAAGAAAACCGGTACTCGCGAATATCACAGGCGGCCTTTCCGGGCCCGCAATCAAACCGGTAGCGCTTCGTATGGTGTGGCAGGTGGCTCAAACCGTAAAAATACCTGTGATCGGGATGGGCGGGATAACGGATTGTTCCGGCGCGCTGGAATTTATTATCGCGGGAGCCGCCGCCGTACAGGTCGGGACAGCTAATTTTATTAATCCGCTGGTAACGCTGGAGGTCATAGAAGGAATCGGGTCATACCTCAAAAAGCACAAGCTCCGGAATATTAGTTCGTTAACCATCCAAAAAACCGCTTGACATAAATCAAAAAACATGATATATATCTTCTTTGTCCTGTAAGGTGGGCCTAGATTATTATGTATGAAATTTCTATAAAAACAAATTTTTCCGGAGCTCATTATCTTAAGGGCTATGAAGGTAAATGCAGCGACCTGCACGGCCATAATTGGATGGTTGAGATCGCTGTTCTCGCGGAAAAAGTTGATAAGCTTGGAATGGGAATTGATTTTTATATTTTAAAAAAAGAATCTGAGGAGATAATAAACGATTTAGATCATAAGAATCTTAATGATATTCCATATTTTAAAAAAGATAATCCAAGCTCGGAAAATATTGCCCGCTTTATCTACCAGAACCTTAAAGCTAACCTTGCGAAAAAAAATGTAGAAATCAGTTGGGTTAAGGTTTCAGAGACATTAAACAATTCAGTAACTTATTGGGAATAACAATAAAAAATATTTATTGGAAGGAGGTGCAACAATAATGAAAATTACGCCATTGGGAGACAGAATTTTAGTTAAGAGGCTTGAGGCTGAAGAGAAGACTAAAGGTGGAATTATATTACCTGAGACAGCTAAAGAAAAACCACAGGAAGGTAAAGTTGAGGCTATTGGAACAGGTAAGATTAATGAGGATGGTAAGGTTATACCTTTAACTTTAAAAAAGGGTGACCGTATCATATTCACATCTTATGCCGGTACAGAAGTGAAAAGCGCGGGTGAAGATTATCTTCTCATGAGAGAGGAAGACGTTCTGGCAAAAGTTGAATAGATTTTTTCAGGGAAAAATATTGAAAGGAGATGAAGTCAATGTCAAAGCAAATGGTATATGATGAAGAAGCACGTCGTTATATTTTGAATGGAGTGGCTAAATTATCCAGAGCGGTTAAAGTAACACTCGGCCCAAAGGGCAGAAATGTGGCTATTGACAAGAAATTTGGCGCGCCGACCATTACAAAAGACGGTGTGACAGTCGCGAAAGAAGTTGATCTTAGTGATCCGTATGAAAATATGGGCGCCCGGATGGTAAGGGAAGTAGCTTCAAAAACCAGCGATATAGCGGGTGACGGAACTACTACTGCCACAGTTTTAGCTGAATCCATTTACCGCGAAGGCTTAAAGAATGTTACTGCCGGTGCGAATCCAATGGCTTTGAAACGCGGAATTGAGAAAACGGTTGAAGCGGTAGTAAAGGAATTGAAAAATTTAAGCAAGCCGGTTAAAGAAAATAAAGAAATAGCCCAGATCGCTACTATATCCGCCAATGGCGACAAGACTATCGGCAGTACGATCGCCGATGCTATGGAAAAAGTCGGAAAAGACGGAACTATTACGGTAGAAGAGGCAAAAGGTATTGATACTACTCTTGACGTAGTAGAAGGAATGCAGTTTGACCGCGGGTATTTATCCCCTTATTTTGTTACAGACGCGGAAAGAATGGAAGCAGTTCTTGAAAACGCTTTTATTCTTATCTATGAGAAAAAAATATCCGTAATGAAGGATATGGTGCCTTTATTAGAGGCCGTCGCGAGAGCTGGAAGGCCTTTGATGATCATTGCTGAAGAGGTTGAGGGTGAGGCGTTAGCTACACTGGTAGTTAATCATTTACGCGGAGTTTTAAAATGCTGCGCGGTAAAGGCTCCCGGTTATGGCGACAGGCGCAAGGCAATGCTGGATGATATCGCTGTTCTTACCGGCGGGAAATGTATCTCTGAAGATATGGGAATTAAACTGGAAAATATCAAACTTGAAGATCTTGGAAAAGCAAAGAGGATCGTAGTGGAAAAAGAAAATACCACTCTTATCGAAGGTGAAGGTACCGGTGCGGATATCAAGGGCAGAATTTCACAGATAAGAAGACAGATCGAAGAAACAACCTCCGACTATGACCGTGAAAAACTGCAGGAAAGGCTTGCGAAGCTTGCAGGCGGTGTTGCGGTTATTCATGTCGGCGCGGCTACCGAGACCGAGATGAAGGAAAAGAAATCAAGAGTTGAAGACGCGCTTCACGCGACCCGCGCGGCTGTTGAGGAAGGTATAGTCCCCGGCGGCGGTGTTGCATTAATTCGTTGTCTTCCCGCGTTAGAAAAAATGAAATTGGAAGGTGACGAGAATATCGGAGTTCAGATAATAAGAAGGACCCTGGAAGAACCGTTACGGCAGTTGGTTCAGAATGCCGGATTGGAAGGTTCCGTTATTGTCCAGAAGATCAAAGATGAGAAGAAAAATATTGGTTTTGACGTGGAAAACGGCACATATACTGATATGTTAGAGGCAGGAATAATCGATCCTACAAAGGTAACTCGTGTAGCAATTCAAAACGCGGCAAGTATCGCGGCATTGCTCTTGACTACTGAGGCCTTGATAACTGATATGCCTGAGAAGGAAAAAACAGCAGGAATGCCTGGCGGAATGCCTGGTGGAATGCCCGGCGGCGGCTACGGTGATATGTATTAATAAATAATTAATAAGAAAGGGATGGAAGTATATTCTGTCCCTTTCTTGTTTTTTTTCCGGAACGGATCACTTTGTGAAAAAAACTGATATTTTTTAAAAGGGGCATATTATGAAAACGGTTAATTATAGTGAAGGAAAAAGGTTGTATCCTTTGAATAAAAATAGGTATGAATTAGTCGGTTCATTAATTTCACATATAAGAAAAGGTATGAAAGAAGCTCATAAGGTTGATCCTTTGGATACCAGGGCTTTGAATCCGGATTATCATGTGATATATGAAGATCCTGTTCAGTTAGCCGTAGATGATTTTATAGCCGGGAAGGTTGAAGGACAGACAAATAAGAATTAAAATAGATTAGATGAAAATTACTGAAATATATAAAAGTCTGCAAGGCGAATCGTATTTTAGCGGTTTGTCTTGCGTTTTTATTAGAACGGCAGGCTGTAACCTCAGATGTTCTTACTGCGATACAAAATACGCTTATGGCCCCGGTAAAACTCTTTCTGTCCCAAAGATCATATCTGAAATAAAAAAATATAAAATAAAATTAGTGGAAATAACGGGCGGTGAACCTTTGTTGCAGGAGGATATCGGCCTTTTAACGGATAGATTATTAAAAGACGGGTATTCTGTTCTCATTGAGACTAATGGAAGTTTAGATATAAGCAGTTTAGCGCGTAAAGTTGTAAAGATCATGGATATTAAATGTCCCGGCAGTAAAATGGATGGTAAAAACCGGTGGGAAAATATTGATCATTTAACAAAAAATGATGAAATTAAATTTGTAATAAGCGACGAATTTGATTATGGTTGGGCCAAGCAAAAGATAAAAGAATATTCTCTGGATAAAAAGACTAAAATTAGTTTTTCATCGGCATGGGAATCGCTCCCGCCTGTGAAACTCGCTGACTGGATCGTGAAAGATGGATTAAATGTAAGGTTCCAAATTCAGCTTCACAAAGTTTTGTGGCCGGGGAAAAAGAGAGCATAGAGCGAAAAAAGTTGCAAAGTCACCCTCCTATGGCCCTCCATAGGCGGGTAAACGGGCAGGCAAGTTCAAAAAGTTACAAGTTAAGAAGGTAAAGATGATAAGAAAAGCAGAAAAAATAAAAAAAGAATCGGCCATTGTTCTTGTGAGCGGCGGGATGGATAGTGCGGTTATCGCGGCTATTGCTATAAAAAAATTTACTCCGATATTTCTGCATTTTAACTACGGGCAGAGAACCGTCAAAAAAGAGTTATGGTCCTTCAATAAATTAAAAGAGTATTATGGTGTTAAACAAAGCAAAACGGTAGATATCCCATATCTAAAAGAAATTGGTGCTTCAAGCCTTTTAGACACTAAAATGGAAATCCCGCTGGACAGGGCTCATACTTCAAAAATCCCTTCAACATACGTTCCCTTCAGGAATACTCAATTGTTATCCATCGCCGTATCGTGGGCGGAGAGTTTAGGAGTCCATCAGGTCTTTTACGGTGCTAATCAGGTTGATTCGTCAGGTTATCCCGATTGCAGGGAAAATTATCTTAAAGCGTTCAATAAATTAATAAAACTCGGCACAAAACCGGAAAGCCGTATAAAAATAACCGCCCCTCTGATAAAAATGAACAAAAATGAAATTGTCCGCATGGGAATAAAACTGGGCGTGCCATTCCAGTATACCTGGTCCTGCTACAAAAACACCGATCGAGCCTGCGGCCATTGTGACAGTTGTAAACTAAGATTAAAAGGTTTCAAATCCGCCGGTATTTCAGATCCTATCAAATACGAATAAAAATAAATGTAATCCACAGCAGCTTTTTGTCCTTGTCAAAAATTGTCTTGAAATGTATAATATGAACCAAAGATTATAAATATTTTAATCTTTAGGATACATTGTTTCTGCCAATCATTAGGGAATCTCCAAATAGTGTAATTGTGATATAATATCAGCAAGATAGAAAGGAGGTAATTATGATAAAAACAAATGAACTTATTGAAGAAGCGATTTTATTACCCGTGGAACTTAGAGCCCAAATTATTGATAAACTTCTACAAAGCTTAAATCCATCACAAAAAGAAATTGATAAATTATGGGCAAAAGAAGCAGAAAAGAGAGTGGAAGAAATACGAAGTGGGAAAGTAAAAACTATTTCAGGAGAAGAAGTATTTAAAAAAATATTAAAATAAATATGAATTATTCTTTTCACCCGGAAGCTGAAAAAGAGCTGCTTGAAGCTATTAATTATTATAATGAATGCCAAGATAAACTTGGTATAGAATTTGCCAAAGAAACTTATAAATCAATTCAAAATATCCTTTTATTCCCCAAAGCGTGGGCTCCTCTTTCCTCAAATACCAGAAGATATCTTATAAATCGATTTCCGTATGGAGTAATATATCAAATAACTGAAAAAGAAATATACATAATTGCAATAATGCAATTAAGCAGAAAACCAAATTATTGGGAAAATAGAGAAAAATATAAATAAAAAGATGTCAATCGGGTAACCGGGGGTTTTACAAAATTATATTAACACTCCTGGAAAAATGCCTGATCGAAAAATTTTAGACGGTATAGGCGAGCTTCTTGATGCCAAACAAAAAACATGGCAAAGGCAAAACTCTGGACAGAAACTATATTTTTGCTCAAATTAATGCTTAGTAATGAAAAGTAATTATCCCATTTAAAAATCCTATATATTTTATTGTAGGGGCGATTCGCGAATCGCCCTTTTTGTTTGGATTATTTTGTACGGAAAGGTTGGTATATTAAACGGAAACTGGATAAACAAGACTTAAGCGTCCCGATTTATTGGGATGGGTGAAAGCCAGGTTCTTTCCGCTTCTAGTCCTTGTTTATCCTCGTAGGGGATAACTTAATGCTAAAAGGCTATTCATAACGGGTCATCGGCTAATTTTTCAAATGGAGGAGGTGCAAGCTGCAATTTACCATTTAAATTCCTTTTATTGAAAATATCATTATTATGTTGCATTTATGTGCAAAATCTGTATAATATCAGCATATGAATTTTGAATGGGATAAGAATAAAAGTGAAATTAACAAAGATAAACATGGCATCGCTTTCAAAACTGCAATGGATATTTGGACAGATGAAAACAGTATAGAGATCCATGCTTCACATCCGATAGAGAATAGACGGATCATTATCGGAAAACTTCAAAATAAATTATGGACCGCAATATATACAATGCGAAACGATATTGTCCGTATAATTTCAGTAAGACGTGCCAGAAATAAGGAGAAGCAATTATATGATAAAGAAAAAACTAGCTAAAAATACTAAAGAATTTGACATCCGATTTGATTCAGGGGAAGATATACATGATCTAATTGATATGTCAAAAGCAAAAGTTATTCCTCACGGGAAAAAGGTTCGTATTACCCTCGATGTAGCTGAATCACTTGTTAAAGAAATAGATGATATACGCAGAACAATAGGTGTTGACCGCGGTGCGTTAATAAAAGTTTGGCTTCAAGAAAGAATAAAACAAGAAAAAATTTGTGGAATATAATTAAATAGATAACTGGAATATATTACTTCGCCCGTTCAATATATTTTTCTGTTCTTGTATCAATTTTAACCAGTTCTCCTTCATTTATAAGAAGGGAACGCTTACGGTCATGCCTGAAAATAAGCACCCCTCTGATAAAAATGAATAAAGATGAGATTAATCCGCCGGTATTTTAGATCCTATCAAATACGAATAAAAATAATCCACAAAATATTTAATTGTAGGGGCAGGTCTTGTGCCTGCCCTGAACCATACGATACATAGTCGGCCCGAATTGTTTAATTTAGGATAATATGAATAATGGGATGTTATCCAAGTTGATAAGAGTAATGTTGTTAAATAGTTATGTTAAATTACTTTTTTATCTTCTTGATTATGATAGAACATTTTGAGATAATATCTAGAAACTATCTAATAATATGTTGAATATACAAATAAATAGTAAATAAACCGAGGTCAAATATGAATCCACCAAGAGTATTTATTTCATACTCACATGACTCTGCTGAACATAAAAAATGGGTTTTGGACTTTTCAACCACCTTAAGGAATCGTGGAGTTGATGCAGTACTGTCATACAATATTCTTCGATGCACCGATTGACATTAGATCGATATATAAAAGATGCAACAAATCAAGGTTTGTTCAAATGGCTTGGCGCAAATTACTTAAAATTTACAGATAAGGATTTAGATTATTTAGTATCACATAAAATAATTGCATAACCATCTGCTGTAAGGGACAGCATAAAAACCACGCTGTCCCTGAGCAACCCATTAGAAATATAAATAAGGAAGAAAGATGTCTTTAAGCTGTTTTGAGAATAATATTGCTAATCAAAGTATCAAAACGCATCAAATAGTTGAAAAATCTGATATAGTTCTAATATGGCCACAAGAATGGCAATCAAATATGGGGCCGCAAGTTAATAATTGTGAAGACATGGCTCAATGGCTTAACACCGCTTTCAATATTATGCACAGTTGGACGAGTGTTGATCCGAATGTAATATATATGAAAAGAAATAGTGTACGCGATAGGCTTATTTTTGTTTACAATGGGAGTAATGATTTTATTTTTGGTAATTTTCGACCATATATTGGTCTTAGAGACGGAATATCTCCTCTTCTAGGTACAGAAGATTGGTTTGGTTGGTTACTCCATGAACTTAGTCATGATTTTTTTCATGGAAATCTATTTGTAGATCAAAAAATAAATAATATTGATGTGTGGAGAGATGGTATGTGTGATTATTCCAGATACTATCTTTTATTAGATTTAAAAATGAAAAAAGCTGCTGATAATTTTTTTAAAATAATTACTAAAAATATAAATCTTAAAAATCAATGGCTTGAACCTGCACGTTTATTTCTCAAATACGAAAAAGACAATGGTATATCTGGACCCAAAGAGTTATGGGATAAAATAAAGTTTGTAAATTTTAACAATACAATTGGTCGACCAACATGGTAGATAGAAGATAGTAACGTTGTTGCTTAGTGTGAATAATTATTAAAAAATATTTGAAGGATGATACAACTTATTTCAAGATTTGAGGAAAGTTAGTCAGCTAGACAACAACGTCAAAAACAAAAAGAAAAATCACATGGAGATTAAAAGATGAGTCAGGAACCGTCGCGTCAAGGGAGTAAGCAAGCTAATGATATTCGACCCACGATGGAATTAAGGGATATACAACGTCAGTCACAAGGCCTTGGTGAGATTCCTTTGGATCGGTGGCAATGGTTCAATCAAGAACTGTCTGGTACATACCTCGAAACAACTCAAGGGGAACGCTTAACCGATGCTTGCCTGAATGAGTTGTCTGCATTCTATAGTCTACATTATGGAATATGGAGTAAAAATACGACAAACCGCCCTTGCGGGAGAGTACACATGAGTCCATCGCTAATAAAGAAGTTTATCAAACAACCTAATGTTCATGTTACAAGGGCTCGAATCGGTGAGAAACTTATTGGGTATGCCGTTGCTAACGCAAGCCCCATACCTAGACTTGGGTTGCTTTGTTGGATAACGCAACTTGTTGTGGACAGCAATCACAGGAACAAATGTGTCGCGAAACGTCTTATTCTTGAGCTGTCAAAACGATATCAATTTTCTTCATGGGGACTTATAACTTCAAATCCCTATGCCGTTCGTGCGTTAGAATCTGTGACACAAAGGCGATGCGACTCCACCCATATAAGAAAGTACTCAGAACTGCTAATTGGATTTGGACAAAGTGCTATCCCACTAATTCAAAATGCATCACTACAAATCGATACTGAATACTGTGTGCTGAACTCAGGATACTGCCTAGATCTATCCGATATACCCTCCATGATGAAGAATGCTGAGAGAGATAACGCGCCATGGCCTCTTGGTGTCATTAAAGAAGGGCAAGAATGGTTCGCGTTTACATTTTCAGAGCAACCCTATCAGTCTATTATAAGCAGCCAGAGCGATCCTGAATGTGATAAAGGAGATTGCATAGCATTTGAGGCGCTTAGCCGCATGCGACTCGACCATCGACATGCATGGCATCGGCATACAGCTAAAGAGGTGAACCTCATCCTAGATGCGTTAGGCCTTGCCCCTGGTATGAGTATTCTTGACATTGGTTGCGGGAATGGAAGACATACACTCGAGTTGTCAGGTATAGGTTTTGCAGTAGTAGGCATGGATAGGATCTCAGAGTTCATTAGCCACGCACAGTTTTTAGCTGATTGCCGCATGGTTCCCAATGCAACATTTCTTGTAAGTGATGCACGATTTTTTAAGTATAAACAAATATTTGATAGCGCGATTTGCCTGTATGACGTGTTATGCACCTTCACTAAAATGGAAGAAAACGAGAAGATTTTAAAGAGAGTAGTTGACCATCTCAAGCCTGGAGGACGAATACTCTTGTCAGTGATGAATAAGGTGTCCACCGTGGAAAATGCTCTATATAAAGCTCCCATTGAGCAACATATTAAAATTTGTGATGGTTTCCAAAGGAGTAACACAATGCAAAATACTGGAAATGTATTTCAAAATAAATCATATGTAGTGGATCCATCAAACGGAGTTGTCACGAGAAGAGAAGTGTTTGACCTTTACAGCGGAGAAGAATTTGAGATGTATGTTCAAGACCGAAGATACTCGCAGAAGGATATTGTTGATATGTGCAAACGCCATGGCATCCATGAGCTGTGGTCCAGGTGTGTTCGAGCAGGGAGGTGGGAGGAGGATCTGCCAGAAGATAGCGAACAAGCGAAAGAAGTCCTATTTCTTGGAGAGTATAGAAAGTAGAGAGGTGTATGGGGATCAGGAAAGTGTGCAACATAGCACCCAACATTATTTTGCGCCTGACTGATGTTCCGCTGCGCTCCACACCAGCAGATGAAAATTGCGTTAGATTGAATTAAATAAGGGATTATGCTATAATGTAAATACATGGCAAAGAAGAGTTTGGAGCTCTTCTCCCGAAAAGTTGTAAGTCACTCAAAGTTTTGGAGACTAAGAGTGTGCGCTCTTTTGACTTAGTCGGTGCCATGTTTTTTTATTCTTCAATTTCCATTTCTATAAATTCTAAGTATTTCCTTATTTTTTGAATATCTTTTTTACTAATCTTTCCAGGTAGTTTTATTAGGGCCATTCCTTCGGATAGAGGGAAAGAATGTTGATGTTGGCCCTTTATTATTTCATTTTCTAATTTATCAGTCAATATTTCTTTATTGTCAGTAATTCCAACTAAATTGCTTTCTTCTGTTTTCTCTAAGCTATTTACTTCTGAATCATCATTTAATGATATTAATATTTTTCCTTCTTCATTAAATGCTTTTGCATAAACACCTGATTCTTTAAATATTTGAGCAGCTGTTTTAGCGGCGCTCTCTGTTATATTATATTTACGATGCAAAATTGTTTCAATATTTTTTGGAAGAATAGTGCCTTGTTCAAATTCATTTAATAATTCAAAATAAATATTTGGCCTTTTAAACGCTTCTAGTAATTCAACATTCTTTTCATTATCTGATAAAGGATCTGTTATTTTTAATGCACTATCTGCTATTGAATAATAATTAACCTTTTTTTTAACTAAGAGTCCAAATTGAATTAGCGCAGAAATTTTTGATAAAAATATTCCACAAATGTCTTTATACCCAAGAGCTTTAGCAAATGTCACTTTATCATGTTCCCCTTTTCCAATCGCTTGTTTTATCTTAATAATGCTTTGGATACATTCTTCAAGATTGATTCTTGGATAAGATCGACTCCGTTCTCTTTTTATTTTTATTTCTTCCATTTTAAATACCTCCATTATTAATTTTGATTATCATGGGGATATAATATCAGATTAAAATGGTTATGTCAAGAGATTATTTTATATTTAGCCAAGCTTATTTCTAGGTTAATTATATAGTGGGCTGATTTATGGACTTAAATTCAATAAAAATCCATCGACAAACAAAAAGAAAAGATATAAAATAAATTAAGATTTTAACAACAGCACTACAGGCGACGGCTTACAGCCGCGGCTGATTTTATCGTTAGGCTTAACTAATAAAATTCACATGAAAGGCATTTATGAAAGTGTTAATTCTTGGAGCAAGTGGGGCAACTGGTAAATTAGTTGTATCGCAATTAATAAAGAGAGAAATAAATATCAGGATTGTTATCAGGAAGAATGCAATTCTTTCTGATAATATACTTAATAATAAGCTTGTGGAAATTGTTTATGGAAATATTGCCGAACTGAATCCAATAGAGAACAAAAACCTTATTGAAGGGTGCGACGCGGTTGTGTGCTGTTTGGGGCATAATATTACTTTTAAAGGCTTATTTGGAAAACCCCGGCTGCTGGTTTATACGTCTATAAAAAATGTATGTGAAGCAATTATTCATTATTCTCCAAAAAAAATGAAAATTATTCTTATGAATACTGTTGCTGTTGCCAATGAAAATAAAGATGTGAATGAAAACAGGTCACTTTCGGAAAAGATTGTCCTTTCAATACTGGGCGTATTATTACCGCCACAGAAGGATAATGTAAGCGCCGCGAATTATTTACTGAGAGTAATCGGAAAAGATAATGAAAAAATCGGATGGACAGCGGTGCGGCCGGATTCATTAATTGATGATGATGAAGTAAAGCCATATGAAGTATTTGAGACAATAAAAAGAAGTCCTCTATTTAACCCCGGAAAAACCAGCCGTATAAATGTCGGCCATTTTATGGCGGAATTAATAACCAATGACGAATTGTGGCAAAAGTGGAAGAATAAGATGCCGGTTATATATAATAAATAAAAAATACAGGATTATTCATAATGTGTCCACATGCGGATTATTTTTACTTTTTTCTTTTCAGGAAGGACAAACTTAAAACACCTATTTATTATTGAAATTGACTAAAATAAATGTTTATGCTATGTTATACATATGTCAAATAGTAAAATCACCGCAATTTTAAAAAAATATCAAAAAGCTTCCCGCAATAGCAAATCACGCCGGGATTATTTTAGTTTATTTGAGAAAAAGATGTTATATCGTACAACCAAAACGGAAAATCCGCAAACAACCATGGGTATGGTCAATAAAGTTTTAGATAAATTGTCGACAAAAGCCTTATGAAAAAGGAAATAGGCGAAACAAGCTATAAGGAAACAGCTTTCGGCATTATTCCACGGTCAAAATTGATTCCTCTGGAAATTGAAGGAACTAAAAGAGCATGGGATTTTGTTATCGATCAATTTAGTAAAAATAAAATCAATATAACACCCGCCTTTATTCAACAAGTACATAAAATCGGCTTTGATTGGATATTTCCGGCATTGGGTGGCAGGTTTAGAAAAATTGATGTTACTGTTTCAAAACATATTCCTCCGAAATTCTATCTTATCCCTCAGTTGATGACTGATTTCACGAAGGACCTTAAAATTAGATTAAAATATTTACCCAAAATAGATAATCCAAATTTTATTAGTGAACTAACCGCACTTCTAGCATGGACTCATCATAGATTCTTATGGATTCATCCGTTTCAAGATTATAACGGGCGAATTGGCAGACTATTGAACAACATCGTCCTATTGAACCAAAATCTGCCTCCAATTGAATTAAAAGTAGAAACGCTATCCGGCAGAAAAAAATATGTTGGAGCTTTACAAAAAGCTGACGGTGGCGATTATGGCAATTTAGAAAAATTAATTCGATCAGCAATTGAAGAATCAATAAAAGAAATTCAAAAGTAATTAGAAACTGTCAACAATTCAATGCACTGGACGGGCAGTAGCCCGCCTCTGATTTCTGGTGTTAGGCAATATTAATGAACATAAAATATCTATTGGAGGTAAAAGAGTAGAAATATGAATATGCTTGAATCTCTTTTTGTTACATTATTGCCAACAGGATTTTTAATTGTTTTGTTTGGCGGAGAGGAATTGTTGCGGCGTAAAAATATTGATATGGGAGGTGAGCCGCCAATTGGTAAAGTGCTTTTTTCCAGCAGTAAGTACTCAATTATTCTTCTTTGGGCCGCTATGGTGGTGCACAGTTGGGGAATAAACCTTTCTTTTATTAAGGTCCCCGGGTTATTTAAATGGATAGCTTTATTTCTATGGATTTCAGGATTCGGGTTGTTGTTTACCGGGCGATTTGGGCTTGGAAACGCTTTTCGGATCGGGTCTCCCAAAGAAAGTACGAGTTTGAAGGTTGATGGATTATTCAGATTCAGCCGTAATCCGATGTACCTTGGGGTGTACACAACATTACTCGCATCAGTTTTATACACATTAAATCCCTTCTTGTTCGTCATTGGGATATTCGTGGTTATTGTTCACCACAAAATTGTGCTGGCGGAGGAACAGTATTTGCAAAAAATTTTTGGTGAACTTTATACGGAATATTGTTATCATGTAAGGCGGTATCTCTAGAAACTGCTTATTCGTCTTCCTTGTCTTTTCCGAAAAGAGGTTTATTATGAGTTTACACGAAACTTTCAATCAATCGGGGTTCTCGAAATTCCTTAACAGTCCGTCGGGCCGCTTCTTTCGTTTGGTCGCAGGAGCAGGATTTCTCCTGGCCGGCTTTGTATATCGGAACCATACGCTCGGGGTGGTATCCATGGTGTGGAGTGTTTTTCCATTGAGCGCCGGAGCACTTGACATTTGCTACATCAGCGCTGTTTTGGGTGGCCCGCTGTCTGGCGCAAAGATCCGTAGTAAGTACAAGTAGTTACAGTGAAACTGGCGCTGCTTAGCGGTGCGGCTTATTTCAGGCGTTATAAATAATATTTAGGAGATATTATGTTATACGTTATTTATGAAGAAAAAAATGAAAGTGTTCCACTACATCCGGATTTATTTTTATTGGTGGATTTTTAAAGATCTGGAATGATGCTGTTTCTTTAACACACAAAGTGAATGTTCCTGAACAAATTTTAGGAATAAAGAATGATTTAAAAGAAAACTCAATTGATTTGTATGGATATGAATAAATTAATAAAATATTTTGAAAGCATTCCAGCATGTTTAAAACATGAAGAAAAATATCCTGTTAAAGATCTTTTAATATGGATGTTTAAAAATGGAGAAATAAAAAAACGGCTATTAATAACATTTGGAATTCTGGTTGTTTCATGGATATTATCTTCTATCCCTTTACCCGGCATTGATTTAGTAGTTTTCCAAAGTTTTTATAAAGGAACAATAAATGGTAATTCAATAATTGCAATGTTTATGGGAACTTATAGAAGAATGTCAATCTGTTCGGTGGGTTTAATGCCACTTATTAATTCGTGCCTGATAATACAAATATTATCATCTGTAATACCACCGCTAAGAAAATTATCTTTTGGGGGAGAAACAGGCAGAGAACGCATCTCCAAATATACATATATTTTAACCATAATACTTACTGTTATCCAAACATATTACATTACTTTATGGCTTGAGTCATTAAAATCATCAGCTGGGAATATAGTCCAAAATCCGGGTTTGGGGTTTAAAATAGTTTGTATTATTACTGTGTTAGCTTCAGTAATGTTTATGCTTTTCACCGCAAATCTTATTAATCAATTTGGGATTGGAAACGGTTTTGTGCTTATACTTCTTTTCCCTTTAATTATTGAGAATGTTTCACATGGTTTATTATGGCCCTTAAAAAAAACAAATTATACTGATAATATAACAATGTTAAGAATAATATTTTTCATTGCTTCTATTATAATAACTTATGGAATGTTTTATTTTACAAGAATGGCAAAAAGCATAAAGATCAAAAGAGAAAACTTTGCTGCCATTTCGATCCTGTTCCGGCCTACCTTTATAGGAGGGATGCCTGTATTATTAGCTTCAACTATTCTTACCAGATCTGATATGTTAACATCTTTTTTAAAAAATAACCCTATACAGATAGAATATAATTCAATTAGTTGGATTATATTCAAGTGTATTTTGGTTTTTGTTTTAACATATGTATATATTCTGGTTGTTTTTAGCAGCGATAGTTTACAAAAACAAATGGGAAAATATGGATATGATCTTGTTGACAATGAAAATAAACCAGCAGATGATTATTTTCTGGAAATTCTTTCAAAAGTTATGTTTGCAACAGCAATGTTTCTTATCATATTAAATTTAATTCCCGATATATCCAGAAAAATATTTACGCAATTCTATTTAGGGATATCAGTATTTTCGATATTTGTCATTATTTTTTCAGATACTCTGGACCAACTTATATTTTATAAGGATAAAGAAAATTCCGGGACAAAAGATTGGAGTATTTGTTATACCGCTTTTGATGAAATAGACGCGGAAATAAAAAAGGGATATTTAAGGGATAAGGGTTTTCCTGCGCTTGTTAAGCCATACCGTTATTCCTGGGGTATGCCGATAAGGACTATTATTGATCAGTATCAGATATATGTCCCCTCTGAAATGAAAGATAATGCGAGAAATTTAATAATATGAAAAACAAAATTATTTTAATATATCTTTTGCCGATACTTTTCCTGGGCTGCTCTTCTGATTCAGTCGTTTCTCGCAAACGACAATATAATGAAGAACCCTTGTTCGGTAATATCGAAAAAACTGATTATCAAAAACAAGCCGATACTCGATTTATTCAAGAAGTTATAACGGAATCCGGCAATAAAGAAGCTGCTACCGGCAATACACTGAAAAGTGCCTGGAATTATTACTATAAAGGTGACTACTCATTGGCTATGAAAAGGTTTAACCAAGCTTGGCTGCTCGATAATAATAATGCTGAGGTTTTCTGGGGTTTTGGTTTAATAATGGGGATAAGGGCATGGAGTGAAAACCCGGGAAAAAACTTAAGTGAATCCATAAAGTTTTTAGAAAAGGCAAATGAGTTGTTTAAAGATAATCCTAATCTGCTGATAGATCTCGCTCATTCCGAAATAATGCTGGGGAATTTTTTAAAAGATAATAAGAGGGAAGAATTCCAAAACCATTTTGATAAAGCGAGAAGTTTATTCCAAAAATCGGAAGGATTAAATAAAAATATCCCTTTACTTTATTTAAATTGGTCACTTTTGGAATTCTTTGAAAAAAAATATGCAGAGGCTAAAGTTAAATTAGATATTGCAAAGAAAATGGGATTTAAACCGGATCTTAACTATGAAAAAGATCTGGAAAAACATTTAAAAAAATAGCTATTTTGCCCGTTCTATATATTTTTCTGTCCTTGTATCAATTTTAACGAGTTCCACTTCATTGATAAAGAACGGGACGCTTACGGTTATTCCTGTTTCGAGTTTCGCGGGTTTTCCGCTTCCGGATACGGTGTCTCCCTTGAATGTCAGGGACATTGGTTTCTAGTGATACTAACTATAAACAAAAAAATAAAAATAGCCAGGATTATTCATAATGCGTCCACATACGGATTATTTTTACTGTTTTCTTTTCAGGGAGGACCTGATAAACAAGGCGGTGTTGAATATTGATCCGCCGTGAATAAGCTCCGGACAGGTCTCCGACTAATTTTTCAAATGAAGGTGGTTGTTTAAAGGGGTTTTCTTTTAATAAAGCAAGAAGGATTTCCGCTTTAGGTTTTAGTCCGGAAGCGGAAAGTTTTTTAGCATCTTTTTGGGCCTGCTTTGTAAAGACAAGCTGCCAATTCACCATTTTAATTCCTTATTGCATTTTTCTATGGGTGTTTTAAGGCCTTTTTGGATAGATTCTCTCATTTTAGGGATCGACAAAAGATATAAAGTTTCTTCTATAGCCCGCCAATCCCCTTCAGAAATTAAAACAGCTTTATTCCTTTTTCCTGTTATTTGAATAGGTTCATGTGATTCAGCGGTTTTGTCCACCAATTTATAAAGTTGAGACCTTGCCTCGCTGGTTGTAAGTGTGGTCATATTTTGCTACCTCCATGGATAGCGTACTATATAACGTACGCAATGTCAAGTTGTTTTTTGCGTTAATTGTAGGGGCGACCCGCGGTCGCCCGAATGTAACTGATAATGAACGCAAAACAAGGGATATCGGACAGAATGTGAATACCATCGGAGGATTCACCGGAGGGCGACCGCCGGTCGCCCCTACGGGAGGGTCATTAATTGTGGGAATTATCAGGCTATTTAAAATAAAAAAGGGCGATTAATAAATCGCCCTTCAATTTGAAAATTATCTTCGAAAATATTTATATTATTTCGCCCGTTCTATATATTTTTCCGTCCTTGTGTCAATTTTAACGAGCTCGCCTTCATTGATAAAGAACGGGACGCTTACGGTTATTCCTGTTTCGAGTTTCGCGGGTTTTCCGCTTCCGGATACGGTGTCTCCCTTGAATGACGGGTCAGTTTCGATCACTTTTAATATGACCGAGGCCGCCATATCTACTCCTATAGGCTTTTCTTCAAAGAAAACTATTTTTACCGTTTGATTTTCCGTAAGGAATTTCCACGTGTCGCCGGTCTGCTCTTTTCTTAATTCAATCTGTTCAAAAGTATCATTGCTCATAAAAGTAAAAGTGTCGCCTGATTTGTATAAAAACTGTACTTCTCTTTCTTCATAATCTGGTTCCGGGAATTTTTCACCGGCCTTGAAGGTCCTTTCTATCACGCTTCCATCACTAAGATTTTTTAATTTAGTCCACACTACCGCCTTGCGCATCGCGGTTTTATTGTGCTGGAAATCAACAATTTCAAATATCTTATTTTCAATCCCTAACTTTTTACCTTTTGAAAAATCAGCTGTATCGATCATTTCACGTCTCCTTAAATATTAACATTTCAATTTTTGTAGAGTATATATTATAAATCTTTTTCTAAAAATGTCAATAATTTGTTATAATAAAAATCATGCCAAATTATCACTATAAAGTCGGGACAAAAGAAGGAAAAGTCATTACAGGTGTCAAGGAAGCCGAGAACGAGCTTAAACTGCGCCAGGAAATGGAAAATAAAGGATTTTATGTTTTCGCGATAACAAAAAAAATCGGCGGCTGGAGTAAAAAAGTAAAATTGTATGAAGTCCTGCTTTTTATACAGGAGTTGTCGGTTCTTTTAAAAGCCGGATTAACAATGGTCCATAGCCTCGGTATTTTAAAAGAGAGGGCTGAAAATGCTTCTTTCCAGTATATTATTTCTGATATTAAAAGAGAGGTGGAAGGGGGAATGGCGCTCTCAGACGCGCTGAATGCCTATCCGCATATATTTTCAAGCATGTTTGTTTCAGCGATAAAAGTCGGTGAAACAAGCGGTAATCTGGTTAGTATCCTGGAGAGGCAATCCGCTTATTTAAAAAAGATAATGTCCGTGCGGCGGACGGTGATCGCGGCTTTGATCTATCCTATAATACTTTTGACTATTTCCATATCGGTTGTGATCGTTCTTCTGGCATTTGTTGTCCCGACCTTTTCCAAATTATATGAAGACATGCACAAGGCTTTGCCGCCGGCTACCGTATTTTTATTATCTGTCAGCCATTTTGTGAAAAGTAATTTCCTGCTTCTTACCATAATTATTTTTTCGGCATTCTATGCCTTAGTTCTCTGGTACCGGACAGAAAAGGGAAGAATAACCGCTGACAGTTTGAAATTAAAAATACCTCTTATAGGCAATATCCTCGCTAAATATTCACTTTCACAATTAACAAAAATGCTTGCCACGGTACTCAGGGGAGGTATTCCTTTAATTACTTCATTAAAAGTCGCGGGAGAAACACTGGAAAATAAATATCTGAGTGCCTGTATAAAGGAGATCATCCCCAAAGTGGAAGGCGGGATGAGCCTTGCCGAATCTATGAAGGATATAACCATAGTGCCGAATATGACTATTGAAATGATCGCTGTCGGCGAGGCTACGGGATCGCTTGAAGAGATGCTTGAGAATATTTCCAATTTTTACGATGAAGAAATTGATATGTATGTGGCTTCTTTTACCGCGTTAATAGAACCGCTGATGATCCTTTTTATGGGATTATTGGTCGGGGGGATCGTTATCACGATGTATCTTCCTATTTTCCAGATGGCAAGCGGATTCTGAAAAAAGGTCACCAGCGAAAAAAGTCACAATGTCACCAGTCTCAACGTCACCATTATTAATTTTTTACTTGTGACTTGTGACTTTTAAACTTGTGACATTTTTAAAATTTTATAACGGGTTAATTAAAATGAAAGTCAGGGAAATAATCGATGCTTTTGTGGACTTCATATGGCCGCCTAAATGCCTGATTTGTGATAATAGTTTGGAGGATGGAAAAAAATTTATTTGCGATGAATGTGCTAAAGGTGTTAATTTGTTTTCTCCGCCTTTTTGTTTCCATTGCGGTAAACCTCTATTTTATTCCGGCGATCTTTCGGAAAGGCTATGCGCCCCATGCAAAGAAAAAAAAGGCCATTTTGACCGTGCGTTTATTATTGGGAGTTATGAAAATAGCCTGAGAGAGGCGGTACATCAGTTTAAATATAATAAAAAGGCCGCGTTACGAAAATATTTTTCAGTTTTAATTAATGATTATGTCGAAAAAAATAATGTTTTGGATAAAGTTGATGTTATTGTTCCGGTTCCTTTATTTTTAACAAAAAAAAGAGAACGCGGTTTTAATCAGTCAGAACTTCTGGCTAAGGAAATTTCAAAAAAATGGAGTTTGCCCGTTTCAACAAAAAATCTTTATCGCGCCAGGCATACCGAGCCCCAGTATAACCTGGATTATACCGGGCGTGAAAAGAATATTAAAGGGGCCTTTAAACTGAAAGATAAAGATATTATTGAAGGGAAAAGGGTCCTTCTCATAGATGATGTTGTTACGACTGGCGCGACGATCAATGAGTGCAGCCGTATTTTAAAAAATGAAGGGAAGGCGAAAGACGTTTTTGTCCTTTCCCTGGCAGGTAAACTGCTGGATTACAGACTTTAAAATTTTTTTGTTGATTTGTCTTAAATTTAGGAGTACAATTCCTGTGTTTTTATTAATTGATCTGGTAAAATTTTAAAAAGAAAGGGGGCGATTAAAATAATGAAAAAGAACATGATAAAGCTGATTGTAGTGGCTCTTTTGATATCTCCGATGTTATCTTCCTGTAATACTAAAAAATTAGAGGAAGAAATTGCAAGCCTTAAACAGGAAGTTGCAACTTTAACTTCTGAAAAGTCCGCGGCGGAAGCTCAGGTAAAAGAATTAACCATTAAGTGTGAAGAAGCAACAAAGGCTAATGATGACTTGAAGGCTGAGTTAGAAAAAGCTAAGGCTCCTAAAGCCAAGGCTCCGGCAGCTCCAGCAAAAAAACACAAGAAGTAAAAAAGAACTACTATATATTAATGTGAATGGGCCGATTATTAAATCGGCCCTATTTTTTTGGATTCAATTTTTATTGATTATAAAACTATGCTGTGGTAAGATTTGGGATAAAAGGAGCCAAATGATAAAAGTTGGAATAATAGGAGCGGGCAGTTTAACCGCTGAAGAGCTATTAAAAATATTGTTAAACCATAAAAATGTTGAAGTTAATATATTACATTCTGAGACATATCAGGGGAAAAAAGTAGATTCTGTCTGGCCTGCTTTTAAAAATTTAACGGATCTCTCTTTCAGTGCACCGTCATTGCAGAAAATTAAAGAAGTATGTGATTGTATTTTTATAACACGGCCGCATGGAAAAGCAAGTGAAGTTGTAAAAGAATTAAATTCTTCTAAAATAAAGATCATAGACCTGAGCGCGGATTTTCGGTTGCCTGATCTTTCATATTATAAAAAATGGTATCCGGGAATGAATCATCAGATCCCGGAATTATTATCGAAAGCGGTTTATGGTTTACCGGAGCTTTTCCGGGATAAAATAAAGAAAAGCAGTTTAACAGCTAATCCGGGCTGTTACGCGACAGCTGTAATTTTGTCTTTAGCTCCTTTGTTAAAAAATAATATTATTAAAAAACAGATAATAGTTAACGCCTTTTCCGGTGTGTCCGGCGCGGGGCGGATGCATAAAGAGAATTTTAATCTATTCGGAGATATTTACGGCAATTTAAAGATCTATAAACCGGGTACTCATCAGCATACGCCCGAAATGGAGCTTACACTCGGGAAACTCGCCGGGGATGAGGTTAAAATAACTTTTATTCCGTGTTTAATACCTGTTAACAGGGGAATTCTCGCGATAAGTTCGCATCCTTTGGAGAATAAATTAACCAAAAAAGATATTATTGATATCTATCAAAAGTTTTATAAAAATGAAAAATTTATCAGAATTTGTGAAAACGGGTATCCTGAGATAGCTTCCGTTGCCGGGACGAATTTTTGTGATATAGGTTTTGAGATCGATGCAAGAAACAATATTTTAATGGCGGCTTCAACTATAGATAATATTGTTAAAGGCGCTTCCGGCCAGGCTGTCCAGAATATGAACCTGATGTTTGGATTTGATGAGACAGAAGGACTGATAAGTCATTAGTCTAAAGTCACAAGTCACAACGTCACCAGTATTAATTTTTACTTGTGACTTTGAAACTTGTCACTTGTGACTTTTATATTGGAGTGCAGCAATTTGTTTACTATCAATAGTGAGAGCAGTAAAAAGACTGAAAAGATTGCTGAAAAAATTTCTCTTCTATTGTCCCCGGGTGATGTTATTTGCCTTATCGGAGAATTGGGCGCGGGAAAAACCTGTTTTTCAAAGGGTTTGATCAGGGCCCTGGGTGTAAAAAACAAGTATGTCGTAAGCCCTACCTTTACTATTATCAATGAATATCAAGGAAAGTATCCTATATATCATTTTGACCTGTATCGTTTAAAAAATGAAAATGAATTAGAGGCCCTGGGTTTCGAAGAATATTTTTACGGTAAAGGAATAACCCTTATCGAATGGGCGGATAAGATGAAAAAACTATTGCCGAAGGACAGGCTTGAGATATATTTTTCTTACGTAAATGAAAATACACGGCGTATTATTTTAAAACCGAAAGGAAAACTTTGGGTTAGCCGTGATATGGAGTCTTTCAGTGAAAATATTGGCAGTTGAAACATCAGGCTTGAGGGAAAGTGTCGCTGTTTATAATAATGGCAAAATAACCGAACTCAATCAGGAGGTAAAATCCCATTCCTCGCATCTTTTGAGGGCTATAGACAAAGTATTAAAAAAATCGGATACCAGGCTGGAAGACCTGGATTGCCTCGCGGCCTCGACAGGCCCTGGGTCCTTTATGGGGATCAGGATAGGTTTAGGCACAATGCAGGGATTAAGTCTCGCGCTGGATATTCCTTTGATCGGGATACCGGCACTGGATGCTGTCGCGGAAAATGTCAGGAATTCAGGTTTGGATCTTAATAATATCAAGTACATATGCCCTTTGATCCTGAGCAAGGGAGAAGAGGTTTATTCCGCTGTTTATATTGTTAAAAACAGGCAGTTTAAACGTAAAAGCAAGTTTCAATACATTTCAATTAATGAATTCCTTAAAATATTCCGAAAAGATAAGATATCAGGGTGTGTAATTTTCTTTAGCGAGGCAAGGAGATTTGAAAGCCAGATCATCAATGTTTTAGGTGAAAAGGCGGTTTTTTTACAGGATAAAATTTCTTTCCCCGGAGCCGGGAATATAGCAAAATTAGCCGGGAAAAATATCAGAAATAATAAAACAAAAAAATCAGTTTATCCATCACCATTATATGTCAGGCCCTATTTAACCAAGAAAACGGGCTAAGGAGAAAAGAGAATATGGCTAAAAAATTGAGAGAAGCGGATGTTTTGCTTCGCTCAGCCTTATTCTTTTTTACTTTTTGGACCACGCTGACATTCCCATCGTATTTATACTTAGAACATTTTTTGATCAATCTGGCGCAGTATTTTATAGCAGGCGCGGTATTGTCGGTCTTTGTTGCCTGGGTAACCAGGGGGATGTTCCTGGTAATTGAAGAATTATCGTTTTTTTATTTAAAATATATGTTTCGTATTTTTTTGTATTGGATGAATCTGTTTTTAAATATTATTCTTGCAGGAATAGATGTCGCCCGCCGCGTAATGCGTAAAGATCTTCTTATTTCACCGGGAATTATTGAATTTTATACCCCCTTAAAAGATGACTGGTTGATAGCGTTTAACAGCAATTCCATTACCCTGACACCCGGGACTATTACTGTAGATGTTAAAAAAACAAAAGACGGAACAAGATTTTTAATACATTGCATTTGCAGGGAGGCTGTACAGGATATTCAGGCAAGCATGGGTTTTGTTAAAGAGATCGAGAGGATCTATCGGGACAGGAGCCAGGATGATTGAATTCAGTTTAGTCCTTAAATTCGCGATGATGATCTTATCAATAACAATATTTTTTTGTTTGTACCGCGCGCTGATCGGGCCGACGATCCCGGACAGGATAATCGGGATAAATCTGATAGGTACAAAAAACACCGTTATGATAGTTTTTGCGGGGGTGTTGTTCAATGAAAACGGTTTTTTTGATATAGCGCTTTTATACGCGATGCTGGCATTTATTACAAATATCGCGTTGGTTAAATATATGGAGACGGAAAAATGATACTGGGATTTTTTGAAACATTTTGCCGGATATTGGCATCTATTTTTATTTTTTCAGGCCTTTTCTTTTTTATTACCGCGACAGTCGGTGTAATAAGGATGCCTGACCTTTATAACCGCGGGCATGTCGCCGGAAAGGGCGACAGCCCGGGTTTTTTTCTTACATTATTGGGTATCTGGCTTTACGAGCTTACGATAAATCCGATCCAGAGTTTAAAGATCCTGCTTATACTGTTTTTTATGTTTTATTCTCATCCTATAATAATTCACGCGATATTGCGTGTTTCCTTTATTAAAAAAATACCTTTTATGAAAGGAACCACTGAGCAATATTTAGAAAAGGATAAAGAGTGATGGATCTGGTTCTGGTATCCCATATAATTATTTTAGTATTTTTAGTTGTAACCGCTTTGGCCGCGATCTTTCTTGAGGACCTGTTCGCGTCTGTAATAGTTTACAGCGCTTATAGTTTCTGCATGTGTTTGACTTACCTGATACTTCGTTCAGCGGAAATAGCTATGACAGAGGCGGCGATAGGCGCGGGGCTTACAACAATACTTTTTGTTGCCGCGCTCGCGAGAACCTCCCGTAAGGAGGAAGACAAGGAATGAAAAAATTATTTATTCCCGCGTGTTTTATTCTCTTGTGTTTTGCTATGATACTGGTGGTTTTGCGCCTTTCACCGGTAGGTGACCCTAGGCTTCCAAGTTATTCAGGTTATCTTGACCCTAAAACCCCGGCTGAAGAAATTGTTCAAAAAGGCCAGTCCGTCGCGCTTTATTACAACAAAAACGCGGTTTCAGATGTTAATTCAATGAACGTGGTTTCCGCGATGATCCTGGATTACCGGGCCTATGATACCCTGTATGAGGCAGTAATACTTTTTACCGCGATGATATGTGTATTATCTGTTCTATTATTTGGTTCAGGGAATGGATCCGGATCAGGCAAAGATTGGGTGCCAAGCATTAATGTAATGGATATTACTAAAAGAATGGTGCCTTTTATTTTAATGTTCGGGCTATATATTATTTTCCGCGGGCATCTTTCAGCGGGCGGAGGTTTTCAGGGAGGGGTAATTATCGGAGCCGGGTTTATCATTTATACAATAGTTTTTGGATCGGAAAAAGCCGGGCGTTACATCCCTGAAGGTATTTTAACAATAATGAATAGTTTAGGCATGAGTATTTTTGTATGTTTTGGGCTTTTAGGAATAATTACCGGCTACAATTTTTTAACAAATAAAATCGCGGGTATTCCACCGATGGGACAAGCCGGAGTTCTGTTAAGCTCGGGAACACTTCTTTGGATCAATATTGGAATCGGAATGAACGTCTCGGGCGCGATAATACGTATATTTTATGCTTTTCAGAAAAACGCGGATGGAGAAAGAAGCAATGTTTAACAAAATTACAGGCAATATAGATTTTATTTTTGCCATTATACTTTTTTGCATCGGTCTTTATGGTTTAACAGTCAAAAAAAATCTGATCAAAAAACTTATCGGGCTGAATATTATGGAAACATCCGTATATCTTTTTTTTATCGCTTTAGGCGATGTCAGATTAGGTGCAAATATTCAATACTGGGGAAGAACTCCAATAGTTTTGGATACTGTTAAAGCGCGGGCGGGCATTGAGTTTATGGTCAACCCGGTTCCTACCGGATTAATACTTACAGCCATCGTAGTAAGCGTGAGTATAACAGCCCTGGGTTTAGCTCTCTCAGTAAAACTATATGAACATTACGGAACACTTGACACATCAAAGATGAAAAAATAATACCTCCCCTAATCCCCTCCTTGGCAAGGAGGGGACTAAGGGGTGGTGGAGCGAAGCGACAATGGGCTCTCATTTACAGGTTTTAATACCGGTTACATTGATATTAGGCGCTTTCCTGATACCGATCCTTGAACGCTGGTTCAGGAAACTCCTGGAACCATTGGTTATAGGTATAACCTTTTTTTGCCTGATTTATTCCTGCCTGCTTCTTTATGGGATTTATTTATCCCCGTTAAAAGTTTTTCAGTATTTTGTGGGTTTCTCCTGGAACGCGAAAACACTTCTTATCACCGGCGAGCCGATCGGTATTGTCCTTCAGACAGACCTCATAGGCGGGTTTATTTTAGTGCTCATAAATTTTATTTCATTTTTAGCCGCGATTTATTCTTTGAGATATGTGCCCCAAAATATACCGGATGGAAAAAAGGGTGTTTATTATACATTATTTCTTCTTATGACTGCAGGGATGTCAGGAATTTGTCTGACGGGGGATATTTTCAACCTTTATGTTTTGTTTGAAGTCGCGAATCTAAGCTCATACGCTCTGGTTTCTATTGACGGAGAAGCAGAGGCGGTTGAAGCGGCAATTAAATATTTACTGATCAGCGCGCTCGCAAGCATTTTCATTTTTTTCGGCATAGGCCTTTTATACGGCGCTACAGGGACATTAAATATGTCTTATGCTTCAAACCAGATCCGAAAGGTTTTGCTTTCAGGGCATGATACATTTCTATTCTCATATAGATATCTTATATTTGCCTCGCTTGCTTTATTTACAGCGGGTTTTGGAATAAAAAGCGCGCTGGTGCCAGTTCATGGCTGGCTGCCGGACGCCCATTCAAAGGCTCCATCGCCTATAAGCGCGATGCTTTCAGGCTTGTTAATAAAAGTTACAGGCATATTTTTGTTTATCCGTTTTTATTTTTCCGTGTTCAGGATCCAGGATGGTTTATACGGCGATATGTTCCCCGCTTTTATTTTATCTATTGGCGCGATTTCAGCTATCAGCGGGTCTGTATTTGCCATCGCGCAAAAAAATTTAAAAAGGATGCTCGCCTTTTCAACGGTTTCCCAGATGGGTTATATCTTGATAGGAATAGGATTTTTCAGCCGTGACGGTTTAACAGGAGCGGTACTTCATCTTTTTAACCATTCTGTAATGAAATCGGCCTTATTTTTGTCGGCAGGAGCGATCTTTTATAAGACAAAATTTACGCGGATAGATGAATTAAAAGGGCTTGGTTTTAAAATGCCTGTTACCTGCGCCTGTTTTACAATAGCTGCTTTGGGAATGGTCGGGATCCCTCCCATGAGCGGATTTTTCAGTAAGTGGATACTTGGGATCGCGGCCATAAGAGCCGGGTTCCTGCCGGTTTCAATTATATTTCTTTTAGGGAGTTTACTGAACGCGATTTACTATTTTCGAGTTATAGGAAAGATGTATTTTTTTAACAGGGATTCTTTATCCGTTCCGGCGCCGGAGGCAGGCATGCGGGAACTGCCGGAAAGTATTTATATTCCGATCGCGATCCTTGCTTTCGCGGTTTTATTTTTTGGCCTTGGGTCGGATATCCTTTTAAAGATAATAAGGCCGGGAGTGGAATATTTGTGGAAGTAATATAAAGCATGGTGCATAGAGCATGGGGCATGGAAAACAGAATTTAAAGAGGGTGTTATAGATGATCATTTTTTTGCCGGTGATTGTACCGGTCATAATTTCGTTCCTGATTTTCCTTTGCGGGGAAAAGAGGGATAAATTGCGTTATATATTTTTATTTACTGCCAGTATATTTGATTTTCTGGCGGTTATTTTTATCATGCCTCTGGTTTTAAAACACGACCTGCCTCCGTTAATTCTTCTTCATACTACATTTTTCGATCTTAAATTTAAGGTTGATATCCTTTCACTGCTTCTTGCCGTGGTAGTAACTTTTTTATGGATAGTGACAAATTCATATTCGATAGGTTATATGGAGAAAAACCATAGTTTAAGGCGTTATTATACGGCCCTGGCATTTTGTGAAGGCGCTGTGATGGGAATTATATTCGCGGCTGATCTTTTTACACTTTTTGTATTTTATGAGTTATTGACTATAAGCGTATTTCCATTGATCATCCATGAAGAGACTGAAGAAGCGGCAAAGGCAGGAATAATGTATCTGGTATACACGCTTTCCGGAGGGGCAATGATACTTTTTGGTTGTTTTATAACCTATGCCTTGAATAATGGAAATATTGAATTTATGCCCGGCGGTATGCCGGGTTTGGCAGGACAAAATAAAATTGTGCTTTATCTTCTCTTTATTCTTTTTACCTGCGGATTCGGCGTGAAAGGCGCGCTTGTGCCTTTGCACGCGTGGCTTCCCAGGGCAATGGTCGCGCCTACCCCGATCAGCGCGCTTCTCCATGCCGTGGCAGTGGTAAATGTCGGGACCTATGGGCTTATCAGGATGATCTATAATATTTTCGGCAGGGATCTGTTCCTGAGGCTTCATTTAAATACCATACTCGCGCTTGTTTGCGTGATCACAGTTCTGGGAGCGGCTTTTATGGCCTTCAAACAGCGTCAATTAAAAAAGCTTTTAGCCTATTCAACGGTCAACCAGCTTGGTTATGTCGTCCTTGGCGCATCCTCCCTTAATTATTGGGCGCTTACAGGGGGATTGGTCCATATCATGTATCATTCAATTATGAAGATCAGTTTGTTCTATGCCGCAGGGATGATCATCAGGTTTAAAGGTAAGATCAGGATCCCGCAATTATCAGGGATATCAAAAGAAATGCCTGTTACTATGGCCTGTTTTGTAATAGGGGTTATCGGCATTGTAGGGCTTCCGCCTATGGCAGGATGGCTAAGCAAATGGAATCTGGTTAAAGGGCATCTTTTAATTAATGAGCCGGTTTTAGCGTCTGTTTTTCTGATCAATACGGTTATAGAAGTCGGATATTTTTTGCCGCCGATACTTTACGCGTATTTTGGAGTTTTGGATGAGTCTCCCGGATCTTCGGAAAAAACATCAGAGGCTCCATTAAATATGTTAATACCTTTAGTTATAGTTACTGTTTTATCTTTTACATTTGGTTTGTTCGGTTCATTGCCGTATGTTTTGTCAAACAAAGCGGCGGCAGAACTGTTGATGATAAAATGAGGAGGGGATAAAGGGGTGGTAATTATATTATGTTAATAAATTATATTCCTCTAGTTATAATAATTTCTCCGGCGATCTGGTTTTTACTAAACCCTTTTCTATCCCGGCGGATAATGCATAATCTTGTGCCCGTTATTTGCGCGGCTAATTTTTTGCTGATAATGTCTATTTATCCGTATATTTTCAGCGGGAATATCATAGAGTTAACAATATTCAACGGACTGGATATTGAACTGAAATTCAGTGTAGACAGCTTTAATTTTTTCATGGGAGGTATTTCCGTTTTTATCTGGATATTATCGAGTGTTTACGCTGTTGAATATCAAAAGCAAGATGAAGCGCTCGGGCGGTATGATACTTTTTCTCTTCTTTCCCTGAGCGGGATGCTGGGAATAGTTTTTAGCGGTAATTTATTTACTTTATATATCTTCTTTGAACTTCTAACGATCGCGTCAGCCGTTTTGATATTCCATTCGCAGACACAAGCATCATTAAAGGCAGGGCTTTTATATATATTTTGCGGCGTTATCGGAGGCATGATACTTTTACTGGTTATTATCGCTACTTATAATTATACCGGCACGGGAGACCTTTCATTGATCGGCGCCGGATTGAAAAATCATCCCGCGCTTCCCTATATTTTTTGGGGATATATTATAGGCTTCGGTATTAAGGCAGGGCTTTTTCCATTTCACATCTGGCTTCCAAGCGCGCATCCCGTCGCGCCGTCGCCCGCGTCAGCCCTGCATTCGGGTATAATGATAAAGGCGGGGGCTTATGGAATTATCAAGGTTATTTATAATATTTTTGGAAAAGAGATTTTAGGTAATTTTCATTCCGCGATGATGAGCTGTTTTTTGATATTGGTTTTGATAACTATTTTATTCGGCTCGATTATAGCTGTAACCCAGATCGATATTAAAAGAATGCTCGCGTATTCCTCCATTTCACAGATAGGGTGTATTACTATGGGAGCGGTTTTACTTTCTCCCTCCGGTTTGAAAGGCGCGTTTCTGTATATTTTTAATCATGCCCTTATAAAAAGCAATCTTTTTCTTTGCGCCGGGTGTTTTATAAAAAAGACAGGCTTAAAGGAAATACCGGGCCTGCGCGGTATTGGAAGAAAAATGCCTGTAACCACGTTCTGTTTTACAATTTCAGCGCTTTCAATAATCGGGATCCCGCCTTTAAACGGATTTGCGAGCAAATGGCTTCTGGCCCTTGGGGCGTTAGAAGCTGAGAAAATCGGTTTTTATTATCCGGGAACCGGAGTAATTTGCCTTGTTATTTTATTGATCAGCAGTTTTCTCGGCCTTGTTTATTATTCCCCGCTTGTGATCGGCGGGTGGTTTGGAGATAAAGACGCGAAAAAATTAAATTTAAGCGCGGCAATATCGGAAGAAATAAAAGATGGAAATCTCTGGATGATAATCCCGATAGTAATTTTAACATTTTGTATTATATTTTTTGGAATATATCCAAAATTCCCTATGAGCATGGTGGAAAAAATGACAGCGGAATATTTTTAAGGAGTGAATAGTTGAATAATTTTATTACACCGGATATCAGTAATGCCGCTTATTATCCAATATGGTGTATTTTACTGCCTGTTTTCGGCGCGTTTTTAGTTATGATCGCGGGAAAAAGAGAACGGATTCGGCAGGGAATTACAGTATTGACTGTGGCGGTTAATTTTATATTGCTGTTAATGATGATAAACCCGGTGATTAACGGAATAGGATCAGGCGGTGAACTTTATAAAGGATTATTTTTCAAGATAGAATATTTTTACACCTACAGCTTTAGTTTTAAAGTGGATCCTGTAAGTTTATTGATCGCGCTCGCGACAAATTTCGTCTGGCTGATGTCAGTGATATACGCTATAGGATATATGCGGGGCGAGCATAAAAGAACCAGATATGATTTTTTTGTTTTAATAAGCCTGATGATGAATTTAGGCGTGCTTTTAGCAGGGGACCTGTTAACATTATTCATATTTTTCGAAGGAATGCTTTTAGCATTATATCCACTGGTAATACACGAAGAAAACGAATCATCGAGGATGGCGGCAAAGGTGTATTTATATATGGGAGTCGCGACCGGGCTTTGTTTACTGGCGGGAATATTTTTATTGAACTATTTTACAGGGAGCCTTGATATCGGGACTATGGGCGATAAGCTTGGGATGCTAGGCGTATGGAAATATATCATCGCGGGGTTATTGATCTTAGGCTTTGGAGGTAAGGCCGGTATATTTTTTGAGCATATTTGGCTGCCTCTGGCGCATCCTGTGGCGCCAAGCCCGGCAAGCGCGATATTATCCGGGGCGGTGATAAAGGCAGGGGCATACGGAATAATACGGGTTGTGAATATGTTTTATTTACCCGTAATGGAAAACGCGGATAACTGGCTTACGATGAGTAATATCGGATATGTAATGATATGGATCGGAGTCCTTACAATGTTTTTAGGAGTATTGAGCGCCCTGATCTCGTCAAACGCTAAAAAGATGCTCGCGTTCCACAGCATAAGCCAGATGGGTTACATTGTTATGGGTATAGGATGCGCGGCTTATCTTGGCAAGGATGGCGCGATGGGATTGTCCGGCGCGTTGTATCATATAATAAATCACGCGCTATTCAAGGCGAGTTTGTTTTTGTGCGCGGGCGCGGTTTATTTCAGGACGAAAGAATTGGATATGTATAAGCTGGGCGGACTGTGGAAAAATATGCCGGTAACCTGCGTTTGTCTGTTTATAGCGGTTTGCGGAATATCAGGGATGCCGGGATTTAACGGTTTCGCGAGCAAGACGCTTTTGCATCATTCGATAGTGGAGGCTTATGAACATTCCTCGCTTTATTTCGGGAAACCGGATAAAATGCTGCGTGTGGCGGAAATAATATTTATGTTAACGGCCGGCGGCACCTTCGCGTCGAATTTTAAATTATTTATTTTAATATTTTTGGGTAAAAACAAAAATGAGGAATATAAGGCTCTGAAAGAGGTCCCTTTCACGATGAAAATATCCTTGATCAGTTTTTCAGCAATGATCATTTTTATCGGATTATTTCCAAATCTGCTTTTGAAATATTTGATCAGCCCGGGGGTAAGTTATTTAGGATATGAGCCGCTCGGAAACGGGCTTTTTACAGGCAGTGAGATTTTGCGTAATTTACCGGGTGTCGGGACTGTAATATTGCTGGGTGGGATATATTTTGTCCTTGGATTTAAATTAGGATGGTTCCATGTCCGGGTGCCGCGATATCTAACGGTTGAATATTACTATAGAAAAATATTTAATGGTTTTATTAATTTATGTTCAGGCCCGGTTTTTATTTTAGGGGAACGGATAAAAACCGCGGTTCAGTACATATTTTTAGATTTCTGGCAGGGTGAAGATCTTTTGGAAAATAAAACATCATGGCGGTTTTTTGATAAAATAGATACAGCTGTGGATAATGAAATAAATAAGATCAGCCTTATTGGAAAAAATTGGCGTTTTTATGAGGAGCTTGAGGATAATTATTCAAAAAAACTGGATAAATTAGTAGATACGAAAAAATATTGGGAAATATTCAAAAAAGTTGACAGCTCATACGAAATGTCGCTTGATAAGGCAGTATACAGCGTTTTGGGACTGGAGGAATTGAGGGTATGCAAGATCGAACCCGAAAAAATACCCGGAGAAAAGGCCGCCCCATGGTTCATGAAACTGACACAGGAAATAACCCTGTTGGACAGCGGTGATATTAGTAACAACATAGCTTTGATAATATTTACGCTTAGTATATTGATCGCTTTGCTTATCGGAATCGCGTTTTTTATTTAATAGACTAGAAGTGTTTACTTTTAACCAAAAATATTGTAAAATAAACAACTATGAAAAAGTTAATTACTTTATCCCTTTTTCTTGTTTTTGCCAGTGCCTGCGGGAAACCATATAAAAAAGAAGATATTGCCAAAAAAGAAGTTATTGCAGAGAAGGAAGAAGGCATTAAAAAAGAAGATGATATCAGAACGGAAGAGTGGAAAAGGACAGGGATTACCAATATAGCCGGAAATATGACCTGGCGGAATGATGTGCAGGTCAGAGGAATAATACAGGTAGAAAAGGGAGCTAAACTTACGATACTTCCGGGAACCAAGATTGAATTTATACGTATTGATAAGAACAATGACGGAGCCGGGGAAGCAGGTATGGTAATTTATGGTAATGTAGTCGCGGAAGGAATTGAAGCTAATCCAATTATTTTTACATCGGCCGCGTCCGTTAAAAATAAAAACGACTGGCAGGGGATTTATCTTGAGGGCAGTAATGATAGTTTATTCAGGAATTGTATTATTGAATACGCGGATAAAGCGCTTCATATGCATTCCTCTCCGGCAGTGATTTCAAGGTGCGAATTAAGATTTAATCAGGGTGCCCTGCATTTCCGCGACTCTAATATAATGCTTGACCATAATTATATCCATCATAATATTATCGGATTGCGGATCTGGGATTCTGATCCTGTGATCACATCGAACACTGTCAGGGAAAATCAAACAGGTATTTTTTGCGCGGAAGGGGTAAAAAATATATTTATCCAGAATAATAATATTTATGAGAATAGTGAATATAATGTCGGATTGGGAGAATCGCAGAAAGATAATGTAAATGCCCAGAACAATTATTGGGGTTCTAAAAATTATAAAGATATTGAACAAAAGATATATGATAAGTCTGATTCGGAATATATCGGTAAGGTGATCTATTCTCCGTTCCTTTTTGAAATGGTTGATATAAATAAATAGACAAAAAAATATGGTAAAAAAGAAATTGATCTATCTCGATAACGCGGCGACATCTTTTCCCAAACCTGAACAGGTTTATCAAAAGATGGATCATTGTATGAGAAATATTGGGGCTAATCCCGGCCGCTCAGGGCACCGTATGGCGATAAAAGCGGACGAGATGGTCTACAATACCCGTGAAACAATTAAAAAATTATTTAATATATCTAACTCGGAAAATATTATATTTACATCTAACGCTACAATAGCGTTGAATTTAGGGATTAAAGGTGTCTTGCAAAAAGGGGATGAGGTTATATCAAGTTCAATAGAACATAATTCAGTTTTCAGGCCGCTTATGCAGTTGATAAAAAAGGGTGTCAGGGTTAAATTTATACCTTGTTCAGAGGATGGTTTTCTTGATCCTGATGATGTCGAAAAGGCCGTAACTGATAAGACTAAATTAATTATCGTTAATCACGCCTCAAATGTTACAGGAAATATAACCCCCATTAAAGAAATTGGAAAGATAGCGAAAAGATCAGGAGCCATTTTTTTTATTGATGCCGCCCAGACCGCCGGGAACATATCTATTGATGTTAAAAGAGATTATATTGATATGCTTGCCTGTTCAGGCCATAAAAGCCTTTTAGGCCCTCAGGGAACAGGGATCTTATATGTCCGCCCGGGAATTGAGTTAAATACAATAATCGAAGGCGGTACCGGCAGCAGTTCTGAAAGTGAGAATCAACCTGAACTTTTACCGGATAAGTTAGAGAGCGGGACACTTAATACCGTAGGAATAGTCGGATTGGGCGCGGGTGTGGATTTTATCTTAAAAACCGGATTGGACAAAATTAGAAACAGAAAAGTGTTTTTAACAATAAAATTATTAAAAGGTTTAGAAAATTTAAATGGAATAAAAATTTATGGCCCGGGAGACGCGGGTAAAATTGTACCAATAGTTTCATTTAATATAAATTCAATTGATCCGTCTGAAGTAGGTTATCTTTTAGATGAGCGTTTTGGAATAATGACAAGGGTGGGATTGCATTGTTCACCACTGGCTCATAAAACGATCGGCTCATTTCCCAAAGGGACAGTCAGGGTTAGTTTGGGTTATTTTAATACTGAAGGTGATATCGATTATTTGATAAATAGCTTGAAAAATATTTTAAAAACGAAGGCATAATGGATAAAGAGCTGAAAGAGGAATGTATCCTGGTTTTTCAGACTACGCACAGGACATTGCAGGCGGAAAATATTTTAAAAAAAGAGAAGATCAAAATCAAGATTGTATTAAAACCGCGTTCAATTACAACTGATTGCGGACTGGCAATTAGATTTAACGCTGAAGACAAAGACGTTATTTTTAAAATTATCAAAAATAATAATTTATCATTAATGGGTGTATATAGCAGGAGCGGAGAAAAATGGATAAAACTCTAATAAAAATATTGCATAAAGGATTTATTTTTTGTGTCTTGTTTGCCGTATATTTTAATTTACATGAAAATATTTTCGCGAAAGATGACCAGAATTGCTCTGAATGCCATGCTCAGAAAAATATGCGTAAATATGATGATGACGGCAAGCTGACAGAGCTTTTTACGGATAAAGATATGTATGACCATTCCATACACGCGAGATTAACCTGCCAGACCTGTCATACCAGTGTCAAGAGTACTCCGCACAAGACGGAAGAAATTGAAAAAGTAGATTGTTCAGCGGAATGCCATATAGATGATACAACTATTCCAAAAGCATATCGTCATAAGGCGCAGTATGATACCGTGTTCCGAAGTGTCCATGGCGCGAGTTTTGAGGAGAAAAATGTATGCGGCTGTCATGACCCTCATCGTATGACGAAAGCCGGGGAATTAAGTTCAAATGAGGCTATAAGAGAATGTCTTAAATGTCATAATGACGTGTACATGATGAAAAAACATAAGGTTTCAATAAAACCGCAGGAAACTTATGCTAATTCGCTTCATGGAGAGATGATGAAATTTGGCGATACTCTCGCGCCTAGTTGTATTTCCTGCCATAATTACCATGATATTCGAAGAAAAGATGATCCAAAATCCACTCTTCATTTCGGTAATTTATTAAAAGTTTGTAAACTGGAAAGCTGTCATCCAAGCGCCAGGCCCGCGTTCGCGGAGGGGAGTATCCATTTTATTTACCGCGGGTCCAGAAAAAAAATCATATATTGGATAGAAGAAATATTACTTTATATTATGCTTCTTACTGTCGTGGGGATGCTGATCCATTATATTATGGATTTTTTAGGCAAAGGGAAAGAACGCAGGAAGAGTTTAAATATCATAATCAATATTATTATTCTTTTATTTATTGCCGGAAGCGCCGGCGGGTATTATTATTTTAATATTAATAAAAAATTACCGTTTAAATTTGATACATTTAATCTAAGCGCTGAATTCCGCAGTGTCTGTTATACATGTCATGGAGAGATCGTTCATAAAAAAAATAAAATTAACAGGGCATTTATGAACAGGCATACGCAAAAGATCGTTTGTGAAACATGCCACTTAAAAAAGAAAGAAATAGTGGAAAAAGAAAAAGTTTTAGCCGCCGCGGGAGATGATAGTACATTGGTTGTACAGGAAAAAGGCGAGATCATGTATCGCTGGTATGATGGAAGCGGCCGGTTTCTCGCGGGTTTGCGGGGTAATGACGGAGATGACAAAGCTAAGATTTCCCCATATTTTCAAAATGATAAAGAAATAACATTTATTTTATCGGATAAAGAAGGTAAAACTCCTTTGGATTTTGCTGTTTCAAAACGGGGCAGGGAATGTTCTGAGTGCCATAAAAAAGAAGGCCTGCTTGATTTTAAGGTATTAGGTTATTCTGATATAAGAATAAAGAAAATGGAAGAGTTGAATGTTTATAAGCGGATGCAGAAAGGCGAAACATTTTTCCAACAGCAATTATTCTAAACATTAAAGAAATGCAAAAATTAAATCGGATTCGTATAATACTTTTTTCTTTTTCAATACTATTAATTTTTGTATATATTCCTTTTACTTTTGCCCAGGAACAGCAAAAACCGCAAGAATCGCAAGAACCTCAAAAAGCTCAAGAGCCTCAAAAAGTTCAAGAACCTCAAAAAGCTCAAGAGCCTCAAAAACCGCAGGAACAAGGCCAGGCAGCAGTTAAAGAAGAACCTGTAGCACTTGAAAAACAGGATATCTCAAATGAAGAATGCGTTAAATGCCATTTTGAAGAGGATCCAAATCTGAAGGCCGGTTTGGGCTCGGATATTATTACATATAAGGGTGAAAAATATGTAGCGGATGAGATGATGTGTTATAGTTGTCATGATGGTTCGACTCTGGATGACCGGTCTGTCCGGTGGCAGGGGATGCAGCATCCTATGGGGATGAAACCTTCTGAAAAGGTAATTATACCCCCGAAATTCCCGCTTACAAAAGACGGTAAACTATATTGCGGCTCATGTCATACCCCTCATGCTGTTCAAGGTTCAAGCAACCTTCGGAAAGAGACAGTTAATTCTTCTTATTGTGAGTTATGCCATGTAAAATTAAGCCAGGGAAAGAAAACAGGTGATCATCCTGTTAAAGTTGTTTTTAGCAAAAAGCTTCCTAAGGAACTTGCCGGGACAAACGCCAAGATATCTTTATCTGATAAACCGGGTGAAGAAGGTAAACCGATCCTGATATGCCAGACTTGCCATGTTGTTCACGGCGCGCCTAAGGGAACCGAGAAATTACTTGTAATAACAAAAAAAGAGGGAGGAGTTTCAGGCCCGCAGCTTTGTGAAATTTGCCATGACAATAATCCAAGCAGAGGTGAATATAAGTATGGTACAACAAGCCATTCTATAGATGTTATCCCGAGCGAGGGGAGTAAAATTCCTGATGAATGGGAACCCGGGAAGAAAAGTGTAAAAGGCGATAATGGAAGATTAACCTGCAGAACCTGCCACACACCGCATTTCGCGGCAAAAGAATCTGCCATGCTTGTTATTGATAACAAAAAAGGAGCGTTTTGTCAGAAATGCCATACAAAGTACAGGGGAGAGGGAATAAAGGAGAAAAATACCGGCGCGCATCCTGATATGATAAAGCCAAAAGAGGATATGAAAATTACCAAAGTTGTCGCGTCCCGCCTGGAAGAAGGTATGGTGACCTGCAATACATGCCATACAAATCACAATTCAGCTGAAAATAAATTTCCGGGAAATCCAAAAGCATTATTAGTAAGTAATAATGATAATTCCAATTTTTGTAAAAGTTGCCACGAGAATGATTTCAGCATAAGCAAACAAGATGCTGAAGAAAAAGGCAACCATCCTGTCGGGATTAAAACCGAAAAAGTTAAGTATTTACCAATTTTAAAGATCTCTGAGTTAGGCGGCAGGTTAAGCAATGAAAATCAGGTTGTTTGTAATAGTTGCCATAGAACGCATGGCGGAGTAAAGGGGACAGGAAATCTTCTTGCCACTACTGATGACGGTAAATTATGCGGATATTGCCATCAGGATTATGGGATAGAGGGTTTGGATTTTCGTGTAAAAATGATAGATACCACCAAACTTGATTTATTAAGGAAGGGTTATAATTCCTCGGAAATTATGATTGAAAAAGAGGATGTTCATATTGATTATAGTAAAGTAGTTCCCGCGTCTTCGCATCCCATTAATCGCACATCGGAATTTGTAAAAATAAATAAAGATATTCTGGATGCCGGCGGCAAATTGGATAAAGATAATAAAATTATTTGCCATACGTGCCATAAATCACATGGCGCGTATAAAAATACCGCTAATTTGGTTATGGAAAATAGTAATTCCGGTTTTTGCCGGAAATGCCACAAGGATAAAGAGCCTGTATTAAATAGTGAGCATAGTTTAGTTAAGATCGCGCCGTCTGATAAAAATATTTATGGAAAGACGCAGGCTGAAAGCGGTATTTGCGGAATCTGCCATGTGGCTCACGGCGGAACAGTAACCACAATGTTTAGCCGTGAAATTGATACAACCTTAAACGATCCGGTGTCTGAGATGTGTCTCAGCTGCCATACAAAAGGGAAGAATGGAGAGAAAAAACCGGTCGGCGAGTACCGGCATAGCACTAATATCGCTATAGAAGAGACGAACCGTAAAGAAACATCACTGCCCTTGTATGATAAATTAGGCAAGATCATACGGGTTGCCCCTAAGACTATAAACAAAGAAGGATTTGTTACATGCGGATCATGTCACAATGTCCACCAATGGGATCCTCTGGATTCAAGCAAGGGAAGTGTTGAAAATCAGGAAGGTGGAAGTAACAATAGTTTTTTACGTATGGTTTATAATAAAAAAGAATATAAATTCTGCGGAGAATGCCATATTGGATATGAGGCTGTTGAAGGAACAGAACACGATCTAAGGGTAACAGCCCCTAAGGAGAAAAATAGCAGGGGTGAAACAGCTGAAGAAAGCGGGGTTTGCGAGAGCTGTCATTATATACACAACGGCAATCAGGCAAACATTTGGGCTAAGGAAGTAAAAGGAGATGCTGATAATGTAACACTTTTATGCCGTGAGAGCTGTCATTGGCAGGGAAAATCCGGAGAAAAAAAATTAACAGGAAAAAATTCTCATAGTGTTTTTGTCAGTATGAAATTTACGGACGGGGAAACGTTATTACCTCTTTATGACAGCAGCGGAAGAGCTGTTAAAGGTAAAAGAAAAGAGGAAAGAAAAAATGAGCTTTTAGTAACCTGCGGAAGCTGTCATAATGTTCATCAATGGGACCCTGAAGATTCAACTGCCGGCAGGGATAAGAAAAACATTGAAGGGACCCGTTTAAATAGTTTTTTAAGAATAAAAGATAAAGAGGAATCAGAATTATGCATGGATTGTCACGCTAATAAACCTACTTCCCGTACGGAACATGATATGCGCGTTGTGGCTAAAGATGAGAAAAATATCCTGAAGCAAAATACATCAGAGAGCGGTATTTGCGGCGCGTGCCATATAGTGCACAACGCGAAAGATACGATCCTCTGGTCCAAAGAGTTGGATACAACTACAGGAAAAGGCGGGGCGATCACAAGAGAATGTGAAAGCTGTCATATGGAAAAGAAGTGCGGTGAAAAGAAATTGATCGGTAAGATAACACATCCTATAGATTGCGGGCTCCCGGGATATGAGGTGGTTCCGACTTTGCCTTTATACAGCGATTCGGGTAAAAGAATGTGGCCGAAAGAAAATGAAAAAAATATATATGGGAATGTGACTTGCGCTTCCTGCCACGACTCGCATCAATGGGATCCGAATGATACCTCAAAAGGCCGTGATAATAAAAATGAAGAAGGAAATGTGTCAAATAGTTTTCTTCGCATGAGAGATGATTCTACCTCCGTTCTTTGCGGGAATTGCCATGTTGAAAATGTATTAATTCTTAATACTGAACATGACCTGAATGTTTCCGCGCCGAAATCGGTTAATGTTATCAGGCAGACTGTTAAAGAATCAGGGACTTGCGGGGCCTGTCATTTGATCCATAACGGGCTGGAGTTAAAACTTTGGGCAAGAGTGCCGGTAATTGTCGAGGGTGATCTTATAGCGACTCTTTGTTTCAGCTGTCATTCTGCCGGAAATTGCGCGGAGAAAAAACAAACAGGCAAATTTTCCCATCCGACAGGCATATCAATTTTTGAAGCAGGATTAACTACAAGCCTTCCGCTTTTTACTCAGGATATAGAAAAGCGGGTAGATGGTAAAATGTATTGCAATACATGCCATAGTGTCCATCAATGGACTCCGTCTTTTCGCGGGTCCGGCCCAGGTGTTAATACAGAGGGAGACGGGACAAATAGTTTTTTAAGGCTGCGTAATGATAAAGAATCTACCCTTTGCCTTGACTGTCATCAGTTGGAAGCGTTAATGGTCAACACGGATCACGATCTGTCGGTAACAATTCCCAACGAACAAAATATTAATAAAGAAGTAGTAGCTCAATCCGGTTCCTGTTCGGCTTGTCATCTTCCTCATAACGGCGGTGAAGGCCAGAGATGGGCTAAGCCGTTAGGGCCCGGGGATGACCTCGTGACTAAACAGTGCCAGAGTTGCCATTATGAAGGCAAGATCGCGGGAACAAAGGTGGGCACGCATAGCCATCCTATTAACGTAACGATCTCAAAAAAAGATATGTCAACTTCATTACCTTTATATACCATAGATGGTAAAGTAGATAATGTAGAAGGCGGGATAAGCTGCCTTACCTGTCATTTTGTCCATCAGTGGAGCCCGAATCAGTTTGAAAAACAAGACCGGGCGTCAGGTATTTTTGATGTAGAAAATATTAAAAGTAAGATCATGGGAAAGATAGTTCATGTTTCGGAAAAATTTTCATATATTGATCCGACAGGTTATCCGGCAAGCAGGGAACTTAATGAAGGAGAGATCCTTTCAATTGTAAAAAAGAAAAAGATAGCCGCGAAACTAAAAGTTGAGAAGGTAAATCCTTTCTCAGCAAACTTCAAGATTTTCGCCCAAACCCTTTCCATAGATGAAGATGTTGTTCTGGAAGTCGGAGATGAGGTTTTGGACGACCGGCAAATGCAAAAAGGCCTGGAAGGAGACGGAAGAAATAGTTTTTTAAGAAAAGATAACGGTATATCAACCGCGTTATGTATGGATTGTCATTATAAATATATTGGGACAATAGGAACGGATCATGACCTGTCAGTGACTTTTCCGACCGCGAAAAACGCTGCAGGGTATACTGTTTTTGAATCCGGTATTTGTTCTTCCTGTCACCTGGCTCACGGAGGTACCGGACGTTCAATTGCGGCACAAGCATTAACTGTCGGACAGCCGGACAAAGAAGATTTACCTGTTTTTAAACCCCTTTGCTACGCGTGTCATCGTGACTCCGGCGGAATGGCTGACCAAAAGAAAATTTCCGTGCATCATAAAATTTTTAAATATCCGGAATACAGTAAAATGGTTGTTATTCCTACATTTCCCTTCCCTTTCTATACTAAAGATGACCTGCTTTGGAAAGGAAAGGATGATATGTATATGAGTTGCGCTACCTGTCATGACCCTCACCAGTGGGATCCTGAAAAGAAAAACAGCCGTCATCCGATTGATCCAAAGACCGGGAAATATGTAGTAAAAGTTGAAGGTGATGATACCAACAGTTTTTTAAGAATGCGTAATGATAAGTGGCAATTATGCAATAGCTGCCATACCTCTGAGGTTCATTTACAGGCAGAAGAAATGTTAAAAAGCGTGGGCCTTTGGCAAAATCTTGGGACAACTGCTGTTATGGGTACAGGAGAACCAGAGACGACAACAGTTGCTTTATCCTCAACTTTGGTTAACAAGACAGTTGAGAATATAGCTTTATCAGCAATAGATGCTACCAATGTCAATTTAAAAAACGACACAACAAGTGTTGTTAATGTTAGTTTAAAAAGTGATACCGGTATAGTTATGGATACTGCTTTAGCAGTAAAAGATACCGCCAATGTCAGTTTTAAAAAAGACACGACAAGTATTGTTAATGTTAGTTTGAAAAGTGATACCGGTATAGTTATGAATACAGCTTTAGCAGCGATAGATACCGCTAAAATCAGTTTAAAAAGTGATACCGGTGTAGCCGCGGATACCGCTTTAGCAGCAATAGATACCACTAATGTCAGTTTAAAAAGTGATACCGGTATAGCTGCGGATACAGCTAATATTACAGAGTTGCAGGATACAACCTTAGGCCCTTCTCCTGAGGAATTAGCACTTCAGGAGAAACCAAAGGTTATAGCGTACAGATATGAGCGTCCAATCCGTATTTCAAAAGATTTTCGTATCAGTATTACCTTTAGTGAAATGCTGAATATTAATATTACTCCCAAGATCACATTAATCAGTGATGGAAAGAGGTCTCCGGTAGTTCCTGACACAGGCGGAACTTTTGGCACAAGTGAATTTGAGAACGATACTTATATAACTCCCCCGATTGCGATGGAAGAAGACATGGGAGGCAATATTACTATTGTTGTTGAGAAGGCAGAGGGTGTTGTTGAGAATGTAATGGATGTTACCGCGGAGCATACTTTCTTTTTTGATACCAGGCCCGAGACGCTGGAATTTTACAGGACCGCGAAGCTTACTGTGAAAGAGGGAAGTTACACCCTTTCTCCGGAAATAACTCTTTTAATGGAAGCAAAAGGCGCAATGAAAGTTCTGATCAGCGAAGATCCCGGTTTTAAAGACGCGACATGGATGAATTTTAAACCGGAAAATAAATTTATGCTTTCTAAAGGGGATGGAGAAAAGCTGATCTATGTTAAATATAGAAAGGGTGATGAGCTTGAAACGGCTCCTATAAATGTAAAGGTTGTTTTGACAGGCGCAAAGAACGAAAGTGAACTTCGCGGAACAATTACTGACAATATAAGATTGACTGCCGCAGGCAGCCCGTATATTGTCCGCGGGCAGGTAAATCTACCTGCCGGTTTTTCTATGACGATTGAACAGGGAGTAAAGGTTTTGTTTGATGACTTAAGTTACAGCCAGAAGCAGAACGAAAAGGGAAAGTTAATTATTGAGGGGAATCTTACCGTTCGCGGAACAACAAGTATTCCTGTAATATTTACATCACGTAAAGAAAATCCCGCGCCAGGGGATTGGGAAGGTATTTCTATTATTCGTTCTAAAGCCCTAAGTGCACTTGAAGGATTCATCCTGAATTATTCTAAAAACGGAATTTATCTGGAAGCGGCAATATTCCTGATAAAAAATGGAAGTATTGAAAAATGTTCCGAGTCCGGAGTTGTTTGCGCTGACCGTTCTGACGGCAGAATTACAGAATGTTCTATAATGGAAAATAACTTTGGGGTATCGGTTCGACAATCTAATCCTGTAATTAATAAAAATACAATTTTAAAGAATAAAATAGGGATAACATCTAAAGCGGTTTCTAAACCTAAGATAGCTACCAATACCATTAAATTTAATGAGATCGGGATAAATTGTGAAGAAATATCCAGCCCATGGATCCTGGATAATTTAATCTCTGAAAATAGTAGAGGTATCCGGTGCGCGATTTACTCACCGCCAATTATAGCTAATAATGAAATAACAAAAAACAGCGAGTCAGGGATCTATATAGATGAAGCATGCCCGATGGTCTTTAAAAATATAATAAAAGAAAATAAGGTCGGTATTCAAATTGAGAACGATTATCGTAAATTCCTGATAAGTTATAATAACATAACAAATAATATCGATTACGCCGTTAAAATGGATAAATATATTATGCAGGTTAACGCGATTGATAATTACTGGGGAGCTGAAAAACGAGAGATAATTTCGAAATTAATTTATGACGGGAATTCAATTAAAGAAGAAGTAAAAGTTGAAAAAGAGGTCGTAAAAGAAACTTTTACTATGTTTTCGGCGGAAGAAAAAGAAGAACTGCCGGAAGAAGAGAAAAAAGTTAAACTGGGTTTGGTAAAATATCTTCCGTATCAGATTGAGCCGATAAAGGATGCCGGCATATCAACAGAATAGAATAAAATGGATATAGAATATAACATGGATTTAAATCATCCGGTTGATTTGATGGTATACCGTTTTGACGCCAGGGCAAAAATTATTTTCTTATTTTCTATTTTTATTGTTATTTTTTCAATAAAGACGTGGGCTGGTATTCTTATATTTTGTTTATTTTACGGGTCTATTATCTTATTAAGTAAAATACCATTAGAAAAATTATTTAGCGGTGTTAAGACATGGTTAATAATAATTATTTTATTGTGTATGTTCCCTTTGTTTGTTATAAAAGGCCGGCAGTTTATTCATATAGGATGGATAAATATCACTTATGAAGGGATAAGAGAAAGCGAAATACTTTTCGCTAAACTTTTTTTAACCTCATTGGGCGCTAAGATCCTGACCGCGACAACATCAATAAGTCAGATTATATTAGCTTTTAAGTATTTCTCGTATCCTTTAAAAATATTCGGGTTTTCTGACGATGAAATGGGACTTATAATAAGTGTTGGTATCGGATTCATCCGGTTTTTCACGAAAGAGGCAAAAGAAATCATTCAAATCGGGAATCTACGCGGAATTGACTGGAATCCGGGTAATATTTTCAGACAGCCTTCAAAGTTTTTGTTTTTAATACAGGCGATAATAACCCGTATGTACATCATTGGTTTTAATATAGAAGAATCTTTAGAACTCTATGGATATAACCAATGCGGCATAAAAACATCTTTTTATGAACTAAAATGGAAGCTGGCAGACAGTATCCCGATTTTTTGTATTATTTTATTAGGTTTAGCAGTTTATTATGTTAATTAGCAATTTTGGTGGCTTTTAAACAGCTGGTACATACAAGAGATCGTTTTGTACTTCCTTTTAAAGTTATTTTTGCCTTTTGGAGATTTGGCAAAAAATCGCGTTTGGTTCTATTATTGGCATGACTTATAGTATTGCCTTTCATTGTTCCTTTACCACAAATTGCACATGCTCGAGCCATGTTATAACTCCTTTTTTAGATTAAAGTCTTTTATGAACAGAAAAAATATATTATACCATTAAAACAAAATGTGTCAAGAAAAAATAGACGCGATAGATATTCAGTATTTGAAAGGTGTTGGGCCTCACAGGGCAGAGGTTCTGAAAAAACTCGGAATTTTCAGCATTTTTGACTTGTTGTATTATTTCCCGCGGGATTATGATGATAGAAGTAATATCAAACCAATCAGCTTTGTGATCCCTGGTGAGAGGGAAACTGTTAAAGGGGTGATTATTTCCTCAAGTGAATTCAGGCCAAGAACGAGGGGGTATGTCCGTTCTATTTTTAAAGTTTTAATCAGGGACAATACAGGAATTTTAGAAGGAATTTGGTTTAACCAGCCTTATTTAAGAGAAAAATTTGATACCGGTAAAAAGGTGTTTTTTAGAGGCAAAATAGAGATTAATAGAGGCATAAGGCAGATAAATTCTCCTGATTTTGAGTTAATTGATTCAGAAAATGATGAAATATTTTTGGGAATTGTGCCTATCTACCGTTTGACCCAAAATATTACACAAAAGCAATTCAGGCTTCTTATTCAAAACGCGGCAGATAAATATTTGAATTCAATTTCCGATTTTTTGCCGGTAATTATCAGAAAGAGGAATAATTTGATCGCGTTAGAAGACGCTTTACACAATATCCATTTCCCAAAAGATCCGGCCTGTAAAGAACGAGCGAGAACAAGGCTTGTGTTTGACGAGCTTTTTCTTTTTGAATTTAAAATGGTATATAAAAAGAAACATTTATTATCTAAACCCGGCATAAAATTTGTTAAAAACGATAATTTAACAGAAAGCTTTTTAAAAAGCCTGCCATTCTCCTTAACACGGGCGCAAAAGCATGTTTTATCTGAGATTGATCTGGATTTATCAAGCGGAAAAATTATGAGCAGGTTATTACAGGGGGATGTAGGGTCAGGTAAGACGATTCTCGCAATTTATTCTCTTGTTTTAGCTTCTGCCAATAATTATCAGAGCGCGATCATGGCGCCGACTGAGATTCTGGCAGAACAGCATTTTCGAAATATAAGCAACTATTTATTAAACCTGAATATAAAAATATGCCTCCTGATCTCAGGCGTAAAAAATAGAAAAGAAATTGAAAAAGGAATTTCTGACGGCTCAATTCATATCGTTGTCGGTACGCAGGCCCTTATTCAGGAAAAAATAAAGTTTAATCGTTTAGGAATGGTTGTAATCGATGAGCAGCATCGTTTTGGCGTGGCCCAGCGCGGCGAGTTAAGGCAGAAAGGGATTAATCCTCATATTTTAGTTATGACTGCGACTCCGATACCCCGGACTTTAGCGCTTACATTATACGGAGATTTAGACCTGTCTGTAATTGATGAACTTCCTCCGGGAAGGCAAAAGATAATAACCCGCTGGATAAGTGAGAGTAAAAGGGCTCAGGCATATTATTTTGTCCGTCAGGAGATCTCCAAGGGCAACCAGGTTTATTTTGTTTATCCTTTAATAGAAGAATCCGAGAATCTGGACCTGAAAGCTGCTTCTAAGATGTATGAAAATTTTAAACGCGATGTATTTCCTGATTTACGGCTGGGGCTGCTTCATGGTAAAATGAAACCTTTAGAAAAAAACAGCGTCATGCAGGCCTTTAGAAAAGGTGATATTCAAATGCTTATAAGTACTACTGTAATTGAGGTTGGAATCGATGTGCCAAGAGCAACCGTTATGTTTATAGAACATCCTGAGCGTTTTGGTTTGGCACAATTACATCAATTACGGGGTAGGGTCGGAAGAAGCAAAAGCCAGAGTTATTGCATTCTCTTAACTTCAGGGAAAGTATCTCTTGATGCGAAAAAAAGGATGGAAATTTTTGTTAAAACTCAAAATGGCTTTGAACTGGCGGAAGAGGACTTAAAAATAAGAGGGCCGGGTGAATTTTTCGGGACAAGGCAGCATGGTATGCCGGAATTTAGAATAGTTGATTTGATCCGGGATGCCAGGGTTGTTCCGGTAGCAAGAAAAGAGGCTTTTACTTTTTTACAGGATGAAACTTTAAAAAAAGATAATAGTATTTTATTAATAGAAGAAGAAATTAAAAAAAGATATAGTGAAAAAACGGAGGCAAGTTGAAATTGTTAAATTGGTTATTTAAATATTTAATTATTTATATACTGTTATTTTTATCGTTTCATCAAAGTTATGCTATAACCGATGTGGATAAAACAATTGAACTTCTTCTTTACGGTAACGACCGTGAGAGAGAGTATGCGGCAGAATTTTTGGGTAAGCTAAAGATAAAGAAAGCAATCCCTTTTCTTAACGGCGCGATAGCTAAGGATAAAAGCTTTTTGGTCCGTCTCGCTTCTGTTTCATCTTTGAATAAATTAGGAGAGCCTTATGACGCGAAAATTATTGAAGAGGCCCTGCAAAGTGATGACAGATTTGTAAGACTGAAAGCTGTCCAGGTATTACAGGGTTTATCTGAATGGAAAAACAGGGAGCTTGTTTTAAGCTTATTTAATGATAAAGATGTTGAAATCAGGAAAAATATAATTATTGCTGCCGGGAAATTGAAGATAAAAGGAGCGTTGGATCTGCTTATTTCCATGCTAAAAGATCCTGATCCGGAGATCAGGGAATCAGTGGTCATATCATTAGGCAGCCTGAATGATACAAAAGCACTAAAACCTCTTCTTGAAATTTTGGGGGATTCTTCTATAAAGATAGTCAGGGCGGCTGTTATTTCCCTGGGTGAGCTCGGGGATGAAGAGATCTCTATGCCTATGATAAGGATGTTAGGACATAGAGATAAATCAATTCGTTACCATGCAATAAATATTTTAGGAGAGCTGGGTACAAAGGCAGGTTTTAAAGCAATTCTCGGTATGGTGAAAGATAAAGATCCGCAAGTGAGATTAGCGGCAATAAATGCCCTGGGAAGACTAAAAATAAAGGAATATATTCCGGTTTTTCAAGAGGCGTTAGGCACAGATACAGATTCTTATGTAAAATTAGCAGCCGCAAAAAGTTTGATCTTATTGGAAGATTATACCGGTTATAGTTTAATTAAAAATGAAGTTTTCAGCAAAAATACTGACCTGAAGAGGGATGCGATAGAAACATTAGGAATAATTAAAGATAAAAACTCGATATCAATAATTGAAGATTTATTTATTTACCCAAACCCTGAGATCAAGGAAAAGGTTATTTGGTCGCTTGGCGAGATCAAGGGGACAAGCACTTTTGGATTTTTATTAAATAAATTAAATGATGAAAAAGAATTTAAGGTGGAGATTATTGACGCGTTGAGAAAGTTCCAGGATAAAAAGTTGATTCCATATTTAAGCAGTTATTTGGATGATGAAAATTTTATAATCAGGAAAAATGCGGCAAGTGTTCTTAGTAATTTTCCCGATAAGAATCCTGAAATTGAAAGAAAACTGATTAATCTTCTATCGGACGAATATTTTGAAGTAAGGAGGGCCGCTCTTACTACTTTGGTTAAATGGAAGTCAAAAATAGATCTGGAATTGTTGAATATTGCTAAAAATAATTCCGATCCGCTTCAGATGACGGCTATCTCGGGATTGGCAGAGCTTGGTAATAAAGAAGTAATACCGGTTATTCTCGATTTATCTAAACAAAAAATAGCAGAAAGGTACAGGCTATTATTGGCCTATCAATTAGCCTCATTTGGTGATTATAGCGGAAAAAATGTGATAATAGAAATTGCGAAGTCAGATGATTATGTTTTAAGAAAACAGGCGGCGGAATATTTATTTAAATTTATGGACGCGGATGTTTTTGATGTCCTTTCAAGCCTTATCAAAGATAATAAGAAAGAAGTCAGGTCAGCGGCGGTAAAAACTCTGGGATTGATGTTTGACGGGCGCGCCGTTGATATTTTACTGAATAATCTCGTTTCTGAGAATCTGTATTTTGAAATGGAAATAGATAATTCTTTAATTAATCTGCGGGATATCTCTACTGACCCTCTCATTAATATTTCTAAAAATATAAAACCAACAGAGAAGGAAAATCTTAACATTGAAAGGGCTGGTTCAATTTTGGTTAAGATCGGAATGCCTTGCGTTGATAAAGTTATTAAAGCATCTTCAGGGCAGGATACCGGACAAAAAATTTATATGATGAATATCCTGTCCAGGATCGGGAAAGACAGCTTAAAACCATTAATTAATTATTGGGATGGGAATTTTGATCCTTCAAATAACATATTGGTTGATACAATAATAAAAATAAGCAAAGAGGATCCAAAGATACTGATTGATCTGTTAGATGATGAAGTCCTGCAAAGTAAATCCGCAAAGCTTATTGTCCGGTTTGCACCGGAAAAGGTTTTGGATTTGCTTTTTAGCAAATTATACGTGTCAAGCGGAATGGTGAGGATAAAGGTTATTGAATGTTTAAGAGGAATGAGCGGTGCTGCATCTGATAGATTAATAACAGATCTATTTAAATCAGATGAGTCAAGGCAACTGGTTATTATTGAAGTTTTAGGAGAAATGAGAACTGAAAAAGCAATTGTCCCTTTAGAAAAAATAACGGCTGAAACTAAAAATGAGAAGATAAAAGAAGTTGCCGGCCAGGTTGTCACTAATCTCAAAAATACGCTTTCTGCTATGGCAAACAGTGATAAATCGCAGATAGATAACCTAAAGAAAAAACGCGGTAAAGTTTCTATGATCGAGAAAAATTTTATTTTTATAAATTTAGGATGGAAAGACGGTGTCAATAACGGAATGATCTTTAAGATCTTTGATGATAAAAATACCGTGATCAATAAATTGGAAATTACAGAGGTTGTGGGTAATAATACATCCATAGGCAAAATGCTTAGTGATACTAAAGTTGAAGTTGGTTATAATCTGGAAGAAGAGGTCAAAGAAGCAGATATAAAAGCGACTGATAACGATGAAATAAAGATTCAGTTAGAACGTTTAAAAAATAATAACATTGAAATTAAAGCAGACGCGATCAATATTTTAGGGGATAAAGGAGATGGAAGTATTCTCGCTGATATTATTCAAGTTTTGGAGGATGAAAATATAAACAAGTATTCCGCAAATGAGCTGAAAACCCGTGTAGATATCAGAAAAAACGCGGCATGGGCTATTGGAGAAATAGAGTATAAACTGATCTCTAAAATTTACAAGGAGAGAGAAGGGAAAAAAGATTTAAAAGATAAAGAACAGGAAATGTTAGATAAAATAACTAATATTCTTATTAAATTATTTTCTGACGCGGATAGCGGTGTTTGTTTAGCCGCGGTAAGGAATATAATCAGATTGATACAATTGAGGGATGCTTTTGGGTTGAAAAATGATTTTATCCTTGATCCTCTTTGTAATCTTTTAGGCAGCGAGGATAATTATGTTAAGCGTGCGGCTGTTGAAGCATTAGCTGAATTAAAAGATCCAAAAGCTATACCATTTCTGGTTAAAAGTTGGAATGATAATGATGCGACAGTGAAGGGAAATATTGCTTACGCTCTTGAAAAAATAGGTAAACCCGCAGTGCCGAGTTTGAAAGAAGCTCTGAAAGATCCAAGCGATGAGAAAAAACGGTTAGCTGCCAGTGTCCTTTATAAGCTGGGTTACAAAATAAAAAGGACCGGAAATAATTACGAGGTGATAGAGTAGGGGCACGGCGTGCCATGTCCCTACAATTTTTGGTTTTTTATTTCTTTAATAAGAAGCGGCACTATCTCAAACATATCTCCCACGATCCCATAAGTGGCTATATTAAAAATAGGAGCGTTCGGGTCTTTATTGATGGCAATGATAATGTCGGAAGACTGCATTCCCGCAAGATGCTGTATCGCGCCTGATATACCACACGCGATATAAACCTTTGGAGATACTGTTTTTCCCGTTTGTCCTACCTGATGGTACGAAGAGATCCAGCCTGCGTCTACCGCGGCTCTTGAGGCGCCCACAGTCCCTCCCAGGATCTTAGCAAGATCAAAAAGCATTGAGAAATTTTCCGCATTTTTTATGCCTCTTCCGCCGGATACTATAATTTCACTTTCTTCAAGATTAACGTTTTCTTTTAATTCTTTTGTTGTTTTAATAATTTTGCAAATAGAACTTTCTTCAAGAGACGGAGTTAAGTTTATTATTTTGCTTTTTCTTGCCGGGTCTGGCGTACCTTTTTTAAATACATGAGGCCTCACAGTGGCCATTTGAGGCCTTTTTTGAGGACAGGTGATGGTAGCCATAATATTACCGCCGTAAGCGGGACGGGTTTGCAACAGCAGCCTTTTATCAGGGTCAAGATCTAACTCAGTGCAGTCAGCGGTTAGCCCGGTTTTAAGCCGGGAGGCTATACGCGGGGCTAAATCCCGTCCGATAGTAGTGGCCCCGATAAGCACAATTTCAGGTTTGATCTTTAGAATAAGATCGCAAATTATTTTTGTATACGTAAGCGTATGGTATTCTTTTAAAATTATATCGGAAGCTTTATAAATTACATCCGCGCCGTATTCTGTTAATTCTTTTATCTGGTTATCAAGTTCTCCGCCGATAATTACGGCGGAAAGGTCTTCTTTTAATTTATTGCTTAAGTTCCTTCCAAGGTTTAAAAGTTCCAAAGCAACATTATGAAGTTTATCTTCCCGTTGTTCAGCAAATATCAGGATCCCCCGGTAAAGCAGGGGGGAATAATCATTCGCCTTTACACTTTTGGAATTAGAAATTTCCTTTTCTAATTTTATGGCATCATAATCGCAAACGCTTAAGCAGGCATTGCATAATTGACATTTGTCGTTAACATTGACTTTGGTATCGGCTAATTCTAACGCTCCGTACAAACAGGCATCAATACAACGGCCGCATCCTATACAATTTTCTCTTACAATTTTTATTCCCATAGATGTAATTAAATTTATTTAGAGTTATATTTCAGGACTGTTTCCGCGATAGTATATAATTTATCAATATCATCAGTCGATCTATCTTTTAAAAAATAAACCAGTTTTAAAATTTTCTGTTTTTTATTATCCTGTTTTATTTCATTTGTTTTCATATCGAGGAGCGATTTCAGGGAACCTTCAAGGCTTTGTTCTATTTCTTCCAGTATGTTAACGGAAGGGCTTCTTAATCCGCGTTCCAAAAGCGAAATATAGGGAGTCGATACATTTAACCGTTTAGCCAGATCTCCCTGGCTTAAATTTTGTTTTTCCCTGAGTTCTCGTATTTTGTCTCCAAATTTATTTTTTGTAATTTTCCCCATTTTACCTCCTCTCCCCCTCAGCATAAAATAAAAGTTTAAAAAACTTAATCCGATATTGTGTAATATTTATTAACAAAAGTCAATAAAAATATTTTCCAAAAACAGGTTAATAAAAAAATATCTTTAAATAAATACAGAAATAATGTAAAATATTTTGTTAGTTTAAAAAAAAGGAGGCCATTATGAAGGATTATACTTCAAATGATATTCGGAATATTGGCATAACAGGGCATGGAGGAACCGGGAAGACGTCCTTAACAGAGGCTTTGCTTTTTACGGCAAAAGTTACAACCCGCCTGGGGCGGGTTGATAATGGCACCACTGTAACGGATTACGACGAAGATGAAATAAAAAGAAAGATTTCAATAAATTCCGCGCTGGCTTTTTGTGATTGGAAAGGTTTGAAAATAAATATTGTTGATTTACCCGGCGACGCCAATTTTTTTGTTGATACCCAGTTTTCGCTTTTGGCTGTGGATAATGCTGTTATAGTTGTTGATGGAGTTTCCGGGGTTAAGGTTCAAACGCAGAAGGTTTGGGATTTAGCCAAAGAATATCAGATTCCAGCAATATTTTTTATAAATAAGATAGAAAAAGAACGAGCGGATTTTTTCGCGGTGCAGGAGGAAATAAAAAAGAAATTCAGTACAGCAATTTCTATTCAGATCCCGATAGGGTCTGAAACAAGGTTTTCCGGTATTGTTGACCTTGTTCTGAATAAAGCCTATGAGTATGCCGATGATGAAACAGGTTCAAGCGTGGAGATTCCTATACCGGATAATTTAAAGGAAAAAGTTAAAAAATACAGGGAAATGTTGATTGAAAAGGTGGTAGAAACGGATGATTCCCTTTTGGAAAAATATTTAGGAAAAGGTGAAGTTTCTGATCTGGAGATGCAGTCAGCCTTAAAAAAGGCCGTAAGCGAACGGAAAATTTCTCCGATTTTATGCGGTTCGGCTTTAAAGAATATAGGCATGTTTCATTTGTTTGAAGTTATAACCGGATTATTGCCGAGCCCTTTATTCAGGCAGAAGATTACCGGAAAAAATGCTAAAGGTGAGGATGAATTTCGCGAGCAGAATGGATCTGCCCCTTTTTCCGCGTTTGTTTTTAAAACATTAGTTGATCCGCATTCAGGCCATATAAGCCTTTTCAGGGTATTCTCAGGGACGGCTAATTCTGATCTGATCGTGAATAATCCGGCTGAGGGCCAGAATGAAAGGCTTGGGCATATTTGTTTTTATGTCGGTAAAAACGCGAAAGCGGTTTCAAAAGTTATAGCCGGCGATATCGCGGGTGTAACAAAATTAAAGAAAACTTTTACAGGACAAACGCTTTGTGATGAAAAACACCCGATATTATTGCATTCCGCGAAAGTTGCTGAACCGTCAATATTTTTTGCGATCGAGCCGAAAACCAGAAGTGATGAAGAGAAGATGAGTTCGGCGATCGCGAAACTGGTTGAAGAGGATCCGAGCCTGAAATTTTCATGGGACGCGGAAACTAAAGAAAGTATTTTAGGAGGGGCGGGCCAGTTAGAAATAGAAATTGATATAGAAAAGCTGAAAAGAAGGTTCGGGGTAGAAGTATTACTTAAACCGCCTCATATACCGTATAAAGAGACCATTAAAGCCAGGAGCCAGGCGCAGGGAAAATATAAACGCCAGTCCGGCGGACGCGGGCAGTATGGGGACGCGTGGCTGGAATTAGAGCCTGTGGCGCGCGGGAAGGGTTATGAATTTTTAAATAAAATAGTCGGAGGCTCTATTCCGCGGCAATATGTTCCCGCGGTAGAAAAGGGAGTAATAGAAGCGATGGCTGACGGGATCCTCGCGGGCTATCCTGTAGTTGATGTAAGAGTTTCCGTCTATGACGGTTCTTATCATGATGTGGATTCTTCGGAGATGGCGTTTAAAATAGCAGGCTCTATGGCGTTTAAAAATGCCATGGAACAGGCAAGGCCGGTTCTTCTGGAACCTATCATGAATATGGAGGTTGTGGTGCCGGAGGAGTGTGTCGGGGATATCATGGGTGATCTTAATTCCCGGAGGGGGAGAGTTCACGGGGTAGAGCCGGATAAAGACAATTCAGTAATTAAGGCAGAAGTTCCAATGGCTGAGATGTTAAAATACGCGCCGGACCTGAAATCAATAACAGGCGGGCGGGGAAATTATCATATGGAATTTTCACATTATGAAGAAGTTCCGGCTCATCTTAAAGACAAAATTATAAATGAAACGAAAAAAGAAAACTTGAAAAGTTAAGAGCCTCAGGCTCTAAAGGAGGAATGTTCAATGTCAGGTCATTCAAAGTGGAGCAGTATTAAACACAAAAAAGGGAAATTGGATTCCCAGAGAAGTAAAGTGTTTACGAAGATAATTCGTGAATTAACGGTCGCGGCACGGTCCGGAGGCAGCGGTGACCCGGATAGTAATGCCAGGTTGAGGTCTGCTATGCTGGCAGCGAAAGAAGCAAATATGCCGGGTGATACGATGAAAAAGGCCATTCAGAGAGGAACAGGTGAGTTGCCGGGTGTTACATATGAAGAAATGAATTACGAAGGATATGGCCCCTGTGGTGTCGCTATTATGCTGGAGATAGTTACTGACAGTAAAAACCGGACAGCTGCTGAGATAAGAAATATGTTCTCAAAGTATAATGGGAATTTGGGAGAAGTCGGCTGTGTTGGCTGGATGTTCCACAAAAAAGGTTTAATTGTAGTTGATAAGAAAAAGGCTACAGAAGACCAGCTGATGGAAATTGTTCTGGATGTGGGCGGTGAGGATATTACTGATATCGGGACCGGTTTTGAGATTACCACAAAACCTGAAAGTTTACATGCTGTTAAAGAAGCTTTATCTAAAAAAGGGATAACGCCTGATTCCGCGATAATGTCAATGATCCCGAGCAATACCATAAAAGTTGAAGATAAAGACGCGGAAAAGGTCCTGAGATTGATCGAGGCTTTGGAAGAGCACGACGATGTTCAGAACGTATATGCTAATTTTGACATTGATGAATCTGTTATAGAAAAAATATCAGGATAAAAAAATGAGAGCTTTAGGAATTGATCCCGGACTGGTCCATTTGGGTTATGGAATAGTAGATAAAAACGGAGACAAGCTTGAAAAGGTTGTTTACGGTTGTATTAATCAAAGGGCCGGGGAAAATTTATCCAAGCGGGTAAAAAAAATATATGACGGGATCTTCGAATTGATCCAGACTTATCATCCGGATATTATTGCCATAGAACAGATCTTTTTAAACAAAAATATCAAGTCGGCCCTTTTGCTCGGCCATGCGAGGGGCGCGGCTATGGCGGCAGGTATGAACGCTGTGGGCAAAATTTTTGAATATACTCCGCTTGAGGTAAAACAGGCTCTGGTCGGGTATGGCAGGGCCGAGAAACAGCAGGTGAGTTTTATGGTAAAAAAATTACTGAATTTATATGAACCCATAGCCTCCGAAGATGCCTCCGACGCCTTGGCAGTCGCGATCTGCTGCCTGCATTCACAAACTCCTGTGCGATAGCTCTATAATCAAATCAAGATTCGAATTTGAGTTGAGAAAAATATAAAATTATATGGTAGAATAGCAAATATAAGGAAATATGTTTGGCAGAACTATTTGCAAGGGAGAAAAATGATCGCGTTCTTATCCGGAATATTAGATGAAAAGTTTTTGGACAGGGTATTTATTGATGTACAGGGAGTCGGTTACCTTGTTTATATTCCTGCTACTGTTTATAACCGCCTGCCGGAAAAAGGGGCTGAAATAAAAATTTATACATATTTCCATGTGCGTGAAGACGCTCATGTCCTTTATGGTTTTTTAGCAAATGAAGAGGTTGAATTTTTTAAACTTTTATTAAAGGCCTCCGGTATAGGCCCGAAATCAGCGTTAAAGATCCTTTCTTCGGTTTCTGTGTATGAATGCCAGAAAGCCATACTGCAGAATGATGTTCAATCACTTACGAATATTTCCGGTATTGGCAAAAAAACCGCTGAAAAATTGATAATTGAGTTGAAGGATAAGATAAAAAATATTTCTTTCCCTGAACAGGGTAAAGAGATCTTCTCGGAAGATACTGCCGTTAATGAAGCGATATTGGCTCTTCAGGCGTTAGGTTATAAGCTAAATCAGGCAAAACAGGCTGTTCTTAAGGCAAGGAGCCTGGTGACCGGCAAACATAAAGCGGAAGATCTGATCAAAACCGCGTTTAATTATATATGAGGGATAAAATGAAACGAAAAGCAGTTTCAGTGATTGTAATATTTATTCTTGCGGCTTTAAGCGGCTGTTCCGGCGGGGCAAGCGGAGTGGATAATAATAACGGCTCGACAAATCCCA
>JAQUKH010000013.1 GCA_028719205.1 bacterium
CGTCGGTTCACTCAAATATCCCCAGTCTGCCATCATATCTTTAAAGGCGCCGGTTACGCCTTTTTGTTTTTCCCATTCCAATTTATATTTTGCCTCCCTGCCCCAATATATCCGTAATTCTTCTCCGGCCGGTAAGTAAGGAGGAACACCTTTCATTATATAGAAATCTTCACGAGTTAATTTTTTTTGCCCGGGGTTTAAGACCGGCAATCCATAATCCCCAACCAGAAATTTTGATAAAGGGATTTCTTTTCCCTCATTTTTTATATCAACTTTTATTTCAGCATTAAACGGATCGGTAGCAAAATTAATCATCACGTTTTTACCGGTAATATTAAATTCTAAAATATTTGAATTTGCCTTGATCTCGCCTTGTCCATCCAAAGAATAACTTCCGATTTTTCCTTCGGCTATTATTTGCCCTTTAATATTTTTATTTTCCGGATTGGAAAATCTTATTATATTTTCTTCGGGATCGGGTTCAAACCCGTCCAGAATATTTTGCATATCCCGGCGTATCAATGGTTCCTTATCAATAATGTTATTATTCTCCCATGTATCCTTTCCAAGATCATATAATTCTTCAGGAATCAATTCCTGCATTTTTTTGCCTTGTTTGTCATACACCCCGAAGTTGCGGATATATTTATACTTGTCTTTAATTCTGACACCTTTATTAAATCTTCCCCGCATAAAAATAATTTCGTTATTATTTGTAGGGGCGGTTTGCGAACCGCCCCTGCTGGTTTCATAAATAATGTCACTAATGCTTTTCCCACGTAAATAATCTGTTGTTTTAATATCCATTAGATCAAAAATAGTAGGTATTAAATTCAATAGTTGAACAGTTTGTTTTACCTTAGTACCTTCCGGGATCTTTCCGGGCAGGCGCATAATTAGCGGCACATTAACATCATCTTCTTTCAGCGAAATGCCGTGGTCGTGAAAAACAACTTTTTTATTGCTGCCGGGTATTTTATGCAGCGCGAGATTTTCTCCGTGGTCGCTTAAAACCACGATCAGCGTATTACTGCTTAAATTTAATTTTTCTACCGCGTCCAAAAGTATGCCAAGGTATACGTCAGTGTAGGTTACGTCCGCTTCATATAATGTTCGGTACCATTTTTCACTTGAAAACTTATCCAATATTTTTAATGCTTTCCGGAAATACCTGAAAGGAGGTTTATAGGGGCCGTGGGGCGCGTCGTAATAAACAAGCAGGCCGAAAGGTTTATCTCCGTATCGGCCCAGCCAGCTCACAGCCTCGTTTGTAATATATACATTACTGTACCCATAACGCTCAATGATCCTTGTATCATTAAAACCAAAATCAACCCCGAAACCGGCGCCATCGGTAAGCAGTGAAACTGTTCCGATCGATCCTGTGTAATAACCGTTTTTATTTAAAATTGTAGCCAGTGTCGGAACATTTGACCTGTAAAAATTATCCCGGCTTTCTTTGCCTGACACATATTCCAGAGAAACCTCGCCTAATTCAAAGGGCAGGCGCGAAGTTAAAAAAGATGTGACGGATTGTTTGGTCATATTGCCGTTTGCGATCGCCTTTTCAAAACTTACTCCTTCGTTGGCCAATTTATCAAGATTCGGAGTCAGATCATTTATCCCTACCGCGTCCTTACGCAGGGAATCAATTATGACAAAGATCAAATTTGTTTTTTGGTATAAATTCCCGGTTTCTTCCGTGATTATCGGGTTTGCCCAGAAGGCGGGAGCGGCGTCCCCTTTTGTTTCAAAAACAAGTTTCATGTTTTGGCCGGCAAATGGAGTAAGGTCTATTTTATATTCGTGCCACTTGCTGTCCCGGTCTTCCATTTGTACATCTAAATACTGATAAAGGTCTTTATTTAATTTATCCCTGTGCTGAAAAGGGAATTTCTTTATGGGATTGATCTTTTCCCGGAAGATACTATATTCCTTATTTTGCGGATCAATTATTTTTACGATGAATTCGGCCGGTTTACTTATTACGCCGCATGAAAATTCTAACCGCGGTTTATTTTTTGGAAGGGTTAATTCGTAAGAAATTGTAGTTGCCGGCGGCGCGAACATGGAATTTTGGTGAACTACCCTTAAAGGATACCATCCCAGAGAGATATGCATATTTTCGCGTATTAAATGATAATCCCGGTTATCATTGATATATGTATAATTTTTTAAAAGGTCCTGATATTGGCTGGTATAATCCTGGTGATCAATTTTTGCCTTTAGGCTTAGATCAATAAGATTATGCGTAATAACTCTTTTTTGTCTGATAGGTGCCAGCTCAAACTTCGGGGATTTTACCCGATGGTCATTGGGCAATATTAATGTAAAGAAAACTATAAGGATTGTTATAACCAGCAAAAAGCAGGTAATCCCGATTATTTTCATGATTTTCAAGAAAATTTCCATAGGTGTATAAAAGTATTTGCAGCTCGTGATTTAATAATCTTTTAGCGAATTAATTACCAGCCCTGTCAGTATTTTAGGGTAAAAATATGTGGATTTGTGGGGCATTCGCTCGCCTAAAGACGCGATTTTTTTAACCTGGGAAATTTTAGTAGGATTGAGCAGGATAACCGCTTTAGCCTCTTTTTGGTCAACTTTTTTACATGCCGTTTCAGTGTCGGCAAGGTAAAAGATATCTTCTTCTTTTGCCTTAAAAATAGTGTGGATCAAGATATATTGCAGTACAACTACATCAAGTTCAGCCCATTCTTTTGGTTTGCCGTGCTCCATTTTTTCCAAAACATGATTATGGTCTTTTAATTTCAGGAGTAAAAATGATTTTTCTCCTGAAAGATATAACCCAAAAAGATGTTTTTTAAGGCCTTCTTTTTCCATTTGGCCAATTAAAATCTTTAATTGAGACGCCTTTTGCTTTTCATTTCTAAAGGGAAACTTTTTAACTAAAAAATATTTTTCAAGCTCATTCATTTTTAAAGGCACAAAATCTTTGAGCAGGCGGTGTGTGGGTAAAATGGTTAAACCGGTATCATCCATATTGGAAAGGTACATCATTACATAATTATAAGGCTCTTCGCCTGTGAATTTTTTATCCTTCTTTCTTCTTTCGTTGCGGTAATTCAATGCTGTTTCATAACGATGATGCCCGTCAGCGATAAAAAGCGGCTTTTTTTCAATATTTTTAACTATTTTTTTGATCGTATTTGTATCTGTGATTTTCCAAAGCCGGTGTGTTGAACCTTCTTCGTCTTTCAATTCAATATCCGGTTTACCCGCCGTGGAGGGCCTGCCCGCCTGGGCGGGCTTGCCGATGTTAGCCGTAAAGAGTTTATTGATATTGTTATTTTTATCAGGGTAAAGGGCAAAAACCTGGCTTAAATTTACCTGACAACTCCGTAAAAGGTCTAAACGGTCGGATTTAACATTTTTAAATGTTTTCTCATGCGGCAGCACTACGCCGTTTTCAAAATCTTCAATTTTCACGAGAGAAATAAAGCCCGAACGAATTTTTTTCAAATTATTTTTTAAATTATAAGTGTGTGTATGAAAATAAAAGGCGGGAACTTCGTCACGGGTAAGAACATCTTTTCCAAGCCACTCATTAATAAAATCATTAGCGCGGGTATATTTATTATTTTTTAGATTATCGTCTTTGATTTCTTTCCCCAGGTCAAGGCGGACGATATTAAAAGGAGATTTTTTATAATATTCATCCTGTTTTTTAGGTGTGATTACATCATAAGGCGGTGTGACCGCGTTACTTAAATTTTTTACCTTTTTTGTATTATACAAGATCCCGCGAAACGGAATTATATGCGCCATGTTCCCCTCAATTTAGAAAAAGTAATTATATCAAAAAATAGATTTTTTTCAACTATTATAATAAATTTTTGCATCTAAAATTTTATTGATAAGCCCAAGAATCGGAGTATAATGAAAAAAAATGGAAATTTTTATTTACAAAATATGAATAATAATGATATTTTGTCAAAACAAGACGCAATCTGCCTTTTAGACCTTATTAATGAAAGCCTTTTCTGTGCAAAAGAGAAAGAATTCAGAATTCTTTTGGATAAATTAAAAAACCTGCTTAATTTTGAATATGCCGTTAGCGCATCGATAAATCTTGATAAAAAAGGATTAATAGAATCTTATGAGCTTGTCAATTTAAATTATCCGGCCCAATGGATGGAAGCTTATGTTGAAAAAAGATATGATCTGATTGATCCCATTGTTATAGAAAATATTACCAAATATAATGTTCAGTACTGGAATGATACTTACAAAAAACATAATGCTCCTAAAAAATTTGTAAATACAGCAAAAGATGTTGGACTAAAAGAAGGTTATACTTACGGATTGAAAAATCTTGAAGGTACTCATGGCACTATATTTTCATTTTCAGGGCCGAAATACAAACAGCAGCTTAGAACAGAGTATATTTTAAAATATGTAATTCCACATCTACATCAGGCACTTATCCGCTTTTTAAAACCGAATATGAAACTGAACGCAGATAAGGATGATGTTTTACTCTCTTCCCGGGAGAAAGAGATACTAAATTGGGTTAAATACGGGAAGAGTTCCTGGGAAATATCAGTTATCCTTCACATCAGCGAAAGAACAGTAAATTTTCATGTTACTAACATTATGCATAAGCTGGATGTCGTGAAAAGGTCTCAGGCCGTCGCAGTGGCGATTGATCAGGGGTATATTCAGATTTAATAAACCATTCCATTTATCCATCTCAATTCCTCTCGAAAAATTATGCCTTAAATCAAAATTTATAAGTTATTCGGGAAAAAAGATTTACCCTACCTGTAATAAATTACAGGTGTTTTTTACGGATAAAAATTGTAAAGTATATATATTTAACGCAATAAAATCCCTGCGCTCGGAAGAACTGTAGATTTTAAGAAAACTGTTTCATCCCTCCGGTTTTTTTAAAAATGGCCGGGAGTAGTTTTCAGCCAGATAACTGCGTCTTCTGGGTGTGGGAGGTTTCATGTGAAAATATTGGAAATGCAAAAAGGAGCGGCATGCAAGATGATTTATCAAAAATTCTGGTGATTATTCAGGCATTGGAGGAGGCCGAAGAACAGGTTCGCCTGCGGCAAATGAAGGAAAGATCAGAAGAAAGCACGAAAGAATTAACGGAATTGCATACGGACCCGGCTGACAAGGACAAATAAAAGATAAAATTTAAGGTTCTATTTTTTTTCCAACGGTTCCATATGGACCACTACATCTGTTATCTCTTTAATATTAATTTTGATCGTGGTTTCAATTGAATTGCTTATTTCATGGGCTTTATCTATGTGTGTTTCCGGGTTTATCTGGACGTGCAGGTCTAAATGTATATCGTCGGGCCTGCCTCGCGACCGTATCTTGTGGCATGCTTCTACTCCGTTGATACTGAGGACAATATTTTTTATTTTATTATCATCTATCACCGCGGTATCACACAGGACTTGCGAACCCTCTTTTATTATCCCGTATGCCGCGTGGGCGATAAAAAACGATATGATGATCGCGGCGATCGGGTCAAATATCGGATAACCCAATTTAATCGCGGCTAAGGCAGTTAGAACTGACAGTGACGTGAAAATATCTGATTTTGTGTGAAGCGCGTCGGAAACAAGAAAGTCGCTTTTTAGCTCTTTTCCTTTTTTAAGTTCATATCTCATGACCAGAACATTGACGGTCATAGTCGCGATCATTATAATAAAACTTTTGTAATCTACCTCAGTAATAGCCGCGGCCGGATTGAGAAAACGATTTATGCTTCCTCTGATCAAATTGAAACAAACAACGCTTAATAACCCCGCGATGCTTAAAGACGCGAAGGTTTCATATTTTTTGTGCCCGTACGGGTGATCCTTGTCTATTGGCTTGGATGCGATAGCGATCCCGACCAGGCCTATTATGTTTGAAGCCCCGTCGGTTAATGAATGGAATCCATCCGCGGTCATACTCATGCAGTTGGTGTAAATGCCATAGAATATTTTTGCGAAGGCCACCAGCCAGTTTAATAGCAGGGTGATGAATAAGATAAATTTAATATCTTTGTAACGGGTTTGTCCTGTGGATTCCATAGTTCGGAATTATAGCATAATTTTATTGATTATTTGATATTTATTTAAAGCAGTATCTCATTTTAATTTAAAATTCTTTTTGGTGAAAAGTTCCACACAGGCGTCTACTGCGACCGGTTCATAAAAAATACCTCTGTTTTCTGAAAGCTCTTTTAACGCGCCATCGATGCCGATAGCCGGCCGGTACGGACGGTGAGATATCATGGCCTCAAAAGTATCAGATACACGCAATATTTTTGCTTCCAAAAGGATCACATCACCGGACAGCCCCTGAGGATAGCCTGAACCATTGATATTCTCATGATGTTGAAATACTATCTTGGCGATAGGCCAAGAAAATTCTATGTCTTTTAAAATAACGTAACCTGTTTCAGGGTGAAGGCGAACCAGATTCATTTCATGTTTGTTCAGCCAGGCCGGTTTAACCAGTATGTCGATAGGGACGCTGATCTTTCCGGTATCATGTACTAATGAAGCTAAATACAAACCCTTGATCTGTTCCTCCGACAGCCCGACAAGTTCAGCGATAGCTGAAGAAAGCTGAGCTACGCGGCGCTGGTGGCCGGCAGTATAAGGGTCTCTTTTTTCAAGAGCGAAAGCGAAGGCGTCAATTGTTTCTATTAATATTCTTTGCAATTTCTTTTTTTCAACCTGCAATTCGGATGTACGCTCATTTACTTTAACCTCAAGGTCATTCTTCGAGTTCTGAAGTTTTTTCTGTATAAGGCTGCGTTCAAGCGTATAGTCTATAGCGCGCAGGAACATATTACATTCAAGCTGATTTTTAGTAATATAGTCCTGTGCGCCTTTACTGACCGTACGGATCGCCAGGGTCTCATCTTCGGAACCGGTTAAAATAATCATAGGGGTATCGTGAGCCTGCTCTTTGACTTTTGTGAAAGTGTCAAATCCACGGGAGTCCGGCAAATTAAGATCCAGTAAGATCAGATCAAAGATATTATTTTTTTCATACTCTAATGCTTTTACTAAATTATCAGACCATGTGATCGCAAATTCTGTCCTTCCGGCAATTTTAAATATCTTTTGATATAAGTCTACTGAGGATGGATTGTCTTCAATGATGAGTATCTTTGTATTTTCTCTTTTCATATTGTTAACTCCTTTCGCCGAGTTTTTTAAACACTTCCTCTATTGTTGTTTTCAAAAATACCAGATCAACCGGTTTTTCCAGATATTGGTCAATATATTCGACGGGTAAATCTTTTTTATTTAATTCGTTTATTATCGCGGTTAAAATAATAACCGGTATCGCTTTAGTATTTTCATCTCTCTTCAATATTTTTAAAACCTCTATGCCGTTCATTCCGGGCATGTTAATATCTAAAAGGATCAAATCAGGATTCAGGCTCTTTACGTTCATGATACCATCTTCTCCGTTAAACGCGATGTTTACTTCAAAAGCACCCATATGTTCCAAACCGGCCTTTACTATATCGCAAATCCTTTTTTCGTCATCAATGATTAATATCTTTTTCATCTTTACGCTTTATCTCCCATCGGCAGAAGTATGGTAAAGGTAGTTCCCTTATTCAATTCGCTTTCTAATTTTAATTCTCCTTTATGCACCTCAATTATACCCAGACAAATTATAAGCCCTAACCCTGTTCCTTCTTCTTTGGTTGTAAAAAACGGATTAAATATCTTATTCTTGACCTCTTCTGACATACCGCATCCGGTATCCCTGAAATCAATGCGTAAATAGTCTTCCTCCTGGGAAGTTTTAATAGTGATGGTTCCGCCATCAGGCATTGAATCTTTGGCGTTACTGATTAAATTCATAAAAACTTCCTGCATCTGTTGTTCGTTCACTGATACAGAAAGATCCTTCTGATAATCTCTTATTATCTCCACATTTGCTAACTTTAGCTGTTGTTCCACTATATTCACTATAGTGTCAATGCTCATATTAATATCAACTTCCTTAACCTCGCCTTTGCTGGGCCTGGAAAATTTAAGGAGCCTCCGGATAATATTCTTTGCCCTCTGAGATTCCTCTATGATAATTTGCAGGTTACGTTTTACCTCATCGCTTAAAGGCCCTGACATTAAAGAAACCTGCGCGTTACCGGAAATTATCATCAAAGGATTATTGAACTCGTGAGCGATCTCAGAAACAAGCTTTCCCAGAGAAGCCATTTTTTCAGACCGGATCAGGATATTTTTGGCGCGCTTTAGTTCTTCAATATGCTTCTCTAATTTTTCCCTGATCAGATTATTATCCGCTAACATGCTTAATAAGATCTCGCGGGATTTTACCTCCTGTTTCAAGGACTGGTTTAAATGCTCTTCCGCTTTTTTGCGTTCGATCACTTCTTTATTCAAAATATCTAAGGAAGTCGTGGTTTCCCTTATATTTTTCGTCATTTTATCAAATTCCCGGGAAAGCTGTCCGATCTCATCTCTGGAATCATTGCCTATCTGGTAGTCCAGATTACCTTTACCGATTATTTCTGCACCTTTTTGCAGTTCCTGTATAGGATCGGAAATGGACTTGGCTATCGTGAAAACGGCTAATGCTGTAGAAAAAATAGTTATTAAAATGACAACGATCAATAATTTTTTCAGCCTATCGACAGGTAAAAATGCTTCTTCTGAGTCGATCTTTGATACCAACCCCCATCCCAGATCTTCAATCGGCAGCCACACGGACAGGACTTCTTTTCCCCGGTAGTCAATGGTTAAACCCGAGCCGGTTTCTCCTAATGCTGATTTTTGGGCCGGCAAACCATATTCCCCGCCGATATTTATTGTTTGTGCTGAGATAGCTTCCTGTTGGTATTTTAACGGGCTTAAGAATATAACCTTATTATCCGGCGTTTTTTTAACAATTATTGTCTCCAAACTTTTTCCAAGTTCAGAGTTATCCTGTATAAATTTAAACCACTTAACCATATCTAATTCCAGATAGATCAAACCTATAACTTTATTCGCGTTGTCATAGGCCGGAGCCGCAAGAAATAAATTATATGAGTACCGTTTGTTGATAGTTTTATGAAGCTCCCCGACATATATACCATTTTTTGATTGCTGGAAAACATCATCTTTATTGGGTATAGCATTACCTATTTCCGGCTCAAATGCCGTATCAAAAACATAAATAATCTTTCCATCTATGTTTGTCAGCTTAATATCAATATAGCTTTGCGTGAGCTGGGATACAGCAAAACGTTGATCGACCTCTTTCCTGGCATTAATGTAGGAAGGATTTGACCGGTCTTTGTAAAATTGATCCAGTACGCGAAAATGTGTTTTGTATATATCAAGCTGCTCCATTAGAAGGAGGTCCTGCTTTCTTTCATTAAAAAATGTCTCAATTCCGCTCTTTTCTTCATTGTTAATAATACTTAATTTGGAAAGTATCTCTTTTTCTATGATATTTTTAGAGTTATTAAAAACCAGATTGCTTACAAACATCACAGGTATGATTGCGAATGCTAAAAATATAATGACTAGTTTGATATAAATGCGCATGTTTATTTGTTTCTTTCCGTTAAAACTATCCCTGCACCGAACAAGACAAAAAGTATTGCGGTATGTATCGCCATGGCGCTGGATTTACCGGGAATATCAAAATAAAGTAAAGGCAGATTAATGCTATAACCCAGGATCGCTATTAATCCGGTTATGGCTGCCGTTCCACAAAAGATTGCCGGTAATTTGTTCAGGCTCCTGATATTCATAGTCGTTAAGATTCCCGACATGGCTATCAGAATAAAATTTATCATGGTAACAATAGACGGCCTGCCCGGGGTTACGCTTCCGACTGCAATCGTCGAATCCTTGACGAACATTTCCTCGACGCCCACATTTATTCCAATGGCTGTAGAGGCGAGTAAACTTACCATAAGAAGTAAAATGGACATGCTTAGTATAGGTATAATAATAACTGCCAAATCGCGGTTTTTCTTCCGAAACCGCGCAATAAAATAGAGTTCTATTCCGCACAGGAAGAATGAAAGCGCCGTGGGAAATTTCATAGAGACCCAGACAGGCAAAATGCTTTTTAACACCCCGATATTTAAGAACCATCCGACCATGACAACCACACTGCTTAGTGTAATTAAAATTCCAAGAGCTTCAGGAATATTATCTTTTTTCATTCAGTTCCTTTTTAAACATTTCAATTTCTTTTTTAAGCTCCAGTATCCGCTCCTCCCTGCATACGCTGGCTTTATAAAAAATTTCCAACTCCTGCAAACGCTTACGCATTTCTTCTTCCATCTTCTTGCGTTCGGTAATGTCGCGATGAAAAGCTACTACCAATTTTTCAAAACCAATTTCCACTAAATTTGTCACCACTTCAAGGGGAAAAATATGGCCGTCCTTATGATAATGTTCTGCTTCGAATTGTAATGTTTCACCTTTCAAAATACGCTGTATTCTTTCAGGAAATGTTTTTATTGTTTCCGGAGTATCCAGCTCATTTAATTCCATATTTAATATTTCTTCTTTATTGTAACCGTGCATCCTGGCAAAAGAATCATTTACCGCTATGATCTTGCCGCTTAAATTTAAGAAGAATATACCGTCGCTCGCGTTATTAAATAATTTCCGGTAGCGCTCCTCGGCGCGCTTTTGTTCAGTGATGTCGCGCGCGACATGCACACTGCCGATAATCTGTCCGGTCTCGTCGCGTAAAGGATTTATTCTGGCTTCAAAAAAACCGTCAAGGTGTTTCTCCTTGAACTCGGCATATTCTTCTTTTTCGCTTTTCAGCATTCTGGTGTGCGGGCAGAAATCAGGGGGCGCGGATAAACCATGCATAACCTCGTAGCAATAACGCCCCGTCATCTGGCTTGGGACACTTCCCAGCCGCGCTGCCATGGCCCAGTTTATCCGGATGATGCGGTATTCTCTATCTATCAGCGCGATAAGGTCAGGAACCAGATCAAAAGTCCGCTGCCATTCTTTTTTGTCACGAGTGGCTCTTTCCTCAGCCTGCTTCCGCCTGACATCCGATATCTCGAGTTCCGCGATCCGCTTTTGCAGGAGCTTTATTTCTTCAATGAGTTCTTCTTTGGTTTTCTCTGTCATTATAACGATAATTATCGACAAAACCATTGATAAACTTAGTCTTTTAGTGATTAAGGATTTTCAAAAAATTATATAAAAATATTTAAAAATAAGTATATAATCAATATCGCGAATTACTAAAAGGAGGATCTCTAATGGCAAAGAAAACAATTGTTGTTCTATGTATATTTTTAGCCGGTATTGCTGTTATCTACGGCTGTAAAGGCAGTGAAACAAGGAAAGTCGCGGAGGAAATAAGGGACGAAGTCACGGGGAACCGGGCAGTGCAGCAGGGTGAAAAGGCAAAAAAAAATATTGAAGAGATTGAAAAACAAAACGCTGAAAGGAATGAAAATTTTAAGAAACAAACAGGGGACAGCGAATAATGCGGATTAAATATTTTCAGTAATAAAATTCCTTAAATTTTCCTGATATTTTTCTGTGCTTTTGATAATTTTGGTCATCATATCGACCACCAGCCATGGTTGTTTTCCAATAGCTGTTTCCCCGGAAAGCATGAGATATTCCGCGCCATCCAGAATGGCGTTAGCTACATCGCTGACCTCGGCGCGGGTTGGCGTATTATTTTCGGTCATGGTTTCAAGCATCTGGGTTGCAACTACTACGGGTTTTCCTTCAATGTTACATTTTTTAATAATCTCTTTCTGGAATATAGGAACTTTATAAATAGGAAGGCTTATTCCAAGGTCTCCCCGCGCGACAACAATGCCGTCGGACTCTTTGATGATATCATCTATATTCCGCAGCGCCTCCTTATTTTCTATTTTCGCGAAAACCTTGCAGTCAGAGCGGTTGTTTTTGATTATATCTTTAATAAGAAGTATGTCCCTTGCGTTCCTTACGAAAGACTGGGCAATATAATCAACTTTGTGTTTTATTCCGAAATTCAAGTCCATTTTATCCTTATCTGTCAAGGCATCAAAAGGAAGGTTTACGTCAAGGATATTGATCCCTTTTCGTTCCTTAAGTATTCCGGCAACTAAAATCTTTGTTTTAAGACGGTTTTTTTCTCTGGCAGTGACTTTTAAAAGTATTTTCCCGTCATCTATGCTGATCAGGTTTCCGGTTTTAATTAAATTAAGCGGCCCTTTATAGTCAAATGACGCTTCTTTTTCATTTCCGGTAATTTCTTCCTGTATAAGATAAAAAACGGAATTTTTGTTTAACGGGATATCCTTTCCCAGTTTTCCGATGCGGATACGGTATCCTTCCAGGTCCTGCATGATCTTTATGTTTTTATTAAGGCCGCGGACAAGCCTGATCCTCTGCAGTTGCTTTTGCGGTGACCCGTGCGAGAAATTAAGACGGATAACATCCAAGCCGGAGGAAATCATTTTTTTAAGAATTAATATATCATCAGTAGCAGGGCCCAATGTGGCAATTATTTTAGTTTTCTTCATGTTAATTTATATTCTATCCTTTTTTAAGATTTTGTCGATAGAAAATGATAAATGTTTTTCATCAGAAATAATTGTTTTTAATGATATAATTTATACTTATGCTGAATAAAATATTGAACAGAGAAACTAACTCGATAAGCGCGGGCGGGATCATATTCGCTTTTTCCGCGCTATTAAGCAGGATACTGGGATTAGTCCGCGACCGCCTTCTGGCAAATCAATTCGGGGCGGGCGAGGTGCTTGACGTTTATTATGCCTCATTCCAGATACCGGACTTTTTTTATAACCTTTTTATTCTAGGGACGCTTTCTGTCGCCTTTATCCCGGTCTTTACCAGTTATATCCAGAACGGGGAAAGGCAGAAGTTCAGCGAGGAAGCTTTGAGTTTCGCGAATTCAATATTGAATCTGGTATTCCTTCTTATGGGAGCTGGATGTTTTATCCTGATAATTTTAGCGCCTTATATTTTGCACTTTATTGTGCCTGGTTTTTCAGGGGGAAAATACGCGGAAACCGTGATGATGACGCGAGTTATGCTTTTTTCTCCGTTTTTTTTCAGCATCAGCAGTGTGTTCGGGAGCATGCTGACAAGCTTCAGAAGGTTTATAGTTATTTGCATAGCACCCATACTTTATAACGCAGGAATTATTTTTGGCGTGATTTTTTTAGCGCCGATTTTCGGGGTTAAGGGACTGGCTTTAGGTGTAATTTCAGGCGCGTTTTTACATATGCTGGTCCAGTTTTTCGCGACGAAAAATCTTGGTTACCGTTACCAGAAAATTATAGATGTTAATAGCGCCGGAATAAAAAAATTTACAAGGCTTTTTATTCCGCGGATCATTTCAATGGATCTTTCTCAGGTCAGCATCCTGATCGCCAATATTTTCGGGTCTGTTTTAACAGGGGGAAGCATTGCTGTTTTCAACCTGGCAAATAATATACAAAGCCTTCCTCTGGGGCTTTTCGGTATCTCTCTTGCATCTGCCGCGTTTCCGCATCTTTCAGAAGCGGCGTCAGATAAAAATTTTATAAAATTCAGGGAACATCTTTCTAAAACAAGCTGGAAAATAATTTTTTTCATACTGTCCGCGAGTGTGATCCTTTTTATTTTCAGCCAGCCGATAGTCAGGTTGCTTCTTTCCACCGGAAAATTTTCCGCTAAAGAGGCGGCGTTGACCTCAGCTGTTTTATCGTGTTTCTGCCTGAGCCTTTTTCCTCAGGGATTGATCCCGCTTTTCCTCAGGGCGTTTTATTCCCTGCAGGATACGGTTACCCCGCTTATTATTAATATCGTAAGCATTATTATTGACGTTTTAGCAAGTTTTTTATTCGTCCGCTTATTGGGTTCGTCCGGCTGGATGAATAAATTTATCTATGATTATTTCGGAATTTTTCGAACAGAGGATATCCGTGTATTGGGGCTGGCACTGGGTTTTTCCCTGGCAAGCTGGATAAATCTTTTGTTGATTTATTCTTTAATATATTTAAGGTTAAAAAAAATTGATGCATAAATTCAGCTTATTTTCATTTTTTTCTGTCTTTTTATTGATGTACTTTGGGGGACATTATTATATTTATAACCGCATTGTTAACGGAATGTGTCTTACAGCCGTTTCAAAATACTCTCTTCTGTCGTTTTTTTGCCTGGCATCATTATCTTTTTTCCTGACAAGGTTTTTCCCTCAAAATATTCTGACGGAATATTTTCGTCCGGTAGCTTATTTTGGTAATATATGGGTTGGAGTTGCCGCGATATCTGTTTCAGTATTTTTTATCAGGGACCTTATAAGGATATTTTTCAGGGGAGATAACTTCTCTTACTATTCTACGGTTTCCTGCATAATAATTATCGGCTTAATAAGCGTGTATTCCTTTTATAATGTCCGCCGAGGCGTGGCGGTAAAAGAAATAAAGATAAAAACGGATAAATTGCCCGAAGGAATTGACAATTTCTCGGTCGTCCAGATTTCAGACCTGCATCTGGATTATTTATCCTCAGGGCAGTGGTTGGAAAAAGTTGTGGAACAAACCAACGTGCTTAGCCCCGACCTTATTGTAATTACCGGTGATACGATAGAGCGGGGTATAGACCACCGGGATGATTTTTCCATTAAACTCAAAAGGCTTTCTTCCCGTTACGGCGTTTTCGGGATTTTGGGAAATCATGAATACTATACCGGGCTTAATACCTTTTTCAGGTTTGCCGGGCAATCAAACATAAAAATTCTTCGTAATGAAAAAGTTACCATTGATAATTTTATAGAACTTGTGGGCCTTGACGATAAAACAGGAAAGCAGTTCGGAGAAACAGCCCCGGGTATTGAAAATCTTTTTAAAACAGTTGATGATAAAAAGCTGGTAATTGTTCTGGCTCACAGGCCGGATGCCTATAAAGATATTTTAAAATTCGGTTTTGACCTTCAGCTTTCCGGGCACACTCACGCGGGGCAGATCCCGCCGGGGGACCTGATCGTCAGATTATATTATAAGTATCCGTATGGTTTATATTCTTTGCCTGATCCAAAAAAGGGGAAGAATTCTTTTATCTATACCACATCGGGAACAGGAACATGGGCTCCCCCTCTCAGGCTTTTTTCACGGTCGGAAATTGTTAAGATCATTTTTGAAAGATAGCTTATTGGCAAAAATTTATTATAATTCCTCCGGTGAAATTATTTCCAGCTGATGGTATCCTAACAGCTGGTTGATGCCTTTGATCTTGATCTTTGTTCCATACTTGATCAGATCCTGATCGTCTACAGTTACAATAGCAGGGATATTATTTACAGAGGCTGACGCGATTTCTTTGTAAAGAATATTTTTACCAGAGGGGAACAGGCCGTATTTTTTATATTCATCGGAAAGTTCATTTATTTCCTGGTTTTCTACTATAATGATCGGTTTTAATTTTTCTACCAGGCTTTTAAATTTTTCTTTTGCCTGGTCTTTCCAGGTATTGGTTTTTTCGGCGCATCCATTAGAAATAAAAACAACAAAATTATTATTTTGGATAATGGACAAAAATTGTTCTGTTATGTTTTTTTTCTGTGCGGGTTCATTCGATAATAATTCCCAAAGGGAATACTCAAAAAATAAATCTGTTTCTTTTTTCATTTTTTCTCCAAAATAAAGATGTGGGGCGGATGTTCTTTTAAAAACAATTGCCAGAAAAAGTATGTTTTATGTAAAAACCCATAAATAATTGTATTCTTTTTTATTTTTAATGGATCGAAGAAAAACGTAAAAGCTATAATATCTTTTTTTAATGAAAATCCTGATTTTGAGAATAAACGCGTATAATATTTTCTTGTCCTTAAAAAAAAGAAATCATTTTTTGTTTTTTGCAGCTTTACGATATGGTCACGAAAGATTATTAATCCGCCTTTTTTAAGGGAACAAAAAATTTTATTCACTAATTTTTCGCATTCTTCATCTTTTAACAGTTCAAGTATGCCGGAACAGATAATAAGATCATAGCATTCTTTATTATTTATGTTCCAGTCATTTATATCAGATTTTACAAGTAATATGTTTTCAATATTTTCGTTTCTGGCCCTCAGGCGGATAAACTTCAGCATTTCATTTGAGATATCAAGAGCGGTAACTTCTTTTACTTTAGGCGCAAGCCAAAGGCTCCATCGTCCCATACCGGAGCCGATGTCGAGTATTTTCCAATTTGGAGAAAAACTAATATTTTGACCGATGATCCATTTTTCAAAAAGTTCAGTTTTTGTAGCATTGGTATTGTGTCCATGGATTGTATCAGCCAGATTATTTTTTGCGGTATCCCAATATTTGTTGTTAAAACTCATGTTGGTTTATTTCCCCCATATTCAGTAAGGATTGTAATTTTTTTTGTGGAATATGTCAATATATTAGCAAGAAGATAGTTTATTGACAAAAGGGCCTTATTTTGCTATCCTTTTTGTTTCAAAATAAAATCAGTATAGTATATTCAAATGATCATGCAAAAAAAAATACTATGTTTAATGTTGATTTCTTTTATACTTAATCTGTCTTTTGTTTTTGCGGAATCTAACGTATTCGAGACATTGAAGCAAAATCTGATTAAAGACGGGTTTGAGCCGGAATTTATCGAAAAAATATACAGCCAGCCATATTCTGAATTTATCCCTCATATAATCACAATTAATGTGAAGCAGGCCGTCAATGGTGCCAATTTTGTTCAATATAATGAAGATGCCGTTGCTGAAAAAGTGAAAAGCTACATAGCGGAAAATAATGAATTTCTGTCCAAACTTTATGAAAAGTATAATGTGCCTCCTGAGATAATCTGCTCAATACTTATGGTCGAATCGAAGCTTGGTTCATATATGGGAAAATACAGGGTGATAAATATTTACTCAAGTATGGCGGCTTCCAATACGGATAAGGCGATAGATGATATCTATGAAAGGTATCAGGATGACGCGAAGTTAACTGAAGAGCAGAAACTTTCCAGGGAAAATATCGCGCAGAGGGTCAAGAAAAAATCCGATTGGGCGTATAGTGAATTAAAAATATTTTTAAAATTTGTAAAAGATAATAATATCGATCCCTTTGAAATAAAAGGTTCGTTTTCGGGGGCATTCGGGCTTGCCCAGTTTATTCCGTCCAGTTTTGCCCGTTTCGCGGTGGATGGCAATGGGGACGGGAAGATAGATCTTTATAACCAGTATGACGCGATGGCGAGCATCGCGAATTACCTGAAGGAAAACGGTTGGAAAAAAGACCTGACAAAAGCGCAGGAAAAAGATGTAATAGGGACTTATAACCATAATAAATATTATGTTGACGCGGTTGCCAATATCGCGGAAAAAATAGTAAGCAGTAAACAGTAGATATATTCTGTTTAAACTTATTGCCGGGGGATCTGATATGAAAAAAAGAATAGCTGAGATTAAACGTAAGACGAGCGAAACAAATATCAGGCTTTTGTTAAATCTGGATGGGACAGGAAAATACAAAATAAAAACACAGGTTCCTTTTATTACCCACATGCTGGACTTATTTTCGAAACACGGAAGATTTGACCTGGAAATAGACGCGTTGGGAGATATACAATTGGGGGATCATCACTTAGTGGAGGATCTTGGTATTTGTCTTGGAGAGGCGGTAAAAAAAGCATTAGGAGACAAAAAAGGAATAAAACGTTACGGAGAAGCGTCTGTGCCGATGGATGAAACTTTGGTAAAAGTCATTTTAGATATAAGTGGCAGGCCTTATCTTGTTTATAATGTTAATCCGAAAAACTTAAAGAGCATTTTTAGGGGGATAAAGGATCCTGAAAAAATAGGTAAGTTTGATTATAGATTGACAAGGGAATTTTTTCAAGCCTTTTGTAATAACGCAGGGGTCACCCTTCATATCCGTTTGGAATATGGTGATGAGCTGCATCATATTATTGAGGCTATTTTTAAAGCCTTTGGCAGGGCGCTCGGTATGGCGACACAAAAGGACCCGAGGATTAAAACACTCCCTTCAACGAAGGGTAAATTATAAAATTATCGTACGGGCGGTTCGCGAACCGCCCCTACAAATTAATGAACTATGAAATACATTGCAATAATCGATTATGGTATGGGCAACCTCAGAAGCATTCAGAAGGCGTTGGAGTTTCTGGATTACCGCGCGGAAGTTACTGACGATAAAAATAAAATTAACGGTGCCTCAGCCGTTGTTCTGCCGGGTGTCGGGGCTTTTCCCAGGGCAATGGAGGAACTTAAAAAACGCGATCTGGTTGAGACGGTTAAAGATGGAGTGAGCTCCGGCAAACCTTTTCTCGGGATCTGTCTCGGTATGCAGATCCTTTTTGAAGAAAGTGATGAATTCGGCTCATCACAGGGGTTGGGTATTGTACAGGGAAAGGTCAAACGTTTTTCGGATAAATTAAAAATTCCGCATATGGGATGGAACGAGATTGAATTAATCAAAAGGCCGGATTTCATGGAGGATTTTCCAAAAAAATCGTTTATGTATTTTGTCCATTCTTATTATTGCGAGCCGAAGGATAAAAAAATAATTCTTACTAAAACCAGTTACGGCAAAAATTTTGTTTCAAGTATCTGCCGGGATAATTTGATTGCTTGCCAGTTCCACCCGGAAAAGAGCCAAAAACTGGGATTGGAATTTTTGAATAATTTTGGAAGGCTAATTTAAATTCACGGAGCCTAAGTAAGGGGAGGAGGGGGAAATGTTAATTATTCCCGCGATTGATCTAAGAAAAGGGCATTGTGTCCGTTTGATACAAGGTGACCCGAATCAGCAAACCGTTTACAGCAAACAGCCTGTTTCTATGGCCAGGTGGTGGCAGTCCCAGGGCGCTAAGCGCCTGCATGTGGTGGATCTTGACGGCGCGTTTGAGGGGAGGATCGCGAACCTTGAAACTATCAAAGACATTGTAAAATCAGTTAAGATCCCTGTTCAGGTTGGAGGAGGGATCCGTGATATCGGGATGATTGAAGAGCTTTTTCACGCGGGCGTTGATTCGGTTATTTTAGGCACGTCGGTCTGCAAGAATAAAAGATTTTTAAAAAAAGCCCTGAAAGAATTTCCCGGCAAGATCATCGTGGGTATCGACAGCAAAAATGACTATGTTGCTATTTCCGGCTGGAAGAAACTGACAAAGATCAAAACGCTGGACCTGGTAAATGAAGTTGAGTTAATGGGTGTAAAGACAATTATCTATACAGATATAAGCCGGGATGGAATGCTTAAAGGCCCTAATTTTTATTCGATCAAGGAGTTATTACAATCATCAACTATATCCCTGATAGCGTCAGGCGGGATTTCAGATCTTGCCGATATTAAGAAATTAAAAGAAATTGAGAGTGAAAGACTGGTCGGCGCTATTGTAGGGAAGGCGCTCTATTCAGGGAAAATAAACCTGGCTGAAGCGATAAAGATCGGAAAAAGATGCTAGCAAAAAGAATTATTCCATGCCTTGATGTGAAAGACGGCCGTGTGGTTAAAGGGGTAAAATTCCTTAACCTGCAGGATGCGGGAGACCCGGTTGAGGTCGCGAAAAAGTATGAAGAAGAGGGCGCTGACGAAGTAGTTTTTCTTGATATTACGGCTTCCCATGAAAAGCGGAATATTATTCTTGATGTCGTGAAAAGAACAGCTGAAATGGTTTTCATGCCTTTAACGGTCGGGGGCGGTATCCGGACCATTGAGGATATAAGAAACCTTTTGGCTTCAGGCGCGGATAAAATTTCGTTAAACACAGCGGCGGTGAATAATCCTGATCTGATCTCTGAAGGCGCGAAACATTTTGGCGAGCAGTGTATAGTTGTCGCGATAGACGCGAAAAAGGTCACAAGTCACAAGTTACCAGTCACCAGTGAAAAGCAGAAAACAGAGGGCAATGTAGGGGCGATTCGTGAATCGCCCAAGAAATGGGAGGTTTATATACACGGCGGCAGAACTCCCACGGGAATGGATGTTGTTGAATGGGCGAAGAAGGTTGAAGGCCTCGGGGCGGGGGAAATCCTTTTAACCAGTATGGATTGTGACGGGACAAAGAACGGATACGACCTTGAACTGACCCGTGCGGTTTCCGAAGCAGTGAATATTCCGGTTATCGCGTCAGGCGGCGCGGGAACACTGGAGCACCTTTACGAGGCGTTCAAAAAAGGCAAAGCGGACGCGGTGCTTGCCGCTTCAATTTTCCACTATCGCGAATTTACAATTCGGCAGGCAAAAGAATACATCGCGAAAAAAGGTATCCCTGTAAGAATGTAGGGGCGCAATTCATTGCGCCCAGTGAATCATCAATAAACCGAAAGGGCGTGATAAATCACGCTCCTACACCACAAAAAGTATTATTACCCCGAATACAAAAACGAATCCCAGCGGCAGGAGGGCGTCATAAAAAACCTTATCTTTATTGCCTTTTAACCGCTCGACTATTTTAAAGGTCACTAAAAGGGACAGGCATAAAGAAAGAAACACAATAATTGTTTGGAGGCTGGCGGTAGCTCCTGAAGAGAGAACGCGTAAATCTGAGAAATCTTTTTTAATGCCAAACAGGAATAGTATACCGGAAAAAATAAGCAATGCCCCACTGGCAAATACCTCTAAATAATGAGCCATAAAACCGCCGCGAATAAGAGGGACGAGCCCGTAGGAAATAGCCGCTCTATTCTCCGCGAAGGAAACTCTGACGCGTTTGCTTTGAAGGTAACACAATAAATTATACACCAGCCACAAAATTATGATCGCTGAGAAAAATAATAAGTTAGTAATAAGTTTTTCCGGTAATTTGCTTAACGAAGAATATTGCGCGTGAATTTTGTGGACAAAATTGTGAAAGGCAAAATAATAAACGTAAAAAAAGAAAGCCGTACCAAGAGAAAGGATCAAAAAACTATCCGCTAACCGGAAATTGCGCATGCTCCAGAGTTCATCAGGGACAACACGCAGGTTAAGCTGGATTGACTGGTTCTCGCAATTTTTAATGCAGTTTCCGCAAAGGGTACAGTCGCGGTTATTGTCTATCATAAATGGATGATCATACATCGGGCAGCCGTTAGACATATCAGTCCCTTTAAAACAGGCGTGGGTACGGCAGCGGTTAGTGCAAAGATCCCGGTTTGCCCGAAGCTCCACAAGGGAAGACATGGAAAATATGGCGTTTACCGCGCCAAGTGAGCAGAGATAACGGCACCATACCCCGCGTTCATAAAACATGCTGAATACAAGAGACCCAAGGATGATCAAAAGGAGAATAATGCCCATAAATTGCGGATGCTCATAAGCGTTCCAGACCAGCTCCAGCCATAAGACCAGAATACAAAGAACTGTCATGATCCAGCCGGAGTGTTGTACGATAAAACGCGGAGCTTTACGTTTGGGACGCAATAGTTTCTGCGCTAAAAGCCCCGGTAATGAAAGGGAACAAATGCTGCACCAGATACGGGCAAGGAAAAAATTGGAGAAAAAAAGAAAAGTCCAGCCATAGACCCATACTATTGTCAGGCCGATATTATATTTTGCGCTCTTTGGCCCGAAAAATAAAGATAAAATTCCTATATAAAAAATAACACTGATAATAATCTTAGGAAGAATTGGAAAATATGAACTTGAAAAAAACTGCCGCACCTTATCAAAACGCAGTAAATTATAACCCAGTTTACCTTCAGTTCTTGGAAGCCCTAACAGGATCTGTTCCGAAAGGATCTCTCCTGTATCGCTTAAGATCACCGCGCGTTCGATAACGTTGGACATTTCCGTTAAATTACCCGGCCAGTCATAATTCATAAGCACTCCCAGGGCGTCAGGGGCAATGTTTTTTATCTCTTTAAAATTCTTTTTTCCAAACTGCTTTAAAAAATTTTGTGCCAAAGCCGGTATGTCGCGCTTGCGGCTCCTGAGAGGCGGCAATTCAAAGGATTGTTCTGCCAGAAGATTATAAAAATCACGGTTAAAATTGCCGGAATTAACTAAAAACTTAACATCACCGTCAATGAGAAAAATAAACCGCACAGCAAGGAGAATCTTTCTTTTTCCTCCCAGGGATTGGAAATGTCCGGTTTTTATTGCCTCCAATAGCTTAAGCTGTACGCTTTTTTCAAGGTCTTCAATATGAGACAACGCGATCGTTCCACCTTTAAACTGTTCCATATACCCCAGGCGGCGTACCGGCGCGAAAGAAAAAGAATCTTTTTCATAACCGAAAAGCTCTCCTCCCCAGAGGCGCGGATCAAAACGCCTGGCATCTACTTCGATATAGGGGCCGTCAAGATTCGGGCTCTCCAGGTGAATTTGTTTCGCAACCAGCCTTTTACCTGTTCCGGCTTCTCCTGTCAAAAGTACAGGACGCAAATTGGCTGAGAATTCGGCAATAGCGGCCCTCATTTGATTCGCCTGATGAGACTCACCGACAAAATCACCGGCTTTGATAAGGTCCCCCTTCGCGCTGATCTTAGCGGTACGATCGCTGAAGATACGGGCATTTTCAATAGCGATTGAGGCCTGGCTGGCTATAGTATCCAGAAGCCGCTGATCATCATCCGTAAAAGGATGCCATTCTTCATCAGCTTTTTTATCATATACGGACATAGTTCCTATAACATTACCCTTCATAAAAAGAGGAACACAAAGAACCGAACGGATCTCCCCCGGGATATTATGCGCGAAAAGCGGGTTCTTTGCCACGTCATTTGAAATTATCGGTTTACCCTCTTCAGCTACTTTACCGGCTACACCTTCACCGATCTTTTGGGTTACTGTATGAGCCACTTCATCAGTGATACCATAATAAGACTTAATATGTAAAATGCCTTCCTGTTCATCTTTCAGCCTTAAAATGACGCCTTCAACTTTCATGAGAGACGCGGTCAGGCTGACGATCTTATATAAGAGGCGCGGCAGGTCATAAGAAGCGTTGAGTTCTTTGCCTATTTGTGAAAGTGCCTCAAGCTCATCACGCTGGCGGCGGGCTTCCTGATAAAATTGCATATTTTTTAAAAGCTGCGCTATGTGAGGCGCAAAAAAACTAAAAAGTTTTTTACTTTCGGGGCTGAAAATATCCGCCTCAAGCGCATAGATCGAAAGCGCCCCGAAAGGATCATTGTCACCCGTACATATGAGGGGAACAACAAGCGCGGCGTTATATTTTATATAATTATTATCAAATTCCTTGAGAGCCGCGTTATTTAAATAAATTATTTTTTTTGACCGCATTACTTCATAAATAGGGGACGATCCCTTCAGATACTCTTTTCGGGTCGCTTGTTTACTTTGGTCTATACCTCCGCAATAAGCGGATTCTTTAAGTCGTTCCGGAGTTCCAAGATAAAGCTCACAAAGGTCAGCGTTAAAATTATTTAAAACAAGCTCGGTAATTTTTTCTTTAATATCTTCAAAAGAGAGATCGGTTGAAGCAAGAGCATTTAATTTATTTAAAAATGATAATTCAATTTCTTTTTTCTTCAGGTCGGCCTGATCGGATTCTTCCGCCCGGTGAGCGGTTTCTGTCCGATTTTTCGAAGCTTCGCGCAGCCTTTCAGCAAGTGCTTCATCAAGCAGGCGGTGGATGCGGGGATTTTCCAGGAGTATTTCATCAAAGGCTATTTTTTCCAATGAGAGTAAAATCAGGTCTTCGGAAGCTTTCACGCTGCGTGAACGGGGGCTTCCGGTCAAAAGAGATATCTCGCCAAAGTGGTTCCCGGCGGATAGATGCCCTACGGTGCTTGTCCCTCCGTCATCATAATTCACAATAAGATCAACTTTACCCTGGACGATCACATAAAAGGCATGGCCCATCTCGCCCTGACGATAAACATAACCGCCTTTTTTTACAACAAGCTCTTCTGTAACGGAAGCAATAAGCGCAAGCTCATCCGGCTTGAGTTTGTGAAATAAAGGTGTATCAGCCAGTAATTTTGTTTTATCCATAATTACTCACAATTTTACCACATCCCGCTTTTTTTTAAAGTAGTATAAAAGATTTAATTTTAATGAATATTATTAACTAATACTAAATAAAATGATATAATAAATAAATGAATAAATATACTTTTAAGCTTTTTATATCCGGTGAGAAAGAAGAGTCAAGCCTGTTAATAGAAAAATTAGAAGAGATCTTAAAGAAGCAGTTAAATAACAATTTTGAGCTTCGCATTGTCGATATTTTAAAAAATCCCGCAATAGCAGAAGAAGATAAAATTTTAATTATCCCGACGTTAATTAAGAGTTCCCCTCTGCCGGTAAAAAAAATATTCGGGGATCTGCTGAATGAAAAAATTATTTTGTCATATTTGGATATACCTGATAAAAATTAGGAGGTTAAATCAAAATGAAAATCAATAAATATTTCCCATTAGTTTTTACAATTATATTCTGCGGCATAATTACTTCATCCGGTTTAACGGCAGGAGAAATAAAGAAGTTCAAAAAGGGGGATAAATTCACGATCGCTCTTATCCCCGAGAGAAATATCTTTGAACAGAGAAAACGGTATAAATATATAACGGATTACCTGTCTAAACATCTTGGGCTGGATGTAAGGGCGGAGGTTTTATCAAATTATGGCAAGATCTGCGACGTGTTCCTGAATAATGAAGTCGACGCGGGTTTTTTTGGGAGTTTTAGTTATGTGTTAACAAGAGCACAGACAAATATTATTCCAATAGCAAGGCCGGTAGAACTTGACGGTACTTCCACTTACACCGGATATATATTTGTCCGCAAGGACAGTGGCATTAAATCGGCAAAAGATATGAAAGATAAAGTATTGGCCCTGGTTTCCAGGGCAACTACCGCGGGATATATTTTTCAGCTGGATTATTTTCAAAAAAACGGGATAAAGGACATGGAAAAATATTTATCTAAGATTTATTTCGCAGGTTCACACGACGCCGCGGCATGGTCTGTATATACGGGAGAGGCGGATATCGGAGGATGTAAAAATCATATTTTTAATGAGTTATGCAAAAAAAATCCGGATTTTAAAAATAATATGGTTATTTTGGAAGAATCAGTACAGGTCCCAAGTAATGGTATTGCTGTCCGGGCTGATATTGATCCTGACCTGCAAAAACGCCTCAAAGACCTGTTATTAAACCTTGATAAAGATCAGGAAGGGAAAGAACTGTTGAAAAAATTTGCCGTGATAAAATTTATTGAGACTTCAGATAAAGATTATGATGCCCTTTATAAAATGGTTGATAGATTAAATATTAACCTGAAAACTTATCCTTATCATGATTAAATTGTGATGCAAAAGGAAATATCAATGAATATTTCATATAGGCATGTCCGCGCGCTTGGATTTTCAATTCTGATATCATTATATGTCATAGGCTGCCTTATTGCCTATACCGCTCTGAAAAATAATTCTGATAATTTATCAGCTGTATTAAAAACCGAAGAATTAACAGGAGATAAATGGAATGATCTGTCGAAAATAATAAGCGATTGCAAGGACAGTGTCTATAATTTCAGTTCCGGCAGAAGTGAAGTTATATCACCCGCGCTTTTACTTATTAATAACGCGTCCAGGCAAATAGAAGAAATAAAAAATTCAACCTCTGACGAAGAAGTAAAAAATATCATAAAAGAAATAGAATTTGGCATGAAATTATTAAGGCAGGCTGCGATCGGATATCAGTCTGAAATAAAAATGGGGCACAGGAGCGGTACCTCAACAAAAGAATTAGAAGAGATAATGTTAACGCAGGCTGACAACTTATCGCAATTATGCTGGGCCGCACTTGAATATATACACAATAAAATGGAAATAAAAAACAAAGAAATAATCAGATCCACAAACCTTATGAAGTTATTTTTGGTCCTCTCGATCTTTTTGGGAATCGGCACTGTGATTATTTTCTCGTTAATTATGAACAGGGCGCTCGCGAAACCAATTTACAGATTAGTGGAGGCGACTAAACTTGTCGCTAAAGGCAATTTAGCGCATGAAATAGAAATAAGTTCCAGTGATGAAATCGCGGATTTATCTTTATCCTTTAACCAGATGATCAGGGATTTAAGGATTTCCCTGTCACTGCTTGTGGATAAAGAATATATTGATTCTATCATTGCAAATATGGGCGAATCTTTAATTGTGGTTAACCCTGATGGAATGATAAGAACAGTTAACGACGCGACATTAAAACTGTTAGAGTACAGCGAAGAAGAAATTATCGGCAAGCCGGCCTCAATGATTTTCTCTGAAGAAGAAATTCTTAATGAATTGGATGAAGAGGCCTGTTTGATTTCCAGTGATTTTAAAATAATTGAAGCAAATAATTCTTTTTTAAAAAATACGGGATTTAAAAAGGAGGATATCATAGGCCAGTATTGTTTTAAAATATTGCACAATAGTGATAATATATGCCAGCCCCCCGGCCATAAGTGCCCTATATTGGAAGCTAAAGATGTTTATGACCTTCAGGTTGAAATGCACACGCACTATGATTTTTTTGGGAAAAAGTATTTAGTTAATGTTGTCGCTGCCCCTATAAAAGAAAAGGATGAAATTATTTATTTGCACATGACAAAGCATGTTCTTGAAGAAGGCTTAAAAGGTAAACTATCACAGGAAAATGAAAAAAAGCTGAAGCTGTTTATATCAAAATTGAAAAAGTCGCTCAACAGGTTAATTGATGAAAATATAGCGTCAGCGGATTCAATTGAAAAATATTCAAAGCTGGAAAAACTTAACAAACATAAAAATTTTGATATCTATTACAAAACAAAATCAGGGCATAATGTGCCTGTCAGTTTTTCCGGTTCTATTATGAAAAATAAAGAAGGCGATGTGCTGGGTATTATAGGCGTCGCGAGGGATATGAGGCCGACAAAAAAACTTATTTCAGATATTGAAGAAGCCAAAGAAATAATAGAAGAAAGCAATAAAAACTTTTTGAATATTGTTGAAGGAAGCCTGACGGGTATAATCGTGCTGGATAAAAATGGGATAGCGCGTTTTATAAATTCCACCGCTAAAAATATTTTTGGCGGTAAAATTGAGGATCTAAAAGATAAATATGTCGGATTGCCGATAATCAATAACAAACTGACGGAAGTCGATATTGTCAGGGACAAAGGTAAAGTGGGTATTGGGGAAATATCCTTTGTTGAGACAAAGTGGGAAGGAAAAAAAGCTTATCTTTTGTTTATCAGGGACATAACAGAATATAAAAAGTCACAGAAGGAAGTAAAAATATTATCGACGGCCATGGAACAGAGTACTACAAATATTATGTTCTTTTCAGATACTAACGGATTAATTGAATATGTAAATCCGATGTATGAAAAGTTTACGGGATATTTAAAAAATGAAATGATCGGAGAATATTTTGAAATACTGCTGGGAGAAATAAGTGATTACGGGGATAAAAACTTATTAGATATCATCAATGAAGATAAAAAATGGCAGGGTGTTATTAAAAATAAGAAAAAAGACGGAGAAGTATACTGGGCGTATTGTACTATTTCTCCCATTAAGGATAGTGAAGGAAAAATAAACCATTTTATCGGGGTTCAGGAGGATGTTACGGATAAAATAATGTCAGAGGAAAAAATACAGTTTCTCAGTTCCTATGATGAAATGACGGGTGTGAATAACCGGTCAAGTTTTATGGGTAATGTAAATAATATTTTATCATCTGGAAAGAAACAGAACAGTGTTTTCATGCTAATAAATATAGATTATTTCCGGGCTATTAATGAAACCTACGGCCATAAGATCGGAGATGAATGCCTGCATAAGATCGCTGGCATTTTAAAAAATGTTTTAGATAACTATTCTAAAAATAAATCGAATCCTGAAGGGAAAGAAATATTTACGATCGGGCGCATAAGCGGAGATGAATTCGCGATTTTTTATCCGTATATAAACCGTGAAGAAACGTTAAATATAGCTGAAGAGGTCCGTAAAAATGTGGAAAATGCCGCTTTCGCGAACGTGCTTTTACATTTAACCGTAAGTATTGGTATTGTTTTCTACCCGGATGATGGTTTAACTTCAAAAGAGCTTCTTACAAAAGCGGATGTTTCAATGTTTCGCGCTAAAGACAAGGGGAAAAATTGCTATCATATTTACAGCCCCGAGGACCATGACCTGGAAAAAATACATTCTAAGATAAAATTGAAGGAAACTGTCGAAAGCGCGCTTAAAAATAACCGTTTAGAAGTGTGGTATCAACCGATAGTGGATCTAAAGAATAATAAGATCAGGCATTATGAAGGATTAGTCAGGATCCGTGAAGAAAATAATACCGTTATTTTTCCCAGGCTTTTTATTGATGTGGCCGAACAATTCGGCCTTGTCGGTTCCATAGACAGGATCGTCGCGAGAAAGATCATGAAGACCCAGGTTTTAATGAAACAAAAACAACAGGATCTGTTTTTTAATATTAACCTTTCCGGAAAAGATCTGGGAGATAAAGACTTGCTTTCGTTCCTTAAATCCAGCATATCTGAGTTGAAAGCAAATCCTAATCATTTGATTTTTGAGATCACGGAAACTGTGGCAGTTCAAAACGTGACAAACGCTGTCTGGTTTATTAATGAGTTGACTTCTATGGGATGCCGTTTTGCCCTGGATGATTTCGGATCAGGATTCAGTTCGTTCTTTTATCTTAAGGATATGGCCATTGATTATATTAAAATAGACGGGTCATTTATAAAAAGATTGTATCGAAGCCCTAAAAACCAGTTATTTGTCAAGGCTATTGTTGATGTCGCGCAGGGAATGGGGATCAAAACAGTCGCTGAATTTGTTGAGCAGGAAGAAACCCTTGAGCTGCTCAAAGGCCTGGGGGTTGATTACGCGCAGGGTTACCTGATAGGGAAACCGTTGCCTGAATTAATTTCTTCTTAGACCAAAGGATTTGAGGATTAAAAATATTTTTTAAAAGGTGTATAAATGGATATTTCTTACCGCCAGATCCGTAAGATCGGTTTGCTGATCTTTATTTCACTATATATTATCGGCTGCCTTATCGCGTATATGGCTTTAAAAAAAAATTCAGATAATTTGTCAAATATACTGAATGTTGAAGAAATTAAACTGAAAAACTGGTATGACCTGTCAAAAGTAATAAGTGATATTAAAGACAGTATTAATAATTACAGTTCCGGTAAAGTTGAAGTCATATCACCCGCGCTTTTACTTGTTAATAACGCCTTTTCACAAATAAAAACAATAAAAGAAAAAAATATTGAAGAAGAAGAAATAATTGGCGCTACAAAAGAAATAGAATACGGATTGAAAGTTTTAAGGCAGGCCGCGGCCGGTTACCAATATGAAGTAAAACTCGGGCACAAGAACGGAACTTCAGCAAAAGAATTAAAAGATATGATGATAACAGAGGCGGATAATCTGTATCAGCATTCATGGGCGGCTGTTGAATACATACAAAACAGGATAGAAGAAAAGAATAAAGGGATCCTCAGGTCTACGAACCTTACGAGGCTGTTTTTAATTTTCTCGATATTTTTGGGTATTTTCATTGTAATTATTTTTTCGTTAATTATGAACTGGGCGCTTTCGAAACCTATTGACAGGCTGGTTGAGGCCATAAAATTTGTCGCGAAAGGGGATATGACTCATGAAATAGAGGTAAAATCAACTGACGAGATCGGGGATTTAACTATAGCTTTTAATCAAATGATCAGGAATTTAAGAACTTCCCGGTCTATGCTTGTAAATAAAAAATATATTGAAAATATTATAGAAAGTATTCCAGCAGCGTTGATAGCATGCGATAATGAGTTAAAAATAAAGACAATCAACAGGACCTGCTGTAATGTTTTTGGAGTAAATAAGCATGAAATTATTGGTAAACACCTTGAGGATATTTTAGGGGTGGAAGTTATTAAAAATAAAAAACTCATAGAAAAAACGTTTGAAATTTTTAAGAAAGGCGGAGTTTCGGAAGAAATGGAAGTAAAATATGATTTCTCCGGAAAAGGAGAAAAAATATTGAATCTTAAAATAGTAGGAATAAAAGAGGAAAAAGAGGTCTTGCTTCTTTTAAATGACATTACGGAAAAAAAACAACTTGAAAAACAGCTTGTTATCACTGAAAAAATGGCAGGTATAGGCCAGCTTGCAGCGGGTATATCTCATGAATTTAATAACCTTTTAGCGGTTATAAGAAGTTCCGCGGAGTTTGCCGGTAAAACCGGAAGGGAAGAGGATATAAATGATTCTTTCGCTAAAACATTGCAGTGTGTTGATAAAGGCAGTGAGATCGTTAAGAATCTGCTTTCCTTTTCAAGAAGGATCGCGGATAAAAAAGAAAAAGCGGACATAAATAATTTAATTGAGGAAGTTTTGTTTTTAATTAAGACGGACCTGGACAAGAGTAATATAAAAGTAATTAAAGAATTTGCCCAATTACCGTCGGTATCAATTAATATCGGCCAAATACAGCAGGTATTTTTAAATGTTATAATCAATGCCAAACAATCTATGTTAAAAACAGGAGATAGGCTGAAGATAACCACTAAAAACGTCGATGGGAATGTGTTAATTATTTTTAATAATAACGGTGAGCTTATCAATGAAGAACATATTGGAAGGATTTTTGACCCATTCTTTACTACTAAAGGAAGCCTTGGGGGTGGCGATGTCGGCGGGACAGGGCTTGGCCTGTCGGTTTCTTATGGAATAATGCAGTCGCATGGAGGAATAATTAGTGTTGCAAGCAGCCAAAAAGAAGGTACAACATTTACAATTAAATTACCTGTAACAAAAATGGGAAAAAACATATAAGGAGTAAAAAGATGAGAAGGTTAATAGACAAATTAAAAATACTTGTAATTGATGATGATAAAAATTTATGTGAGAATATTGAAAAAATTCTTAGTTTTGAGGGTTATTCAGTAAAAACTGCTTTTGACGGGCCGGGCGCCTTAAAAATAATCCAATCTGAAAAAATTCACATCGTTATATTGGATTTAATAATGCCAAAGATGAGCGGGATAGATGTTTTTAAGAAAATAAGGAATATAGATCCGAATATAAAAATAATCATTTTAACGGGTTACCCGACAATAGAAACAGCAGTTACTACTTTAAGAGGTGAAGCAAGTGATTATATAACTAAACCTTTTAAAAATGAAAATTTATTGAAAGTGGTAAAAGCAGCTGTTATAAAAACCGGATTGTTTGAGGATCCTTTAAACAGGCTGGATAAACAAATAGGTATGAATATAAAAAATTACCGAATGAAAAAATCACTTATGTTAAAAGACCTTGCTGAACAGGCTGGACTGTCAACGAGTTTAATTTCACAGTTGGAAAACGGGAAAAATGCCGCTTCAATTTTAACCCTTTACAAAATCGCGCAGGTTTTGGGATTAAAAATAACTGATTTAGTCGAAGGTCTTTAATTAAGAAAAAAAGTAAAGAATAATTTCCGCTTGACAAATTTAGTATAATAGAATATAATTTACTAATACTGAATTATGGGTTGTTAATAAAATCACTTTTCTAAAATTAATGAATAATAAAAATAACGGTTTTTTTATTTTTATTTGCATGTTTTTTGCTGTTACAAATATTTTTGCCGCGAAAATGCAAGGTGCACAGTCTGTTTTAGAGAATACAAAACCTATTAAAATCGGTATTCTTAGGCCGCATCCGAAAAATACGACAGTTACTGAGAAGTTTATTATTAACGCCACATTACTGGCAATTGAAGAAATTAACAAGCAGGGTGGTGTTTTAAAAAGGAAAATTGAACCTGTAATAATTAACTGTCCTTCCGATCAGAAAATAATAATCGAAGAAGTAGAGCAGAAGATCGATGAAAAAAAAGTAAGCGTGATATTTTGCTGTGGAAATTCCTTCATCAGTGAAACGGTAAGCCCTATCTGTGAAAAATATGATATTCCTATGTTTTTCCCTTGTAAATCCGGCAAATTTAAAAAATTCCCTAATGTTATTTATACCGGTACTATGCCAAATCAGCAAATTAGCCCGGCAATAAAGTGGTCTTCTGATAATTTTGGTAAAAAATATTTTCTCGTTGGTTCCGACACGAATTTTTCAAAAGTTTACAATTCAATTATTAAAGAAAATATAAATGTTTCAGGAGGAAAAATTATCGGAGAAATTTGTATACCCGAAGACAGCGGAGATTTTGACGAGGCAATGAGAAAAATAATTGAGGTTAAACCGGATGTTATACTTAATACAATTTCAGGGGAGAGCAATGTCTACTTTTTTATTAATCTATGGGTGAAAAAAATTAAATCTGACAAGGTTCCTGTTATATCATTCGATATCTCGGAAAATGATTTCAAAAATATGAGCCCTAATGAGGCAGCTGGAAATTATATTATAAAAAGCTATTTCCAGAATATTGACTCTAAGGAAAACAATAAATTTTTTAGTGAATTAAAGGAAAAATGCGGTGAAATCCAGATAATTGATGATTCAGTGGAGGCGGGTTATTTTGGAGTATACCTATGGAAACAAGCTGTTGAGGACGCGGAAACAGATAACGCTAAGGATTTCATGCGATTTATGACTGCGCAGAACTTTAACGCTCCGGAAGGTATGGTTTGTGTGAGTATCGGGAATCAATATACGTGGAAAACAATAAAAATAGGGAAAATAGGAAAAAATAAACAATTTGAGATAGTTTGGTGTTCGGACGCGCCGGTAAATCCGGAGCCCGGCCTTTTACTTGTTGAAAAACCCAAATCGGGATCGAAAAATACTCTTGAGGAATTACATAAGAATAGGGAAAAAAATGCAATGAGGTAACAAAAAAAGGTATTCCATTTCGGAATTAATACTAAAATTTATCTAAAAATTTTACTTGCGTTGTTAAACAATGAGGAGGATAATGAAAATAATGAAAAGATCAACTTTAATATTATCATTCTTAATATTTCTTATAACTCAGAAAATATTTGCAGCTTCGCCGGTAATAGATTCGATCTATCCAATTTTCGGTTACACTGAGACTAATAATTCTATTACAATAATCGGGAGAAATTTTGCAATAAATTGCGTGGTATATATTATTTCAAAGGATAATTTTGATTCTCCTCCAGGAGCCTCCGGTATGGAGAGTGTTGTTTTTGTCAGTTCCAAAAAATTGGAAGTTAAAACTAAAAATGATTTAGCCGAAGGGGATTATTATATAAAAATTGTAAATTCTTCAGAAGAATTTAATGTATATAAAAAAATATATAAAATAATTTCTAAAGGCTCAACGATGCCAAGTCAACCCCCTGTTCTGGAATTAACAGCGAATTCTGTTGCCGGGGATGCCCCCTTAAAAGTGGATTTTACTGTTACGGGAAGAGACTATGATGGGAAGATATTGAATTATGATTGGGATTTTGAAGGAAAAGGGGATTGGAACAAAACAACTTACTCAGAGACCGAAAGCCATCAGGTGTCTTATACTTATACTAATCCGGGCGGCTATACCGTAAAAGTTCGGGTTGTTGATAATAATGGTGAAAAAGCGGAAACCAAATTAAATATTACTGTTTTAAACAAGGGTTCTTCTGATAATTTGCAGCCGGCAGTTACAAATAAAAGAAGCGGTCCGGTAAATCAACTCCCGGTCCTGGAATTAATTGCCGAACCGAATTCAGGCAAGGCTCCTTTAAACGTTACACTAACTGTTACAGGTGAAGATCCCGATGGAACTATATTGAATTATGAATGGGATTTTGAAGGAAAAGGTGATTGGAATAAGACGACTTATAGTAATTTAAGCAGCCACAAAGTTGATTATACATATAAAAATCCTGGAAATTATAACGCTAAAGTCAGAGCAGTTGATAATGATGGCGGAAAAGCTGAGGCCCAGGTAAATATCGGTGTGGAAAAATGAACGCAACTTCCCTTATAATTTTTTAATTGCATCTCTCTCTCCTCCTAAAATTCAAATAATAAAAGTAAAAGTTATATGATATAATATAAATTTATTGATTGAAAACGGAGGAGCCGGCCATAGAAATTATTAATGATATTTACAAGGTAATCCTTGAGCGGAAAAAGAGCAAAAGTAAAAATTCTTACACTGTTTCTCTTTTTAAAAAAGGAAAAATCGCGGTTCTTAAAAAGATAGCGGAAGAAACAGCGGAGGTGATTTTGGCCTCCCGCGATGAGAAGAAAGAAGAAATTATTCACGAAATGGCGGATCTCTGGTTTCATACATTGGTTCTGTTAGGGTATCACGCTATTGCGCCGGATGAGGTTTATGCGGAGCTTAAAAAAAGGTTCGGAAAATCAGGACTTAAAAAAGTAAAGGGCAAATAATGTATTATCCATCATTTGAAGAATTTAGAGAAAAAACGAAAGAAGGGAATCTGATTCCTGTTTATAAGGAGATCCTGGCGGATCTGGAGACACCGGTTTCCGCCTTTTTAAAGATCGACAAACCTTCCCGACCGGGAGGGACTAAATATTCATTTTTATTGGAAAGTGTTGAGGGAGGGGAAACGATCGGGCGTTTTTCCTTTTTAGGAAGCAATCCATCGGTGATCATCCGTTCAAAAGGCAGAAAGATCGAGATTATTCGTAACGGTGTGACAGAAACAAAAGAATTTATTGATCCGTTATTCGGATTAAAGGAAATTTTAAAGGTATATAAACCGGTAAAAATTAAAGGACTGCCGCGTTTCCACGGCGGGCTGGTTGGATATCTCGGATATGAATTCATACATTTTTTTGAAAATATCCCGAGGCCGAAAAAAGACAGCCTGGAATTGCCGGAATCGCTTTTTCTTTTAACAGATACAATTTTAGTGTTTGACCATGTTTCACATACAATAAAAGTTGTTTCAAACGCCTTTGTCACGCCTGATAAACCTTTAGAGGAATGTTATAAAGAAGCAACCGCGAAAATAGATGAAAAGATATTGCAGTTAAACGCCAATCTTTCTTCGAAAATGTCGAAGAAAAAAGAAATTGTTTCTCACAAAAGCGGAGAGGTTTCATCCAATATTGAAAAAAGAAGATTTTTGGATATGGTTGATAAGGCAAAAGAATATATTAAGGCAGGGGATATCTTTCAGGTGGTTTTATCCCAGCGGTTCCAGACAAAGATAGAACAGAGCCCTTTTGATATTTACCGGAGCTTAAGAGTTGTTAACCCGTCGCCTTATATGTTTTATCTGAAAATGGATAAGTTCCATTTGATTGGTTCATCGCCTGAGGTTTTTGTGCGAAAGGAAGATAATAAAATTGAATTAAGGCCGATAGCGGGAACAAGGCCGAGAGGAAACTCGGCAGAAGAAGACGAAAAATTAGTTATAGACCTGAAAAATGATCCAAAGGAATTGGCTGAACATACCATGCTTCTTGATCTTGGAAGAAATGACCTCGGCCGTGTTGCTAAATTTGAAACTATCAAGGTGCCTGAGATGATGGTTATTGAAAAATATTCTCATGTCATGCATATTGTTTCTGATGTTGCAGGAGAGATCATGCCCGACAAGGATCAGTTTGATCTTATCAGGGCGACGTTTCCGGCGGGCACGGTTTCAGGCGCGCCGAAGGTGCGGGCGATGGAGATCATCGCGGAATTGGAAAAAGAAGAAAGAGGCCCTTACGCGGGAATGGTCGGTTATTTCAGTTTTTCAGGAAATCTCGATTCGTGCATAACGATACGGACAATTCTGGTTAAGGGAAAAACAGCTTACATCCAGGCGGGAGCAGGTATAGTCGCGGATTCTGATCCTGAAAAAGAATATCATGAGAGTATAAATAAAGCGATGGGTATGATCAAGGCAATAGAAATGGCGGAAGGGGAATAACATATGTTATTAATGATAGATAATTACGATTCTTTTACCTATAATTTAGTGCAGTATTTGGGAGAACTCGGCGAGGATATTCGTGTTTTCCGAAATGATAAAATAACTATTCCCGAGATCGAAAGCCTTAAGCCTGACCGGATAGTTATATCCCCGGGGCCTTGTACTCCTAAAGAAGCAGGAATATCAAATGATGTTATTAAATCGTTTGCGGGAAAAATTCCTGTTCTGGGAGTATGTTTGGGGCATCAATGTATTGCTTACTGTTTTGGCGGAGAGGTGATCCGCGCGCCTCGGCTGATGCACGGAAAAACTTCATTGATCCATCATGATGGTAAAAATATTTTTACAGGGCTTGAAAACCCTTTTACGGCAACGCGGTATCATTCTTTGATCGTTAAGAAGGAAACCTTACCGGACTACTTTGAAATTTCCGCGTGGACGCAAGAGGGTGAAATAATGGGGATCCGCCATAAAGAATTTCCTTACTTAGAAGGTGTTCAATTTCATCCTGAATCAATCTTAACCGTTGAAGGTAAAAAACTTTTAAAGAATTTTATAAAAATTAAAACAGATAAATAACCAGGAAATAATAGAGCTGGTTGTTTAAAACCGGAGTTTTTTGGAATAAAAATGAATTGTCCTTTTTGCAAAAATCCTATGGTTATTCTGGAACTTGCTGAGGTGGAGATAGACCACTGTTTTTCCTGCGGCGGTATATGGCTCGATTCGGGAGAACTGGAGCTGTTGCTGGAAGGTTCTGCCGAAAAAGAAGGCCTTTTAGCCTCGTTTACAATAGATAAAGATACAAAAGAAAAAAGCATAAAGTGCCCGATATGTTCTAAAAGAATGGAAAAGGTGTTTTGCGGGAAAGGGGTCAAAAGAACACGTCTGGATAAATGCGGTAATAATGACGGGATCTGGTTTGACAAGGGTGAATTGCAGGATGTTTTGGAAATAGGATGTTTTGATAAAAATAACAGGATTTTAGATCTGCTAAAAGATATGTTCGCGGGTAAAAATATTCACAAAGTGATCACTTCGTGAAAAAAAGGAGGATTTGAAATGATAGGATTTTTTATAGCATTGGGAATCATCGCTTTAATTGCCATGTTCTTTGCCGGGAATTATAATTCTCTTGTAACATTGAGAAATCAGGTGAAAAACGCGTGGGCGCAGATCGATGTCCAGTTGAAAAGAAGGTATGACCTTATACCGAACCTGGTAGAAACCGCGAAAGGATATATGGCGCATGAAAGGGATACGCTTGAAAACATTACGAAGGCGAGAAGCGCGGCGATGAACGCTCAGAGCGGGGGAGTTGGGGCTATATCAAAAGCGGAAGGCGCGTTGGGAGACGCGTTAAGTAAATTTTTGGTAGTTGTTGAAAGTTATCCCGAACTTAAGGCGAACCAGAATTTTTTAGCGCTTCAGGAAGAGCTTACATCCACAGAAAATAAGATCGCGTTCGCGAGACAAAGCTATAACGACCAGGTGCTGTTTTTAAATAATAAGATCCAGATGTTTCCTTCAAACGTAATCGCGAATATGTTTAATTTTAAAAATGAAGAATTTTTTGAAGCGGAAGCGGGAGCAAAAGAAGCGCCGAAGGTTAAATTTTAATAAAATATGTGGGAAATAATAGAGTCAAATAAAAGAAAATCCTTAATTCTTTTTATCGCCATGGGTGTTTGTCTTGTTTTGCTGGGTTATTTTATAGGCCGGTTTTTTTCTCCTGATGGCGGGATTTTAGGTATTTTCATCGCGGCAGGAATATGGTGTGTTTTATCAATACTTAGTTATTTTGCGGGTGACCATATAGTGCTTGCCACAAGCAACGCGAAAGAAGTTTCTTATGATGTCCACCCTCAGCTTTTCAACATTGTTGAAGAGATGAAGATCGCGGCAAATTTCCCGTATATGCCTAAGATCTATATAATTGATGACCTTGCCCCGAATGCCTTTGCGACCGGTATCAAGCCCGAAAAGAGTTCTATTGCTGTAACGGCCGGGATGCTTTCCATGTTAAACCGGGATGAACTTCAGGGTGTTGTCGCGCACGAAATGTCACATATAGTTAATAGGGATGTTTTATTTGTAACATTCGCAGGGGTTTTGCTGGGAAGTATAACACTTATTTCGGAGACGTTTTTGCGGGGAATAATTTACGCTCCAAGGTCATCAAGAAGGTATAAGTCGGACAAAGGCGGAGGGCAGGCCCAGTTATTTATTATTTTAGCGGCAATCCTTTTCGCGATCTTAGCCCCGATCCTGGCAAGGCTTTTATATTTCGCTATATCAAGAAAAAGAGAATATCTGGCCGACGCTTCGGCTGTAAGATTGACAAGGTACCCGGAAGGGCTGGCTTCAGCCTTAGAAAAAATTTCATCCGGAAATTTTAACCTTGAAAATGTTAATAGTGTTACCGCCCCGATGTATATAATAAATCCAATGGAAAAAAATGGGCTGAGATTATCAGACCTTTCAAGTACCCACCCCCCGATTTCAGAGCGGATACATATTTTACGGAGCATAATGTATGGGGCGAGCTTCCAGCATTATCAAAAGGCGTTCTCAGATGTTAAAAAAATAACAGTAAAAATCATTCCAGGATCCGCGTTAACGGAAGAAACGGTTCCGATAAGAGCGGCATCCGTGGATTCCAAACCTGTGGCGGACAAAAAGGAAGAGGCGAGAAATCTGGGCGACTTGATGATGGCGGTCAACAAATATGTGTTTCTGACTTGCGTGTGCGGCCTGAAGATTAAGATCCCGCCTGATTTTGGCAAACCTAAGATACAATGCCCGCGGTGCAATTGCGAACTTGAAGTTCCGTCCGCGAAAGATAATAATGAACCTGCAGGCGTTTATACCGCTTCACCTGAATATATCAGGCAGGGTAACCGGTGGGAAACATTTTCCTGTTCCTGCGGTGCGTTACAGCAGATTTCACCCGCCTTTTCAGCCTCGCATCTTACCTGCAAGGTTTGCGGAAAAGCGATTCAGATCAAAAACCAGTAGATTTATTCTTCTTAAGTATTGCCCGAAAATTTATTTTTTTGAAACATCAGGTTTAATAATTTTTACTATTGACTTAATTGTTTCGACTGGAATATTAATATTCTCTGATATTCCGTTATTTTGATTTTTGGAACTGAATCCTATACTGCCGATATTTCCTTCTGAAGCCGGCATTTCGCCGAACCTGTTTTTAATCTTTTCTAAAGGAACAGGTGAATCTAAACTTCCGTGAGTTTCACATGTAACTTTACCTGAAGTGCTGTCTATAGAGTAGCTGTCACGCGGCCTTTTTTTGATTAAAGGTATTGTGTTTTCATTAGCGAATAGTTCATCCAGATTTTGCGGATATTTTTTCATTTCATTATAGTATGATCCGGCAGCATTTTCAATGTTCTTAATGATGTCAAAACAAGATTTTTGCTTATTTGATTTTGAGAAACCATTAATTGTTTTTATAATTGAGATTATTGATAAATATGATATTGAGTCGGTGTCTTCAGGTAAATTCATAATAGCCGCCTGATACTTTGGAGATTTTACAAGTGGAGAGCGGGTTCCGTTGTTTAATGAATCAATAGTTTGTTTTATTAAATCGTCTGATTCGGAAAAACAGAATATTTGTTTATTTTTTGTGACTGCTTGCCATGAAATTAAGTCATTGAGCCATGAAAAAGTTTTCTCTATTTCAGGAAGATTAATATTAGTTTTAAAGGATGTAATATTAACTCCATTATAATCAATAACCTCTTTAATTTCTGAAGGATGCTCTGGGTTTGAAAAAGGATTATTTTGTCCAAATGCCCTAAATAGCATTTTGGGGTTCTCCATACTTAACTGTTTTTGAATATTCGAGGCTTCCGGCATATTTGTAACTTCCCTGACCCATAAAATGTTAATCGGAAATTTTCCTGATGACGGAAAAATCGCAATACTTTCTTCATTCCCTAGATATGAGGCCTGCCATTTTAGATTTTCTAGTAATGATTCCTTAAATTTTGTTATTTCCGTACTGTCTAATGCTAAAATGGTTGTGTCAACATTCTCCAATATTCTAGAATAAATATCCGGCAATGTTTCGGGATTTGATTTAGTGTCGGTGGCGAATATACAGTTATCATTTATATATTCCATATGCCTCAGTTTTATGTTCTTTTGTACCAGATAATTTTGAATAAGGCTTTCTTTTTTGAATCCTAAATAAGAATCGATGACTATTCCTTTTTCATGTAGATGAGCTGAAAAGCCGGCGCTTTCTAATTGTTCAAGCATCCAGGTAACTAGCTTTAAATACGACCTGGAAAGGTTTTGAAGCTGTTGAGGATCCATTTTTTGATTTTGAGGATTTTGACCCACATTTGGACTGCTGATTGCTTTTTGCGTATACATGTCTCCGAATAATTGGATCGTGGGCAAGAACATATTCACTAATAATTCCGCATTTACATACATTACAATTTCATAATCTCTGATTGATTTATTGAGGTTTGAATATTTAGGGTTTGCCGTTATGGAATTACTTTTTCCTTTATAACAATTAATGATCAACCTTGCAGTGGTTTCATCGCCGCAATTCACAAGGTAATCATCAATAAAAAAATAACATTCCTGTTTTGATTGCGAAAAAATGTAAATTTCAATCCCTTCATGGATAGGGATCGGTTCAATAAGATTCCCTTTTTTATTTTTTAAGGATTCTAAAGTTTTATCTTTGTTAATGATCTGATAAGCGTATGCCTTGTTTTTCCAGTTAAAGCCCGGCCAAAACAGGATCAAGTCGCCGTTTATTTTTATGCCTGTTTCATTTTGCAGTTCTTCCTTGTTTTTAGCTTTAACATCAATAAGCCCTCCTATTAAGCTGGAAACAGATTGCTCTTTTTGGTTATATGTCGAATCTATTTCATATGCAAGTTTATCTACAGAACCTATGGTTTTTTCAACATCTGAGATCCTTAAATATCCGAGAGACTCTGAGGGCACAAATCGCAGGCTATCTGAATAAACATAAGGTGTTAATATATTAATAATTAATATTATAAATAAAGCAGTAAAACATTTTTTCATAAAATGGTCTCCTTTAGGCAGTATTATCAATTTAATTAAAACGCTTTATTCTAACCTTTCCTATTTTATTTGTCGAGTGATTTTTAGAACAGGGGTAAAGCGGAATTTATCAACAATGCCTGCAATGGTTTTCTATTTGATTTTAATTTTTTCTTTACAGGATAACCTAATGATATAACAGCCATAAGCTCTAAATTTTTATCTAATTTTAAAAATTTTCTCACGTCTTCTTTTTTATTTAAGATCTCGCCCAGCCAGCAGGCACCCAATTTTAAAGAATGCGCCATAAGCAGCATATTTTGAATGGACGCGCCAATCGCCATCAGATCCTTATCCCGGTTATAGGATGCCTTTAGATCCAGAAAAACTAAAATAAGAACAGGCGCGCCTTTAATTACTTTTGAATATTTTGTAAATTCCGATATGGCATTTATTACGCCTTTATTTTTAACAATCAGAAATCTCCACGGCTGATTATTTAATCCCGACGGCGCCCATCTGCCCGCCTCAAGGATCTTCTTAATATCAGCATTCTTAGGTATAATTTCTTTATATTGTCTCACTGAACGCCTGGTTTTTATGGTAGTTAACATATTTTTTTATATCTCTTCACATTTAATATCCCTGAAGCGATTAAACTTTCTAATCGCTTCAATATATGAAGCAATTATTACGCATAATTGTAACTAAATCAAGTGATTTTGAACCATTTTCCGGATTTTCTTTTCAATAATTATTGATTTTTATTATATAATCAAATTTTAAAATATAAAAGGATAATTATGGGCCATTTAGTTGGAAAAGATATTTACCGGGAGCTTGGTCAAAAAATTGATGGCTTGACAATGAGGACGCCGTGGAATGAAACGTTTCACGAAATACTGAAAGAGCTTTACACAATGGAAGAGGCGGATGTTATTGTCAATATGCCTTTTGTTTTGTCTGATCTTAACAGGATCCTGAGGGTTACAAAATACGAGGAAGCCAAATTACGCGGGATACTTGAAAGCCTTTGTTCTAAAGGATTAGTTATGGATCTTTTCATTGGCGGTGAATATTATTACATGATCTCTCCGCTGGTTATCGGTTTTTTTGAATTTACGATGATGCGGATGGATGGAAATTATGACCCGAAAAAGATCTCGAGGCTATTTTTTAGGTATATGGCAAACAGGTCTTTTCAGGATGCTAATTTCGGCAAGGAAACTAAGGTTTCTATTATGAGGACTATTCCTCATGAAGAAGCGTTCATGCCGGATGAATATGTCGAGATACTGGATTATGAAAAAGCCTGGTCTATTATTGAATCTTCAAATAAGTTTTCGATCGGTATCTGTTCCTGCCGCCATGAGAAATCCCATATCGGCAGAAGCAAATGTGTTGTTCCTCTGGATACCTGTACCTCTTTTGGACTTGCCGCGGATTATTTGATCAGGAGAAATCTGGCAAAAGAAGTTTCTAAATCTGAGATGCTGGAGCATTTTGCAAGGTCGAAAGAAATGGGGCTGGTCCTGAACGCGGATAACGTGAAAAACAATGTAGCTTTTATCTGTCAATGCTGTAAATGCTGCTGTAACCTGCTTTTAGGCGTAAGTAAGCTGGGGTACGCGAATACGATCGTTACCTCCAATTTTATTTCTGATATAAAGGAAGATAAATGTACCGGCTGCGGGTTGTGTGTGAAAAAGTGCCCCGTTAACGCGATCAAAATGGATCAGAAAATCCCAAAGATAGATAAATCTATCTGTCTTGGATGCGGGGTATGTGCGCTAAAATGTAACGCGAAGGCTGTTAGATTGATATCCCGCGGTAAGAGGCTGTTGACTCCCGAAACAACATTTGAGAGAGTTATTCTAACGGGCCTTGAAAAAGGCACCCTTCAGAACCTGATGTTTGATGATCCGCGAAGCATAACTCATAAATTTATGAGAGGTTTTATAGGCGGGTTCTTAAAACTTCCGGTTACGAAAAAAGCCTTGATGAGCGATATGTTCCGGTCAATATTTCTTAGCTCAATGAAAACCGGAGTTGAAATGCAGGGCAAAGGATTTGTTGCCAAGTAGCATTTTAGAATAATATTAATTCACTGTTTTAACCTTAAGCATTTGTATATTATGCGCTGTCGTACTGCCTTTTCCAACTCTAACCGTGTTTGAATAAAATTGGTAACCTGTTTTTTCCGCGGTTATCAGTCGGTCGCCGGCACCTATGTTTTTTATGCTGTATATTCCATTTAAATCGGTCGAGGCAATAAGATCATCGATCTTAACGATAACCCCTGTAATAGGATTTCCGGTTGATATATCCTTCACAATACCTTCTACATTTCCGATGTTGCTGGAATCAATGACAGGGTTGCCTCCTGATATAAAATAGTTACAGTTTATATTTGCTGAAGATAAAAATATTATTGTGAATAGCAATAAAATATTATTAATTTTTAATTTCATAAATTATAATAAATTTTGTTTTTACTATTTTACCCCTTTTTTCTGAATATTCCATTCAATTTAATAAAGGCAGATTTGAACCAGTCCCTGCGAATAAAAATGTTTTAAAATTTCTCTTGACAATTAAAACCATTGGTAATATAATGACCAACAGTCATAATCTTACTAGTAGATATTAAATAAATACAGGTATAAAGTTAAAACCTATAAATTAAGGAGAATGTTATGAGCAGGAAAAGTATTTTATTTTTGATTTTGTTTTTATTAACAGCAAATAACATTTATGGTTTTCAGATTAACATTGAAGTTGAGGATTCTACAGGAATAAGCGAAAAATGTAAAATTGACAGGCTGGATATAAAAAGCGAAAAAAATAAAGATTATAAGCATTGGGAAATAAGTCCGATGATTGCGTCAAGGTCCGGAATTGAATTCAATATAATGTATGATTCTTATAAAACAAAATTTTCTACGTATGAAAAACTGGATTCTACAAATTTTAAGCATAGAAGAACCTGCTATGGAAATTCAGTGTCCGGTATAAGTATAAAATACTTACCAGGGAAAGACGATATCCCAAGTTATGATAAGGTTGATAATGGCATAAATTTAACTTATTTAGGTAAAAAAACAAAACAATCATTTGCAATAGGATTTAAAAGCAGGAGTTTGCATAGTAAAAATGAAAATGCCGGATTTGATGGTTTTGGAATGGGGTTTGGATATGGATTTGTAATTAATGACGGAGTTCACCATTATATTTCCGGAACTGATAATTTTGGTAAAAAAGATATTGATGTCCATTTATATTTTGAATTTGAACCAGCATGGGAAAATAGATATTTTATATTAGGAGTTAACTATAATACTTATTTCCAGCAATTTTCAGGAAAAGTGGGCTATAAGTTTTAATAGGGGAAATTGAAATGACAAACCAAGCCGCAAGTGTATCACAAAGCAAAACTGGAAAAGCCGCAAGATTAGCATTTTTTCTTGTTATAATAACCACTATACTCAAATGGATATGGTTTTTGATCAAAGGCGGAAACGGCCAGCCAATGGAAAAAACAGAAAAGTTTTGGGACATGATATCAAATGATTTTGATAAGCAAGCCGGCAAGATAGCTGAACAGAATCACATTAATATTGTAGAAAAGGCAAAAAAATCTCAAAGTCGGCGATATTGTTTTAGATTGTGGCTGTGCGACAGGAACGGTAGCCATTGAAATTGCCGGCAATGTGAAAAGGATTCATGGTATTGATATATCGCCCAAAATGATCGATGCTGCGAAAAGAAAAGCAGCTGAGCGAAAAATTGGGAATATAGATTTTACACCAGCAACCATATTTGATGAGAAACACATGATAGCATCATTTGATGTGATACTGGCTCTCAATGTTCTGCATTTGCTGGAAGATACACAGAAGGTCATGAAGAGGATGAATGAATTATTGAAACCTGGAGGATTTGTTATTTCTTCAACAGTATGCATGGGTGAGAAGAAGACAGTTAGTAATATTCTTTTATTTCTCCTGATAAAAATAGGAATAATTCCATCTATGAGGTTCTTTAAAGCCTCTGAATTAGAAGATTCAATAGCTAATGAAAATTTCCAAATTGTTGAAACTGAAAGTATCAATACTATTGATTTACAACAGAACTATTTCATTGTAGCAAAGAAGATATTGACAATGAGCTAACCTGTAGAACATGATAACAAAAACCAGCAAATCAGGAGAAAATGAAATGACAAATCATACTGCAGATGCATCACTAATCAAAACAGCAAGAATCGCAGGCATCATGTTTCTATTAAGCTTAATACTCCCAACACTTAACTGGATCTTTGTTCTATCCAAATTTATTGCAGCAGAAAATGCCATAGCTACAGCCAATAACATTATGGTCAATGAGCTGCTATTTCGTATTGGTATTATTAACGAACTCATCATATCTGTCGTTGCGGTTGTATTGGCTACAGTTCTTTATATAATACTCAAACCGGTAAACAAGAATCTTGCGCTGCTTGCGCTTTTCCTGAAATTGACAGAGGCCATCCTAATGGCAGTTATTGCGCTCAGCAGTTTTATTTCTCTGCTGATTTTAAAAGGCCAAACCTCTTTGAAAGTATTTGAACCGGAACAGTTACAAACCCTAGTCGGATTACTTATCAACGAAAGAATGACTGTATCTGCTGTTCCTATGGTATTTCTTGGGTTGAATTTTATGGTATTTTTGTATTTATTATTAAAGTCGAAATACGTTCCCGGCATACTGGCCGGTTTTGGAATTCTTTCATATACGCTCATTTTCATTTATGCCTTAATAACTATTCTTTCGCCTAAGTGCGCGGCGGTAATAATAATTCAAATAATTTGCTGGGCTCCTAGTTGTTTTTTTGAACTAATAATTGGTTTATGGTTTTTGATTAAAGGGGTAAACATCCAGCAGGAGTAGGTAAATGAATAAAATAGAAAATTTCTGGGATATGTTATCAAATAAATTTGATAAACGTTGTTGCTTAGTGTAAATAACTATAGAAAAATATTTTAAAATTTCTCTTGACAAACAAAACCATGGATATATAATGACTACCAGTCAGTATATAACTTATAGTCAATATATTGATTTGAAAGGATCTTATGGGAATAAATGAAAGAAAAAAAAGGGAAAAAGAACAGCGGAAAACACAGATAATTAAGGCGGGTGAGAAACTTTTTCTTAAAAAAGGGCTTGGAAATACCACAATGGATGAGATAGCTAAATCCTGTGAGTTAAGCAAAGGGACCCTGTATCTTTATTTCAGGAGCAAAGAAGAGCTTTACCTGACAATAATGCTTAAGGCTATGAATATTCTTTATGAAATGATGAAAGAAAAATCAGAAAAAGCTCCGGTTCCGCCTGAAAAATTCAGGGCGATAGGGGAAGCTTATCTGGAGTATTATAAGAAATATCCTCACTATTTTAATATTATAACGCGCTTCGTTGACCATAGCTTACTTGCTGATAGGGCGGAGATAAAAGAAGTTTTGGGTGAAATATTTAAGGCGAACAATAAGGTATGGGAATTGATCACACGGATAATCGTTGAAGGTATTAAAAAGGGATTCTTTAATAATAAGGTTAATCCTATGGAATTGGCGATCATTATGTGGACCTCATCAAATGGGATGATACAGTTTATGGATCACTTGAAAAATGAAGAACATCACGAGGAAGACGGGGCGTTCATGCCTTTTAACCTGAACAGTGAAGATATGTTGAGGAAGACATGGGAACTGATAATGGATGGAATCATAAAAGAGGAGACAAGAAAATGATCGAAATAAAAGGGCTGAAAAAAAATTATATGCTCGGAGAAACGACCGTTCTTGCCCTTAGGGGTATTGATTTTAACGTTTCTGAGGGCGAATTTATAAGTGTTGTCGGGCCTTCCGGAAGCGGTAAAACCACGTTATTAAATATAATAGGATGCGTTGATTTTGCGACTGAAGGAGAGGTGAAGATCGGCGGAGTTAACTTGAGCGGTTTAAATGATAAAGAGATCACGGACCTGAGATTGAATAAGATCGGTTTTATTTTCCAGACATTTAACCTAATCCCGGTTTTGAATGTTATTGAGAATGTGGAATTTCCTCTTCTCTTAATGAAAAAATTTACGGCGGCGGAGGTAAGAAAACGGGCGGAAAAATTGATCGAGGAAGTAGGTTTAAAAGAATTCATCGCCCACAGGCCTGCTGAATTGTCAGGAGGCCAGCGACAGAGGGTGGCGATCGCGCGGGCTTTGGTGACAAATCCGGACATTGTCCTCGCGGATGAGCCGACGGCAAACCTGGATTCCGTGACAGGCGCGTCGATCCTTGAATTAATGAAGGAAATGAACCAGATCGAAAAAACCACATTTGTTTTTTCGACGCATGACGCGAATGTTCTAAAGTATGCTCAGAAGGTCATTAAAATAAAAGACGGAAAAATAGTGGATGGAGAATAAATGGGCTTAATATTTAAAATTGCCTGGCGGAATATATTCCGCCATAAAGGAAAAAGTTTTGTGATCGGGACGATCCTTTTTCTCGGGGCGCTGTTCATGACTTTGGGAAATGGCGTCATTTCCGGTATGGACAGGGGATTGACTAAAAATATAATAGAGGGTTTTACGGGGCATATTGTTATTATTTCAGATAAACAGGAAACGGACAATGTGCTTTTTACCCTGATGGGCAAACCGATCGAGGCAATAGGTAATTTTATTGAAATAAAAAAAGTTTTGAATAAAGAGGATTACATTGATAAATATCTGCCCGTTGGCAGGAATCTGGCGATGCTTTTAAATGAAGAAGGCGGTTCCCCCGGGAACGGATTCCTTTTGGGTGTTGACTTCGCGAAATACAGGGCAATGTTCCCTGATAATATCAAGCCGGTTGAGGGTACAATTCCGGAAAAAAACGAAAAAGGTGTGATCCTGCCTTCGTTCGCGAGAAAAGAATTTTATGGATATACGAATATCTGGTTTGTGCCCACGGGCGGTAAATTGATAGAGGAAAATTTCAAAAAGGAAACGAAGGAAAAAGAAGAACCTGTTGGTATAAAAGTAAAAGACAGCATGGTTGTTATGGGATTTAATGACAAAAATACCACTATGGATGTAAGGGTTAATGTCAGGGCGGTTGTAAGATATAACACGCTGAATACGATCTTCGGACATTTCGCGCTTATTGATATTGAATCCTATAGAGAAGCATTCGGTTATTTTTCCGCGGAGTCAAAGGCTTCTGAGATATCCGAAGATAAGAAGAAACTGCTTGATATGGGTAATGAAAATCTGGATATGTTATTTTCGGAAAACACATTAATGACGGAAAATAAAAGTAACGGAAAAGCGGATGTAAAATTTACGCCGGCTGTTAAGCAGGAGAAGAGCGAAGTTGTTGATGTTGATACCGGCGCTTATAATCTTGTATTTATAAAACTTAAAAAAGGTATTTCAATAGATGACGCGTTATTGAAAATGAATAAGGACCTAAAGTCCGCGAATCTTGGGGTCAGGGCTGTATCCTGGAAAAAGGCGTTTGGTTTGATCGGAAGCATGTCGACGGTTATTAAAGGCGCCCTATTTCTTTTTGTAATGCTGCTTTTTGTCGTGGCTGTCATAATAATTGTCAATACCTTAAGTATGGCGGCGATCGAAAGAACCCCCGAGATAGGCATGATGAGGGCGGTCGGGGCAAGAAAAAGTTTTATAAGCAATATGTTCCTCGCGGAAACAGGTATGCTCTCATTTGTTTTTGGAGGGGCGGGAGTTATTGTCGGAATTATAACTGTAAATCTTCTCCCGTTGTTTAAAATAACATCAGAGAATGATATGGTCCAGCTTTTATTCGGCGGAGACATGTTTTATCCAGTGTTGTCCATGTCCGATATTATGCTTTCATTTTTACAGCTTGCGATAGTTACTTTTGCCGCAGTTATATATCCTATAAAAGTAGCGAAGAGTATTACGCCGCTGGACGCGATCGTAAGAGATTAATGTAGGGGCGCAATTCATTGCGCCCAATCAGGGCTTGATTAATCAAGCCCCTACAGGAGATGTATGAATCTAATATTGAAAATAAGCTTGAGAAATTTGTTCAGGCAGAAACGCAGGAATGTCCTGCTTGGGATCGCAATCGCCTTTGGCGTGATGATACTTGTTATTGCCAATTCTTTCGCTAACGGGATCACTGATGTCCTGCTTAATAAGCTTGTAGCCCGTATTGCCGGGCATGTTTCAATAGCCTTCAGCGAAAAAAGCAATTTTAACAGCCCTATTTTCCGTGACAAGGAAAAAATATTTTCAGTTATAAAAAATAATAATGAAGGCGTGCGTGAGGTTGAAGAAAATGTCGGGGTGTTCGGCAGGGCTATAGGAAACGGAAAGGCGGATACTATTATTATCGTTGGGATAGATCTGAGCAAGGAATTAAGCGCGGAAACCAGGAAAGAGATCGAGGAATCATTCCGGATGATAGAAGGGACCTTCCAGGACCTTTCAAGAAAGGATGTGGAGAACCCAACAATTGTTTCAGAGGAAAAGGCTAAATATCTTAAGGTGAAAAAAGGCGATATTATAAGAGTCCGGTACACGAATTTATTCGGGAATGACCAGGCGGCCAGGCTTACTATTGTCGGGATATTAAAAAATGACAATGTATTCATGCAGGGCGTTATTTTCGCGGAACTGGGTAATTTAAAGAAATTGATGGGTTTCAGGCCTTATGAGATAGGGAATATAAGTATCACAATGAATGACGCCCCGAAGAATGCCGTAAAACTCGCGAATAAAATACATTCGCAGCTAAAACCCGATATCGCAGTTATCTATGGGCAATTGAAATATAATGGGAAAATAATTAACGTATCAACGCTTGGATTTAAGACGGATGATGAATCTAAAAAAGTTTTGGAGAAAAAAATAAAGGTCATAAATGGCGAAATAGATAAGGTATCGTCCAAGAAAAATGTTTTAATAAATAAAACACTTTTTGATGCCCTTGGGATCAAGCCGGGTGAATCGTTTGAAATAGTTTATAAAAATAAATTTGAAGATAAAGAAACTATTGTTAAATATAATCTCACTGCCGTTTTTGCGGATGATGAAATGACAGATAAAAATATTGTTTTTCTTTCAGAAGATAAATTTTATGAAACTTATTATGACAACCTGCCGGAAGATCCTAAAAAGATCAAGGATGCTTTTTATCCCAAGGCAAACAGTTCATTAACGGATATACTCGCGACTGAATGGATTTTGCTAAAGAGAACAAGTACAACTGATGAATTGACAAAAAAATATAAGGATATGGGTAAAGGCAAATGGAAGGCGACGATCGTGGATGTGCAGACTATGTATGAGAGCGCCAGTGACGTTCTTAAACTTGAAAAAGCGTTAAACCTTATAACTATAAGCGCGGTACTGGTATTATTTTTTATTATTTTGATCGGCGTTGTAAATACACTGCGTATGACGATCCGTGAACGGACGCGCGAGATCGGGACGATAAGGGCGATAGGCATGCAGAAAAATGATGTCAGGAATACCTTTATATTAGAAACATTTTTCCTGACATTGTTCGCCTCTTTTATAGGAATAGCGTCTGCTTTTGTTGTAATGCGCCTGCTTTCAACGGTTACATTTAATGTTACGGATAATCCTATGTCGATCCTGCTGGTAAACAGCCATCTATATTTTTTCCCTACTTTTTTGGGAATATCTTCAAATGTTTTATTTATACTGATAATCGCCGTTGTTACGGCATATTTTCCCGCGCGCAGGGCCGCGAATTTGTCACCCGCGACGGCATTGAGGCATTATGAATAGGCAGAGCAAAAGAACCTCCCCTAGTCCCCTCCTTGTGAAGAAGGGGATAAAAGGGGCGGTATGCATTAAAGGAGCGAGAATGTTAAAAAGATTTTCATTTTTGATATTAATTTTATTATCAACCAGGTCGTTTGCCGAAGGAATAGATGTTAATCTGATATTGAAAAAAGTTGAGAACAATCTGGAGATCACTTCAGATATAAAGGCGAACGTAATACTGACACAACAGAAAATAGAGCAGGGTGTAAAGGTCCTTGAGATGATATATTACCGGAGAGACTCTGATGATTCTTTTCTTATAGTTATGTCCAACCCTGAAGCGGAAAAAGGGAATGGTTATCTTCGAATGGGCGACAATTTATGGATGTATCGAAGAAATACAAGGACCTTTCAGCATATTAACCGCGATGAAAGTATCGGCGGGTCGGACGCGAAAGCGGATGATTTTGAAAAGAGGAAACTTACTGAAACTTACGAATTCGCAAAGGATGAAAAAGGCAAGGAAATTATCAGCGAAGATAAGCTTGGCCAGATACCGGTTTATAAATTAGAAATAAAGGCTAAGGTCAATGATGTTGATTACCCGAAAAAAATATATTGGATCAGAAGAGATAACTTCCTGCCCTTGAAAGAAGAATCATATTCGCTTTCAAATACTTTAATGCAAACAGCGTATTATCTTAAATATACGATCGTTGATAATCGATATGTACCGGTAAATCAGATGTTTATTGATGAGTTTGAAAAAGGCAATAAAACAGTGGTTGAAATCTCGAATATTTCCACCAAAAAAATCGACAATTCGATCTTTACAAAGGCTTATCTGGAAAATTTAAGCAAGTAAGCAGACAAATATAGTATAATGCTTTTATGGAAAAAATCCTTATTGTAGAAGACAGTAATTTTTTTGGGTCCATACTCAAAAGTAGATTAGAACATAATAATGGATATGAAGTTATGTGGGCCCGCAGCCTGTCTGAAACGGCCCGGATCCTTGAAGATCCAAATAATATATTTCTCGCGGGTATACTTGATTTTAATCTGCCTGACGCGATGGATGGGGAAATTATAGATGTAGTTGTCAGAAAAAGAATTCCCGTCATTGTTTTTACAGGTAACGCGAATGAAGAAACACGTAATTTAGTCTGGTCTAAAGATGTAGTTGATTATGTTCTTAAAGAAGACTCCCAAAGCATTGATTATATTCTTTCCATGCTTAACCGCCTTAAAAAAAATGCTGATATAAAAATAATTGCAGTAGCGGAATCAGACTCGTTCCGTATTATTATAAAAAACCTTCTTAATATACACCAATACAAGGTTTTTACCGCTAATGACGGCAAAAAGGCCCTGGAATTGCTTTCAACATATCCGGATACAAAACTGGTTATTGCTGAATATAGTATGCCGGGAATGGATGGTTTTGATCTGACAAAAAAAATAAGAGAAAATTATAAAAGGGAGGATCTTGCTATCATAGGGATTTTATCAGAAAAAGAAAAGGTTTCGGCTGCCCGGTTTTTAAAAAATGGAGCGAATGATTTTATTATAAAAGAATCTTTTCTGACCGAGGAGTTTTACAGCCGGATTACCCAGAATATTGAAAACATTGAACGCATAAATACGATCAAGGAAGCATCAATAAAAGATTTTCTTACAGGGCTTTACAACCGCAGGTATTTTTTTGAATCCGGTAAAAAATTTTTCGCGAATGCCGTCAGAGGCCACCTTAACATAATTTGCGCCATGGTGGATATAGATTATTTTAAAAAAGTGAATGATACTTACGGCCATGAAGTAGGTGATATAGCCCTTAGGCATGTTTCCTCGATACTTAATAATAGAATGCGAAAAAGCGATATTGTAACAAGATTTGGCGGGGAAGAATTTTGTATCCTGGCTATCAATATGAAAGCGGAAAAGATAAAAGAAATATTTAAAGAGCTTTGTAAAAAAGTGGAAAGCTCCCCTGTTGAACTGGCCGACAAAAAAAATATAAAAATAACAATCAGTATCGGTGTTTCATCAAAGCTTACTGATAATCTGGAAGGTATGGTCAAGGAAGCTGATGAGCTCCTTTATAAAGCAAAAACAGCAGGGCGCAATAGAGTGGAAATAGATTAAAGATGAATCGAAAATTATTGAAATATTTAGTTCTGATTATTTTGATCATAGGGGCAGGTTTTAAACCTGCCCTTTTATTTGTTTACAGCGCGGAATTGGGAGGAAACATCGAAGAAAATATTTCTTCTTCGGAATTTGATTATCACTTGCGGGGTTATATCGAAGCGTGGCTGTTCTATAAATATTCGATTGATACGGATCGCCTTAAAGTAAAAGTAAAAAATGGTGTTGTAACACTTGAAGGGGGAGTATACAGCGATAAGGAAAAAAGAGTAATTCCATTGACGATCCGCTCATTTAAAGGTGTGACTGATGTCGTTACCAGGCTGCAGATTTGGCCCAGCCTGGACAATCGATACAAGACTAAGTGGCAGTCATGGGCCGCGTGGCCTGTTCCAAATACGGGCGAGCGCAAGCTGCTTTTCCCAAAAGGGGATATTTTCGCGCCTCCCTTTGCTGATCCAAAACAACCGAAATTTTTTGCGTCAGTGCAACGGTATAAAACTGAATTTATTACTAATGATTTTTTAGCAGTTGGTTTTGGAGAGGAAATCGGGCTTGTCCGCTGGCCGGGTGAATTTGAAGGTGATGGAAAACAGTTAGGTATCAGCGGGGCAGTTTTAGCTATATTTAATCTGGAAGCAAAATCAAAGGATCTTATTAACGCGGATTATATTATTGGATTTCCATTGAGTGTCAGAAAAGGTGTTTGGTCAGGCCGGGCCAGGATCTATCATCAGTCATCGCATTTGGGTGATGAATTCCTTTTATTCCCTCAGCCCGGGCCGAAGGTGGAACGGATTAATTTAAGTTTTGAAGCCATGGAATTTCTCGGTTCCTGGGAAAAAGGGCGGTTGCGCCTCTATGGCGGAGGAAACCGGATTTTGCAGACGGATACTCCTCTCGATAAAAATCGTTTACAGAGTGGAATGGAATACCGCTTTACACCCGCGGGTTGGGAGAAGGCCAGTTTGATTTCAGGAATAGACCTTAATGGTATTTTAAAAAACAGCTACTGGGCACCTGCCTTAAGTATTAAAGCAGGATTAATGTTCCACAGTCCGTATGATGATATACGCTCATTACAGCTTTTTCTTGAATATTATAAAGGCCGTTCTCCTTACGGCCAGTTTTCCGAAAATAAAGTAAGTTATTACGGAATGGGATTTGCCTTTTCTATTTAAAAATTTCTAAAATTATGTTATTATTTCTTATATGAATGCAAGGCCTTTCGTGAAGATTAATATTCGGTCAATAATAATTCTTTCATTGTTAATCCTGCCTTTTATCCGGGTATCCGCGGAAAATAAAGAATTTGAAGAGAAAAAAATTCAAATTAATGAAAATATTTTGATTGTCGAAATTGCCGATACCGATAGCAAAAGAGAAAAAGGCTTAATGTTCCGCGAAAAATTAGATGAGAATAGAGGCATGCTTTTTATTTTTGAAACACCTCATTATTACACTTTTTGGATGGAAAATACAAAAATTCCTTTATCCCTGGCTTTTATTGACCAGGATTTTAAGATCACTGAAATAGTTGATTTGAAACCGCTGGATACAACCCTCGCGGTCCCTTCTAAAAAGATATCCTATGTTCTGGAAATGAATAAGGGCTGGTTCAAGAAAAATAAAGTTAAGGCAGGAGATATTGTAAATGGAATTAAAAAGGAATCAACTATCAGATAAGTTTTTATTTTTATTTTTTATTATTTTTACATGTTCCAGTATTTACGCGCAGGAAAAGATCGATGAAAATTCACTGTTTTCAAATCCTGAAATGGGAATTGAGACAACAGGGGTTGTTGATAATAAATCTTCTGAAGGAGAAAAGCGGTCAGTCGGTTTTTCAGGCCAGATTATAAGTGTTGTGAGTTATACCGGAACAAAGGATTGGATCAATAAAGGTGATGACCGGAATAACTATTTTGCGAATTTTATTTTAGGAGATTTTTTTATCGACGTGCGCCTTCCGAAAGGCACAAAAGGTTTTGTCAGTGTTGAAACAAACTTTATTGCTGACACAGATACCACAAGTTCATCGCTAAAAGAATTATTTCTTGATTTTAACATAAAAGACAAGGTGTATTTCAGGACTGGCAAGCAGGTTTTGCAGTGGGGCAGATGCTATTTATGGAACCCGACTGACCTTATTAATATTGAAAAGAAGACTTTTTTCCAGAAGATCGGATCGCGCGAGGGGGCTTATGGAATTAAAATGCATATTCCGTTTGGCACAAAATTAAATATCTATAGCTTCATTGATACCGGGAAAACTTCGGATGCTGATTCAACTGCAGTGGCTTCAAAAATAGAATTTTTAGTGGGAAATACCGAAATGGCTTTTGCCGTATGGGGAAAAAAAGGATATAAACCAGTATATGGTTATGATTTTTCCACAAGGATATTTAAAGTTGATACTTACGGCGAATTTGCCGCTTCCCACGGGGAGAATCATGACAGAATGATGGTCGAAAATGGTGTCCTCGTAAAATCAAGATCAGCGGATAAGTGGAATCCGCGGGCAAGTATCGGCTTTAACAAATCGTTTGATTTCCGTGATGTCAATGACAGGATCACAACTACCTTCGAATTTTATTATAACCATACCGGATACAAAGAGGATATCTTTAATGACGATGTAATTTATCCTTATCAGGATCCAATTGTGCAATTTGACAGTACAGGCGGTATTACACTTAAAACAAGCGGTACTAAAAAGGATTTTCTGCTGGATAATAATTTATATGAAATGAACAGCCTGTCAAGGTACTACGCGGCGCTATTTACAAGCTATGCAAAATTTATTATAAGCGACCTGACATTAAACCTGAACATTATCGGGAACCTGGATGATAAATCTTCTATTTTGACAACAGGTGTTACTTACACGGACATAAACGATTTCACCCTCGGTTTTAATATCTATTCATACCTTGGCTATTCCAACCGCGAATATACCTTCTTAAATAACGCGCTGACAGCGCAGGTCACAGCCGGGATTATTTTTTAAACTTGAGTTAAGCGGAAGGTTCCGGGAAGGGGATAATTTATTTTTTGAATATGTCTATTATGCTTTTTGGATACAGGGCTCCGAGGAAAGAGCCGGCAAGACTGCCGGTCTTTTCTTTTTTATCTATGCTCTTAATAATATCTTCAGCGTTTTTACTTTCCAGAAGGTCGTTTAAAAACTCGGTATCCGTGCATAAACGGTTCAGGTATGTAAGGTATTGCAAATGGCTTTCAAGTTTTTTGAAACATAATATGAAAAAAACAAAAGTCGGGTCTTCATCTATTGAGTCAAAGTCAATTCCATCTTTAGAAATGCCAATACCAATAGCGGGTTTATTTACGATTTCTTCAACATCATATCTGGGATGAAGAAAGGCTACCCCGTCTTCAAGCCCGGTACTGCATAACTTTTCTCTTTCAATAAGTGAATTAGTAAACCTGTTTTTATCAGTTAAAACATTATCTGCATCAAGCAAATCTACTAATTCTTTAATTACATTTTCTTTATTTTTTGAGCGTAGATTCGTATTTATGCATTTTATGGAAATTAATGGAAGTATTTTTATATCCTTCATTTATTTCACCTATAAAATTTTCTACAACTTATATGCTACTTTAAAACAAAACAGATGTCAAGTGGGAAAAATAATCTGTATCTTGACAAGAGCAATAAGTAAGTCTTATAATGAATATATTCGGTTTATACTTAAAACCAGGATATTTACAACACAATTATATGTTTAAACTTTTTTTAAAAATATTAAAGACTCCAAAAAATATAATCCCATTACAAGATAAGGGCTTTGATCAAGCCGGTATTGTTGCTGTCGGCGAAAAAATAGAGAATAAAGTAAAACGCTTATTTAGCGGATCTCTTGCTATCAGGCAAATAGATGCCGGCTCTGATAATGCCTGCGAGCAGGAACTAACCGCTCTTTCTAATTCATTTTATGATATTGAACGCTTCGGGATCCATTTTGTTGCTTCCCCAAGGCACGCCGATATGCTTTTGGTAACCGGGCCGGTGACGCGCAATATGGCCGAGGCAGTCAGGCGGGCATATGAAGCAACGCCTGATCCGAAAATTGTTATTGCCGTTGGCGATGACGCTATTGATGGCGGAATTTTTAAGGACTCTTACGCGGTTTTAGGCGGAGTTGATTCTATTTTGCCGGTGCATTATCAAATTCCGGGCGATCCGCCGTCACCAAAAACAATACTTTTTTCTCTTCTGGGGATTCTTGAAGATTTAGATAAGGCAGTTCTCAAATCATAATAATATGACAGAAATTATCACAGCACCCATAAGTTTTTATATTTTGGTTTTGCTTTTTTCCATCGGCGCGGCCGGTTCTTTATTATTAAGAAAAGATGATATATCGGCAAATATCTGGAGCAGTTTTTTTGCCATTGCCGGTTCTTTGTGGGGCTTGCTTTTTTCACTCATGATAATCATTTCTGGAAACGCCTTATCTTTTATGGCGGGAATATCTCCTTTTCCTCTCCTTTCCCTCTCTTTGCATATTGACATGCTGTCGGCATTTTTTATTTTCACTATTTCGCTGATTGCTCTTTTTTGCTCTATCTATGGAATCGGATATGTAAAACATTTTTATAAAAAATACAACATCGGCGTTTTGGGATTTTTTTACCATCTGTTTATCCTTGGGATATTATTTGTCGTTACTGCGTCAAATGGGATCTTTTTTCTGGTTGCGTGGGAAATTATGGCCGTTGCCTCGTATTTTCTCATTGTTTATGACCGCGATGAAAAAAATAATATAAAAGCCGGTTTTTTATATCTCGTTATGACATATGTCGGTACGGCCTTTATCATTGCTTTTTTCCTACTGCTCTACAAATTTACCGGTTCTTTTGATTTTGAAGTAATCAGGGCCGGCGCTATGCTTATTCCTTTGTATATTAAAAACATAATTTTTGTACTTGCCATGATTGGTTTTGGCACAAAGGCCGGCATTATTCCGTTCCATATCTGGCTTCCGGCCGCTCATCCGGCCGCTCCTTCCCATACCTCCGCTTTCATGTCCGGCGTTATGCTTAAAAGCGGAATTTATATGATGATCAGATTGTTCCTTGATATCCTCCAGCCGGTTCCGGCCTGGTGGGGGCTTGCAGTTCTGGTTGCTGGAGCAATATCTTCTTTACTCGGAGTTTTGTACGCACTGACGGAGAATGATATAAAAAGGCTCCTGGCATATTCCAGTATTGAAAATATCGGAATTATCTTGCTTGGCCTTGGAAGCGCGATGACTTTTTCCTCGCTTGGCATGCAATCCTTGGCGCTTCTTAGTTTAGTTGCGGCGCTTTTTCATACTTTAAATC